>JADCEN010000063.1 GCA_020250175.1 Rhodobacter sp.
AACAGTGCTGACGCCGTTCCCGGCAGCTTCACGCGCCAGATAAAACGACTGCCCGCAGCCCTGCGCAAGAGCATGACCTGCGACCGCGGATCCGAGATGGCCTGCCACCCGGAGCTGGCGCATCGCCTGAAGATCGACATCTGGTTCTGCGATCCGCACCAATCGGCGGGGAAACAGTCCCCCGGACCGTTTCCTGATCCGCCTCATGCACGGCAGCGCGGCGCGAACGAGACCACCGGCGGATTGCTGCGCCAGTTCTTCCCCAAGGGCACCGGCCCGAGCGGCAGCAGTCAGACCGAACCAAACAATGTCGCGCGGCTGATAATCCGGCGTCGCCGCAAAACCCTCGGCTGGAAAACACCCGAAGACGCCATGGCCGAAGAGATCGCGGCCTTCAAATCAACCGGTGCACTTGAAACTTGAATCCAAGCTCTGGAGACAGGTCGGCGCAGTCTGCGACCTGTTCCTGCCGCAGGACTGCCGAAACCGCTTCATCGCCGCAGGCTATGGCTTGGGTTGAGGGTGACATGCCCCAGCCGGACGCGCCCGCAAAACCACCGCCCGACCTGGGCCCGGCGCCTTGTTGCCTGCGTGACTGGCGCGTTTCGCCCTGGCCGGAGGGCCGCAGCATGCAAGGGCATTGCCTGCTGCGCCGGTCCGAAGATGCTGGCGGCACCAGCGACCCTGACCCATGCCTGCGGTCAGTTGCCGATGTTGGCTCTGAGCTGTTCCTCGATGCGACTGAGGTTGAACGATCCGGGCGACTGGCTGGGCGGATAATCGACCATCGTCTGCAGGAACTTCGCCGCAAGCGCCTGAATCGGCACAACAACAAAGGGACGGTCAAGGAACCAGTCGTTGTAGGTGTTGGCGTTGTGCTGGGCCTTTTCAAAAGGATCGCGGCGAAGATTGAACAGCAGCGGCGCGCGCAGTTCAACGAATGGCTCGCGCCAGACGCCGAATGCCTCGCCCCGGTTTTCCAGGAAGACCACTTTCCAGTCATCGTAGCGGGCGGCCACCACCTGGCCGTCATCGTTCACATACCAGAACTCTCTGCGCGGCGACTGGGCGACCGTGCCTTTCAGATAGTCAAGCTGGTTATAGCCGTCGATGTGGTTGCGATAGCTGCGCCCGTTCAGCGCGACCCCTTCGCGAAGTTGCGCGGCAATGTCGGGATTGCCGGCAATGGCCGAGAAGGTGGGCAGCCAGTCTTCGTGGCTGACGATCCCGTTCAGCGTTTCCCCGGCCGGGAACTGGCCCGGCCAGCGCACAAAGGTCGGCACGCGGTAGGCACCTTCCCAGTTGGAATTCTTTTCACTGCGGAAGGGGGTGGTGCCGGCATCGGGCCAGGTGTTGTAATGCGGCCCGTTGTCCGTCGAGTACATCACGACCGTGTTGCTGGCGATGCCCAGTTCATCCACCAGCGCCAGCAACTCTCCGACCTGCATGTCATGCTCGACCATTCCGTCCGAGTATTCGTCACCGTTTGGTCCGGAAAGGCCGGTGTTTTCCTCGCTCACATGGGTGCGGAAGTGCATCCGGGTGGCATTCCACCAGACAAAGAACGGCTTTCCGCTGGCGACAGCGTTGCGGATGAACACCTCGGCGGCATCTACCGTTTCCTGATCGACCGTCTCCATGCGCTTTCGGGTCAGCGGGCCGGTGTTCTCGATCCGCTGCGTGCCGTCGGGGTTGGCAAAGCTGCGCAGCACACCGCGCGGACCAAACTGTTCAAGGAAGGTCTTGCCGTTGGCCAGAACCATATCGGCGGGATAGTCGCGATTCTCGGGCTCTTCCTCGGCGTTCAGATGGTAGAGACTTCCGAAGAACTCGTCGAACCCGTGCATCGTCGGCAGATGTTCGTCCCGATCTCCCTGATGGTTCTTGCCAAACTGGCCGGTGACATAACCCAGCGACTTCAGAACCGTCGCCATGGTGACATCGGTTTTCTGCCATCCCTGGGCTGCGCCGGGCAGTCCAACCTTGGTCATGCCCGAGCGCACCGGAACGCTGCCGCTGATGAATGCGGCACGACCGGCGGTGCAGCTTTGCTGCGCGTAGTAGTCGGTGAAGCTCAGGCCTTCGTCTGCGATACGGTCGATGTTGGGCGTCTTGTAGCCCATCATGCCGCGGTTGTTGTGGCTGATGTTCCACGTGCCGATGTCGTCGCCCCAGATCACCAGAATGTTCGGCTTGTCCTGTGCCTGCGCGGCGACGGCAGTTGCCGCCAGAAACACAAGTGCTGAAAGCAGTCTTCTCATTTGATCACACCCCTTGCACGGCACCGTAAGGAAACGCATCACCGGTCGGTCGCGGCCGATGCTGGTGCGCATACTGCACGTCAATGCCATGCTCTGGCAAGTCAGGTCAGCGTGGCAGTTTCGTTTCAACCGCTTCCCCCGGTGCCGGGCTCTGCACGATCAGATCATAGGTCAGCAGGCTGGCCTTGCCGCGGAACACCACATAGCTCAGCGCCGTGTAGCCCAGGATCATCGGCAGCACGATGATGGTGCCGATCAGGATGATCCACAGGCTTTCAGGAGCACTTGCAGCCTGATAGATCGTCAGCTGTTCGGGAACCACATAGGGGTAGAAGGAATAGGCAAGCCCCAGAAAAGCCAGCACGAACAGCGCCGTGGCGGCGACGAAGGGCACCCAGGACAGACGGTCACGCTCCATCGGCAGGCGGCGCAGCACGACCCACAGCAGCCCGACCAGCAGCACCGACAGGATCGGCAGGGGCGCCAGCCAGGCCATGGCGGGCAGCGTGAACCATTTCTCCCAGATCCGGGCGCTGACCAGCGGCGAGGCCGCCGAAACGGCCGCCAAGCCCAGGATCAGGCCCCAGATGCCGCCGCGCGCCCAGGCCACCGCCTTGACCTGCAGGTCATCCTTCGCCTTCAGGATCAGCCAGGCCGCCCCGATGAAGCTGTAGCCGACCGTCAGGAACACCGCCGTGAGCAGGCCGAACCCCAGCGCCGCCCAGCTGTGGCCAAGGCCCAGCACATAAAGGCCCAGCATGAAGCCCTGCGCCAGCGATGCCATCAGCGAACCTGCAAAGAACGCCCAGTTCCAGCGCGCCTTCTGCCGGGACGGGGCCTTGGCGCGGAATTCAAAGGCCACACCGCGCAGGATCAGTCCCACCAGCATGATCGCAACCGGCAGGTAAAGTGCGGTCAGGATGGTGCCATGGGCCACCGGAAAGGCCACCAGCAGCAGCCCGATGGCCAGCACCAGCCAGGTTTCGTTGGCATCCCAGAACGGGCCGATCGAGGCGACCATCAGGTCTTTCTCGTGGTCATCGGCAAAGGGGAACAGGACGCCCACGCCCAGATCAAAGCCGTCGAGGACGACATAGATGACGATCGACAGGCCCATCAGCGCGGCAAAGACGAAGGGCAGCCAGACGGCGGGATCCGCGAACATCCCAGCTACTCCGCCGCCGTCACGGCGACCTGTGCCGCCGAAGAGGCGGGCATCAGGATGACAGGCTTGCCGTCCGCCGATTTGCAGGCCAGGTAGAACAGCACCCCGACATAGGCCAGGACAAGCGCCAGATAGACCGCCAGATAGGCCAGAAGCGTGCCCAGCACCATCGGTGCCGGTACAGTCGCCACCGCCTCTTTCGTGGTCAGCACCCCGGTCACCAGCCAGGGCTGACGCCCGATCTCGGTCGTATACCAGCCCGCCAGCGTGGCGACCCAGCCGACAAAGGTCATGGCGACCGTGACCCGGAGGAAGAAGTTCGGCAGCCCGTCCACCCCGGCGCGGCGGCGGCGCATCAGCGCGACACCCGTCCAGGACAGCAGCAGCATCAGCACACCCACCCCGATCATGATGCGGAAGGCGTAAAAGACCGGTGCCACAGGCGGGTGCAGGGCCGTGCCATCGGCCGCGACGTAATCGTTCAGGCCCGGCACCGATCCGTCCATGCTGTGCGTCAGTATCAGCGACGCCCCGTGCGGAATGCCGATTTCCGCCAGGTTTTCGCGCTTGTCCTCATCCGGCCAGGCGAAAAGGATCAATGGTCGCGGCCCGCCGGTTTCCCAGTTGCCTTCCATCGCGGCAACCTTCGCGGGCTGGTATTTCAGCGTGTTCAGCCCGTGAAGATCCCCCAGGAAAATCTGGACCGGAATCAGCACCGCCGCCAGCCCCAGCGCAAAGCGCAGGGTCGCCGCGACCGACGCCGAACGGTCGCCCCGCAGGCGGCGGTAAGCCGAGAGCCCGGCGATCAGGAAGGCCACGGTCAGGCCAGAGGCGACAAGCATATGCGCCAGGCGGTAGGGCATGGACGGGTTGAAGATGATCTGCATCCAGTCGGTCGCATGCACGACACCATCGCGCAGCTCATATCCCTGCGGCGTATGCATCCAGCTGTTCAGCACCAGAATCCAGAAGGCCGAAAGGGTGGTGCCGAAGGCCACCAGAAAGGTGGACAGCGTGTGCAGCCAGCCGGGCACGCGGGTGGCCCCGAACAGCATGATGCCCAGGAACGCCGCCTCCAGAAAAAAGGCCGTCAGCACCTCATAGGCCAGAAGCGGACCGGCGACGTTGCCCACGGTTTCCATGAATCCCGGCCAGTTGGTGCCGAACTGAAAGCTCATGGTGATGCCGGACACGACCCCCAGGGCGAAGGACAGTGCAAAGACCTTCACCCAAAAGCCATAGGCCTCCATCCATTTGGGGTCGCGCGTGGCGTTGAAGCGCAGCTTGAAGAACAGCAGGACCCAGCCCAGCGCGATGGTGATGGTCGGAAACAGGATGTGGAACGAGATGTTCGCGCCGAACTGGATGCGCGACAGCAGCAGGGTATCCATGGCTCACCTTCTTTTCATATCGCCCAGATAGTCCGCAGCGCTGCAAATGCAGCACAGGTGCGACCAGCCGCCACGCCCGCGCCGAAGTGCCCCGGCGACCGGGGGCCTGTCCGCTTCCCCCTGCGCGCAGCCGGTCACGGCGGTCTGTCAGCCCCCGGCAGGCAACCGGTGCCCGGCCCCGCCCTGGCGCTCTGCGGACAGGGTGCGGCTTTTGGATCGCAGGGGCATGGCGCCGGCCGGGAAGCTGACCGGGAGTATGCCCGTCCTCCCGGCTTTCATCCGAATTGCGGGCAGCGCCTGTCGTCAAGGGCTGCCCGTCTGCCGAACAGGCATCATGGCCGCTTGCCGGACGGGGAGTTTTCCTGAACCGCCTGACATGGGCTGCCGTTCCGGGCGGATCAGGAACCGCGCCGCGTCGCTCCGCCCGGTCAGGGGCCACGGTTCCATATGGACCCGTCATGCCAGCGCACCGAAAGACCGGCACCCGCCGTGGGCGGGGTGGGGGCTGTGGCCTCCGGCTGGCGGCGGGGCAGCGTGGCGTTGTGGCAGGGGCGATGGCCCCTGCCATGGCAGCGGTGAAAGTACCTTCACCGTCTCCGGGCGGGAACAGGAAACGCACTGCGTTTCCCCCGCCCGCGCGGGACGGTGCCCTGCAGACCGGCAGGTCCGGGCACAGCAGAGGCCAGCGCCCGACCCGGCGGGCGAGAAGCGCCCGCCAGGGGCGGGTCGGGCGCTGGCCGGGGGCTTTGGCCCCCGGCTGGCCAAGGGGCAGCGTGGCGCTGTGGCAGGGGCGATGGCCCCTGCCATGGCAGCGGTGAAACTGCTTCCGCCACTCCGGGCGGGAACAGGAAACGCAGCGCGTTTCCCCCCGCCCGCGCGGGACGGTGCCCTGCAGACCGGCAGGTCCGGGAGCAACGAAGGACAGCGCCCGCCGTGGGCGGGGCGGGCGCTGGCCTGGGGCTTTTGGCCCCCGGCAGGCCAAGGGACAGCGCGGCGCTGTGGCAGGGGCGATGGCCCCTGCCATTTCAGCGGATAGAGTGCTTTCGTCAGTGCGGGCGGGATCAGTAAACGTACCGCGTTTCCCCGTCCGCGCGACGGTGCCCCGCAGAGCGGGGCGTTGGCCCTGGCCAGACTGCGCGGGGAAAAGCTTCCGGTCTTCCAGCCAGCGGTCCATGCGGTTGGCACGATTTCAGCAGCCTGTTGCAGCGCCCTGCCGGGACAAGTCGCCTGTTCCATCCCGGATGATCACACAGACCCCGGGCAGTCAGCGTTTTTCATGGCAGAACTGATCTTGTGGGACAGTCAGAACGCTGATCGGACAGGCTGCAAAGGCCCCAAACAGGGCGACAGATTACCTCAATCATCGACCATTCCCGGCCCTACCCCCCCGTATGGCTCATGTGCCGGGTGACCTGGCCTGCAACCGTCTGGCGGGAATAGTCGAAATCATGCCCCTTTGGCTTGTGCCGGATGGCACTGCGGATCGCCTGTTCCACAACGGCATTGTCAGCCGAGGCGCGCAGCGGGGCACGCAGGTCTGCCATGTCTTCCTGGCCAAGGCACATGTACAACTCGCCCGTGCAGGTCAGCCGAACCCGATTGCAGCTTTCGCAGAAGTTATGGGTCAAGGGCGTGATAAAGCCGATCTTCTGGCCGGTTTCCTCCAGCCGCACATAGCGGGCGGGGCCGCCGCTGCGCTCGGCCAGATCGGTCAGGGTAAAGCGGGCGGCAAGGCGCGCGCGCAGGTCTTTCAGCGACCAGTACTGATCCAGCCGGTCTTCATTGCCCAGATCGCCCATCGGCATGACCTCGATAAAGGTCAGATCGTGGCCGCCCTGCGCGCACCAATCGGTCAGGGTGAACAGCTCATCCTCGTTCACGCCCTTCAGCGCGACCGCGTTGATCTTTACCCGCATCCCGGCGGCGCGGGCGGCGGCGATGCCGTCCAGCACCTGGGGCAGGCGGCCCCAGCGGGTGATCCTGGCAAACTTCGCAGGGTCCAGCGTGTCAAGCGAGACATTGATGCGCCTCACACCGCAGGCGGCAAGCTGGGGGGCATATCTTTCCAACTGCGAGCCATTGGTCGTGAGCGTCAATTCCTTCAGCGCGCCCGAGGCAAGGTGCCGCGACATCCGCTGGAAGAAGGTCAGGATACCCTTGCGCACCAGCGGCTCGCCCCCGGTGATGCGCAGCTTCTGCACGCCCAGCCCGATGAAGACCGAACAGAGCCTGTCAAGCTCTTCCAGCGATAGCAGGTCGGCCTTGGGCAGGAAGGTCATGTTTTCCGACATGCAATAGACGCAGCGGAAATCGCAGCGGTCGGTGACCGAAACGCGCAGGTACGTGATGGCGCGGGCAAAGGGATCAATCAGCGGGGTGTTCATGCGCAGAAGGTAGGCACTGGGGCAGGCCGGGGCAAGCGGTTCCTTGCGGCGGGCCTGTGGCTTGCACCGGGGAAGGGGCCGTCTGCCCCTTCCCCGGACCCCAACCCCGAGGATATCTTTGAACAGATAATGAACAGGCTGTCAGCCCGCTGGCAAATGGCGTGCGGCCTCCTTGCGGGCGAAGGATTTCAGCGATGCGCCATGCCGGTCCAGAAAGGTGCGGCTGCGGGCGGGGTCGTGTTTGGACAGATCGCGCAGCCACCAGGCAATAGCCTTCTGGATGAACCAGTCGCGGTCGGAGATGTAGCTTTCGGCCCAGCCGAGGGCGGTTTCGCGGATGGCAAGGTCGGCGGGTTTGGGGTGGTTCACCCTGGCGTAAGGCAGGGTGATGACAAGTGCCGCGCGGCGCGTCCACATGTTTGGATGGGTTGTCCAGCCTGCGACCGTGGCAAGGCGCGACGGGTCGGCGACCAGGCGTTTCTGCGCGGCGATGGTGGCGTGGTCGGCCAGGGCCCAGCCGTCAAACCCCGGCACCCAGGTGCAGAGCAGGTCCCAGACCGCCCCGTCGGGGCGGATGCGGGCCTGGGTCAGCAACTTGGCGGCGGCGACGCGCGCCTCGTGGATGTCGCTGTCCCAAAGCCCGGCGGCAAGGGCCAGGCGCTGATCAAGCGTGGCGGCCGCGCGCCAGCCCGCGACCAGCGCCTCGATTTGCGGGACCGGCACGCCCAGATAGCGGCGGCGGGCCTTGTGGTAGGCCGCCATTTCTTGCGCCTTCAGCGGGTCCGCGCGGGCCTCCAGCGCCGCAAGCGCCGCCGGCAGCAGCGGCGGCGACACCCCTTGCGTGGTGTCCGCATTGGTCATCCGCTTTGGCCTTTCGCGGCCTTGATGGCGCGCAGCCGCTCCATCAGCCGGGCGGCAAGCCCCGGCTTGTTGACCTGGCGCGCGCGGGCCAGCGCCAGGGCCTGCGCCGGGACATCGGTGGTAATCACCGAGCCGGAGGCGGTCATGGCATCTGCGCCAATGCTGACCGGGGCGACCAGCATGGTGTCTGACCCGATGAAGGCACGGGCCCCGATTTCGGTGCGGTGTTTCATCACGCCGTCGTAATTGCAGGTCACGGTGCCCGCGCCGATGTTGCTGAATTCGCCGACATGGGCGTCGCCAAGATAGGTCAGGTGGCCGACCTTGACGCCTTCATCCAGTACCGCATTCTTGATCTCGACAAAATTGCCGACATGCACATCCTCGGCCAGTTCCGCGCCGGGGCGCAGGCGGGCGAAGGGGCCGACACTGGCCCCACGCGACACATGGCAGCCTTCCAGATGGCAGAAGGCATGGATCACGGCACCCGATTCCACAGTGACGCCGGGGCCGAAGACCACATTCGGCGCGATGACGGCATCACGGCCGATATGGGTATCCAGCGCGAAGAACACGGTGTCGGGGGCGGTCAGGGTCACGCCATTCTCCAGCGCTTCGGCGCGCATGGCGGTCTGGAACAGCGTTTCCGCCCGTGCCAGTTGCGCGCGGGTGTCGATGCCGAGGGTTTCGGCCTCATCCGCGATCACCACACCCGCCGAAAGGCCGCGCGCGCGCGCCAGGGCGACGATATCGGTCAGGTAGAATTCGCCCGCCGCGTTGGCACTGTCCAACTGCGCGACCAGATCAAACAGCAGCGGCGTTTCGGCGCAGACGACGCCAGAGTTGCACAGGGTCAGCCTGCGTTCCCCGGCCGTGGCATCCTTGAACTCGACGATCCGCAGCAATTCCTCGCCCTCGGTCACCATGCGGCCGTAGCGGGCGTGGTCCTGCGCGGTGAAACCCAGGAATACCACCGCATGGCGGGCACGGGCCTGCATCATGCGGCCCAGCGTTTCGGCGCGCAGGAAAGGCGTGTCACCGTAAAGCACAAGCGTGTCTCCGGCAGCGCCGCCCAGAAGCGGGGCAGCCTGCTGCACCGCGTGGCCCGTGCCGCGCTGTTCGGTCTGCAGCACGATCTGTACCTCGGGATCAAAGGCTTTTGCGGCCTTGCTGACAAGATCGGCCCCGTGCCCGGCGACAACGATGGTCTGGTCGGGGTCAAGCGACTGTGCGGCCCGCATCGCATGGTGCAAAAGCGGGGCGGCCCCCAGGGGATGCAGGACCTTGGGCAGGTCGGAATTCATGCGCGTGCCCTGTCCGGCCGCAAGGATGATCACTGAGACGGGCATGGAACCCCTTTCCTTCTGTCGGTGCCCGTTTTATCCGGGCCGGGCGGGGCCGCAAGGCCCTGGCACCCGAATGAGCCTATGCCGGAACTAAGGGAATCCCCATGCGCACCGTTGTCTTTGATCTTGACGGCACGCTGGCCGATACCAGCGCCGACCTGATCGCGGCGGCCAATGCCTGTTTCCGGGGGCTGGGGCATGGCGACCTGCTGGACCAGCGCGATGCGCTGACCGCCTTTCACGGCGGGCGGGCGATGCTGCGGCTGGGGTTCAGGCGGTTGGGCATTGTGTCGGAGGCGGCGGTTGACGCGCAGTATCCGGTCCTGCTGGCGGCCTATGGCGCGGCGATTGACCGGCAGACGCACATCTATCCAGGGGCGGTGGAAGCGGTTGAAGAGCTGCGCCGCGCGGGCTATGCCACCGCCGTCTGCACCAACAAGCCCGAAGGTCTGGCAGAGACGCTGTTGCAGCGGCTGGGTGTGCGCGACCTGTTCGGCGCGCTGGTGGGGGCGGGTACGCTGCCGGTGCGCAAGCCCGATCCCGCCCCGCTGTTCGAGGCGATCCGCCGCGCGGGCGGTGACGCGCGCCGCGCGCTGCTGGTGGGCGACACGGCCACGGACCGCGATACGGGACGCGCCGCCGGGGTGCCGGTGGCGCTGGTCACCTTCGGCCCGGAAGGTACCGGCGTGGCCCGGCTGAACCCCGAGGCGCTGCTGGACCGGTTCGCGGACCTGGGTGCTGTCGCCGCGCGCCTGATCCGCTGATGGCGGTGCGCCAGGGGGCAAGGCGCGGCCTTTCGGCGCGCCACGTCATCCTGCAAAGCTTTGCAGCCGGATCATCATTTCTGTCACCGACGGGCACGGACGTCGGGGGGGGCGGCGCGGCACGTTCGGGTGTTGCCGCACTTTGCGACCGACATGGTCATTCTGAAACGCAAAAGCGCCGGCCTGCCGCCGTGGGTCAGTCCTGGTCCCGCCGCAGCGGCATGGTCATGCAATGGGCGCTGCCCCCGCCATGGGCAAACAGGCGCAATTCGGGGTCCAGCACGGTCATCCCCTCGGCCCTCAGGGCGGCGTTGGCAGAGGTGGAATGGCGCGGCGAAAGCACACGGTCCTGGCCCAGGGCCAGCACGTTACAGGCCATATCCGCCATCGCCTCGCGGTAGCTGACGGGGATCAGGCGAATCTGGTGATCGCGCAGCCAGTCCTGGAACGCGGGCGGCAAGGCATCGGGGCAGGCCAGGGCAAGGCCCGGCGCGCACATCGAGAAGATCACATCCAGATGCAGGAAATGATCATCGAAGGGCACGACCATCACCTCCCACCCCTCGGCCCGCAGCCAGCCGGCATATTGCGCGGCCCCGGCCGGGTCGGTGCGCCCGCCGCTGGTGCCGATGGCCGCCAGACCGGGACGGATCAGGTGAATGTCGCCACCTTCGACCGTGCCTGCGGTAGCCATTTTCCACATCTTGTGATCGTAGAAATCAAGGATCGCCGCATATTCGCCGCGCCGCTGCGGCATGGCGAGCATCGTCAGCACCGGACCAAGGGGAGAGACCTGCGACGAATCGCGGGTGTAGACCTGATATTTCAGATGGGATTCCGGCGTGAGATAGTGGCGCGACACCCCGGCCTGGTCCAGCGCCGCCTCGAATTCCGCATACTCCGCATCCAGCCGGGCTCGGTCCAGCGGCGTGCCGGACGACAGGGTGGCCCGGGCGATGGCGTTGGTGGGAATCCAGTCGTAATTGTCCGGGCGGCACAACAGCACGTCCCGAAGGCGGCCGGTTTCAGATTGCAGGGTCCAGGTCACGGGGCGTCTCCACATCTTTGCTTGCAATGCCGGGAACAGGGATCAGGCGAACGGAAAGATGCACCGTGGGTCGATCCGGGCGAAACTGTCTGGCGTGCTGATCCGGCACGGCAGGCACCTGCGGGTTTGCGGCCTCAGAAATCCAGATGCTCAACATTCAGCGCGTTTTGCTGAATGAACTCTCGGCGCGGTTCCACGACATCGCCCATCAGCTTGGTGAAGATATCGTCGGCCTCGGCCAGATCTTCGATCTTCACCTGCAGCAGCGTGCGCGCTTCGGGGTCAAGCGTGGTTTCCCAAAGCTGGTCCGGATTCATTTCACCCAAACCCTTGTACCGCTGCAGGCTCAGGCCCTTTTCGCCTTCGGCCAGCACTGCCTTCAGCAGGTCGACAGGCCCGAAGATGGTCTGTTCGCGGTCCTTGCGCAACAGGCGGGCCGGTGTGCCGTATATCTCGCGCGTGGCCCCGGAGACTTGCGACAGACGCCGCGCCTCGCCCGAGCGCAGGACGGGCCCGTCCAGCGTGCGCAGCTCTTCCACTCCGCGCAGCACGCGCGACAGGCGGATGCCGTGATCCTGGGTGATCCGGCCCATCCAGCCACGTTCGAACTCCGGCGCGACCTTGTCCAGCCGCTGCGCAACGGTATCCGCCACCTTCTGCAGATCGGCATCGGCCTTGCCGGTGTCAAAGGCACCGGCAAGTGCTGCCTGTTCCAGGATGTGGCGCGGGTAATGCGTGGGAAACGCCTCCAGCACGCGGCGGAACTGCCGCGCGCCTTCGATCACGCGGGCCAGGTCGGCACCGGCAATCTCTTCTCCGGCACCAAGGCGCAGGACGGCACCTTCGATGCCCATCTGGACAAGGTAGTCTTCCAGCGCCGCCTGATCCTTCAGGTAGACCTCGGACTTGCCGCGCGCCACCTTGTACAGCGGCGGCTGGGCGATATAGAGATATCCGCCCTCGATCACCTGCGGCATCTGGCGGAAGAAAAAGGTCAGCAGCAGCGTGCGGATATGCGCGCCATCGACATCGGCATCGGTCATGATGACGATCTTGTGGTAGCGCAGTTTCCTGATGTCGAACTCATCGCGCCCGATGCCGGTGCCAAGGGCCGTGATCAGCGTGCCAATCTCCTGGCTGCCCAGCATCCGGTCAAAGCGGGCGCGTTCCACATTCAGGATCTTGCCCTTCAGCGGCAGCACCGCCTGGTTGGACCGGCTGCGGCCCTGCTTGGCCGATCCGCCGGCGCTGTCACCTTCGACCAGGAAAATCTCGGACTTGGCCGGATCGCGTTCCTGACAATCGGCCAGCTTTCCCGGCAGCGAGGCAACGTCAAGCGCGGTCTTGCGGCGGGTCAGTTCGCGGGCCTTGCGGGCGGCTTCACGGGCCAGCGCGGCCTCGATGATCTTGCCGACGATCTGGCGGGCGGTGCCGGGATTTTCCTCAAACCACTCGGCCAGCTTTTCGTTGACCAGGCTCTCCACTGCGGGCCGCACTTCGGACGACACGAGCTTGTCCTTGGTCTGGCTGGAGAATTTCGGATCGGGCACCTTGACGGACAACACGCAGGTCAGCCCTTCGCGCGCGTCATCGCCGGTGAAGTCGATCTTTTCCTTCTTCGCGATGCCAGAGGTCTGGGCATAGCTGTTGATCGTGCGGGTCAGGGCACCCCGGAAGCCCGCAAGATGCGTGCCGCCATCGCGCTGCGGGATGTTGTTGGTAAAGGGCAGCACCGTTTCGTGGTAGCTGTCATTCCACCACATCGCGATTTCCACGGTAATCCCGGCGCGTTCGCCCAGAATATGGATCGGCTCGGGCATGATGGCGATCTTGGACCGGTCAAGATAGCGGACATACTCGCGCACGCCGCCTTCGTAGAACAATTCCGACCGCAGCGGTTCTGCGGGGCGTTCATCCTCCAGCACGATGCGCACGCCGGAATTCAGGAACGCCAGTTCGCGCAAGCGGTTTTCCAGCGTCCTGAACACGAAGTCCAGATTCGAGAAAGTCCGGGTCGAGGCAAGAAAGCGCACCTCGGTGCCCTTTTCGCCCGGCGCATCGCCGACAATCCGCAGATGCTCCACCGTGTCGCCATGCTCAAAGCGGGCGAAGTGTTCCTTGCCATTGCGCCAGACGCGCAGTTCCAGCCAGTCGGACAGGGCGTTGACAACCGAAACGCCAACGCCGTGCAGGCCGCCCGAAACCTTGTAGCTGTTCTGGTCGAACTTGCCCCCCGCATGCAGCTGGGTCATGATAACCTCGGCGGCGGAAACACCTTCTTCCGCATGGATATCCACCGGGATTCCCCGCCCGTTGTCGCGCACCGAAACCGAGTTGTCGGCATGGATTTTCACCGTCACGGCAGTGGCATGACCGGCCAGCGCCTCGTCAATGCCGTTATCCACCACCTCGTAAACCATGTGGTGCAGGCCCGACCCGTCGTCGGTATCGCCGATATACATCCCAGGCCGCTTGCGAACAGCCTCCAACCCCTTGAGAACCTTTATGGATTCTGAGTTGTATTCGTCGAGTTTCTTTGCAGCTTCGGCCATGCGGACCCGTCCTTGTTTCTGACCACGGCTTATAGTCGGTCCGCTGGGGATTGTCACGCGAAGGGCACAAGACTTGGTGTCAGGCGCGGGGCGGTACAGCGCCCCTACATCAGGGCAATGGCCCCGCCGACGCAAATCAGCAGCGCCCCCGCCACCAGGTTCAGCCGCCGCAGTGCGGCTGCCGAGGACAGGACGGACCTGACCCGGTCGATTGCCAGCGCGAAGATCAGATTGCCGGTCAGCGGAATGGCCACCGACACGGCAAGGATCGCCGCAATATCAGGGACGGTGATGGTGCGCAGATCAAAAAAGCCGGGCAGAACCCCTGCGTAGAACAGGATGGCCTTGGGGTTTCCCAGAATGGCGGCAACTCCGGCAACAAAACCGGCCCGCCGACCGGGCCGCGTCAGGCGGCTGTCCTGCGGGATCGGACGGTCGGCGTGCCGGATCAGCAGCCAGCCCATCAGCACAAAGATCGCAACCGCGACCCAGCGCATGGCATCCATGAAACCGGCATAGACCGACACCATCCAGCTCAGCCCGAAGATTGCCGCCAGCGGCCAGACCATATCGCCAATGGCCACGCCGACGGCCAGCGGCCAGGCGCCGCTGAACCCGCCCGTCAGGCCGCGCGCGATGATGGCCACCCAGACCGGGCCGGGGGTCAGGAACAGGATCACCAGCGCCCCGCAATACAAAAGCAGGCCGTCCGGGGTGATGGTCATGACGGTACCTCTGCCACCGTGGACACACCGCCGGTTTCGGTGACCTCGAACTGCTGCGCCCGGTGCCCCGGCATCGCGAACAGGTCCTGCCCGGTGCCCGTCATCAGGGCCTGCGCGCCAAGGCCCATGATCTCGTCATAAAGCGAGGCGCGGCGATCGGCATCAAGATGCGCCGCCACCTCGTCCAGCAAAAGGAGCGGCGGCGCACCAAAGTCGCCCGCAAGGGCGCGGGCATTGGCCAGGATCAGCGAAATCAGCAGGGCCTTCTGTTCGCCGGTGGAACATTGATCCGCAGCTATGCCTTTCACGGCATAAGCTGCCGCCAGATCGGCGCGATGCGGGCCGGTCAGGGTCCGCCCTGCCGCCAGGTCGCGCCGCCGCCCGTCGGCAAACGCCGCCGCGAGGCCGGCCGCATCATCCGGCATCGGCTCGGGATTGGTCAGGTGCAGCTCTGCGCGGGGAAAGGCGGTATCGGCCCCGTCCTGCGCCGCGGCCAGCCGGGACAGGGCAAGGGCGCGGTTGGCGATGATGGTCGCCCCGGCTTCGGCCATCCGGCCTTCCAGCGCGCCGTACCACATCGCATCGGTGACGTCGTCGCGCAGCAGGCGGTTGCGCTCGCGCATGGCCTTTTCATAGGCGAGGCTCGCCTCGGCATGATCAGGGCAGAAAGACAGGGTCATCCGGTCCAGAAACCGTCTCCGCCCTTCGGCGGCTTCAATCCAAAGCCGGTCCATGGCGGGCACCAGCCAGAGGATACGGACGACGCGGGCCAGCGCCGTCTGCGCGGCAGCCTTGCCGTCGATGCGGACCTGCCGCGCCTCGGTGCCTTCGGACCAGGTCGTGATCTCATGCAGCCGGTCAACACTGCGCAGCCGGGCCTCGACCTTCCAGCCCGGCGCACCGGGGCGGCGGGCCAGCTCGTCCGGCGCGGCGCGGCGCAGCCCGCGGCCGGGCGACAGCAGCGAAACCGCTTCCAGCACCCCGGTCTTGCCCGCCCCGTTCGCGCCGAACAGCACCACGGGACGGCCATCAAAGCGCAGCCGCGCCGTGCGGTAGCTGCGGAAATGCGAAAGGGTCAGCGCCGTGATCGCAAGCCCTGGCACGACCCGTCCTTCTTCATTATCTGTTCAGAAATCTCCTGCGGGGGGTCCGGGGGGTGCAAAACCCCCCCGGCCTTTGGTCACACGCGCATCGGCATGACAACATAGACCGCCGACAGGTCGTTGCCTTCGCGCATCAGGGTCGGGTCGCCCGACGAGTTGAACAGGAAGACGGCGTTCTCGCGGTCCACCTGGCTGGCGATTTCCAGAAGGTACCTGGCATTGAAGCCGATCTCCAGACGATCATCGGCATAGGCGACGGCCAGTTCCTCTTCCGCAGCCCCGCTGTCGGGGGCGTTGACCGACAGGATCAGGCGGTCTTCGTCCAGCGAAAGCTTCACCGCGCGGCTGCGCTCGGACGAAACCGTGGCCACACGGTCGACCGCCCTGGCAAATTCGCTGGCATCCACTTCCATGCGGCGCGTGTTGCCGGTGGGGATGACGCGGGTGTAATCGGGGAAGGTGCCATCGATGACCTTCGAGGTCAGCGTGATCGCCGGTGTGGCAAAGCGCACCTTGGTCTCGGACACGGAAACGGCAATCTGCGCCTCGTCATCTTCCAGCAGCTTGCGCAGCTCGGCCACCGTCTTGCGTGGCACGATCACGCCGGGCATGCCCTGCGCGCCGTCGGGCAGCGGGGCATCGATGCGGGCCAGGCGGTGGCCATCGGTGGCGACACAGCGCAGCACCGCGCCGCCTTCTCCTTGCGCGACATGCATGTAGACGCCGTTCAGGTAATAGCGTGTCTCTTCGGTCGAGATCGCAAACTTGGCCTTGTCGAACAGGCGGCGCAGCAGTGGGGCGGGGGCGGGGAAGTTCGTGGAATACTCGGACGAGGCCATGACCGGGAAATCTTCCCTGGGCAGGGTCGCCAGGCTGAAGGTGGACCGGCCGGCGGTCACGGTCAGCCGCCCGGTGGCCGCATCTTCCGACAGGCTGATCAGCGCCCCGTCGGGAAGTTTTCGCACAATCTCGTGCAGCATGACCGCCGAGACGGTGGCGGCACCGGGGCGTTCCACCATGGCGGGGGCCTTGTCGACAACCTCGATATCCAGATCGGTGGCCCGGAAGCTGACATGCCCGCCCTCTGCCTCGATCAGCACATTGGCAAGGATGGGGATCGTATTGCGCCGCTCCACCACCGACTGGGCCTGCCCGACGGCCTTCAGAAGCGCGCCGCGTTCGATGCTGATCTTCATTCCATCCGTTCCCTTTGACCACCGTCCCACACGGGGCGGGACGCGAAAACTACCCGTTTTTCGTCACATCTCAAGCGTTTTCGGGACTGTCGGTTGGTTTGGCAGGGCCGTCAAGGCCCAGTCCTGTCCTGCCTCAGCCTTCCAGCTGCCGGCGCAGAAGCTGCAGGTCGTCTGCCATCTGCGAATCCGTCGTCATCAACTCCTCGATGCGGCGGACGCCGTGCATGATGGTCGTGTGATCGCGCCCGCCAAAGCGCCGGCCGATCTCGGGCAGGCTGCGCGGCGTCAGCTGCTTGGCCAGATACATGGCAATCTGGCGCGGGCGCGCGATGGTGCGCAGGCGCTTGGGGCCGATCAGATCGGAAAGGCGCACGCTGTAATGGTCGGCCACACGCCGCTGGATTTCCTCGATCGTGACCTTGCGGTCGCTGGCGCGCAGGATGTCGGCAAGGCAATCCTGCGCCAGTTCCAGCGTGATTTCGCGGCCCACCAGGCTGGCAAAGGCGAAGAGCCGGGTCAGCGCCCCTTCCAGCACCCGCACATTGGTGGTGATGCGATGCGCCAGAAACTCAAGCACGCCGTCGGAAATGACAAGGCCGGGATACTGCTGGCGATAGAACTCTGCCTTCTGCTGCAGGATGCCAAGGCGCAGCTCGTAATCGGTCGGATGCAGATCCACCACCAGCCCGCATTGCAGGCGGCTTTTGATGCGGTCCTCCAGATCCTTGATCTCGCCCGGCGCGCGGTCCGCCGAAATGACGATCTGCTTGTTCTGGTCCACCAGCGCGTTGAAGGTATGAAAGAATTCTTCCTGCGTGCTGTCCTTGCCGGCGATGAATTGCACGTCATCGACCATCAGCACATCGACCGAGCGGAACAGTTCCTTGAACCCCATGATCTGGCGTTCGCGCAGCGCCTGCACGAAGCGGTACATGAACTGCTCGGCCGACAGGTACAGCACGCGCAGCTCGGGGGTGCGGACCTGCAGCTCATGGGCGACGGCATGCATCAGATGCGTCTTGCCCAGCCCCACGCCCCCGTACAGGAACAGCGGATTGAAACTGACAGGCCCGCCCTCGGCCACCCGGCGGGCGGCGGCATGGGCCAGTTCGTTGGGCTTGCCGACGACAAAGCGGTCAAAGGTGAAGCGCGCGTCAAGGGCGGCTCCCCGCAGGTCTTCCTCTGGCACTGCGCGCGGCCTGGCTTTTGCCGCGCCCGAAGAGGTCCGCGTTGCGATATTGCCCCGGCCTGCCGGACTGACGGTGAATTCGACGCGATCCACCGTTTCGCCCAGCCGGTTCAGGTCAGACCGGATCTGATCCGAATAGTTGCGCGATACCCAATCCCCGAAAAAGACCGTTGGCACTTCGAACCGGGCAACGCCTGCGTCGATGCCGCACAGGCGCATGGGTTCAATCCATGTCACGAAGTTGTTCCTGCCGATCCTCTTGAGCAGATCATTTCTGGCGTTCACCCAAGTCCCGTCGGTCATTCTTTGGCCCGTCCAAAAGCAGTTGCCCCTGTAGCGTCACCCGCCCGGTGCCAACCGCATACCCCCGCGACCCGACCGCCCTGATCCCACAGGGCAAAAGCGCCCCGAAAGACGCCGTTGCCATGGCCCCCGGACAAGGCGCTGCAGACCCTGTCAGGGTCGCAGCCCCATGTTTCCAGGGCGGTTCTGTGGAAAAGACCTTCGTTGGCTGCATGACAGGGTCATGCAGCGCACGTCAGCTTCCGGCCGATGAAGAAGCCCCCTTCTTCGAACAAGCCACACGGTTGATCACAGGCTTCTGCCACACGTATTCCTGCACCGGCAGCGATGCATCAGAACCCGGCGAAGGCAGCCCGCGATGGTCCCATGTCCCCCCAGGACGATGTGAATCGCCCAGCAAGGCTAGCAACTGCCGCTTGGCTTGCGCAACTGAACTTCTCTGTTGACTCGCGGATCGGGCCCGCGAATCCGGCAGGCGCTGAGGTGCGCATGCAACACTGTCCCGCCAATCGCCCGAAAAGAAAGAGGGTGCCCGTTTCAGGGCACCCGTCCAGACCTTCGGTCTTGCTGCACCTCAGGCGGTAGCGACCGCCAGCGCATTCACACGCGACGACAGACGCGACATTTTGCGCGCCACGGTGTTCTTGTGCAGCACGCCCTTGGTGATTCCGCGTGCCAGTTCCGGCTGGGCGATGCGCAGCGCTTCGGCGGCTGCGGTCTGATCCCCGGTTGCAATGGCTTCTTCGACCTTGCGCAGGAATGTGCGGATACGCGACCGGCGTGCCTTGTTCACGGCATAGCGGGTTTCACCCTGGCGGGCGCGCTTCTTGGACTGGGGCGAGTTGGCCATAGGTCAGAGTTCCGCTTCTTCGGTTCGGATATACATCAGCCCGCGTCTTTAGGACCGAGTCGGGGGCAAGTCAACACGGAAACGGAAGGTATCCGGGCCATCGCCTGAACGCCTGTCGGGAGTCCCTTAGGGCGCATTGCGTGAGCCATGCGAGACCCCGATCATGGAAGGTTCCGCAAGTCGCGCCCATCGCTTCCCGGCCATGTTTCGGCCCTTGATGATCCGCGCCAGCGGGGCAAGGTGGTATCCCCTGCCGGAGATCATGCGTTTGGTCCTGCGCGCGGCACTGGCCGAGGCGGTGGAGTTTGTGGAAACCCGCCAGTGGGGGGGGGACAGACGCCGGACCGCCGCGCGCCGCCTCTGGCCCTTCGCGCAAAGCATTCCCTCGCATGGCAGGCTGAACGGTGTGAGGAATTCGCTTGGCGGTCCGTCCTGACATGGCTTCGATTAGCGGTGACCGCCGCGCCCCCGCAGGGCCGCGCTTCCCCGGCCCAAGGGCCATCGCCATGGCCGGGGTGGAAACGGGGCGGGACGACCATCGCGCGCCGCTTCGTCCTCTTCTCGCCCCCCCTCGATGCCCCCCGCCCGCGCTGTCCGCGCCCGCCGGGTCCGCGACGTGGTGCTCCACGATGACCCGGTGCGCCTGCGCAGCGGGAACGGCCCCTGGAAACATGGCCACACCCCGGCACATGACCATGAATCTGATCCTGACCGCAGGCGGAAAACACAGCCCCAGGGCCCGCCGGAAAGCCGCAGCCGGGGGATCACGACTGCCACACCCCCCATCGCAAGAACCGCTCAATGACCTTCAGGCGCTTCCCCTGGTGAGGGAGGTTGTCCGGTGCCCCGCACCGACCTTTCGGGCGCGACGTGCCGTGATCCTGTCGTTACCTTTTCCCGCCATCCGCCCCGGGCGGCAGCAGCGCGTCACGGACGGCATCCAGCCGCCAGCGCGGCAGGAAGACCAGCGGGCGCGCGGCATCGACGCGCAGCCGGACAGTCGGGGCGCTGACCGCGTTCGAGGTGCCGATCGCCCCGTCGGGCGCAAGCGCGATGCCTGCTGATAAAACATCAGCCCCCCGACACCCGGCGCCAGAGCAATAGAGATGTACAGCACGGGTTCGATCAGGATCACGCCCCGCCGCCAGGCGGGACAGGGCAGCCCGGCATTTCCCGTCATCCCGTGACTTTCGACGTTCCAACCGGCACCCGCAGCCTCTGCGGATCGTGCCACAACCGAAGCATCCATCTTGGATGGAGAGGTCAACCTGCGTTCGCCCTGAAATCAAGGCCATGCCATCGGTCGAATTGCGGCCCCGGCGGGGCGGCAGGCTTGGTCCGACAGCCCGCACGACATGCCTCCGGGACCGCGAGCAGGTCACGGCGCGCCGCCGCGCGGCGGTCTATCGGGCACCAGCGGGGCGCATACACCCCGACCGCAGGACCGGGCTTGCCCGTCTACCTGCAGGACGCGCCCGCGCCGGAGCTATCCCCTCCACACGAATGTCATTCAACGTAGTTGAACGTGAAATCGACGTTCACCCTGCCATCGCCGTCCAAATCCGACGCTTTGCAGTTGGCCGAGGACGTGCTGATCGTCTGGCCTCTGCTGATAGTCTGGACGCTCCCCGCTGGGGGCGGTACTGCATCGTCGTAACTTTGTCCGCTTTGAAGATTGGTGCCGAAAGAAGTCTGTCCCGCCGTCGAATTGGCGGAAAGGCGCGCGCAGGCTTCAACCGGAAGGTCGGGCAAGATAACATAGATCAACGAGCCGCCATCTGCAGGTGGTTGCACAAACATATTGAAGCTGGCTGAACCGCCAAATGGCGTCCTTATCCGCTGACCCGGATCCTTGGTCATGTCAACGTGAGCGGTTGGAACGGACTCTCTGGTTATGAGCATGTTTTCAAAAACTGATGTACCAATGAACTGGCCCACGGGTGGTATTGGCGTCTCGCGTGCGATGACGCGCACTTCCACCAAAATCGCCGACAGCAACCGGTTCATGGAATTCATATTGGAGGCAAAGGACGCCTGCCGGTAAAACACCAGCCCCCCGACGATCAGCGCCAGGGCAATCGAGATGTAAAGCACGGCCTCGATCAGGGTCACACCCCGCCGCCCGGACCGACGGGACATATTTGGTTTTTTCGTCATCTTGAGGCTTTCCTTACTGCACTTCCTACAGCATACGAAGCGCCTGCGGATCGCACCATAGGCCAGATATCGGCCACAATGCAAAAAATATAGCCATCTTCCGACAAATGATCAAGGCCCCGCCAACGGTCGGATTCCGGCACCCGGCGGGGCGGCACCGATGCTGCGATGACCCGCGCGACGTTCCCACGGATTTGCCTGCCCTGAACCGCGAACGTGTCACTCACTGCCGCCACGCGGCGGCCCGGGCGGCAGCAGCGCGCTGCCCACCCCGAACCGCAGGGCCGGGCCTGCCGTCATGCAGGACGCGGCTGCGTCGGGGCGATTCGCGTCACACCGCAGTCAGTCCCAGGTTCTAAAGACCATATCTGCCGTCACAAGACCATTGTTGTTAACGTCTGCATCAGTGCAGGCGGTTCCGGCCGTTGAAAGGGTGGCACCCACGCTGATTGGTATCCATGTCCCCGGAGACAGATCGTCAGTAACAGAAGAACCGGCTCCACCGGCAAATCCGGAGGCGAAAAGAGTCTCTCCCTGCGGGGTGGAGCGAACCAGACGGGCGCACATCCTTTCATCGATATTCCTTAATGTCAGAAGAAATGTTGTCTGTCCCGTTGTATGAAATGTGGCGGATATGCTGGCACTCGCCGTTCCGAACGGGAACCGCAGACGTTGTCCCGATGGCTTTGTCGCGTCCCAAAGTTCACCTGGAATTGAACCTCTGGCAAAGAGGAGGTTTTCCAGGTTCCCATAAGCAGCACCGTTCATCTCATCATTCAATGTGCGCGCATCTGCGAACACCGCTGCCAGCGACCTGGTAACATAGTTGACCCTCGACTGAAGGGTGGCCTGCTGGTAGAATACCAGCCCCCCGACGATCAGCGCCAATGCAATCGCGATGTAAAGCACGGCTTCGATAAGGGTCACGCCCCGCAGCCTGACCGTGCGGGGCGTTTTGGGTTTTTCCGTCATCCTGAGACTTTCTTGAATGCACTTTCTACAGCATAGGGCGCATCTGCAGATTGCGCCACAGGCCAAACATTTGCCACAATGCAGAATGTATAGCCATCTTTCGACAAATGATCAAGGCCCCGCCAACGGTCGGATTCCGGCACCCGGCGGGGCGGCACCGATGCTGTGATGGCCCGCGGAATCTGCCATCAGCCTTGCCTGCCCTGAACCGCGAACAGGTCACTCACTGCCGCCGCGCGGTGATCCGGGCGGCAGCAGCGCGTCAAGGACGGCATCCAGCCGTCGGCGCGGCAGGATGACCAGCAGCCGCGCGGCGTCAACCTGCAGCCGGACGGTCGGGGCGCTGACCGCGTTCGAGGTGCCGATCAGCCCGTCGGGCGCAAGCGCGATGCCGTCGATCGGCCAGCGCAGCCCGTCGCTGGTGCCCCGGACCGCCCCCATCGGAAACAGCGACAGCCGGTCACCGACCGGCAGGCGCAGCGTGAGGTCGGGCGGGCACAGGAACACCGCATCCTCGGCCCCGAGCACGATGCAGACGCGACCGGGATGGCGCAGCAGCGTGTTGAACACCGCCAGACTGTGGTCGATGCGCGCGCCCGCGAACCCCAGCGCCAGCACGAAAGGGGCCGCGATGGACCGCAGGGCCTTGTCGAAATCGGTCGTCTCCTGCTCGGTGATCCTGTGCTGGCGGTCGGGCGGAATGCGGCGGCGCGCCTCGGCCGACAGCGAATCGAAATCCCCGATCACCGCAACCGGCACATGGCCCGCCGCCAGCGCCCGGTCTGCGCCGCCGTCGGCGGCCACCAGAACCGGTGCCCGTCGCAGCGCCAGCCCCAGCAACCTGGCCTGCACCGGACCGCCGCCGACCAAGGTTACACCATCAGGTGAATCGACAATACTCAAGTTCATGCAGATACTGTCCCCGGTTCAGGCAGGTCCTTGCGCTCACGGCGGGGATTTGTCCTTCGTTCTACCCCCTTTTGTCCATTGAATTGGACAGGCAAGGGCAAACAGGTGCATAAAGTGCTTGAAGAAGAAGGCGGGCGTCCGATGACCGGTGCGAACAGGATCCTGACGGTAAGCTATGGCACGTTCTCGTGCACGTTGGAGGGCTTTGATGATCCGTTAAGCACCTTGCAGGCGATTGCCGAGTATTTTCGAAGCGTTGCGGCGGAAGACCGGTACTTCGGCGCCGCGCCGCCGACGCCCGATGCGGCAATGTTGCACCGCATTGCCGAGCGGGCCGTCAACCGGCATGCCGAAGCGCCGATCGAAGACAGATCGATGATCCTGCGGGCGGACGGGGCGATGCAGACGGCGCTGTCCCCCGTGGCTCCCGCGCCTCTGGCCGTGTCGCAACCTGCACCCCTGCCTGCGGCAACGGGCCTTCTGGCGGAAGAAAGCGTGGCCGCCAAGCTTCAGCGCATCCGGGCCGCCGTGGCGCGCGGTGAGGAACCGGCTGTCGAGGCATTGGCCGGTAACGGGCAAGACGCTGCGCCGGTTTTCGTGGCCCCCCCGGCCTTTTTCGCCGGGACCGAAGACCCTGAAGGAACAGACGAAGACGTCAGCGCACAGATCATGGCCCCGCATGACCACGGCCCGGCCCCTGCGCAGCATGATGCAGCAGACCCCGATGGCCTTGCGGTGCCACCGCATCTGCCCGTCACCCTGGGCGGTGCCGACCGGGGCGATGACGAACCTGTGGCCCTTGCCCGCGAAAGGGCTGCCGGTGATGTGCCGGAACCGGCCGAACCTGTGCCCGGTGCCGCTTTCTTTGAACACCTGCCGGGCGGTCAGGCCGATATGCCGGTGCTGTCGTTCACGCCTTTGCCGGACATCGCGGATACGCTGCCCGAATCCCTGCCGGAGGTGACGGTCGAAGACCTTCCCGAAGCCGCCGGGGCCGAAGAGGAGGCTCTGCCAACATCGCTTGACCGGGCCTTGGCCGATGCGGACGCTGCCTTTGCCTGGGATGCCGCAGCGCCGTCTGGCCCCGCGCTGACACCCGCTGTGGCAGACAGCACGCCAGACGCCGGAAACAGCCCGGCGCCATCGGCGCTGCGGGACGCAGCAGGCGTTCCCGGCGACTGGAAGGATGTGCTATCGTCATTTGAAGACCGGTCCGAATGGACCGAACCCGCCTCTGCCTGGCCCCCGGCCCCCGATCTGCCTGAACCCCTGGGCGCGGGCGCAGAGCCGTCTGCGGTGCCCGACAGCCCGAGCGGGGAAAGACCGCAGGTACTTCTGCTGCGCGCGATGGAACCCCCTGCCGATCCTGCAATCGCGGAACCGGACACGCGTCCGGCCGCGTCCTCCGCTTTCGGCAGCCGGGCCGAAGCCGGCCAGATGGCCCAAGGCCGGACCAGTCTGGAGGACAGTGCCAGGGATGCGCAAGACCTCACGCGCCTGCTGGACCAGGCCAATACCGAAATGGACGAGCCCGAGAACCGCCGCCGTCTGTTGACGATGGCCCATCTCAAGGCCGCCGTCGCGGCCACCGAGGCCGACCTGCATTCAGCCGGGCGTGAAGGCCAGGCTGGCGATTCAAGGCGTCTGGACCGTTATCATGCCGATCTGGCCCGTGCCGTGCAGCAGCACCGCCCGGACGGCCCCCTTCCCACAGCTCGGCCCGCGCCGCTTGTGCTTGTGTCCGGTCAGCGGATCGACGCCCCCCTGCCGGGTGGTGCCGTCATCAGCGGGCTGCAACCGCGCACCGGCATGACGGATCTGGCCGTCGCGCAAACACCCGATGACAGCAAAGACCCCGCCGGGGCCGAAGATACCTTCGCGCCGGCCTTGAATTTTTCCGAATTCGCAGGGCAGGTCGGCGCTGGCGAAATGCCTGAACTTCTCGAGGCGGCTGCGGCCTATACCGCCTGCATCGAAAAGCAGCCGCATTTCTCACGCCCGCATCTGATGCGCCATGTCGCCATCGCCGCCGGGACCGGCGAGGCGAACCGCGAAGACAGCATGCGCAGCTTCGGGCTGCTGCTGCGCCAGGGCAAGATCGAAAAGGTCGATGGCGGCCTGTTCGCGATCACAGACAACTGCTCCTACCTTGCCCAGGCCCGCCGTATGACCCGCTGAGCAGCCGGCGGCACGCCGCGGCTGATGCGGCTGCCCCCGGCTTAAGGTGCGTCGTCCGGGTTGGTCTGGCCGACGCCCCGGAAGACCGCGCGGAACGGCAGTATCCACAGGAACCCGAGCACCACGTAAACCACGATTTCCAGCCAGAACGGCGGGCGGTCGAACAGGTTCACGATCGTGACCGCCGCCACGACGTACAGCGGCATCCCGACCAGCAGGATCAGCAGCGACAGGCGGCGGCGGGCGCGGTAGCTCAGGGGCATGATTTCCTCAATCGGCGAAGGGATCGGTCACAAGGATTGTGTCGTCCCGCTCTGGCGAGGTGGAAACGAGCGCCACCGGGCATTGGATCAATTCTTCGATCCGCCGCACATATTTGATCGCCGCCCCCGGCAGGTCGGCCCAGGACCGGGCACCGGCGGTGCTTTCGCGCCAGCCGTCCATCTCTTCATAGATCGGCGTGACGCGGGCCTGCAGGCTGGCGGCGGTGGGCAGGTAATCCAGGCGTTCGCCATCCAGGTCATAGCCGGTGCAGATGCGCAGCGTCGAAAATCCGTCCAGCACATCCAGCTTGGTCAGGGCGATGCCCGACACGCCGCTGGTGGCGCAGGTCTGGCGCACCAGAACGGCGTCGAACCACCCGCAGCGCCGCTTGCGCCCGGTGACCGTGCCAAATTCATGCCCGCGCTGGCCCAGCCGTTCGCCATCGGCATCGCAGAGCTCGGTCGGGAACGGTCCCTCGCCCACGCGGGTGGTATAGGCCTTGACGATGCCCAGCACGAAATCGATCGAGTTCGGGCCAAGACCGGTTCCGGTCGCCGCCATGCCCGCCAGCGTGTTGGACGAGGTGACAAAGGGATAGGTGCCGAAATCCACATCCAGCAGCGCCCCCTGCGCACCTTCGAACAGGATGCGCTTTCCCGCCCTTCGCGCGTCGTTCAGCACCTTCCAGACCGGTTTGGCAAAGGGCAGGATTTTCGGCGCAACCCCGGCCAGGGCCGCCTTCAGCGCGGCACGGTCCACGGGTGCCAGACCCAGGCCGCGCCGCAGCGCATCGTGGTGGCCCAAAAGGCGGTCAAGCCGCAGATCAAGGGTTGCCTCATCTGCCAGGTCAGCCACGCGCACGGTGCGCCGCCCGACCTTGTCCTCATAGGCCGGGCCGATGCCGCGCCCGGTTGTGCCGATCTTTGCCACCCCCCCTTGCGCCTCGCGCGCGCGGTCCAGCTCGCCATGCAGAGGCAGGATCAGCGGCGTGTTTTCGGCGATCATCAGGGTGTCGGGCGATACGGCAACGCCCTGCCCGGACAGCTTTTCAATCTCGGCCAGCAGCGCCCAGGGGTCCAGCACCACGCCATTGCCGATGACGCTCAGCTTGCCGCCGCGCACAATGCCGCTTGGCAGCAGCGACAGCTTGTAGATCACCCCGTCAATCACCAGCGTATGGCCCGCGTTGTGCCCCCCCTGGAACCGGGCGATCACATCGGCACGCTCGGACAGCCAATCGACGATCTTGCCCTTCCCCTCGTCGCCCCACTGGGCCCCCACGACGACGACATTGGCCATTGGCAGTCTCTCCGCTTGTCGAAAACCGTTGCAGCTATAGCGGTCTGCCCGATCCGGCGAAACAGCTAATTGCCCGACTTGCCCGTCCCGTCAGGCGCGGGGAAGGGGTTGCGGGCAGGGCGGCTTGGCCCTAGATAGGCGCGTCAGCACCCGGGAAGCCCGCTTCATGGAAAACGTCGTTCTTGTCATCCACCTGATCCTGGCGCTTTGCCTTGTCGGAGTCGTGCTTTTGCAGCGGTCGGAAGGCGGCGGGCTTGGCATGGGCGGCGGCGGGGGGGGCGTGATGTCGGGCCGGTCGGCGGCAACGGCACTGGCGAAACTGACCTGGATTTTCGCAATCGCCTTCATCTGCACCTCGATCGGCCTGACCATGATCGCAGCGCGCGACGCGGCAGGAACCTCGGTGATCGACCAGATCGGCGGCACGGCCCCGGCCCCGGCACCGGTGGTGCCCCTGGCTCCGGAGGGAGAGCTTCTGCCCCCGGCCACGGCAGATTCGCCGGCAACGCCGCCCCGTGCCGATGCTCCGGCAGCCTCTGACTGATCCCCACCATCCTTAGAGGTCCCGATTAGGCTGAAAACAGCATCTAGAGGTGCGGTTGCGGTCTGTGGGGATATAGGCTAACACTCAACTCCCGTGATCCTGCGATTCCCGCCGCGCGAATCGCCCCCTTTGAACAAGGCACGGAAGCGTCCATGGCACGTTATGTTTTCATTACCGGCGGCGTCGTTTCTTCGCTTGGAAAAGGGCTGGCCTCGGCGGCGCTGGGGGCGCTTTTGCAGGCGCGCGGCTTTTCTGTCCGCCTGCGCAAGCTGGACCCCTACCTGAACGTCGACCCCGGAACCATGTCGCCCTTCGAGCATGGCGAGGTCTTCGTCACCGATGACGGGGCCGAGACCGATCTTGATCTTGGCCATTACGAACGCTTCACCGGCGTCTCGGCGCGCAGGACCGACAGCGTGTCATCGGGGCGCATCTATTCCAACGTTCTGGAAAAGGAACGGCGCGGCGATTACCTCGGCAAGACGATACAGGTCATTCCGCATGTCACCAACGAGATCAAGGATTTCCTGCGCATCGGCGATGACGAGGTCGATTTCATGCTGTGCGAGATCGGCGGCACCGTGGGCGACATCGAAGGCCTTCCGTTCTTCGAGGCAATCCGGCAGTTCGCCCAGGACCGCCCGCGCGGCCAATGCATTTTCATGCACCTGACGCTGCTGCCCTATGTCACAGCCTCGGGCGAGTTGAAGACCAAACCCACACAGCATTCAGTCAAGGAACTGCGGTCGATCGGCATTGCCCCCGATGTGCTGCTGTTGCGGTCTGAACACCCCATTCCTGACCGCGAGCGCGAAAAGATCGCCCTGTTCTGCAACGTGCGCAAAGAGGCCGTGATAGCTGCCCCCGACCTGAAGACAATCTATGACGCCCCCCTTGCCTATCACCGCGAAGGGCTGGATCAGGCGGTGCTCGACGCCTTTGGCATCTCGCCCGCGCCGCGCCCCAACCTCGCGCGCTGGGAAGATGTGATGGACCGGCTGACCCATGCCGAAGGCGAGGTGCGCGTCGGCATCGTCGGCAAATACACGCAATTGGAAGACGCCTACAAATCCATCGTCGAGGCGCTGACCCACGGCGGCATGGCCAACCGCACCCGTGTGAAAGCCGAATGGATCGACGCCGAGATTTTCGAGCGCGAGGACCCTGCGCCGTATCTGGAAGACCTGCATGCCATCATCGTGCCCGGCGGTTTCGGCGAACGCGGGACCGAGGGCATGATCAAGGCCGCACATTTCGCCCGCGAAAAGCGCATTCCCTATCTGGGCATCTGTCTTGGCATGCAAATGGCGGTGATCGAAAGCGCCCGCACCCTGGCCCATGTGGACAATGCCGGGTCCGAGGAATTCGACATGGAGACCGGCGCGAAGCGGTTCACGCCGGTTGTCTACCACCTGAAGGAATGGGTGCAGGGCAACCATGTGGTCGAACGAAAAGTAGGCGATGCCAAGGGCGGCACCATGCGCCTGGGGGCCTATACCGCGAACCTGCTGCCGGGATCGCGCGTGGCGCAGATTTACGGCACGTCCGTAATCGAGGAACGCCACCGCCACCGCTACGAGGTGGACATCACCTATCGGGACAAGCTGGAAGCCTGCGGGCTGACCTTTTCGGGCATGAGCCCTGATGGCCGCCTGCCCGAAATTGTCGAGATCAGGGACCATCCCTGGTTCATCGGGGTTCAATATCACCCGGAGCTGAAATCCAAGCCCTTCGCACCGCATCCGCTGTTTGCCGATTTCGTGCGTGCGGCGGTCGAGGTCAGCCGGCTGGTCTGACCGGACCGGCCGACGGTCCGCCGGCCAGTACTGGCGCACCGGAAAACCGGGGGACGCAGGACGGTGCCGCCCGGCGGACCGGCGGCTGCGCCCTTACCGACCCGGCTGTTCCGCAGTGATCGATGCGGCGGCCCGCAGATGGCCAAGGCTGCCATCCATGATTTCGGCGCATTCCTCGACCAGGAACGCGAAATATTCGGTCTCGATCTGCTGGCCGTCCAGCATCAGCGAAACGACAAACTTGAGTTTGGCTGACACATCTTCCAGGCACTGCGGCAGGCTGTGCAGGATCTGGCTTTCCAGCCGACGCATTTCGGACTTCAGCCGGGTGATCTCGGCCTCGAGCAGTTCGATTTCGGACCCCTCCGGCCGGTCCAGATTTTCGATGAAGCGCCGTGTCGTCAGGGGCAGGGCATTGCGGATGCATTTCTGCGCAAGCTCGACCGCGCCGCGGAATTCCCCGAAGGAACGCCCCGTCATCCTGCCGCTGTCCGGCTCATGTGGCCGTGCGCCGACCTGCACGTCAGCCATGCGCCGCAGGGTCATCCCGGCAAAGACAGCCCGGCCGAGCCTTTCCTGCCGCGTCATGGCGTCATCGCATTGTCTTTCCAGCGCCTCAAGGGCGCGGATCTGGTCCGAGATCGACTGCTTCGCACCGGTGCCACGCACTATTCCGGCAATCTGACGGCTGGACTGGGGTTCGTGACGGAACAGGGGGGCAGCATTCATGTCTCGTGACCTTGTCGCTCGTATCGCATGTCTGGCGTCATCCGGCGCAGGATGACGTCACACACCCTATGCAATCGATATGGGGCAAGAATTGGGTCCAATCTTGGCAATCGCGCCCAATATGTGAAGAAAACCGTAATCCCGCCCGCGCGCGGCCCGGACGGGCACCCCCCGGCCCGCCTATTGAAATCCGGCCGATGCGGCGCTAGGCGAAGGCTATGCTTGGATATCAGCATATCTACCACGCGGGCAACGCCGCCGATGTTCACAAGCATGTGCTGCTGTGCGCCATGCTTGATTACCTGGTCCGCAAGGACAAACCGCTGAGCTATATCGAAACCCATGCCGGGCGCGGGCTCTATGATCTTCGCGCCGAAGAGGCGCTGAAAACCGGCGAGGCCGATCAAGGCATCCTGCGGCTGGCCGGTCGCTTGCCGGGGGATCATCCCTACATGCGGCGTCTGTCCGAAACGCGGGCGCGTTTCGGGCCGAACGCCTATCCCGGCTCGCCCCTGCTGGCGGCGCTGACCCTGCGCGACCGGGACAGGATGCATCTGGCAGAATTGCACCCGCGCGAGAATGCCGCCCTTCATGCGGCCCTTGGCCCCTGGGGTGCCCATATCCATGCCGGGGATGGCTTTGCGATGGCCCGGGCAATCTGCCCGCCCACGCCCAGGCGCGGGATCATGCTGGTCGATCCGTCTTATGAGATGAAGGACGATTACGACCTGATCCCGGATGTTCTTGCGGCGATCAACAGAAAGTGGAATGTCGGCATCCTTGCCCTGTGGTATCCGATTCTTGCTTGCGCCGCGCATCGCCCCATGGTGCGGCGGCTGGAGCAGGCGTTTCCTGACGCCTTGCGCCACGAGGTGTCGTTCGATGCGGCCGGCCCGACGCATCGTCTGCGCGGCTCTGGCATGTTCATCGTGAACCCGCCCTATGGACTGGACGGGCAAGCAGCCCATCTGTCGTCCCTGTTCGCATCCCCGACATCCTGACGTTCCGCTGTCTTTCCGACCCCATCCAGACAAGAGCCATCATGATCGATCATCTTCTTCGCCGGCTTCGCAGCCCTGTCGCCACGCCCGCCCCCGAGGCTTCGCTGGCCATGGCGGCCCTGCTTGTCCGCCTTGCGCGCACCGACGGCAGCTATGACGCGCAAGAGGTGGCCAGCATCGACCGCGCCCTTGTCGAGACCTTTGGCCTGTCCGCCAGTGCGGCGGGCACCCTGCGCCTGCAGGCCGAAGCGCTGGAGGCCCAAGCCCCCGACACCGTGCGCTTCACCCGGTCACTGAAAGACGCGGTGCCGCATGATCACCGCATCGCCCTGGTCGAGGCGATGTGGCGCGTCGTCCTGTCGGACGGCATCCGGGATGATGACGAGGAAAGCATGATGCGCCTGGTGTCGAACCTGCTGGGGATCAGCGATGTGGACAGCGCCCTTGCCCGCCAGCGGGCCGGTGCCCGATGATCGCGTCGCTTCCCATGTATGACCGCCCCGAGACGGCGGCGGCAAATGACCGGCTTTGGGCCGGCATCCGCGACCGGCTGCACGCCGAAGGCCTGCCCGCCCCCGAGGCGCTGATCCATGGCGCACCCGATCTTTGGGCGCACTGGACCTCGGGCGATCTGGTGCTGTCCCAGACCTGCGGTTATCCCTACAGGGCAGTGCTGCACGGCCGGGTCGCACTTGTCGGAACGCCCGATTACGCGGTCGAAGGATGTGCGCCAGGGTATTACCGCAGCGTCTTCGTGGCCCGCGCCGATGATCCGCGCGACCGGATCGAACTGTTCGACGGCGCGCATATGGCTTATAACGAGGCGATGTCGCAGTCGGGCTGGGCCGCGCCGCAAACCCATGCGGCGCAGATCGGCATCCGCCTGTTGCCCGGCATCCGGACCGAAGCCCATGATCAGTCTGCAAAAGCCGTTGCCGCAGGGCGCGCCGATCTTGCGTCACTGGATGCAGTGACCTGGCGGCTTCTGCAGCGGTTCGACGCCGTCACCTGCACGCTTCGCGTTGTGGGGCTGACCGAACCGACGCCCGGCCTGCCGCTGATCACTGCACCGGGGCATGATGCGGATATCCTGTTTGATGTCGTGGCCGAAGCCATTGCCGACATGCCCGGCACCGACCGCGATCTGACCGGTCTGCGGCGGATCGTCCGCATTCCCGCCGCCGCCTATCTTGCGGTGCGCACACCGCCGCCCCCGGACCGGATCGTTCAGGAAACCTGCAGTTCTGTCCCGTGACGGGGTGGCACCTGCAGAATGGGCGTTGCAATACGGCGCAAACTGCGTGTTCTTTGCCCCACCCCAAACGAACGAGCAGCCGTGCCCCCTGATTCCCGTCCTGCAGTTGACGCGCCCGTCATCGAAATCCGCAACCTGCACAAGTGCTATGGTGCGGTCGGGGTGCTCAAGGGTGTCGATCTGGTGGCACCGCGCGGTCATGTCATATCGCTGATCGGCTCGTCGGGGTCCGGCAAGACGACATTGCTGCGCTGCTGCAACCTGCTGGAAGACAGCCAGCAGGGCGACGTGATCTTTGAAGGCGAGCCCGTAACCTGGACCGGAAGCGGCATTGACCGGCGCCCGGCAGACCGTGCCCAGGTGACCCGCATCCGCACCAACCTGTCGATGGTCTTTCAGCAGTTCAACCTTTGGTCCCACATGACCATCTTGCAGAACGTGATGGAAGCCCCCGTCACCGTGCTGCGCCAGGACCCGGCCGCAGTCGAGGCCCGGGCCCGCGCCCTGCTGGACAAGGTGGGGATCGCCGACAAGGCCGATGCCTGGCCCGCCATGCTGTCGGGCGGCCAGCAGCAGCGCGCCGCCATCGCCCGCGCCCTGTGCATGGAACCGCGCGCCCTGCTGTTTGACGAACCCACGTCGGCCCTTGATCCCGAGCTGGAGCAAGAGGTGGTCAAGGTGATCAAGGCCCTGGCCGAAGAAGGGCGCACGATGATCCTTGTCACCCATGACATGCGGCTGGCTGCCGATGTGTCGGACCGTGTCATCTTTCTTCATCAGGGCAAGGTCGAAGAACAGGGGCCGCCCGAACGGATTTTCGGCGACCCACAAACCGAACGCCTGCGCGGATTTCTGCGGGCAACGACATGACTGCCGCAAGACGCACCCACCCGACCGACCAACAACAAGGGAGACCATAATGACCAGACTTGTGATCGCCGCCGCCCTGCTGGCGCTGTCCACCGGCCTTGCCGCCGCACAGACCGTGCGGATGGGAACCGAAGGGGCCTACCCGCCCTACAACTTCATCAACGATGCCGGGGAGGTCGACGGCTTTGAGCGCGAGCTGGGCGACGAGCTGTGCCTGCGCGCCGGCCTGACCTGCGAATGGGTCACGAACGACTGGGATTCGATCATCCCGAACCTGCAGTCCGGCAACTTTGACACGATCATTGCCGGCATGAGCATCACCGAAGAACGCGACAAGGTGATCGACTTTACCCAGAACTACATCCCGCCGGCCGCCTCGGCCTATGTCGCCCTGTCGCCGGATGCCGATCTGAAGGGCGGCGTGATTGCCGCCCAGGCCGGCACTATCCAGGCTGGCCATGTCGCAGAAAGTGGCGCGACCCTGCTGGAATTCGCCACCCCCGACGAAACAGTTGCCGCCGTGCGCAATGGCGAAGCGGACGCGGTCTTTGCCGACAAGGATTACCTGGCACCGATCGTTGCGGAATCAGGTGGCGACCTGTCCTTTGCCGGAGAAAATGTGCAACTGGGCGGCGGCGTCGGCATGGGTCTGCGCGAAAGCGACACCGAGCTGAAGGCAAAGTTCGATACCGCCATTCAGTCGATGAAGGACGATGGCACGCTGAATGCAATGATCCTCAAGTGGTTTGGCGCCGAAGCGACGACCTTCTGATCCAGGCGGCTGCAACTGCACCGGTACCCGGCCCCTGCGGCCGGGTCCATCTTCGGGGTGATCGATGTTTTCTGCCTGTGCGGACCCCTCCGGCCTTGACGGCCTTGCCTGGCTGGGGTGCTACCTGACCACAGGCAAGCACATTGATTTCTATTGGTCCTTTCTGACCGTGCTGATCCTGCTTGCCATAACGGCACCCGTCGCACTGGCCTTCGGCTTTTGCGGTGCCGTCGCGGCGCGGTCACCCGTGCTGCCGCTGCGGCTGGTGGGCAAGGGATATGCCGCGATGGTGCGCGGCATTCCCGATATCGTCTTCTTCCTGTTCTTCGTCATCGCCCTGGATCAGGGCCTGGAATGGATGCTGCATCAGGCCCGTTGCCCCGACTGGACGGACCCGATCCGCCAGGGGCTGGAATTCCGTGTCTGCCCCGAGGCCAAGATCCCCTCGGGCGATGCTGCCCAGGTCTGGCACCGGCTGTACGGTTTCGGTCTGGCCGCCGTCACCTTCTCGATCGTTTTCGGGGCCTTTGCCGCCAATGTGCTGTACGGCGCGATGCAGGCCGTGCCCAGGGCGCAGCTTGAAACCGGCGAAAGCTTTGGCATGTCGCCGCGCCAGGTGTTCCACCGTATCCTGGTGCCGCAGATGTGGGTCTTTGCCCTGCCGGGCCTGTCCAACCTGTGGATGATCCTGATCAAGGCCACGCCGCTGCTGTTCCTGCTGGGCGTGCAGGACATTGTCTATTGGGCGCGGGAACTGGGCGGAAGCAAGACCAGCGCCTTTGCCTATCCGCATCCCGACTGGCGGCTGTACTACTTTCTTGGATTGCTTGTGTTCTACCTGTGCATGACACGCCTGTCAGAGGTGGTTCTGGGCCGCCTGACGCAGCGGCTGACACGCGGACAGGCAACGCTGGCGGGCGATGCCCGGCGAAAGGTGGTGTGATGAGCTGCCTGCAGATCATCGGCGATTATGCCTTCCGGTCGATTGGCTATGGCGAACGCCTGTTGCCGCGCAGCGATTTCACGCTGTGCCACCAGGCCACGCTGATCGGGTCGGGGCTGATCTGGAACATCTATTTCGGCGTTCTGGCGCTGACTGCGGGCTTCTTTCTTGCCAATGCGGTGGCGCTGGCCAAGGCCAGCCGGTCGCGCTGGCTGCGCAAGCCGGCCGAATGGTTCATCTTTCTGTTCCGCGGCTCGCCCCTGTTCATCCAGTTCTTCCTGTTCTACGAAGCCTTCGCGCTGCTGCCGAAGGCGGGCCTCGACATCCCGCTGGGGCTGGTCACGTTGACGGTCGACACCGGCTGGCTGACCAGGGCCTGGGCCGGGGCGCTGATCGTGCTGTTCCTCAACACTGCCGCCTATTCGGCCGAGATCTTCTATGGCGCGCTGCAATCGGTCCCGCGCGGCGATATCGATGCCGCCGATGCCTTTGGGCTGACGGGCTGGGCCCGGTTTCGCCGCGTTCTGTGGCCCACCATGATGCGCCTTGCCTGGCCCGCCTATACCAATGAGGCAATCTTTCTGTTTCATGCAACGACGCTGGTGTTCTTTTCCGGCTTTCCGGCCTTCCAGCAGCGGGGCGACGCGCTCTACTATGCCAATTACCTTGCCGACAAGACGTTCAATCCCTTCATCCCCTATCCGATCGTCGCCGTCTATTTCATCCTGCTGACGCTGCTGCTGACCTGGGCCTTTGGACGGGTGAACACCCGCCTCAACCGCCACCTGCCGTCCAACATCCGGTCCAGAATTCGCTTGCGCCCGCAGCTGATCCGGTAGTATCCGTTATTTGATCAAATTATTCGGGCACCCGTCCGGACCCGCTGATCATGCGCCATGCAACAGGCGACCGGCGGGAGGGGATCGAAAATGGGGACAGGACCAAGGGCATGGTCCGTGCGGTGTCTGTGCTGCGCAGGCCGTGCCCTGATCTGATGTGACATCATGAAGAACTGGCTACGGAAACACCCCGAGGTGCGGACCATTCGCGTGGCTGCGGCCGACCTGAACGGACAGGCGCGCGGCAAACGCATTCCGGCACGATTTGCCGACAAGGTGGTGGACGACGGAACGCGGTTTCCGTTTTCGGTCCTGAACCTGGATATCTGGGGCGAAGACATCGACGACAGCCCGCTGGTCTTTGAACAGGGCGATGCGGATGGCATTCTGAAACCCACCGAGCGCGGCTTCATGCCGATGCCCTGGCTTGAGGCACCGACGGCCCTGCTGCCGATCTGGATGTTCCGCGAAGATGGCCGCCCCTACGACGGCGACCCCCGCCATGCGCTGCGTGCCGTGGTCGAGCGGTTCAGGGCCAGAAACCTGACCCCCGTTGTCGCCGTGGAGCTGGAATTCTTCCTGATCGACGACAGCGGCAAGACGCTGCAGGTTCCGCCTTCGCCCCGCTCGGGCAAGCGCCGCAAGGCGTCTGAAACACTGTCGATCCGGGCGCTGGACGCCTTCGATACCTTCTTCACCGATCTTTATGATGCCTGCGAGGCGATGGATATTCCGGCCGATACCTCCACCTCGGAAACCGGTCTGGGGCAGTTCGAAGTGAACATGATGCATTGCGACGACGCGCTGCGTGCCGCCGACGACGCCTGGCTGTTCAAGATGCTGGTCAAGGGTCTGGCGCGCCGCCACGGCTTTGCCGCCAGCTTCATGGCAAAACCCTATCTGGAATACTCCGGGTCGGGGCTGCACACACATTTTTCGCTGATCGACAGCGACGGCAAGAACGCATTCGACAATGGCGGACCGGAAGGCTCCCGGCTGATGCGCCATGCCGTGGCGGGCTGCCTGAAGGCGATGCACGATTCCACCCTGATCTTCGCGCCCCATGCCAACAGCTTTGACCGGCTGGTGCCAGACGCCCATGCGCCGACCTCGGTCGCCTGGGGGTACGAAAACCGCACCACGGCCATCCGCATTCCCGCAGGCAAAACGTCATCCCGCCGGATCGAGCATCGCGTGGCGGGGGGCGATGTGAACCCCTATCTGATGCTGGCGGGCATTCTGGGCGCGGCCCTGATGGGGATCGAGGAAGGGCAGGAACCGGCCAAACCGGTGACTGGCAACGCCTATGCGCTGGATTTGCCGCAGATCCCCACCACCTGGGGCGAGGCGATTGACGCCTTTGAGAACAGCATGGTGCTGGAACGCTTCCTGCCGCGCGAGTTGATCCGCAACTATGTGCTGACCAAGCGGCAGGAGCTGCATTACATGGCCGATCTGAACCGCGAAGAGCAGGTCGAGATTTATCTTGATACGGTCTGAGGCGGTGCCGGGGGATATGATCAAATCCCCGGGTCGCGCCCCTTGCGGCAGGACCGATGCGCCTTTAGTCTTTCGCTTGCAAGCAAAATGGAACACCCATGCAGATCGGAATCCTGCAAACCGGCCACGCGCCTGACGCCCTGATTGACGCGTCCGGCGACTACCCCGCCATGTTCGCCCGCCTGCTGGACGGGCGCGGTCTGACCTTTCGCACCTGGGCGGTTGTCGATGGCGAATTTCCCGAAAGCATCCATGATGCCGAAGGCTGGCTGATCACCGGCTCGCGCCACGGTGCCTATGAGGATCATCCGTGGATTCCCCCGCTGGAGGATTTCATCCGCGCGGCCTATGCCGCCGCCGTGCCGATGGTCGGGATCTGCTTTGGCCACCAGATCATTGCACAGGCGATGGGTGGGCGGGTGGAAAAGTACCGGGGCGGCTGGTCGGTGGGGCCGACGCCTTACGACTTTGACGGCGAAACGCTGACGCTGAATGCCTGGCATCAGGATCAGGTGGTGGAAAAGCCGACACAGGCCAAGGTCATTGCCAGCAATCACTTTTGTCAGAATGCGGCCCTGCTGTACGGGGACCGCGCCTTTACAGTGCAGGCACACCCTGAATTCAGGGGCGACTTCATCGATGGCCTGATCCGCACCCGAGGCCGGGGGCTGGTGCCCGACCCCGTGCTTGATGACGCGGTGGCGCGGCTTGATACCCCGCTACAGGACCGCATGATCGCCGACCGGATTGCCAGCTTCTTCAAACACCCGCGCGGGTGAACCCAAGAGTGTGAGTCATGGCCAAATGGACCGAACAACTGCCCGAGGCCGCCCGGGACTATATCGCGGGGCGGCGCGTTGACGAGGTGGAGTGCATCATCGGTGACATTGCCGGCGTGGCGCGCGGCAAGGCGATGCCGGCGTCGAAATTCGCCAAACAGGCCAGTTTCTTCCTGCCGAACTCGATCTTCCTGCAGACGATCACCGGCGAATGGGCTGACAACCCGTCGGGCCAGTTCACCGAGCCGGACATGATCCTGATCCCCGACTTCTCAACGGCCACCGCCGCCCCCTGGACGGCGGACGTCACCCTGCAGGTCATCCACGACGCGCAAGACCAGGCCGGCAATCCCGTGCCCACCGCCCCGCGCAACGTGCTGCGCCGCGTGGTGGAACTTTACAATGCCGAAGGCTGGCAACCGGTCGTCGCCCCGGAAATGGAGTTCTTCCTGACCGCACGCAACCTGGATCCCAACATGCCGGTGATGCCCCCGATGGGCCGCTCGGGCCGCCGTGCCGCCGGCAAGCAGGCCTATTCGATGAGTGCGGTCGACGAATACGGCAAGGTCATCGACGACATCTACGATTTCGCCGAAGCCCAGGGGTTCGAGATTGACGGCATCCTGCAGGAAGGCGGCGCAGGCCAGGTGGAAATCAACCTGGCCCATGGCGATCCGGTGCGGCTGGCCGACGAGATCTTCTTCTTCAAGCGTCTGATCCGCGAAGCCGCCCTGCGCCACGACTGTTTCGCCACCTTCATGGCCAAACCGATTGAAGGCGAGCCGGGATCGGCCATGCATATCCACCATTCGGTGGTGGACCTGAAGACCGGCAAGAACATCTTCTCGGACCGCAAGGGGGCCGAGACCCAGCACTTCCTGCATTTCATCGCCGGGATGCAGAACCACCTGCCGGGGGCCGTTGCCTTGCTGGCCCCTTACGTCAACAGCTATCGCCGCTATGTCCCCGATTTTGCAGCCCCCATCAATCTGGAATGGGGCCGCGACAACCGCACCACCGGGCTGCGCATCCCGATCTCCGGCCCCGAGGAGCGCCGTCTGGAAAACCGCCTGGCGGGCATGGATTGCAACCCATACCTTGGCCTTGCCGCCTCGCTTGCCTGCGGCTATCTCGGGCTGAAGGAAGGCAGGATGCCGCGCGACGAATGCACGGGCGATGCCTATAACATCGAGACCGACCTGCCCTACAACCTGGGCGATGCGCTTGATCTGCTGGACGAGGACAAGGCCCTGCAAGAGGTGCTGGGGGCCGGGTTCTGTTCGGTCTACGATTCCGTCAAGCGCAACGAATACAAGGAATTCCTGCAGGTCATCAGCCCGTGGGAACGCGAACATCTGCTTTTGAACGTATGAATCTGCTGTTCGCCAATGACCGGGCCGGGCAGTACCCGGCCTCGTACTACGCGGCTACGGCCACTCCGCTGGCACCGTTCCCCGCGCTGCAGGGCGAGGTGCGGGCGGATGTCTGCGTGGTTGGGGGCGGCTATACCGGGCTGTCGGCGGCGCTGCATCTGGCGCAGCGCGGCTTTTCAGTGGTTCTGCTGGAAGCGCATCGGGTGGGTTTCGGCGCATCCGGGCGGAATGGCGGGCAGGTCGGGTCCGGGCAAAGGCTGGATCAGGACGATCTGGAAAAGATGGTGGGCCTGCCGCAGGCCCGCCGGTTGTGGGACATGGCGGAAGAGGCGAAGGCGCTGGTGCGCAGCCTTGTTACCAGTCATGCCATGCCGGTCACTTTCTACCCCGGCGTTGCCCATGCCTGCACCAGCGACCGAGAGGTCAGCGCCGCGCATGCCTATGCCGACCGGCTGCGGCGCGATTACAGATACGGGCAGCTGGAACCGCTGGACCGCGCCGGCATCCGCGCCCTGATCGGATCGGATGCCTTCCGCGGCGGCGAGATCGACCGGGGTGCCGGCCATCTGCACCCTCTCAACTACGCGCTCGGTCTGGCACGGGCCGCAGCCGGGGCGGGTGTCCGGATCTGCGAGAATACGCTGGTGCATGCGGTTGAAGACGGCGCGAGGCCCGTGGTGCGCGCCGCGCAGGGCCATGTGTTGGCGGACCATGTCATCCTTGCCGCCAACGGCTATCTGGGCGGGCTGAACCGCAAGGTCGCCGCACGGGTGATGCCGATCAACAATTTCATCGTGGCGACAGAACCCCTGGGCGCACGGGCGCGGGAGATTCTGGCAGAGCCGGTGGCCGTGGCGGATTCGCGCTTTGTCGTGAATTACTGGCGCCTCAGCGAGGACGGTCGCCTGCTGTTCGGCGGTGGCGAAAGCTATGGCTACCGCTTTCCGGACATCATCCGCACCGTTCGCAAGCCGATGCTGGCGATCTACCCGCAGCTTGCCGATGCCCGCATCGATTATGCCTGGGGCGGCACGCTGGCCATCACGATGAACCGCATGCCCTGCTTCACCCGTCCCAGCGCCCATGTGCTGTCGGCTTCCGGCTATTCCGGGCACGGCGTGGCCATGGCCACGCTGGCGGGCAAGGTTCTGGCCGAGGCGGTGGCGGGGCAGGCGGAACGCTTTGACGTGATGGCATCGGTGCCGCAGGCCAGCTTCCCCGGCGGGGCGGCGCTGCGCTGGCCGTTCCTGGTGCTTGCGATGGTCTGGTATTCCATGCGCGACCGGCTTGGGGTCTGATTTGGACGGGACGTAACGTCACGCCCCTTATCGGCAGGGAATGACCGGTTTTGGAAACTTGACCCTCGCCAAATCACCCATAACACCTTACAGCTTTCCTGAAGATCAGTTTCAGGAAAGGCGCATATCATGTCTCTGGACGGACAGACCCTTGCCCCGAACGTCTATGAGTCCGAACCGATCCCGGAAGCAGCGCGGTCGGAGATCGACCGCCTGCTGCGATCGGGCGATCTGTTTCGCTACACCGCGCCGAAAGACGCGCCCGTCGCCCTGCTGGAAGCCGAATTCGCCGAGCTTTTGGGCAGCCGTTATGCACTGGCCGTGTCCTCCTGTTCTGCCGCGCTGTTCATTTCGATCAAGGCACTTGATCTGCCGAAGGGTGCCAAGATCCTGATCCCCGCCTTCACCTTCGCCGCCGTCCCCTCGGCCGTGGTCCACGCAGACTGCGTTCCCGTGCTGGTCGAGGTGGGCAGCAATTACCGGGTTGATATCGCCGATCTGGAAGCGAAGCTGGGCGATGCGCAGGCGGTGCTGATCAGCCATATGCGCGGCCATACCAGCGACATGGATGCGATCATGGCTTTGTGCGATGCGCGCGGCATCCCGGTCATCGAAGACGCCGCGCATTCGCTGGGCACCACCTGGGCGGGGCGCAACATCGGCACCATCGGCAGGATCGGCTGCTTCAGCTTCCAATCCTACAAGCTGGTGAATGCCGGCGAAGGCGGTATCCTGATCACCGACGATCCGGAACTGGCCGCCCGGGCCGTGATCATGTCGGGTGCCTATGAGGAAAACTGGAAAAAGCACCCCGGCCTGCAGAACAGCTTCGGCCACTGGCAGAACAAGCTGCCGCTGTACAACATGCGCATGCAAAACCTTTCCGCCGCCGTGATCCGCCCGCAACTGCCAGAGGTTGCCCGCCGTGTGGAGCAGGGCCGGGCCAACCATGATTACGTGGCCGACCGGCTGAACAGGTCCCCCTGGCTGACCGTTCCGCCCGCCCTGGGCCCCGAAAACCGCGCCCCGGATTCCATCCAGTTCAATCTGACCGGGTTCGAAACCGATGCCCAGGCGCTTGCCTTTCAGCAGGCCGCCAAGGCGCGCGGCGTATCGGTTCAGATCTTCGGGTTGAGCGAAGGCAACGCACGCGCCTTCTGGAACTGGCAGTTTCTGGGTGACCCGCCGGACCTGCCGCTGACCCGTGCCATGCTGATGCGGGCCTGTGACACCCGGCTTCCCGCCCGCCTGACCCGGCCCGACCTTGAGTTCATCGCTGATGCACTGATCTCTGCGGCGGCAGAGATCAAGTCCTGATCCTTACAGCACCCTGAGCTGAGCCGACAGCCAGGGAAGTTGTGCAACTGCAGGGTCAACGACCTGGGTTTGCAGCAAGGGGCGCAACAGCCCCGCCATGCGCTGCGGCATGTCTTTCAGCACGTCGACGCGCGCATGAAGCGAGATCGTCCGCGACAGCGGGGCAAAGGGCAGCGGCAGAACATCGGTTGCATGTCGGAACCTTTGCGCGTGGGTCACCCCCAGCGGCGTCAGGATGGTCCATCCCGCACCGCCCGAGACCATCGCCATGATCGCATGATAGCTGTCCAGTTCAAAGCGATGCGCAAGGCGCAGGTTCTGCTGCATCAGATGTGCGGCAATCTGCCGGCCCATCAGGTGGCGCGAAGTATACTGGATCATCGGCAGCGTCATCAGCTGTGCCCGCACATCACCCGCCGCATCGATCACGCCGCGCGCGGCGGCAATGACAAAGGGTTCGGTCAGCAGCGGATGCACCTCGGCCCAGTCACCCGGCCCCAGTTCCGCGCCCAGATCGGCCGCAACGACGACATCCAGCGCCCGCCCGTCAAGCTGTTCCATCAGCCGGTGGCTTGCACCGGTTTCCAGCAGGAATTGGCACCCCCGCAGCTCTGCCGCCATGACAGACAGAAGGCGGGGCGTCACCTCGGCATCCAGATCCTCGATCATGCCAAGGCGCAGGGTCGTCAGGGCCGACATGTCGGACATGGCCAATTCTGCCCGCGCTTCCAGTGCCGCATTCAGAATGGTCTGGGCGTGGCGGCGGAACATCCCCCCTGCCGGAGTAAGCCGCATCGGACGGGCCGCCCGGTCAAGCAGAACTGCGCCCAGGGCCGCCTCCAGCCCCGACAATTGCTGGCTGACGGCCGAAGGACTGGCCGCAAGACGCCGCGCAGCGCCCGAGATGGACCCCTCCTCGGCGGTGGCCAGGAACACTTCGATGCCCCACAGGGTGACGCGACCGGGCGGTTCCGTCATGGCCCGCAGACTCACAGCTTGGAAAGTTTGGTCTGCAATTCGGCCAATTGCTTTTTGATCTGCGCCAACTCATCGGCACCGATGGCGTCCGACGCATCCGTCTGGTCACGCGCAGGACCGGTGCCGCTCCAGCCGGGGATGGATTGCATGCCCGAAAGCAGCGTCTTCATGAAAGCGTCCTGCTGCTTCATCAGGTCGTCAAACCCCGGCACCTTTGCCATGGGGTTTGGCAGCACGGTAAGGTTTTCCATCATCCTGGACTGCCCGTTGCGGAACATCTCGAACGACAGTGCGAGGAACTGCGGCACAACGCTTTGAACTTCGGTTGTGTAGCTGCGCACCAGATCGGTCAGAACGTTGATCGGCAGAACATTCTCGCCCTTGCTTTCATGCTCGGCCACGATCTGCAGAAGATACTGGCGCGTCAGGTCATCGCCCGATTTCAGATCGACGATCTGCACGTCGCGTCCGGCGCGGATAAAGCCTGCGATATCTTCCAGCGTGACGTAATCGCTGGTTTCGGTGTTGTACAGTCGGCGGCTGGCATAGCGCTTGATCAGCAGCGGTTTTGCGGTATCGGCCATGGCCGGCCCCCTCCCAGGGTTTCTGCGGTGCAAAGGAGCTTAAGGCAGCGCAGCGCCAAAAGAAAGGGCGGGCTTTCAAGGCCCGCCCCACGCGTCAGTCCGACAGGGAGGATGCAGAGGTGACGCGGATCGTCTCAGGTCACCGGTCGCTTACTTCGCTGCGGCGGCGACTTTCTTGGCAGCGGACGTAACCTCGGCGGTGGCTTTCTTCACCGCGGCGGTCGCGTCTTCCGACAGGTCCTTGCCAGCGGCCAGCATCAGCTCGACCGTTTCCATCTGCACTTTCTTTGCGACTTCGGCAAAGGCGGCCATATGCTCGGACGCCAGCTCTGCGGAGGCCGAGGCGAAATCGGTCACGGCCTTGGTGTAGTCGGTCGGCTCGGATTTGGCTTTTGCAACCGTGTTCAGGCGGGCAATAGTTTCTTTCGCCCATTTCGAGCTGATCTCGGTCGATTTTTCAGCAGCTTCCAGGGCGACTTTCGAGATTTTCTCGGCCAGCGCTGCCTGGGTCTTGAACGCATCCTGGAACGCCTTGGCGTCAACCGGGAAGGACGCCATGGCATCCTGCATGTATTTGGTCAGATCGGGTGTCTTCGTCATGATCTCTGCTCCTGCACTTGGCCGCATCCTGCGTCCGGATGCAGAAGACATATATGCTGCGGTGCAGAAATGCAAGGCCTTTTTCTGCACCGCAGCATAATTCTTGCCAGCCCCTTGGCAGCCCCTATTGTCATTTGAACTCAGGCAGCGGGTTCAGCCGTTACATAGGTACCTGGGGCCGGTGCCAGCACCGGATGCCCCGGATCGCCCGGGGTTCTTGCCGCCACCTTTGCCCCCGAGCGCTGCGAAAGCCATGCGCCCCAGCGCGGCCACCACGACCCGGCATGGAAGGTTGACGCATTCTTCCAGTCTTCGGGCAAGGTCATCGGCGCGTCGCTGACATAATGCCCGTACTTGCCTTTCGCGGGCGGATTGACGATGCCGGCGATGTGGCCGGACTGCGACAGGACAAAGGTCTTGTCCCTTGAACCGAACTGCCGCACCCCGTTGAACGATCCCTTCCAGGCGGCAATGTGATCGGTCTCGCAGGCGACGGCAAAGACGGGAAGGGTGATGTCATGCAGCGAGACCGGCGTGCCAAGAACCGGGAACCGGCCTTTTGCAAAGTCGTCGCGCTGGCACAGGCCGCGCAGATATTCCATCGCCATCTTCGCCGGAAGGTTGGTGCCGTCGCCGTTCCAGAACAGCAGGTCAAACGCCGGAGGCGCCTCGCCCAGCATGTAGCTTCTGATCGCCGGCTGATAGATCAGGTCATTGGACCGCAGAAAGCTGAAAGTCCGGCTCATGAAGACCTTTGACAGAATGCCGTCTTCCGCCGTCTGCCGTTCGATCCCGTCGACGAAATCATCGTTCAGGAAGACGCCCACTTCGCCCTGATCGGAAAAATCCGTCAATGTGGTGAAGAATGTGGCAGAGTTTACCGAAGTGTCCCCCGCCTTCTTCAGATATGCCAGCGTCAGCGCAAGCGTGGTGCCGGCAATACAGTAGCCGACCGCATTCACCTTCTTTTGCCCGGTGATGCGGCGCACCTCGGCCAGGGCGCGGATGTATCCGTCGCGGATGTAATCATCCATGCCCACATCGCGGTAGCTGGCATCGGGGTTGACCCAGCTGACCACGAACAACGTGTGCCCCTGATCGACGATCCACTTGATCAGGCTGTTCTGCGGCTTGAGATCAAGGATATAGAACTTGTTGATCCAGGGCGGAAAGATCACCAGCGGTGTCCTGAACACCTTTTCGGTCGTGGGCGCGTACTGGATCAGTTCCAGCATCTTGTTGCGGTAGACCACCGCCCCGGGCGTGGTGGCGATGTTCGCGCCCACATGAAAGGCTTGCGGATCGGCCAGGGTCACCAGCAGGTCGCCATTGCTGGCCTCGATGTCCCGCACCAGGTTTTCCAGCCCCTGCACAAGGCTTTTGCCGTCCGTTTCCACCGCGCGGCTCAGGGCATCGGGGTTCGTGCCCAGAAAATTGGTGGGCGCGAACATGTCGACGATCTGCCTTGAGAAATACTCGACCCGTTTGCGATCTGCCGGGTCCAGATGTTCCAGACTGCCCACGGCATTCGCCACGGCTTCAGAATTCAGCAGATACTGCTGCTTGAGATAGTTGAAAAAGGGGTGCGTTTCCCACAGCGGGTTCGAAAACCGCCGGTCCTTCGGCGTCGAATCGGGCGGGGCCTCCAGCTTGCCCCGGGCCAGTGCCTGCTGGGCTTCGACATAGTGCTTAAGGCTTTTGCCCCAGTAGGTGATCTGATGCTCCAGAATTTTTGCCGGGTTCTGCATCATTTCGGCCACATAGGCCGCCGCCGCCTTCAGATAGACATCCTGACCGGGCCCGTTCAGCGCCGGATCGGCCTGTTTGCGCCGTGACAGTGCAACCATAAGCCGCTGCGACAACTCTTCGACTTTCGCAAGATTGGCGTTCAGCCTGTCCAGCCGCACCACCGCGTCGTCATCGTCGGTTGTCATAAGACTGTTTCCTCAATAACGTGCTGCGACGCAACATACCGTCGCCCGACCGGGGGGGAAAGCGACGAATTATTCCCGGACACCTCCGGGCAGGAGACGACATGCGATACATGGCCACATACGACCTGATGGAAACCCTGCGCAACACCAGCGAGTGGATGGGCGCAACCGCCAGGGCCATGGCCTCCTATCCTGCCTTCGCGCTTTCGGTGAACCCGGTGCTGACGCTGACCGCCGCCTGGGGCGAGGTGACAGAACGCACATTCTCGCGCATGATCACCAAGCCGGACTGGGGCATCCGTTCCATCGTCGGGCCCGACGGCCAGGATCACCTTGTGGACGTGAAGACCATCGTCGACAAGCCGTTCGGCAATCTGATCCAGTTCTTCGTGCGCCGAAGGCAGCCGATGGCCCGCCGGGTGCTGCTGGTGGCACCGATGTCAGGCCATTACGCCACGCTGCTGCGATCCACCGTGATGAGCCTTTTGCCCGACTGCGATGTGTTCGTGACCGACTGGCACAATGCCCGCGACATTCCGGTCAGTGCCGGCAAGTTCGACGTGGAAGATTATACGCTGTACCTTGTCGACTTCATGCGCGCGCTTGGGCCTGATGCGCATATCATCGCCATCTGCCAGCCCGCCCCGCTGGCGCTGGCCGCGACAGCCTATCTGGCCGCCGAAGACCCGGCGGCCCAGCCCCGGTCGCTGACCCTGATCGGCGGGCCGATCGACCCTGACGCCGCCGCCACCGAAGTGACCGATTTCGGTCGTCGCGTGATGATGGGCCAGCTTGAGGAAATCGCGGTCCAGCGTGTCGGCTTCAAGTACAAAGGTGCGGGCCGGATGGTCTATCCTGGCCTGTTGCAGCTGCAAAGCTTCATCTCGATGAACGCGGAACGCCACGGGCAGGCCTTCTTCGACCAGATCCTGCGGGTTGCGCGTGGCGAAGCATCGGACCATGATGCCCATAACCGCTTTTATGATGAATATCTGGCCGTCATGGACATGACTGCGGAATTCTACCTGTCCACCGTGGACCGCATCTTCAAGAAACGCGAGATTGCGCGGAACATCTTTGTCGTTGCGGGAACCAGGGTTGACCTTGGCAAGATCACCGATGTTGCCGTGAAGACGGTCGAAGGCACCAATGACGATATTTCGGCACCGGGCCAGTGCGTTGCGGCGCTAAGGCTTCTGACGGGCCTGCCGGACATCAAGAAGGCCAGCCATCTAGAAGAAGGCGCGGGCCATTACGGCATTTTTGCCGGCAAGTCCTGGCGGCTGAACATCCGTCCCCTGGTGCTGAACTTCATTGATGCCAACGCCGCAGCCCCCCGCACCAGGGACAAACCCCGGATCGTCGCCGCCAGCTGATCAGCGCAGCATCAGGGGCGTATCAGGTGACACAGGCGTGACCCGTGGCCCGACCGGCCCGAAACCGACCGGACGAATCCGCGCCGGGCCGACAATCCGGTGAAAACAGATGCGCACGGCGCAGGCCCGGCCCGGCGGCAGCAGAACGGGTTCGGTCAAGACACCTCGCTGATTGCGGTTTCAATCAGCGCAAGGCAGGCCGGCGAGGAAAAGCGATGGTCCGCATCCTTGACCAGTGTCAGGCGGATGTCCGGGCCGGTGGCATGGTCCAGAAGGCGCAGCGCAACGGCGGGCGGCACGTCGCTGTCCGCTGTGCCATGCAGAAGCCGCACCGGAAAGGGCAAGGGCAAGGGGCTGCGCAGCACCAGATGCGCCCTGCCCTCTTCGATCAGCCGCCGGGTGACGACATAGGGAGCGTCGCTGTAGTCACTGGGCAGCTGGATGAACCCGTCGCGCAGCAGGGCCGTCCGCTGCGCCTCTGTGGTCTGCGCCCACATACTGTCTTCGGTAAAGTCGGGGGCGGCGGCAATGCCGACCAGCCCCTTGACCCGCCCCGGTATGGCCCGCGCCAGCAGCAGCGCAAGCCACCCGCCCATCGAAGAGCCCACCAGCACCTGCGGCCCCTCAGTCAGCCGATCCAGGGCCATCAGCGCATCTTCGAACCAATCGCCTATGGCCCCATCCTCGAACCGTTCGGATGACCGGCCATGGCCGGAGCAGTCAAAGCGCAGCAAGGCCCGCCCTGTGCGGCGCGCCCAATCGGCCAGGGCCAGGGCTTTCGTTCCGGTCATGTCGGACCGCAGTCCGTGCAGGAATACGACGCCCGGCCCGCGACCCTCGATCCGGTCATAGGCGATGCGGCGGCCTTGGGGCGTAGTCAGGAAGCGGGGGTCTGTCATTCTGGCTCCGGGGTTTTGCAGTGTATAGCCTGCCCGCCGGGCACGGACCACCCGCCACCCAAGCCCGGTTGACTTTGCGGGGCGGGACGCGCATCACACCGCCCGATAAACCCGCAACCGGGCGTTTCGTGGGCGCCAAACTGACGAGGAAGGCCGACATGACCCAGATCTCGCTTACTTTCCCTGATGGCAACCAGCGTGCCTTTGCGGCGGGCGTGACACCTGCCGAGGTGGCCGCCGCGATCTCGCCGGGCCTGGCGAAGAAAGCCGTGTCGGCTTCGGTCGACGGCGCGCCTTTCGATCTGCAATGGCCGATCGGGGCGGATGCCCGCATCGCCATTCACACACTGCAGGACGAGGCGGTGGTGCTGGAGCTGATCCGGCACGATCTGGCCCATATCATGGCACGCGCCGTGCAAGAGCTGTGGCCGGAGGTGAAGGTGACCATCGGCCCGGTGATCAGGGATGGCTGGTACTACGACTTTGACCGCGCCGAACCCTTCAGCGCCGAAGACCTTGGTGCCATCGAAACCCGGATGAAGCAGATCATCAACGCCCGCGACCCGGTCAGGACCGAGGTCTGGGACCGTGACGCGGCCATCGCCTTTTACAGGGCCAAGGACGAACCCTTCAAGGTGGAACTGGTCGAGGCGATTCCGGCCGACCAGAAGATCCGCATGTACTGGCACGGACCCTGGCAGGACCTGTGCCGGGGCCCGCATCTGCAACATACCGGGCAGGTGCCCGCCGACGGCTTCAAGCTGATGTCGGTGGCCGGGGCCTATTGGCGCGGCGACAGCCGCAACAAGCAGCTGCAGCGCATCTATGGCGTGGCCTTCCGCAACCGCGAAGACCTGAAAGCCCACCTGACCATGCTGGAAGAGGCCGCAAAGCGCGACCATCGCCGCCTGGGCAAGGAGATGGAACTGTTCCACCTGCAGGAAGAAGCACCGGGCATGGTGTTCTGGCACCCCAACGGCTGGCTGATCTACCGCACGCTGGAAGATTACATCCGCCGCCGCCAGCGGGGGGCGGGTTACCAGGAAATCCGCACGCCGCAGGTGGTGGACCGGGTGCTGTGGGAACGGTCAGGCCACTGGGAAGCCTACCGCGAGAACATGTTCATCGTCGAAGTGGACGAGGAAGGTGCAAGGGAAAAGCGTATCAACGCGCTGAAGCCGATGAACTGCCCCTGCCATGTGCAGGTCTATAACCAAGGCCTGAAAAGCTACCGCAACCTGCCGCTGCGGCTGGCCGAATTCGGGTCATGCCACCGGTATGAAAGCTCGGGGTCCATGCACGGGCTGATGCGGGTGCGCGGGTTTACCCAGGATGACGCGCATATCTTCTGCACCGAAGAGCAGATCGAATCCGAATGTGCGAATTTCATCACGTTGCTGGCCTCGGTCTACAGGGACCTTGGTTTTGACGGCTTCGAGATCAAGCTGTCCACCCGTCCCGAGGTGCGAATCGGATTGGATGAAACCTGGGACAAGGTCGAATCGGCGCTGGAAAATGCCATCAGGAAAACCGGCAACGCCTATGAGATCGATCCGGGCGAAGGCGCGTTCTACGGGCCGAAGCTTGACTTCAAGCTGACCGATGCCATCGGGCGCAAGTGGCAGTGCGGCACCTTTCAGGTGGACCCGAACCTGCCGGCGCGGCTGGATGCCGAATATGTCGGCGAAGACGGCAGCAAGCACCGCCCCTATATGCTGCACCGCGCCATTCTGGGGTCGTTCGAGCGCTTCATCGGCATCATGATCGAAAACTACGCGGGCCGCCTGCCGTTCTGGCTGGCCCCGAGGCAGGTCGTCGTCGCCTCGATCGTCTCGGACGCGGATGCTTATGTGCACGAGGTTGTCGCGGCCCTGAAGGCGCGCGGCGTGCGGGCCGAGGCGGATGTGCGCAACGAAAAGATCAACTACAAGGTCCGCGAACATTCGGTGGGCAAGGTTCCGGTGATCCTGGCCATCGGCATGAAGGAAGTGCAAGAGCGTACGGTTTCCCTGCGCCGACTGGGCGATACGCAGACCGAAACGCTGTCTTTCGATGCCATGATCACCGCGCTGTCAACAGCCGCACTGCCCCCCGATCTGGTCTGACCCCGGCCTGCGCGCGCATGCGCTTCCCAGCGACGAAGCAAGCCTTTCCGGGCGTGCATGGCCCCTGGCCCGGAGCCGGACCAGGGCCACCCGCAGCGCGCGGCACCTGCGCCGCGTATGGGCTGTAAAGGGAAAGGTGGCCTGCCGACGCGCACCGTAAAGAGGTTCAACAGCACGAAGGGTTTTGGCGTCATCGCACCGGAGGGCGGGGGCAAGGGGATTTTCGTGCATCTGTCTGCTGTGGACCCAAGGGACTCCCCTTTGAATGTGTCAGGCCGCCCCCGGCTTCTTCCGGAGGAAATCTTGGTAACGATATCGCCCGGAGCCTGTGGTCTGTTTACCGGAAGGTCCGGTGACCGCCGGAAAAAGATCCAGATGCGATAGCCCTGGGCGGCGGTAGGTGGTGCCTTGCGTTCCCGCCTGCCCCCCGCCCCCATGGCAAAGGCCATCGCCTTTGCCACAGCATTTCGGCGACACCCCTTGCAGCCGGGGGCCAAAGCCCCCGGCCATCGCCCGCCCCGCCGCCGGCGGGCGCTGGCCAGCGTTGTTCCCGGATCAGCCGGTCTGCAGGGCACCGTCGCGCGCGGGCGGGGAAACGCAGAGCGTTTCCTGTTCCCGCCCGGAGTGGAGGTGGCACTTCGTCGCTGTCATGGCAGGGGCCATCGCCCCTGCCACAGCGCTACGCTGCCCATTGGCCAGCCGGGGGCCAAAGCCCCCGGCCAGCGCCCGCCCCGCCCACGGCGGGCGCTTCTCGCCCGCCGGGTCGGGCGCTGGCCTGCTTTGTTACCGGACCTGCCGGTCTACGGGTCACTGTCCCGCGCGGGCGGGGAAACGCAGTGCGTTTCCTGTTCCCGCCCGCACTGAAAAAAGCAGTTCCACCGCTTCAAAGGCAGGGGCCATCGCCCCTGCCACGGCGCTACGCTGCCCCTTTGGCCAGCCGGGGGCCAAAGCCCCCGGCCAGCCCGCCCCCCGCCACCGGCGGGCGCTTCGCCCCTGCCGGGTCGGGCGCTGGCCTTCGTTGCGCGGGGTGCGATGGTCTTTGCCGCAACGTCCCGCAAGGGCGGGGGAAACGCGGTGCGTTTCCTTTGCCCCGCCCGGAGAGGGGGCGAAATTGGGGACTCCCCTTTGAATGGGACAGGCCGCCCCCGGCTTCTTACGGAGGAAATCCTGGTGACGATATCGCCCGGAGCCTGTGTTTTGTTCTCAGCATGGTCCTGTGACCGCCGGAAAGAGATCCAATCGCGATAGCCCTGCGTGGACCGGGCAGGGCCGAAACGCCGGGCCTGCATCCGCAAGGTTGCGTTCGAACGGCAGTCGGGACGGGCGCGGGTTGGCAGGCGGGCGGGTTGCGCCTGCTTCAGTCGGCTGCCAGAACGGCGGCCTGAACGCGCGTGTCCCAGCCCAGATACAGCGCCTCTCCCTTGCGGATCACGGGGCGCTTCATCAGGGTCGGTTGGGCTGCAAGCTGTTCTTCCGCATCCGACGCTTTCAGCCAGTCGCTCAGCCCGCGCCAGGTGGTCGAGGCGCGGTTGACCACGGCATCGCCAAAGGCTGACACAAGCTCGCCGATCTCGTCGGCGCTCATCGGGTCTGCGCGCACGTCGCGGAACTCTACCTCATGACCTGCAGCCTTTATGGCTTTCAGGGCCGTCTTGCAGGTGTCGCAGGTGGATATGCCGTACAGGATCATGGATCAGGTCACCGGTCTGGAACAATCGCACATCCCCTATGGCAAAAAACAGGTGGTTTTGCCAGTCCGCTTTGCGGTTGCGGCAGGCATCACGCCAGGGCGCGGGTGATCATCACCCCGCCCCAGGCCGCAACGGCCGTCAGGACCGTTCCCCAGATCAGGTCCACCATCACCATTGACGGATGCCAGCCCTTGAGGATTGCATAGCTGGTGAACTCATAGGTGCCGTAAGCCATGGCACCCACGACCGCCCCGGCCACGGCCGCGCGCAGCGGATCGCCGTCGCGCAGCGCGGGCAGGCTGACCAGCCAGACCAGCCCCGCGATATAGGCAAGATAGAACAGCACAACCGGACCCATCCGGACGCTGTCCAAAAGCAGGTGGCCGATATGCCTTTCGAACAGCGGGCGCAGGACAAAGGTCAGCATCAAAGCATCCAGCGCCAGAAAGATCACGGCGGTCGACACATACAGGATCGGGACAGACACGGGACCTCACAGCCTTGGAACATTGTAGAGCTAGCACGCGCCGTCCCGGCGCACAGGGGCAAACCGAAAGGCGGCAGAGTATTGCCAGCCCCTGCATGTCGGGGCTGATCCTTATCCTTGAAGGGCGGGCGCGGTCAGATTTGCCCTGGGCAAATCCGAACATGTACCGGCGCGCTGCCCGCCATCGGATCCCGCGTGATGGCAGATGTTCTTGCGGAACGGTTCCGGCGCTTGCCATTGCCAGCCTGTGAGTACACCGACGCGGGCCATGTCCCGCCGGATTTCGCGGCAATGGCCGGATTCCTGGGGTCTGCACAGGTCAACGCCCAAGGCCTGACGGACCCGGCCCGCCCGGCCCTGTCGGCATCAATTGAAACCCGGCACACAGCGCCACCTTTGCCACACCCTGGCATCAGGGGTTCCGATGACGGTCCGTTTGGTCAGGACTTCGCAGAAGCCGCCTCAGGGCGACGGACATCCGGCGATTTCCACCGCCCTTTGCTGTCCCAGCACCGTCACCACCATCGCGCCCCGGTTCAGCAGCACCGGGCCGCCGTCGCTGGAGACAAGATCGGCGGTGGCGACCAGATGTGCCCCCTCGCGGCTGACCACGGCTTCCGACACCCAGATCGATGCAGGACCGGGTTCAAAGACCACGGTTTCGACCCCGCCCGTGGGCGGCAGGGCCAGCCGGGCCGTCAGGCGCAGCCCGTCGGCGATCGGCTCTACCGTGCAGCCGATGCCGCCAAGCCCGGCCTCGGCGGCTGTTGACGGGCGGTCATCCAGGGCGGCCCGGATAGCGGCATCGGGCGCGCCGGGGCCGCTGATCTCGGTCCGGACGGTCAGTGCGGCGGGCATGCAGATGTCGCGGCAGATGCCCAGATCGATCTCGGCCTGCAGCAGGATCGGCTGCGACGGATCGGTTGCGGTCAGTTCCAGCGGCAGGACGACCTCGTGCCTGTAGCCGATCGAGCGGTAGCCGTTCATTTCGAACACGGTGGGGCGGGGCCAATGCACGCGCACGCCGGACAGGTTCTGCGAGCCTGACCAGTTGAACAGCGGCGGAATGCCCGCATCGCCAGGGCTGCGCCAGTAGGTCTTCCAGCCGGGGGCGAGCGTCAGGCGCAGGGCGGCCATATGGGTGCCCTGTTCGGTCCGCCAGCCGGGCAGAACCTCGGCCGCAAGAAGGTCGTCCTGCGTCATCGCGCGGGCGGGGGGTGACAGGCAGGCGATGGCCAGCACAAGGGCAAGACAATGTTTCAGGGTCATGCGCGCTATATCGGCGCATTGGCCTCGCATGGAAAATCACATTCGGGCGACGAACCGCCGACTGTGGCATCACTGCCCCTTGAGCCTGCGCGCGGGTGGCCCCATTCTGTTCCAAGGGAGAACGCAGCGATGGACCTTGCCGGCAAACTTCTGATCGCCATGCCCGGGCTGGGGGACGCGCGATTCGAAAAAAGTGTCATCCTGATCTGCGCCCATTCCCCGGAAGGTGCCATGGGGCTGGTCATCAACAAGCCCGCGCCGGACCTGAGCTTTGCCAGCCTGCTGGATCAGCTGAACATCCCCCGCGTGCCGACGGGCCGCGACATTCGCGTGCATCTGGGCGGGCCGGTAGAGCGGGGGCGGGGCTTTGTGCTGCATTCGCCCGACTATCATTCCGGCGGTGCGACAATGGACGTGCCGGGCGGATTCGGCATGACCGCGACGCTGGATGTGCTGTCCGCCCTGGCGCAGGGGCAGGGCCCCCGGGCGGCGCTGCTGGCGCTGGGCTATTCCGGCTGGGGGCCGGGCCAACTGGAGGCGGAAATGGGCCGCAACAGCTGGCTGACGGCGGATGCACCGCCCGATCTTGTGTTCTCGGCCCAGGACAAGGGCAAATGGGCTGCGGCACTGAAGCGGCTGGGGATTGATCCGCTGACCCTGTCAGGGTCGGCCGGGCGGGCATAGACGTTCCCGTTCTTTCCAAAAGCCGCAGATGACGCAAGGCCGCACCGCACAAGCGACCGTCCGGCAAGCCTGAATTCCTTCATGCATCATCTTTCGCGGCATCTCACTTGTGGCGCCGCCACCATGAATTGGGTCCGGGCGCAGATGGCGCAGGCGGCGATGGACACCCATTCAGTGACCGCAATGCAGATCGCATCGGCACCCTGACGGTGTTCATATGGCGTCGTGGCGGGGAACCCGGAGTCCACCACCTCAGATCAACGCCCCCCGGACCGAAAGACAACGCTCTGGCAGAGCGTTTTCCGGGACGGTTGCCCAAAGGCGCAAGCCGCAGGGCAAGGGGCGTGATGTTGGCGCAGACGCCGGGCGCAGGCCGCGCCAGACCGCCGGGAGGGCGCATCGCGCCCGCCCGTGGGGGCGGACGGGCGCGGCCGTCGGGGCAGCGCCCCGACTTGACTGGGGTCAAATCAGGCGGGGTAGATCGAGCGACTACCCGATTGCACCGTCAAGTTCCCGCCGGGCACCCTTGCTCACTACCGAAATCTCTTGCGTCACCGGCACGCCTTTCAGCATCTGCCGCACACAATCCACGGCCTTCGCAGACGGCTTGAGACCCCCAAGGCGATGGGCCGTTCAGGGCGCACGGTCTGCTCTATCCAGACCAGACCACACGCCAGACGATCGGCACGACCACGAACGCAGGATAGGCCGTGACCACCAGCCACACCCAGTCGCCAGAATGCCCATCCCAACGGGCAACCCGATAAACTGCGTCACCAGCAGAGTCGGCAAGTTATGCTCAAGGATAAGCGCGATAGACAGGCCATTGGCGCGGGTCATCCGACCAAGAACCCCGTCACTCTTGCGAAGGATTGCAATTATCTTTGCCCCTTTCCGCAGCCCGCACGGCGGGCAGCCCGGCGAAGGGCTGTGGCAACATGGGCGCGGAAATGGGGAGGCGTTGGGCAACGTCGCATGAAGGGGCGCGGCAACTGCATTTTGCCTGTCAGTCACCCGTTCTGCATTAAAACTGGCGCAAATGCGCATCTCACTCTTAACTGCCATTTGGGCATATCAGACAACAAGCGTTCGGTGTATTCCTTGCGCGGCGGATGTTTGGAATAGATTTCCAAAACCTAGTTTTGAGTGCCGGACAGCGTCCTCATACGCCAGTACGGCACCAAAGAACGATACTGCGTTATGGTATATCGAAAAGAATGCTCCAAACGTACAATCTACATCTATAGCAAACTTGTAGAAAAACTGGTCGTGAAATGACAGTTTTCCTTGCGTTAGCGAGAAATGTGATGGCAATGCATTCTCAATAAGGTCAAAAAATTGCAAGTCAGCATCTAAGGCACTGGAAACCCAATTTACAGTTATCACTTGGTCCTCTTGGACAACTTTTCCAGTTTGCCGGAACCACATACCTGCAATCTGCTTCGCTGCCCAAGGATTAAGCCAATGCGTAAACAACCTCTTTTGGACCGGAACAGCCACGACATCTAGTGAACTTGAATTATCAATTTCGGTTAATTCTCTTGGATTTTCAAAATCAAGGTATTGAAGTACTTCGGGCACATTATTCGCAACTCCAAGAGCGGCTTTGTTGATCTGAGCAACAAAATGCCCAGGGTGAATTGCTTCAGCAGTAATAAATATCATAAGTGCTGCAACCTGATCTTGTTGCGAGCTACCATTGTTACAACGCGCACACGACGCAAATTCGTGTCCTTTCGGTCGATATCTATTAATAAACAATGTAGTTGGCGGCGCATGCTCAATGGTAGTAGCCAGTACAGACCCACCACAAAAGACACAATTGCCTTGAAGCCTTCTCCTTTTTCGCATCTCAGTTTGACGACAAACAGGTGGTCAACGTATGGCTTCTCACCCAATCACCCCCTCAAACTCCCGCCACTCGCCCTTCGACATGCCCGACGTCTCCTGCGTCACCGCCTCACCCCTCAGCATCCGCCGCACACAATCAACCGCCTTCGCCGACAGCGTCACGCCGCCCATGCGGTAATCCTCAAACGCGCTCCAGGCGATGGGGACCCAGTCGGCGACTACCCGGCAGATCGCTTCGGCATAGACGCGGATTTCGTATTGCGCATGGGCGTCGGCGCGCAGGCGCAGGAAGTGGAACAGGTTGTGCAGGTCCACCTTCCAGTACCATTGCGTATAGATATTGGCGGGCAGGTTCATCCGCGCCAGTTCCCGCGCCAGGCCCTGCTGGCCGTCCTGGCTCAGCATCTCCTGATAATGGTCATAGGCGCGGCCGGCATCGGATTTCAGCATCTCCAGCACACGGGCCGCCTCTTCGCCCGTCAGCACCGCGCCCCGGCCCTGATTGTTGACCGTGCTTTGCGCGGCAAGGTGTTCGGGGGCGGGAATGTAGAACTCGCGGTCCAGGATCGAATAGCGGGCCGAGTATTCGTTGACGTTGGCGGTGCGGTGGCGAATCCACTGGCGGGCGACAAAGACCGGCAGCTTCACATGCAGCTTGATCTCGCACATCTCGAAGGGCGTCGAATGCCAGTGCCGCATCAGATAGCGGATCAGCCCCTCGTCATTGCTGACATGTTTGGTGCCCGCGCCGTAAGACACGCGCGCGGCCTGCACGATGGCGGCGTCATCGCCCATATAGTCGATCACCCGGATGAATCCGTGGTCCAGCACCTCATGCGCGCGGTAAAGATGCGCCTCCATCCCCTGGGACACGGCGCGCAGCGTGGGGCGCGGGGTGGCGCGGGCCGCCGCGATTTCGGCAAGCTGGTCGGGGGTAAGCGGCATCAGAGCCTCCGCTGGGTCAAGATATGGGGTTCACCGGATGGCAGCCTACAACGAATGGGGGTGCGCCGACAACGGCCAGAGGCGGAGTTATCCCCAGGTTTGATCACCCATTGCCCGGCCCGCCTTTCCCTTTGCCCGTCGGGGCGCTAGGGTCAGCACCGGATGCGCCACAGGGAGACTGCCATGAGAATCCGTTATCTGCACACGATGGTCCGCGTGAAGGACCTTGAGGCGTCGCTTGCCTTCTTCAGGCTGCTGGGGCTGGAGGAAACGCGGCGCAACGACTATCCGCAGGGTCGCTTCACCCTGGTCTTTCTGGCCCCGCCCGGCCAGCCGGACTGCCCGGTGGAGCTGACCTTCAACTGGGATGGCGACGATGGCCTGCCCAGCGACGGGCGCCACTTCGGCCACCTCGCCTATGAGGTGGAGAATATCTATGACATGTGCGCGCATCTGCAGGCCCATGGCGTCATCATCAACCGCCCGCCGCGCGACGGGCGCATGGCCTTTGTCCGGTCGCCCGACAACATCTCGGTCGAGCTTCTGCAGATGGGCGGGGCGCTGGCACCGGCGGAACCCTGGGCCAGCATGGCCAACACCGGCCATTGGTAAGCCGGCACTGGCCGGGGCGCGTGGAGGTGCGCGCCCCGGCCCGCCGTCAGTAGATGTAGCGGATCTGGTCTGCCCAGAACCTTTCCATCTGCCGCAGCTGCCCGTTGAACCCGCCAAGGGTATCAATCCCCATGGTTCCGCGCTTTTCCAGCGCCTCGGCATGGCGGGCAAACAGCTCATGCAGCATCTGCCGCACGCGGCGGCCCTTTTCCGTCAGCCGGACGCGGACAGACCGGCGGTCCACCTCGGACCGCTGATGGTGCATGTAGCCAAGCTCGACCAGCTTCTTCAGATTGTAGCTGACGTTTGATCCCTGATAGTAGCCGCGCGATTTCAGCTCGCCCGCCGTCACCTCATGCCCGGCGATGTTGAACAGCAACAGCGCCTGGACGGCGTTGATCTCCAGCACGCCCAGACGCTCGAATTCATCCTTGATGACATCCAGAAGCAGGCGATGCAGCCGCTCCACCAATGTCATGCTGTCCAGATAGCCGGTCAGAAGCGCGGTCTGCGGTTCGTCCTGCCCGATGCCGGAACTCATGCCTTGAACGCTCATCCCCGTCTCCGTTCTTCACTTCATCAGGTGCAGGGTCGGGGCAAAGGAAAAATATTCGGTAAACGTGATCCGTGTTTCGATCAAAGGCCCCTAAGCGGGCGTTGCCGGGCATGGGCCGCGATCCGGGCGATCAGCGGCGCAAAGCGGTCGGGCGGGGCGGACCGGCCCAGCACCCACTGCATCAGATCCTGATCGTTCTCGGCCAGAAGCGCATCGTACGCAGCCAGCATGCTGGCGGACAGGTCTGCCAGCCGGGCATCGGCGAAGGGACCAAGGACCAGGTCCATCTCCTTCGTGCCGCGCCGCCAGGAGCGCATCCGCATCCGCTTCAGAGCATCCTCTGCCGTCTCGCCCATGTGCTGCCCCGATATCCCTTGAACGCCCGGGACCTGCACCCTATGAGAACCTGCCTGCAAGTTCAAATCCCCAGCCGGAGCGTTTTTCATGGCCTTCCTGTCCGATACCCTTGCCCGTGTGAAACCTTCGGCCACCATCGCCGTTACCAACAAGGCGCGCGAACTGGCGGCGGCGGGGCGCGACATCATCGGCCTGGGCGCCGGAGAGCCGGATTTCGACACGCCGCAGAACATCAAGGATGCCGCCAAGCGCGCCATCGACGCAGGGAAAACCAAATACACCGCTGTCGACGGCATCCCCGAACTGAAGGCCGCGATCTGCGCCAAGTTCGCGCGCGAGAACGGCCTGACCTATGCCCCCGCCCAGATCAGCGTCGGCACCGGCGGCAAGCAGACGCTGTACAACGCCTTCATGGCCACGCTGAACGCGGGCGACGAGGTGATCATCCCCGCGCCCTACTGGGTCAGCTATCCCGATATGGTGCTGCTGGCGGGCGGCACGCCTGTGCCGGTTGTGGCGGGGATCGAGACCAACTTCAAACTGACGCCGGCCCGGCTGGAGGCCGCGATCACACCGAAGACGAAATGGTTCGTCTTCAACTCGCCCTCCAACCCCACCGGGGCAGGCTACAGCCGGGCCGAGGTGAAGGCGCTGACCGATGTGCTGATGCGCCATCCCCATGTCTGGATCATGTCCGACGACATGTACGAACATCTTGTCTTCGACGGTTTCGAATTCACCAGCCCCGCCCAGGTGGAGCCGGGCCTGTATGACCGCACGCTGACCTGCAACGGCGTGTCCAAATCCTATGCGATGACCGGCTGGCGCATCGGCTATACCGCAGGTCCCGTGGCGCTGATCAAGGCGATGGGCACCGTGCAATCGCAAAGCACGTCAAACCCCTGTTCCATCGCGCAATATGCCGCGCTGGAGGCGCTGACCGGCCCGCAGGATTTCCTGGCCACGAACCGCGCCACCTTCCAGCGCCGCCGCGACCTGGTTGTTGCGATGCTGAACGCCGCGCCGGGCATCACCTGCCCGACGCCGGAAGGTGCCTTCTACGTCTATCCCGATATCTCTGGCTGCATCGGCAAGACCTCGGCCGGGGGCGCGGTGATTGCGGATGACGAGGCCTTTGCAACCGCCCTGCTGGAAGAAACCGGTGTCGCCGTGGTATTCGGCGCGGCCTTTGGCCTGTCGCCGAACTTCCGCGTCAGCTACGCCACCTCGGACGACGCCCTGCACAAGGCCTGCACCCGCATCCAGGCCTTCTGCGCCGGCCTGCGCTGAGCCGCAGCGGGGCCTGTCTGGCCCCGAAATCTGCGCGAAAAAGTCAAGCCGGGGCGGGATCAGGCGGTCAGGGGCCGGGGCGCGCGCCGCCAGAACCGCACCATCAGCAGCACGGCGGCGACAGTCAGCCCGATGACAAGGCCCAGCCAGATGCCCGCCGCGCCATAACCGGCGCGGAAGGCCAGCAGATAGCCCGCCGGAATACCGATGACCCAGTAACTCAGAATGGCCAGCCACATCGGCACCCGCGTATCCTTGATGCCACGCAGCAGGCCAAGGGCAATGACCTGCATCGCGTCGGCCATCTGGAACAGCGCGCCCAGCGCCAGCAGCATGACGCCGATGGCCACGATTTCGACCGCGCCCGGTTTCGACAGGTCGAGAAAAACCGAAATGATCGGCTGCGGCACCGCAAGAAAGACAGTGACCACCAGCAGACCGAAGCCCGCCGACAGGGCAATGGCCACGCGCGCGCCATCGCGCAGGCCACGCGCATTGCCGGCACCATCGGCCCAGCTGGTGCGCACGGTCGCGGCATTGGCCAGCCCCAGATGCACCATGAAGGCCAGGGCGCAGGCCTCGAGCGCGATGCCATGCGCCGCCAGTTCCTTTGCGCCGATCCAGCCCATCATCAGGGCCGAGGCATGGAACAGCCCAGCTTCCGCAAGGCTGGTCAGTCCGATGGGCAGCCCCAGCCGGAACACCTGGCGCAGGGCGACCGGATCGGCCCGCCAGAAGCGCTGGAACAGGTGAAACCTGCGCAGCTGCGGCAGCAACCCCGCATAGATCACCAGCACCAGAATTGTCAGCGTCTGCGCCGCAATCGAGGCCCAGGCAGCCCCCCGCACGCCCAGTTCGGGAAAGCCCCAGTTGCCAAAGATCAGCGCCCAGTTGACGGCGATGTTCACGAAGACCGCCGCGATCGTCGCCCACAGCACGACCTGCGTGCGCCCAAGGGCCGCAAGGTAGCTTTTCAGCACCATGACCAGCAGCGCGGGGATCATGCCCAGCCCGGCAATCTGCAGGAAATCCTGCCCCAGGGCCGCCACTTCTGGCTGCTGGCCTGCGGCCAGCAGGATGGGGCCCGACCACCAGAACAGCGGGTAGCACAGCACCCCAAAGGCGATGGACAGCCACATGCCCATGCGCGTGTCGCGCCGCACCTGCGCCTCGTCGCCGCGCGCCAGCGCGCTTGCGACCATCGGCATGACCGCCTGGGCAAACCCGGACCCCAGAATGAAGATCACAAAGAAGCTGGATGCGCCCAGCACACCGGCAGCCAGCGCCGGCACTGAATACCAGCCCAGCATGATCGTATCGACGACATGCAGCGACATCTGCGCCAGATGGCTGCCGATCAGCGGCAGGCCAAGCGTCAGCGTCGCCCGCGCATGGGCGGCGTAGGTGATGGGATGATGCGTGGACATGCGCCGCACTTAGCCTGTGGCGCGTAAGGCGGCAAGCGGACTCAGACCGCCGCAAGAAGAAGACGGGCCGCAACCAGGGCGATGACGGCCCCGACCATGATTTCCAACATGGGCGCGGCGCGCGCAATTGCCCCGGCGGGCAGCGATGCGAAGGTGCCCTCGCGCGCCCAGACCGCCATTGCCGCGACCCCGACGGTGACAAGGGCGGTTCCAAGCCCCATGGCATAGGCGGCCAGAATGCCCCCGGCCCCGATCCCCATCTGCCAGGTCAGGATCAGCACGAACAGCGCCCCCGTGCAGGGGCGCACCGCCACCCCGGCGATCAGGGCTGCGGCATCGCGCCACCCGGTCAGGCGGGCAACCTGCGCCGGAGTGGGGGCATGGGCATGCCCGCAGTGTTCGTCATGCACATGGGTGTGGTCATGGGCGGGATGGTCACGGGTACCCACCGCATCCGGGCCGGGTGCCGCAGCCAGTCCGTCCCCCTGCCCGCTGTGGATGCCGCGCCAACCCCGGACCATAAGCCAGACACCGATCAGCGCCACGATCACGTAGCTTATCGGCGCGGTGACCTGATCGGCCCCGTCAACCAGCCGGTCGCGTGTCCAGCCAAAGAGGGCGATGCCCGCATAGACCAGCGCCACAGCCACCGTCGCCTGGGCCAGGCTGGACAGGATGGCAATGGCCGCAAGCGGCACAAGGCGGACCCGCGTTGCCATGCCGTAGCCACCGATCAGCATCTTGCCATGGCCGGGTCCCACGGCATGGAACACCCCATAGGCAAAGGACAGGCCCAGCAATGCCGCCAGCGCCCCGCCGTGACCGGCGCGCAGCTGCCGGATGGCACCCGCCAGCGCCGACTGGGCCCATCGCTGTGCTTCGATGGCCTGCCGTTCCAAAAGGTCCAGCCCGCCGGACAGCCACAGCAGCGCCAGCAACCCCGCAAGCACCGCCCCCAGGATCAGGAACGGGCGGGACATGTCAGGCGAACCTCATCGGCATAGGCCGCACCAACAGCCGGAAAATCACCCTCAAGGTCAGAGCCGTAGTATTCTTCCAGCGCCGCCTCCAATGCCCTGTCGGCTGCGGCAAGGTCCGGCTCGAAGATCATAGCGGCACAGTCCGTTCCGCCCGTCACCTTCGGGGTTCCCACAATACGGTAGGAAACGTAGTAGCTGGGGTCATAGGATTGCACGACAAAGGGCAGATCGCGGGGATCGACCGGCGTCTCGACCCGGCGCAGATGGGTCGAGACCAGCCGTCCGTCCACATAATCGGCCGTCCAGTCCGAAGGGCCGCCCAGACCCAGCGGCGTTTCCCCTGCCAGAACATAGGTATCACCGGGATAGCCTTCGTCCCAGACCATGTCGAAGCCCGACAGGGCCGCCTTTTCGGCACTGTCCAGGACCCCGTCGAAATCGGGATCAAAGCCGCGGTCTTCGATGATCGACAGCGTATAGAGTTCGTCATAGACCCAGGTGACGCGGACGGCATCTACCATGCCCCCGGCGTTCAGGATGATCTCGACCTCGGTATCGATGAACACATGGGGATGCGCCAGGGCCGGCAGGGCGGTGCAGGCCGCTATCATCGCCAAGAATGCAGGGCCAGCAGCTTTCATCGGTCCTCGGTCATCCCCTGTGGTTGGGCCGCAGGTTAATGGACCTTGCAACAGCAGGCCATAGCAAAGCGTGCGCCGGGCTTGCGAAGATTTGCCGAAGGGCCAGGGGAAGCGCGCAATCCGGACGGAGTCCTTTCATGCTGACCCTTTACCTGTCTGCTGCGGTGTCTGCCGCTTCTGCGCGTCGCGCGCGCTTTGGCTTCTGGCGGAAACCGGCACGCCTTTTGAACATGTGCCGGTCATCCAGGCCTGCCGCCCGGCAGATCCGGCTGCGGTGGGGGCCCCGCGCGCCGGAACCCGCATGATGCTGCGCCACCGCATTGGGCAAGGCGGGGGCACCGGCCCCCATATCTTGCGGACGGGGGGCCACAAATGATCTACTGCTTCGCTGAAGCAGATCAGGAATCGAGCATACATGGCCAACGACCTTCTCTCGGGCACGTCAGACACCTACGATGCCTCGTCCATCGAAGTGCTGGAAGGGCTGGAACCGGTGCGCAAGCGCCCGGGCATGTATATCGGCGGCACCGATGAGCGTGCGCTGCACCATCTTGTGGCCGAAGTGCTGGACAATTCGATGGACGAGGCCGTGGCGGGGCACGCCACCCGCATCGATGTGGAACTGCATGCGGACCATTCCGTTACCATCCGCGACAATGGCCGCGGCATTCCGATTGATCCGCACCCGAAGTTTCCCGGCAAGTCGGCGCTGGAGGTGATCCTGTGTACCCTGCACGCGGGCGGCAAATTCTCGGGCAAGGCCTATGAAACCTCGGGCGGGCTGCACGGTGTGGGGGCTTCGGTGGTCAATGCCCTGTCCGACCGGATGCGGGTCGAGGTGGCGCGCAACAAAGAGCTTCACGTCCAGGAATTCGCACGCGGTGTGCCGCAGGGGCCGATCACCAGGGTCGGCCCCGCCCCGAACCGGCGCGGCACCAGCGTAACTTTTCACCCCGACCCCGAGATTTTCGGCAGCCTGCAGTTCAAGCCTGCCCGGCTGCTGAAGATGGCGCGGTCCAAGGCCTATCTGTTTTCGGGCGTGGAAATCCGCTGGAAATCCGCCGTCAGCGATGGCGAAACACCGCCCGAGGCCACATTCCACTTTCCCGGCGGGCTGGCCGATTACCTGTCGGACCAGTTGACAGGGACCACCACCTATGCCGACCGCCCCTTTGCCGGCAAGGTCGGCTTTCCTGACAAGTTCAACCTGCCCGGTTCCGTCGAATGGGCGATCAACTGGACACCCGCGCGCGACGGCTTCCTGCAAAGCTACTGCAACACCGTCCCCACCCCCGAAGGCGGCACGCATGAGGCCGGGTTCTGGGCTGCGATCCTGAAGGGCATCCGCGCCTATGGCGAAAGGGTGAAGAACCGCAAGGCAGAGCTGATCACCCGCGATGACATGCTGGCAGGGGGCTGTGCGGTGATCTCGATCTTCATCCGCGAGCCGCAGTTCGTGGGCCAGACCAAGGACCGGCTCGCCACCGAGGAAGCCGCCCGTCTGGTTGAAGGTGCCGTGCGCGACCATTTCGACACCTGGCTGGTGTCCGATACCAAATCCGCCGGTGCAATCCTGGATTTTCTGATCCTGCGGGCCGAAGAACGGCTGAAGCGCCGCGCCGAAAAGGAAACGCAGCGCAAGTCAGCCACCCGGCGTCTGCGCCTGCCCGGCAAGCTGGTGGATTGTACCGCCACGGCCCGCGACAACACCGAACTTTTCATCGTCGAAGGCGACAGCGCCGGAGGCAGCGCCAAGATGGCACGTGACCGCACCAACCAGGCGCTGCTGCCGCTGCGCGGCAAGATATTGAACGTGCTGGGGGCGGCCAGCGGCAAGATGGGCGGCAATGCCGAAATCAACGACCTGTGTCAGGCGCTTGGCGTGGCCATGGGCCCAAGGTTCAACGTCGATGACCTGCGCTATGACAAGGTCATCATCATGACGGACGCCGATGTGGATGGTGCCCACATCGCCAGCCTGCTGATGACCTTCTTTTTCACGCAGATGCGCCCGATGATCGACAGGGGCCACCTTTATCTGGCCTGCCCCCCCCTTTACCGCCTGACGCAGGGCGCGCGCCGCGTCTATGTGCTGGACGATCTGGAGAAGGAGCGGGTGCTGGCGACAGGCCTGGGCGGCAAGGGCAAGATCGACGTGCAACGCTTCAAGGGGCTGGGCGAGATGGACGCCAAAGACCTGAAGGACACCACGATGAACCCCCTGACGCGCAAGCTGATCCGCGTGTCGATTGACGAGGATGAACCGGGGGAAACCGGGGACCTGGTGGAGCGCCTGATGGGGAAGAAGCCGGAACTGCGGTTTCAGTATATCACAGAGAACGCGCGGTTTGTGGAGGAGTTGGATGTGTGAAAGATAAGGCCGACGGTTTCAGCATCATTAGGTTTGTTCCCGAACTGCTCAGGGTAAATCCCGGCAAGCCAAACGGAACCCGCGACATCGCCATGCGGGGTGTCAAGGCCCATGGTTCGAATTGACGGCGACATGCCTCTCGCCAAACCCGCGCGCTTGGCGGGCAGCGGGGCCGACCTTGGCCTAGAGGCCCGCTGAAAACGTGCCAACCGCATGGACCGCTGGCCGGAAGACAGGAAACCGTGGCGCAGGCCCCGTGCGGTCTGGCCGGGGCGATGGCCCCGGCCCCGCGCTGCGCTTGTCACCCGCCAGCCGGGGGCCAAAGCCCCCGGGCCAGCGCCCCCCCGCCCGCGGCGGGCGCTTCGCCCCCGCCGGGTCGGGTGCTTGTCTCTGCTGTTCCCGGACCTGCCGGTCTGCAGGGCACCGTCCCGCGCGGTCCGGGAAACGCGGTGCGTTTCCTGGTTCCGCCCGGAGGGGCGTTCCCGTGGATTCCCGGATGCCTGGTCTTTCTGGCAGGGTCCATCGCCCTTGCCACAGCGCCACGTTGCCCCCCTGCCAGCCGACGGAGGCTGCGGCCTGCGGCCAGCACCCGCCCTGCCCCCAACGGGGCGCTGGCCCCTGTCCCTTCCGGTTCCGCCGGTCCAGAGCGCACCCGCCCGGCCAGATCCGCCAGATCAGGCTCAGGGCAGGGTCTTTGCCATGGTCCGACGGCGCTTGACCGAAGGCTTTACCCGCGCACCCCGGAAAACCGCTGCTGCCAGTCTGCCCGCTCTTCGTCCGTGATCTTGCGGAACAGGTTTTCCGGCACGGTGAAGGGATGCCCCGGCGGCAGGGCGCGCAGCGCCTTGCCGATATGGTCGGGCCAAGTCCAGTCGTTGCTGCCCATGGCGGCCATCATCGTGGCGGCGGCGTCGGGAATGAAGGGGCGTGACAGGATGGCATAGACGCGGATCAGGTTCAGCGACAGGCGCACGATCGCTTCGGCCCGGCCCGGATCGGTCTTGACCGCAGACCAGGGCGCGGCACCTTGCAGATATTCGTTGCCGACCACCCAGATGCCGCGCAACTCTGCCGCGGCTTTGCGGATGTCCATCGCTTCCATGAAAGCCTCATAGTCGCGCAGGCGCGCCCCCAGATCGGCGATCAGGGCGGTTTCCCGTGGGCCGAACTCCCCGCCCGCAGGCACCATATCGCCCAGCTTCGAGGTGGCGAATTTGGTGACGCGCGACACCAGGTTGCCCAGCACATCGGCCAGGTCCTTGTTGACCGAAGCCTGGAAGTTTTCCCAGGTGAATTCGCTGTCGGCATTCTCGGGGGCGTGCGACAGCAGCCACCAGCGCCAGTAGTCCGGCGGCAGGATCGACAGTGCCTGATCCATGAACACGCCGCGCCCCTGGCTGGTGGAAAACTGGCCACCGTCATAGTTCAGGTAGTTGAAGGACTTGATGTAATCCACCAGCTTCCACGGCTCGCCCGACCCCATGATCGTGGCGGGAAAGCTGAGCGTGTGGAAGGGCACATTGTCCTTGCCCATGAACTGGACATAGCGCACGTCCGCAGCCCCCTTGTCGGTGCGCCACCAGCGTTGCCAGTCGGCTTCCGTCAGACCGTTGGCATCGGCCCATTCGGCGGCGCAGGCGATGTATTCGATGGGCGCATCGAACCAGACATAGAAGACCTTGCCTTCCATGCCGGGCCAGGGCTGATCGCCCTTCCTGACCGGCACGCCCCAGAAAAGATCGCGGGTGATGCCCCGGTCCTGCAGCCCTTCGCCGTCATTCAGCCATTTCCGGGCAATGGAGGTGGTCAGGACCGGCCAGTCTGCCCTGCTGTCGATCCAGGCTTCCAGCCTGTCGCGCAAGGCGCGCTGGCGCAGGTAAAGGTGCTTGGTTTGGCGCAACTCAAGATCGGTAGAGCCGGATATGGCCGAGCGGGGGTTGATCAGGTCGGTCGGGTCCAGCTGCTTGGTGCAGTTTTCGCACTGGTCGCCCCGCGCCCTGTCATAGCCGCAGTTCGGGCAGGTGCCTTCGATGTAGCGGTCGGGCAGGAACCGGTTGTCGGCGACCGAGAAAACCTGCTTTTCGCTGACCTCTTCGATCAGGCCGTTTTCGGCCAGCTTTCCGGCGAAATGCTGGGTCAGGCGGTGGTTGCGCTGGCTGGAAGAGCGGCCGAAATGATCGAAGGACAGGCGGAAGCCATCGGCGATGCCCTTTTGCACCGCGTGCATTTCGGCGCAGAATTCTTCCACCGGTTTGCCGGCCTTGGCGGCGGCCAGTTCGGCCGGGGTGCCGTGTTCATCGGTGGCGCAAAGAAACAGCACCTCGTGCCCGCGTCCGCGCATGAAACGCGCGTAAAGGTCGGCGGGAAGCTGCGATCCCACCAGATTGCCCAGGTGCTTGATTCCGTTGATATAGGGGATGGCAGAGGTGATCAGAATCCGGGCCATGCGCGCGCCTTCCTGTGACAGTCCGCGCTTCCTTTAGCGCAAGCCCCGGCCAAGGGCCAGAAGGCCGGTGCAGCGCCGCGTGACGGGGGCTGTCTGCCGCGCTCCCCCTTTCCCTGCGGGCGTTTAACCCCAGGTCCGGACACTTTTGCCAGCAAGACCGGGCAGAGGTTCAGCGCTGTCCGCGCCACATCCGTGTCAGGGTGCCGTCGCCGTCGATCTGCCGCTTCACCGCCCCCAAGACGTGCAGCGCCAGCACGCCCATCAAGAGCTTGGTCAGCAGGCCATGCGCGGCCCAGCCGGCATTTTCCCAGGCTTCCGAAACCGGGGCGATGGGCGGGATCACCCAGCGGTCGAACAGCATCACATCAAGGCCAGACGCCGAGCTTGCCACCCAGCCCGACACCGGAATCGCCAGCAGAAGCAGGTAGAACACCCTGTGCGCGGTGCGGGCAAGCCGGGTTGTCCAGTCACCGGGTGTGCCTTGCGGGGCGGGGGGCGGGCTGATGCGGTGCCAGATCAGGCGCACCGGCACCAGTGCCAGCAGGATCAGCCCGATGCTTTTGTGCAGACTGTAAAGCCACAGATTTGCAAGGCCCGGCTGCATGTCTTCAAGCCTTGTGCCCAGTACCAGCATGGCAATGATGGCCAGGGCCATGCCCCAGTGCAACACGCGGGTGACCAGGCCGAACCGGGTGGGGGTGTTGCGCCAGGCCACCGGCGTCAGTCCTGCCGCGCGACGCGGGCCAGAATGTCCAGCCGCACCTCATCGCCCACCAGGTCGGCCCAGCCGACGGCACCGAAGTCGCTGCGCTTGACCTGGCCCACCAGGCGCACCGTCAGCTGGCTGAGATCCCCCGGCTCGCTGCCCGTCTGCCGCCAAATCTGGGCGTCCAGCGTCATCGGCCGGGTGACGCCGCGGATGGTGACGTTGCCTTCCACCGTGGCACCATCGGCCGCCGGGCGGACCGCGGTGGAGGCAAAGGTGATTTCGGGCCAGGTCCGGGCATCCAGCACCTTGGGGCCTTTCATCGCCTGGGCGGCGAAGGGAAAGCTGGCTTCGGCGTTCTCCACGTCGATCGTGACCGCGACGGTGCTGTTGGCCACCTGCTCGAAGTCAAGCGTCAGGTCGGCGCGGGTGACGGGCATGCGCCCGGTGATGCGATCAGGACCGAAATCGGTCTCGAACCCGACGCTGGAGGCGGCAGGTTCCAGCACGTAGCGGGCCGGGGCGGACAGGGCGGGGCCGACAAGGGCCAGAATCAGGGCTGCGGCGAGGCGAAGCATGGGCAATCCTCCTGCGCGGCAGATAGCACACTGGCGCGCGCCGTCATGTCAATTCACGCGGAGTTCAGCACGGTTGTGTCCGCAGGCTGCGGATCGGGCTGCAGCAGCAGGGGGTGGCCCCGGCTGTCCTGCCCAACCCACCAGCCTGCGGGCGGGGCGTTGCGGGCGCGCAGCCGCGCAAGCTGCCAGCGCGCCAGATCGGGGGTGTGGCGCGGGGCCATCTGCCAGCGGCTTTCCACGCCGGGTGCCCCGCCCTGACCGGGGGTCAGCAAAAGGCCCAGCGGCGGCAGAAGGCCCAGCGCGCCCGCCGCCTCTGCCCCGGCTTCGGCGGCCAGTTGCAGGCGTCGCACCGCCGTAAGGCCGGGCAAGACCGGCAGTTCGGCCACGACCAGCGCCACAGCCCCCGCGCGCAGGGCCTCCTCGATCGTCCAGAGCACGTCGTCGCCCCGGTGCGCCTGTGCCAGGATCAGCCGCCCCGGATCAGCCAGCGGTGCGATTCCGTCACACATCAGCCGTTCCGTCTGCCAGCCGGGATGCGCCCAGACCACCGGCCCCGAGGTGGCGTGCAACAGGAACAGGGCCAGCATGTGCCGCGCCGGTCCGCAGAATTCATGCACCCGTCCCCGGTCCAGCCGCAGCGGACCAAGCAGCGTCTGGGCCGGGCGGGTCTTGCCGCCAGGGGGGATAAGCAGCGGAATCGGCATGGGTGCAGCTTACAGTGTTCTTTTTTCGTTCTCAATCACACCGCAGCCTTGCCCCTTGCCAGGCCCGCCTTGACCGCCAGGCTTTGCCGACGGGAACAAGAGATACCCGATGCAACAGATACCGCTTGGCCAGACCGGCCAGCGAACTTCCGAATTCTGCCTGGGCAGGATGACCTGGGGCACACAGGCCGACGAGGCAGGGGCGCATGATCAGATCGATCTGGCGCTGGAGCATGGGGTGACCTTCCGGGACACCACCGCGATGTATCCGGCGAACCCGGTTCTTGCCGAAATGGCCGGCCGCATTGAAGAGATCATCGGCCGCCGGACTGCCAAGGGCGGGCCGCGTGACCGGGTGATTCTGGCCACCAAGGTTGCCGACGCGGGGCGGGGTGCGCTGGCTGGCGCAGGCAGATGGCCTGGGGTTGGCCCGCATGGTCAGCATCCGGAACGAGCAGTCGCCGCTGTGCCGGCAGTTCGACATCGGCCGGGCCGAACTTTCGGTGATGAAGGGGATGCTGCTGCCCTTCCCGCCGTCAGCGGCGGGCCAGCTGTGGGGCAGATACGCGGGCGATGTGACCCCGCAGGGGCACCCGGCGCAGCGCCACGCCCACCCTCGACGGGCGGATCACGCCGCAGGTGTTCGGGGCGGATGCAGCCTGTTGCGGCATTGCCGCGCGGCACGGGCTTGGCCCCTGCCGGATGGCGCTGGCCTTCTGCCGGTCGCGGCCCTGCGCGGTGGTCCCGATCCCGGGGGGCCAGGACGCGGGCACAGCCGCCGACGGTGCCGGGCACGGCGGGCATGGTACCGGATGACGCGGTACAGACCGGGATCGCGGCGGCGCGCCGCGCCTTTCCGGCCCCGTGCTGAGGATGGCCGGGCGGGGCGCGGAAACGGCTTGCGCCCGGCAGGGCGATGGGGCCTTGTGGTGCCATCGTTCGCCTGATCCCGAAGGCCTGACCTGCCGATGCGCCTGTTTGCGCCACCTGTCCTGATGGCCCCTGCCCTGCGGGCCGGGCACCTGGCCGCCCGCCCCGGCGGCGGGGCGGGCGCTGCCCCGGCGGTGACCGGGGCTGTCCGGGTCAGGCCGCCGGGCATCCGGGCTGCGGCTGCGACAAAGCCGGACGCTGTCGCGCCTGCCCGCGCCCCGGACATGTCAGCCGGGGCACCCGCCGCAGAACCGTCGGCCGCCCCGCCGGAAACCGGTACCCTGCCGCAGAAGGCGGTGGCCCCGCCCCCGCCCGGACCGGTGAAATCGCCCGGCCGGATCGCCCGCAGCAAATCGGGCGGGCGCAGTGCCAGGGCGGGCGGTTCCACCACCTGCACCTGTCTGCCCGCGACGCGCGGCGGCGGCAAGACCTGCCGCAGACAAACCGGTTGCCCTGTGCCGTGCCAGGCCCGGTCGCGCAGTTTCTGGCGGATCAGGCCGGTACGGGGGTGCAAGGCAATTCTGACGCGGGACGGGCCGGGGATGACACAATGCGCGCAGTAACGGGACTGGCCCTGCTGGCGCTGCTGGCGGGATGCGCGCGCGCACCGGCCCCGCAGGCAGGATACCGGGCGGCGGGGACGCCGATCTATTCCAACGCGGTGTTTCTGCCGGACCGGCTTGCGGGGGGCTGGATGCAGGTGGCGGATTTCGCCCCCGACGGCACCGGGCCCTGCGCCGCGCGCGGCCTGACGGTGACACCGGGCGCTGCGGGGCAACTGACGGTGGATGCGGACCTGTGCCTTGGCGGCGAGACGCGGCACTTTGCGGGTCCGGCGGCGGTGTCGGGGCCGGGCCGGATCCGCCTCGTCGCCGCCGATCCGGCGGGCATCGGCGCGGAATGGTGGGTGCTTTGGGTGGATGCCGATTACCGGACGCTGGTGGTGGGTACGCCATCAGGATTCTTCGGGATGATCCTGAACCGCACGCGCGACCTGCCGCCCGACCGCCTGGCAGCGGCGCGCGAGGTGCTGGAGTGGAATGGCTATGACCTTGGCCGGATGCGCGCGGTCGGCCCGCGCTGAGCCGGGCGGCCTGTCACAGGCTTCTGTCCTCCGGTCCCGCCCGATCGCGGGCTTGACCGCACCGAGCCGGACTGACAGTGAGGCGCGGCGCAGGCGGAGAGCATCCGGTGGGATCGGCGGCGGTATCGGGGTTTCTGGTCGGGCTCGGCCTGATTGCGGCAATTGGCGCGCAGAATGCCTTCGTGCTGCGCCAGGGGCTGCGGCGCGAGCATGTGGGGGCGGTGGTGCTGGCCTGCGGCCTGTCGGATGCCCTGCTGATGACCGCCGGTGTCTGGGGATTTGGCACCTTGTCAAATGCGCTGCCGTGGCTGGGGGGCGCGATGCGCCTTGGCGGGGCGGCGTTCCTGATCGTCTATGGTGCCTTGCGCTTCCGCGCCGCGCTGCGCGGGGGCGAGGCGCTTTTGCCCTCGGCCGCCACAGCGGCCCCGTTGGGGCGGGTGCTGGCGACCTGCCTGCTGCTGACGTGGGCCAATCCGCATGTCTATCTGGACACGCTGGTGCTGGTGGGGGCGCTTTCGGCGCAATATGCGCCTTATGCCGGGTACTTCGGGCTGGGGGCCGTGGTGGCCTCGTTCACCTTCTTTACCGCGCTTGGCTTTGGCGCGCGTCTGCTGGCCCCGGTCTTTGCACGGCCGCGGGCCTGGGTGGTGCTGGAGGTGGTCGTGGGCTGCACGATGTGGGCGGTTGCGGCGGGGCTGCTGCTGAAAGGGTAAGGCGGCCGGCCCGCTGGGTGCCCAAGGCGGACGCCCCCTGCCACCGCCCGCCGCCCGCACCGGTCTGTCCGGGCGCATATCTGTCGCCGACCCGGGACAGCCCGCCCGCCGGGCATCTTCCCCCCGAGGGGACTCGCATTTGAATGTGAAAGGCCGCCCTCGGCTTCTCTCGGTGGAGATTCTGGTGGCGATATCGCCCGGAGCCTGTGTTCTGTTCCCAAGATGGTCCCGTGGCCACCGAAAAGAAATCGAAATGCGACAGCCCTGTCTTCCCCCCTTTCCGCCCTTGAACCCGTCCCCGGTATGGGGTCATCTGCGGCGGTGACCGTACCTGCCGCCCTTGCCGCGCCGCGTCCTGTCGCGGGTGTCCTGTGGATGCTGGCGGCGGGCCTTTGCTTTGTCTGCATGACGGCGGTGGTGCGGCATCTGGGCACCGGCCTGCCGGCGGCGCAGACCGCCTTTCTGCGCTTTGGCTGGGGGGTGCTGATCCTGCTGCCCACGATGCTGCCGCTGCTGCGCGGCGGTGTGCCGGCGGGGACCGCAGGCTTGTTCCTGTGGCGCGGGGCATTCCACACCGGCGCGGTGATCTTCTGGTTCTATGCCATGGCGCGGCTGCCCCTGGCCGAGGTGACGGCGGTGGGCTATCTCAACCCCATCGCGGTGACGCTGGGGGCGGCGCTGCTGTTTGGCGAAAGGCTGACCGCGCTGCGGGTGCTGGCGGTGCTGGTGGCGCTGCTGGGTGCGCTGATCATCCTGCGCCCCGGAGTGCGGGTGGTGACCGACGGGCATCTGGCACAGCTTTGCGCGGCGATGCTCTTCGCGGGGTCCTACCTGTGCGCCAAGCGGCTGAGTGGGCTGGCCGGTGCGGGCATGATCGTGGCGATGATGTCGCTGACGGTGACGGCGGGACTGGCCCCCTTTGCCCTGTCCGTCTGGGTGCCGGTCAGCGCGGTGCAGCTGGGCTGGCTGCTGCTGACGGCGGTTTTCGCCACGCTGGGCCATTATGCGATGACCCGCGCCTTCGCCGTGGCCCCGATGTCGGTGACCCAGCCCGTCACCTTTCTGCAGCTGATCTGGGCCACATTGCTGGGCACGCTGATGTTCGGCGAACCGGTCGATCCCTTTGTCTTGCTGGGGGGCAGTCTGATCGTTGCCGCGATCAGCCTTCTGACCTGGCGCGAGGCTGTGGTGCAGCGGCGCGGGGATGTGCCCGTTCCCCAGCAGCCGGAGGCGCAAGGGCTTTGACTCGACTTGCGCATGTGCATAGTCAGCGTCAGAGGTTTCTTGATCAAGGTCTGCTACGATGAAGATTGCCATGATCGGAACGGGCTATGTCGGGCTGGTGTCCGGGGTCTGCTTTTCGGACTTCGGGCATGATGTGGTCTGTGTCGACAAGGACCCGGCCAAGATCGAGAAGCTGAACCGGGGCGAGATCCCCATTTTTGAGCCGGGACTCGACGTGCTGCTGGCCAGGAACGTCAAGGCGGGGCGGCTGACTTTCACACTGGATGTCGGGGCAGCCGTCAACGGTGCGGACGCTGTCTTCATCGCTGTCGGAACCCCGACGCGGCGTGGTGACGGCCATGCCGACATCACCTATGTGATGGCCGCCGCTGCCGAGATCGCGGCGGCCCTGACCGGCTATGCCGTGATCGTCACCAAATCGACCGTGCCGGTCGGCACCAACCGCGCCGTGCAGGCGGCCGTTCGCGCCGCAGCGCCCGAGGCGCGGTTCGATGTAGCCTCAAACCCCGAATTCCTGCGTGAAGGCGCGGCAATCGATGATTTCATGCGGCCCGACCGCGTGGTGGTAGGGGTGGAATCCGATCACGCCCGGGCGGTGATGGCCGAGATCTACCGTCCGTTGTTCCTGCGTGATTTCCCGGTGGTCTACACCGATCTGGAATCCGCCGAGATGATCAAATACGCCGCCAATGCCTTTCTGGCGGTGAAGATCACCTTCATCAACGAAATCGCGGCACTTTGCGAAAAGGTCGGGGCCGATATCAAGTCGGTGTCCAGGGGCATGGGCCTTGACGGGCGCATCGGCAACAAGTTCCTGCATGCCGGACCCGGATATGGCGGGTCCTGTTTTCCGAAAGACACCAAGGCGCTGGCCCGGATCGGACAGGACCATGCGGTACCGATGCAGATCACCGAAACGGTGATCAAGGTGAATGACGAGATCAAGCGGCGAATGGTGGAAAAGATCATCGATTTTTGCGGCGGCAGCATCAGCGGCAAGACCGTGGCGGTGCTGGGCGTCACCTTCAAGCCGAACACCGACGACATGCGCGATGCGCCTTCGCTGACGATCGTGCCCGCGCTGATCGGGGGCGGGGCCAGGGTGCGCGTTGTCGATCCCGAGGGTTGGCGCAAAGGACCAAGGCTGCTGCCGGGCGTTGACTGGCGCGACAGCGCCTATGATGCGGCGGCGGGCGCGGATGCCGTGGTGATCCTGACGGAATGGAACGAATTCCGCGCCCTGGACCTGCCGCGCCTGGCGGGGGTGATGGCCACGCCGAAAATGGCCGATCTTCGCAACATCTATTCGGCTGAAAAGGCCCGCGCGGCCGGTTTCACCGATTATGTCGCCGTGGGGCGCTGACCGGCGTGCAGCGGGGCAGGCGGCGCGCCGTGCAGCGCGGGGCGGCGCGCCAGAAGGTCGTGGTCCCGCTCGGCAAAGGCTTCGATCCGGTAGCGGGCGGAATCGGTGCCAAAGGCTTCCAGCAGGCGCGGCCAGCGCAAGTTTTCCGATGTCGCTTCTGACGGCGCGGCCAGCCGCAGGATGACCCCGTAGCGGTCCAGGAGTGCCGCTTCCAGCGGGCGCAGGTCGCTGCAATGGATCACCCCGTCCAGGTCCGCCAACCCGCGCCGGGCCGTGGCCAGCGCCTCGGCCCGGGGCAGGGCGCGGAAGGCGGCGGTTCCGCCGATGCGCCGGGTGCCGAAATAGGAACAGTAGACATTGTCGCAGACATCGCGGATGCGGGCCTGCCATTCTGCATCCCCGCCGAAAAAGCACTCATCCGCAGTCCAGTGCCGCGCACGGGCGAGATACAGGTTTTCCGGCAGGGCAAGCTCTTCTTCCGTCAGGGCTTCGGCCCGCGCCCGAAAGTAAAAGTAAAGCGAGGCAATGCGTTCCTGCGGATCGCGCAGCACGGTGAAGGTGAAGCGGCCGCGCGGCAGGGTCTCGATCCCGTCCCAATCCAGCGGCCCGGAGTAAAGCGCATGCCCGGCCGGGAACTGTGCCGCACCGGGGCCGGCCTGATCGGCGCTGCGCACCGGCGAGACGCGAGGCGCGCCCACCACCCGGGCCAGAGCGGCATGCACCGGCCCGCCGCCGGTGCGCGGCAGGTGCAGGAAGACGATGGGATGGCGGATCAGGTCCATGGCAAGATCGGGTCCGGTGCAACGGGTCGGTCAGGGTCAGTTACCCTTGTATCCGCTGACTGGCTTAAGACTTGGTTACGCTGGTCCGAAACTTTCCGCGCCACAGCCGGTGCGGGCCGTGTGGCACGGTGGCGCGGGGCGCGGGGTACCCGCCCGGTCAGGGCGGCTGCAAGGGATCGACGCGGCCGGCATCGGCCAGATCACCCCGCCGGCACCCCGAAAACCGCCCCTTCGCCGTCAGCGGCCCGGCAAACGCGCCGTGTTCCCTTTGCGGCCGTGCCACGCTAGCTTTGGCCGTCAGATCGGGGAGAAGCGATGTTCCGGGCATTGGTGGTAGAGAAAGACGCGGCAGGGGCGACCGGCGCCGGGGTGCAGGATCTGTCCGACGACCGGTTGCCTGCCGGGGACGTGACCGTGGCGGTTGAATATTCGACGCTGAACTACAAGGATGCCCTTTGCCTTGGGTCCGGCGGCGGACTGGTACGGGCCTGGCCGCATGTGCCCGGCATCGATTTCGCGGGGGTGGTCGAAAGCTCGGACGATGCGCGGTATCGCCCCGGCGACCGGGTGGTGCTGACCGGCTGGCGGGTGGGCGAGGTGCATTGGGGCGGCTATGCCACCCGCGCCCGCGTCAAGGCGGACTGGCTGGTGCCGCTGCCTGCATCGCTGTCCACGCGGATGGCGATGGCGGTGGGCACCGCCGGCCTCACCGCGATGCTGGCGGTGGTAGCCCTGGAAAATCACGGTCTGCGCCCGGATCAGGGCGAGGTGCTGGTGACCGGGGCCGCCGGCGGCGTGGGATCGGTGGCCGTGGCCCTGCTGGCAGGGCTTGGCCATGCGGTGGCTGCCGTAACCGGGCGTCCGGAAACGGAACCCTATCTGCGTGATCTGGGCGCGGCGCGGATCGTGCCGCGCGCAGACCTTGCCGAAACCGTGAAACGCCCGCTTGAATCAGAGACATGGGCGGGGTGCATCGATTCGGTGGGCGGGGCGATGCTGGCGCGGATTCTGGGCCAGATGAAGATGAACGCCAGCGTTGCCGCCGTGGGGCTGGCGGGCGGGGCCGACCTGCCGGCTTCGGTGGTGCCGTTCATCCTGCGCGGCGTGAACCTGCTGGGGATCAACTCGGTCTTCGTGCCTTACGCGGCGCGGGTCCAGGCCTGGGACCGGATCGCAGCCGACCTGGCGATGGACCGTCTGCAGGCGATGATCCGTCCTGCCGGCCTTGCCGAACTGCCCGATCTGGGCCGGGCGATCCTTCGGGGCGAGGTTCGGGGCCGGGTGGTCGTGGACGTGCGGGCCTGACCGGTGCGGGGCACGGCAGGCTTGCGGGGCCCCGGCGCGGGGCCATGTTTGCGCTGTCTTCCGATGGCACGACGGCGGGGGTGATGACCGAAGCGGCATCGCAGGATTTTTGGCAAGCCTGACAGAAACCTGCGGGTTTGTCCCGCGGGTCTATTGACATCGAAAGCGGCCTCGGTGAACCACTGTGCCGCTGTTTTCGCGTCAGCCGATGCATAGTCTTGGCCCGGATCGGACGCTCCTGCGGGATTTGAGGGTTGCCCGAAATGAAGATACTGATCGCAGACGACCAGGAGCTGGTACGAGAGACCATTGCAGCTTTCCTGCGGCAGGACCCCGGCTTTACCGTTGACATCGCAAAGGACCTTGGCAGCGCCCTTGCCGCTGTGCAGGCGGATGGCCCGTTTGATCTGGTGATGCTGGATTACATGATGCCGGGGATGAACGGCCTTGAAGGACTTGCCGCGATGCGCGCCGCCGTTCCGGGGACCGCCGTTGCAATCCTGTCGGGCACGGCATCGCGCGCGGTGGCCGAGCAGGCCCTGGCCGAGGGCGCCGCCGGATTTCTGCCCAAGACGATGTCCACCAAATCCCTGGTCGCCGCCGCGCGCTTCATGGTCGCAGGCGAGGTCTATGCCCCGATGATGCAGTCGCCGGACCGCAGCGGGACTTTTGGCGCCTCCGCCGCAGGCGCGCTTACCCCGCGCGAGATGGATGTGTTGCGGCGA
>JADCEN010000064.1 GCA_020250175.1 Rhodobacter sp.
AGCGCCTCGAACTCCTGGCGCGACATGGGGCGATCTGATGACCAGCGTGCAGGCATGAGGGAACATTACAGAAACATTCGGCACGCCGCAACCCCCGGATACCACATCTTGGGAGACCGGGCTCAAAGGGATAAGCCTTTGTGAAGCATTCAAAAAAATAGCCATCAGTCTTGTTCCCACCTAGAAAAAGAAGATAGCCGAACCGCCCCTCGGCGAGGGCAAAGCGCAAATAGCTGCCGGGCGCGACATGATCCTCCAGCCGTTCCAACGTCACTTGATCTTCGACATCGTCCAAAACGATCTCAAATCCGTCGTACTCAAGTCCAGTATCGTCCGCGCTGCTTTCCATGATCTCGGCGGACTGCATCAGACCTTCATGATCCAGTCGCACTGGTACTGTTACCGCGAGGCCCTTGTCCAGAAACTCGAACATCACGTCGTCCCTTAGACGCTTCAAGTGCGTGCGCAGTCGCCGCAAACGTACATCCGGCCCATAGAAATAATGCCTTACAAACCGGTGCTGTGACAGAGCCTCAGCGGGCAAGTTTTCCAGAACACCTTCGATCTTGAAATGATCCATGGCATTTCCTTCCGAAAGGCCCCGACCGCGAGCGGCGGTCGGAACCAGTTGTCGTTATGTCATCACCGATAGGGCTGTGTGACCCGCGACGAAAGCGGATTACTCGGGGAGATCGAGCTTGCCTTGTTGCGAAAACCGTTCCGGTTTAGACCCAAAAAAGCCAGATATCCGTGTTCAATATGCTGTTTCTGGACGGATTCTCCGGTTCATGACAACAGGTCGAGGCACTTCGGCACTTTTTCAGCAACCTGTTGCTTACGGCATTTCTTCATCAGGCGCCGAGCTTCCTGAACAGGATCGTACAAGCCACTCCGCCCAAAACGGCTATCAGCAGCGAGATAGCTGCTGCAAATGCAGAAATGCTGCCTGATGTTAAGTACGCGCTAACAATCAGGCAAATCATAATGACCAGAAAGTTAAGGGCGAAGTCCCGCAGGTTGCTCATTGCCACCTCCTATTGCCTGGCCATTCTAAAGCGACTCCCCACGTCGCCCCAACGGCGAACCCAATCCCTCCAGCGCGTACTACAACCCAGCCGCGCCCTCCATCGTTCCACGTGTTTGCAGCATTACCTTGCGCGCCATTTCCACCCATATGGTCTGCTATAGCCCCGAGAAACCCTCGCTACTCAAGGCACTGACCGTTGTTCCAAACTCAAGGCGAATGGTTCCGCTCTCGGTGAGCAACTCCTCCTGATCGAAGCCACGGACGTCCTGCTCGGCAACACACTCCTGTGCGGCGGCTGTACCCGCAAGGAAGATCAACAACAGTGACCACGTGACAGTATACCGCATTAGACGTCAGGAATACCATGAACCGACGTGCACCATTAGCATAAAAGACATACTGGGGGGGCGGGGTCAAGACCTCTTGATCCTCGGTAACAGCGCATTCCCGATTGGCCGATAGCTGATCTTGCGAAGGCATCGGACCGCCCTGCGCGTTCGCGTTTTCGGGAGACCGGGATGTTCGGTCTGGCGCTTGCGGACAGGTTGAGGCTGAGCCTGCAGTGGATTGCCAGGTATTTCGTGCCATTGTCCTTCCGGTTTCTGGCGCGGTCTTCGTTGAAAACCAAATGCGGCACCCGGTTGAGGCTGCTTTCGATCACCCAATCCCCGCAGGAACATCCGGCCCGGCGTGGCTGGCACCTGCGCAAAGATTGCGCGGGCGCGCCCGCCGCGCTATGCGGACAGCAGAGACGCAAGGGGGACGCAGACCGTGACACGCGCATTCGTATTTCCAGGCCAGGGGGCCCAGACCATCGGCATGGGCCGGGACCTGGCGGCAGCCTTTCCCGCCGCCCGTGCCGTCTTCGCCGAGGTGGACGATGCCCTGTCGGAAGACCTTTCGGACCTGATCTGGAACGGTCAGGCCGATCAGCTGCAACTGACGCAGAACGCCCAGCCTGCCCTTATGGCAACATCCCTTGCTACCTTGCGCGCCCTGGAATCCGAAGGCATCGCTATCACCTCTGCCGCCTTTGTCGCCGGTCATTCCCTTGGCGAATACACCGCCCTTTGCGCCGCAGGCGCACTGACCCTGCCCGACACGGCCCGCCTCTTGCGCCTGCGCGGCCAGGCTATGCAGGCGGCCGTCCCGCTTGGGGTCGGTGCCATGGCAGCCCTGCTGGGGCTGGATTTCGCCACCGCCGCCGAGGTTGCCGCCGAAGCCGCGCAGGGCGAGGTCTGCCAGGCCGCGAATGACAATGATCCCGCCCAGGTGGTGGTCTCGGGGCATCGCGGCGCTGTGGAACGCGCGCTTGACATCGCCAAGGCCAGGGGTGCCAGGCGCGCCGTGATGCTGCCGGTCAGCGCCCCCTTCCACTGCGCCCTGATGCAGCCCGCCGCCGATGCCATGGCAACCGCGCTGGCCGCTGTCACCCTGCTGCCCCCCCGCGTGCCGCTGGTCGCCAATGTGCGCGCCACGGCGGTAAGCGACCCCGAGGTGATCCGCGCCCTTCTGGTCGAACAGGTCACAGGTTCGGTACGCTGGCGCGAATCCGTGCTCTGGATGGCCGCACAGGGCGTGACAGAAGCCTGGGAGATCGGCGCGGGCAAGGCGCTGTCGGGCATGATCAGGCGCATCGCCCCCGGCATCACAACCCGCGCTGTTGGCTCTTCCGAAGACGTGGCGGCCGCAGTGGCCCAGGCAACGACCCAGCAATAAGGACCGCGACAATGTTCGATCTGACAGGCAAGACCGCGCTGGTGACCGGCGCATCGGGCGGCATCGGCGGGGCCATCGCCCAGGCGCTGCACGCCGCCGGGGCCACCGTGGCCCTGTCGGGCAGCCGCACCGCCCCGCTTGAGGCGCTGGCCGCCGCTCTGGGCAGCCGCGCCCATGTGCTGACCTGCGATCTCAGCGACCCCGCCGCGGTCGAGGCGCTGCCAAAGGCGGCCGCAGCGGCGATGGGATCGGTCGATATCCTTGTCAACAACGCCGGAATCACCCGTGACAACCTTTTCATGCGGATGTCCGATGAGGAATGGCAATCGGTAATCGACGTGAACCTCACCTCTGCCTTCCGCCTCTGCCGGGGCGTGCTGCGCGGCATGATGAAGGCCCGCTGGGGCCGGATCGTGAATATCTCCTCTGTCGTGGGGGCCACCGGCAACCCCGGCCAGGGCAATTACGCCGCCGCGAAGGCGGGCATGGTGGGCATGTCGAAATCCCTCGCCGCCGAGGTGGCAAGCCGCAACATCACCGTGAACTGCGTGGCCCCAGGCTTCATCACCACGGCAATGACCGAAAAGCTGAGCGAAGACCAGAAGACCCGCATCCTGGCATCGGTCCCTGCCGGGCGGATGGGCGAAGCGTCTGAAATCGCCGCCGCCGTCCTCTATCTCGCCAGCCCGGAAGCGGGTTATGTCACGGGCGCGGTTTTGCATGTCAACGGCGGCATGGCGATGATCTAGGGCAGGACAGGTGCCACGGGAAAGGGTTTGCCTTGCGCGGACACCCTTGCTATAGGCGCGCAGGACGGGCCGGAGCAGCACAGGCAGCCTTGGCATGATGTCTGGCAAAACCAATGCCGGGCGGACCGTAAACAGACAAAGCGGGGCTTCCCGCATCTTTGAGAGGGACTGACATGAGCGACATCGCCGACCGCGTGAAAAAGATCGTCGTCGAGCATCTGGGCGTTGATGCTGACAAGGTAACGGATAATGCCTCGTTCATCGATGATTTGGGCGCAGACAGCCTTGATACGGTCGAACTGGTGATGGCATTCGAAGAAGAATTTGGCATCGAGATTCCCGATGATGCCGCAGAAACGATCCAGACCTTCGGCGATGCAGTGAAATTCATCACCGACGCCTCCTGACCCCATTCAGACACCGGGCCGGAAACTAGGCTCAGACCTCATTAATCCGCTTGTTTTCGGCCCGTTCCACTGATTCACTTGTGACATCAGGGAGGTGTCGCATGAGTGATTTGTTCTGGCTGACCGACGCGCAAATGGAGCGGTTGAAGCCGTTCTTTCCTGTGTAGCACGGGGTTCCGCGCGTGGACGACAAGCGGGTGCTGAGCGGCATTATTTTCTTCAATCGCAATGGGTTGCGGTGGCGGGATGCGCCTGCGGTCTATGGACCGCACAAGACGCTCTACAATCGTTGGTTTCGCTGGAGCCAGAAGGGGGTGTTTGCGCGGATCCTGCTGGAACTGGTCCGACAGGAGGCCGATA
>JADCEN010000065.1 GCA_020250175.1 Rhodobacter sp.
CCTCGACAAAGGCGATGACCCGGCTGCGAAGTTCCATAGGATGTGCCTTGCCCATTCCAACCCCCTATATCTGGCCAGATCAGGGAATCACAAAATCCTCAACCTGGGAATCCTGAATCAGAAGGCATGCGACCCGCTCTAACGGCTTGGCGGCGGTTTCGCCAACAGGTTCTGCAGCCCGCCTGGCGGGCAGTTCTGCGCTGACAGCCGCAGGTCGGTCCACGAAGGTCGGCAAGGCACAACGCGCGCGCCCGACCCCCGGCCAGTTGTTGCCCTGCGCTGAAAACGCGGCGTCCTGACTTGAACCGGTGTTCCGGACCTGACCTTTGCTGCCGATTTCCCCGGATGTCATCACGCGCATCAAGCGCGCGGCGCTCGCGGGTGGCGACAGGGGCCATCGAGCCCCTTGCACGGTGGGCCCGACCCGTCGCAGGCAGGCCACCGCTTATGCGTTTCCGAATGACCCTGTGAGTCACAAGGCGCGGCAACGGCCGAACGTGCCCTGCGGCCTTCCTGTGCCCATGCCCCTTGCCGAAACAGGCAATGCCCCGGCTGCGAAGCTCCACCGGATGTGGCTTGCCCGGCCCGATCCACTCTTTCCGGCAGAATCCGGGACTGAAGATGTCCTGCCCTTCAGAAGCCTGACTCAGAAGCAGCAATCCGTGCCGTGACGTCATCCGGCCAGCACTGCTTGCCCCGCCGCCGCGCCCCGACAATCTTGCGGTGCCCCGAAAACCGGCCACCACCCCCCGCCATGCGGTACCCCATCTGATCCCAAAAGTCTTCCCGCAGCCATGTCACCCGTCAGGAAGGCGGCAAATCAGCGGGCCGCAACCGCCGCTTGCGATTGCCCCCGCGGGCGGGCCTCGATCACGACAAAGGCCTGGGCCCAGGGGTGGTCGTCGGTCAGCGTCACATGGATCAGGGCGTCATGTCCGGGCGGTGTCATTCCTGCCAGCCGGTCTGCGGCCCAGCCGCTTACATGCATGACCGGCTGCCCCGTGCGCAGATTGGTCACGGACATATCCTTCCAGGCGATGCCCATCTTCAGGCCGGTGCCCAAAGCCTTGGAGCAGGCCTCTTTCGCCGCCCAGCGCTTGGCATAGGTGGCGGCGATGGCGTGCGGGCGGCCTTCCGCCTTGTGCTGTTCGCGTTCGGTGAAGACGCGGTTGCGGAACCGGTCGCCAAAGCGGGCCAGCGTGGCTTCGATCCGCTCGATATTGCACAGGTCGGTGCCGATACCCAGGATCATGACCATCCGCCGATCCGCCGATGGCAAGGGTCGCCTTGTCCGTGCTGACGCAGGGGCACCGTCATGCGGCGCCTTCCCTGGCTTCATCCATCAGATGTCGCATTCTTTCGATGGCCGGACCAAGCCCGGTGAAGATCGCCTCGGCAATCAGGAAATGGCCAATGTTCAGCTCCCTGATTTCGGGAATAGCGGCAACCGGGCCCACGGTGTCATGGGTCAGACCATGGCCTGCATGAACCTCCAGCCCCAGCGACGCGGCAAAGGCCGCGCCCTTGCGCAGCCCTGCCAGTTCCGCATCGCGTTCGGCAAAGCGGCCTTCGGCGTGCAGGTCGCAGTAATGGCCAGTGTGAAGTTCGACCACGGCGGCACCGATGCGGGCCGAAGCCTCGATCTGGCGCGGGTCATGGCCGATGAACATCGACACGCGGCAGCCCGCCTCGCGCAGCGGGATGATGAAATCGGTCAGGCGGTTCTGGTCTGATGCCACATCCAGCCCGCCTTCGGTGGTCCGTTCCTGCCGCTTTTCCGGCACCAGGCAGACGGCATGGGGGCGGTGGCGCAGGGCGATGGCCTGCATCTCGGCCGTGGTGGCGCATTCGAAGTTCAGCGGCACCGTCAGGGCGGCGGCCAGCGCCTCGATATCCGTATCGCGGATATGGCGGCGGTCTTCGCGCAGATGGGCGGTGATCCCGTCTGCCCCGGCGGCCTCGGCCAGCAGGGCGGCGCGCAGCGGGCCCGGATAGGCCGATCCGCGCGCGTTGCGCACCGTGGCCACATGATCGATATTCACCCCAAGGCGCTGCCTGCCGAAGTCTGTCATTGCGCTGTCCTGTTCGGTTCCTGGTTCCGTTGGGCGCAGTCTAGGGTGCCGCATGACTGCCGTCATCCCCGGACGCAGGCTTTGCCGCTTTGGCCGGAGATTTCAGGCGCAGCCGTTTCTCCAGCCGGGCCTGCGCCTGACCTGCGCGGATTTTCTGATAGGCGCGGACGATGGGAATGGTGGCCCAGTAGAAGGCCAGGCCAATCGCAAGTCCCGGCAGCAGACCGCCGACAAGATAGGGCCAGAAGATGGTGCCAAAGAAGGTGCCCAGGTTTTCCCAATGCACCACGTCGGCGGTGAACAGGGCGCGGGCATTGCCCCACAGCTCGGTGCCCGCATTGGTGAAGGCGGCGATGATGGATTTCACATCCATCGGCGCGTCGATGCCCAGCATGCGGTGGCCAAGTTCGACCGAGGTGATGGCGATGATCGGCGTGGTCAGGGGATTGCCCACGAAGGTGGCCAGCAGGGCGGCAAGGATATTGCCGCGCAGCACCCAGCCCAGCAGGGCCGCCGACAGGAAATGAAAGCCGAAGAACGGCGTGAAGGACACGAAGACACCGGCAAAAACACCGCGTGCAATCCGGTGCGGCTCGTCCGGCAGGCGGCGCAGACGGTGCGTGACGTATTGTGCAGCACGACGGAACCCGCCGCGCGGATAAACGAATTCCCGCGCCCATTCCGCCACTGTCCGCCGGTTCCGCCGCCTGAAGACCACCCTTACCCCTCAACTGCCCCTCAGGGCTTCCGGCTCAGGTCACGATGGCGCGCAATCTGGGCCACGTCGGTTTCCGCCTCGAGCGCTGTCATCACCATGTGCAGATGTTCGACATCGCGCAGATCGACATCAATGATCAACCGGTAGTAATCCGGCCTGCGGTCGGTGAACCGCAGGTCGGATATGTTGGCCTTCTGCTCGCCGATCAAGGTGCAGATGCGGCCCAGAACTCCGGCGTCGTTCGAGATGGTCAACTCCAGGCTGACGGTATGCACGGCTGCGTGACGGCCTGCAAGCCAGTGCAGGTCAACCCAGCGGGCGGGCTGTTCCTCGAACTCTTCCAGCGCGGGGCAGTCGATGGCATGGATCACCACGCCGGTGCCGCGATAGGTGATGCCGACGATGCGCTCGCCCGGTACCGGCTGGCAGCAGCCCGCGCGGCGGAAGCTTTGGTCGGCACCAAGGCCGACCACGGGACGCCGCGCGTCCACCTCGTCCGCCGTGGCCTGCACCAGTTCGGGGTAAAGTGTCTCCACAACGCGCCGCCCGGTCAGCTCGGCACTGCCAAGCCGGGCCAGCAGGTCCTTCTCATCGGCCAAGCCAAGGGTTTTGGCCGCCGTGCGCAGCGCCTTGTCGGTGGCCTTCTTGCCGATATGGTCAAAGGCGGCCCGGGCCAGTTCCTGCCCCAGCTTCACGAAACGGCCCCGGTCTTCTTCGCGCAGGCTTTTGCGAATTGCGGCCTTGGCGCGCCCGGTGGTGACAATGTCGATCCAGCTGGACTGCGGCATCTGGCCTTCGGCCGTGATGATCTCGACCGACTGGCCATTCTTCAGCCGCGTCCACAGCGGCACGCGGATGCCGTCAACCTTGGCCGACACGCAGGAGTTCCCGATCCGGGTGTGGATGGCATAGGCATAGTCCAGCGGCGTGGCCCCCCGGGGAAGCTGAATCACATCGCCCTTGGGCGTGAAGCAGAACACCTGATCCGAATACATCTCGAGTTTGACGTTTTCGAGAAAGTCGTTGTGATCCTCTTCGTCCAGCCGCTCGGTCATGGAGGTGATCCATTTCGACGGATCGACGGCAAACGGGTTCCGGGCGCGCACCCCGTCGCGATAGGACCAATGCGCGGCCACGCCGGCTTCGGCCACCTCGTGCATCTGGCGGGTGCGGATCTGCACCTCGACCCGCTTGCCGTCGCGCCCCGAAACGGTGGTGTGGATTGACCGGTAGCCGTTCGATTTCGGCTGGCTGATGAAATCCTTGAACCGTCCCGGCACCGCCCGCCAGCGCTGATGGATGACGCCCAGAATGCGGTAACAATCCTGTTCCGAGGTGCAGATCACCCGAAAGCCGTAAATGTCCGACAGGCGCGAGAAGGCCAGATCCTTTTCCTGCATCTTGCGCCAGATCGAATAGGGCTTTTTGGCACGGCCAAAGACATCGGCCTCGATCTGCGCCTTTTCCAGTTCCGCCCGGATGTCTGCGGTGATACGGTGCACCACATCGCCGGTTTCGCGTTGCAGCGTGATGAAGCGGCGGATGATGGAGTTGCGCGCATCAGGGTTCAGAACGCGAAAGGCCAGATCCTCCAGCTCTTCGCGCATCCACTGCATGCCCATGCGCCCCGCCAGCGGGGCGAAGATTTCCATCGTTTCGCGGGCCTTCTGGGCCTGCTTTTCCGGCTTCATGCCCTTGATGGTGCGCATGTTGTGCAGCCGGTCCGCCAGCTTGACCAGGATGACCCGAAAATCCTTGGACATGGCCATGAAGAGCTTGCGAAAGTTTTCCGCCTGCTTGGACTGGGCCGAGGACAGTTGCAGGTTGGTCAGCTTGGTGACGCCATCGACCAGTTCGGCCACCTCTGCCCCGAACAGCCGGACAACCTCGGAATAGGTCGATTTCGTGTCTTCGATGGTATCGTGCAACAGGGCCGTCACGATGGTGGCATCATCCAGCCGCTGTTCGGTCAGGATGGCGGCAACCGCAACCGGATGCGTGAAATATGGCTCGCCGGACTGGCGCGACTGACCTTCATGCATCATCAGGCCATAGGCATAGGCCCGCCGGATCAGCTCTTCGTTCGTGCGCGGGTTGTAGTTGCGGACCAGGGCGATCAGGTCTTCGACGTCGATCATCCTCGCCCCATCCCGCCGGAGTTGTGCCGGATCAGTCCTGTCCCTGTGCTTCCATGAGGGCGCGCAGAAGTTTCTCTTCCGACATGTCGTCGGACATCGGACGGTCGATTTCGTTGCCCATCAGCAGGGCCATCGAATCTTCCTCGGGCTCGTCCACCTCGATCTGGGTCTGGTGGCTTTCGATCATCCGTTCCCGCAGCGCCTCGGCGCCTTGCGTCTCTTCCGCAATCTCGCGCAGTGATACCACCGGATTCTTGTCGTTGTCGCGGTCAATGGTCAGGGGCGAGCCCGCCTGAATCTCGCGCGCACGGTGGGCGGCAAGCATCACCAGTTCGAACCGGTTCGGAACCTTGTCAACGCAATCTTCAACCGTCACGCGGGCCATGGCAAACTCCTGAGTCGGAACGGGGGATAAGGGCAGGCCTGTGTAAGGCGCATCAAGACCCTTGACAAGCAAAGACTCCGCTTCGCCGTGTCAAAGCGGAACGACCGCCCTGCGGTCAGCTTCAGCAAGCGCCTCCAGCATCTGCGAAACGGTCCGGCCAAGCACCGGGTGACGCCAGTCCGGCGCAATATCGGCCAGCGGCACCAGGACAAAGGCGCGGTCCTGCAGGCGCGGGTGCGGCAGGATAAGCCGGTCGGGTGCGGCCTGCGCCTGCAGGGCGGGATCAAGGCCGCGCCACCGCTCAAAACCGGCCCGGTCGGGAAGAACCAGGTCCCCCCAGGCCAGAAGGTCCAGATCAAGGGTACGCATGCCCCAGCGCCGGTTCCTTTCGCGGCCGAAGTCCCCTTCGACCGCCAGCAGATGCGCAAGGATGTCATCGGCGGTCATGCCGGCCGGCAGGGCAATCGCAGCCGCCGCATTCACGTAATCCGGACCCGATCCGGCCGGAAAACAGGGCGTTGCGAAAAAGCGGCTGACCGAATGCACGGCCAAGCCCCGTCCGGCCAGGGCCGCCAGGGCGGACTTCAGCGTATCGGCAGGCGGACGTCCGGCGAAGGGCAGGTTCGCGCCCAGCGCCACGAGTGCGATCAGTTCCATAGCGTCACGCGATCTAATCTTTCGTCTAGTGATACTTGTCGGGCAGCGTGGAATGAGGGATGGTCAGACATAGTGCGCTGTCACTTTTCCGGGCAAACGCGGTTTGTTTTAGAAAGTTCGATTGGCGTCGCAAAGGTGTTTTGAGAGGGTGCGGAATGTTTTACAAGGATGACCGGCTGGCGCTGTTCATCGATGGCTCCAACCTCTATGCGGCTGCAAAGTCTCTGGGGTTTGATATCGACTACAAGCTGTTGCGGCAGGAATTCATGCGTCGTGGCAAGCTGCTTCGTGCCTTCTACTACACGGCGTTGCTGGAGAATGATGAATATTCCCCCATTCGCCCTTTGGTTGACTGGCTGAATTACAACGGCTTCACGATGGTGACCAAGTCGGCCAAGGAGTATACTGACAGTCAGGGCCGCCGGAAGGTGAAGGGCAACATGGACATCGAACTGACCGTCGATGCGATGGAGCTTGCGCCCCGTGTGGACCATATCGTGCTGTTCTCGGGTGATGGCGATTTCCGCCCGCTGGTCGAAAGCCTTCAGCGTCAGGGTGTGCGCGTTTCTGTCGTATCCACCATCCGCAGCCAGCCGCCGATGATTGCCGACGAATTGCGTCGCCAGGCAGACAATTTCATCGAGCTGGATGAGCTGCGCGATGTCATCGGCAGGCCGCCGCGCGAGCCGCGCCCGATGTCGGATCGCGAAGAGGTTCCGATCGAGGCGAAGTGACCCGAAGGGCGGTGCCCGGCATCGCCCCCTGTCGTGTGCGGGCTGACCGGTTTTCCGTCCGCAGCCGGACCTGTCTGTGCAGGGGGGATGGACGAACCTGGCGTCTGGCCTTACCTCTGGCGCCAACGACCCGAGGCCAAGATGACCAAACCGCCGCTTACCCTTCTTCTTGCCGCCCCGCGCGGATTCTGCGCGGGCGTCGACCGCGCGATCAAGATCGTCGAAATGGCAATCGATAAATGGGGCGCGCCGGTCTATGTCCGGCACGAGATTGTCCACAACAGGTTCGTGGTCGACAGCCTGCGCGACAGGGGTGCCGTCTTTGTCGAAGACCTGGACGAGGTTCCTGCGGATCGCCCGGTGATCTTTTCGGCGCATGGCGTGCCCAAGGCGGTGCCAGCCGAAGCGGCCCGGCGGAAGATGCTGTTTGTCGATGCCACCTGTCCGCTGGTCAGCAAGGTGCATCTCGAGGCCGAGCGGCATCACGCCGACGGGCTTCAGATGGTGATGATCGGGCATGCCGGGCATCCCGAAACCATCGGGACCATGGGGCAGTTGCCGCCGGGCGAGGTTGTGCTGGTGGAAACCGTGGCCGATGTGGCCGGGTTGCAGGTGCGGGATCCGTCGCGGCTGGCCTTCATCACCCAGACCACCCTGTCGGTGGATGACACCGCAGATATCGTTGCCGCCCTGCGGGCGCGGTTTCCGGGCATCGTCGGGCCGCACAAGGAAGACATCTGCTATGCCACAACCAACCGTCAGGCCGCAGTGAAGCAGATTGCGCCACGGATTGATGCCCTGCTGGTGATCGGTGCGCCCAACTCGTCGAATTCCAGGCGGCTGGTCGAAGTTGGGCAGGCCGCCGGTTGCGCCTATGCCCAGCTTGTGCAGCGCGCCGCCGATATTGACTGGCGCGCGCTGCAAGGAAGCCGCTGTGTGGGAATCACCGCCGGGGCCAGCGCGCCCGAGGTTCTGATCACAGAAGTTCTGGACGCTTTCCGGGACCGTTTCGATGCGGTCATCGAGCAGGTGGAAACGGCGCGGGAGAATGTGGAATTCAAGGTGCCAAGGGTATTGCGCGTACCGGCATGACCGACCGTATCCGGTCCGAAAAGGCGGTGGACTGGCAGGCCAAGGCGCGCTGCAACGGTGCCGTACTGTGGCCTTCGCCCGATGCGGTCGGGCACCGGGGGGCGGCGCGGGCAAGGCGCGCCAGGGGTGCCATAATCGAAGGACTGACCGAATGACGCCCATCCCCCGCGCGGCCCTCTTGCTGGGTCTGGCCGGGCTGATCCCGTTCCTTTGGGGGGCCGCGTCGCAGATTTTTCCCGGTCTGGCCGACTTCGGCACGCGCACGGCAGGGCCGCGATTCGCCGGCCCCTATGTTTCGCTGGCCTATGGAACGGTGATCCTGTCCTTCATGTCCGGCGTGCTCTGGGGTTTTGCCACACGGGCGACAGGGTCAGCCGCCGCTACCGGATATGCCCTGTCCGTTCTGCCGGCGCTTTGGGCCTTTTTCATGGTCGGGGGCGGGCCGGCGGCCGCCGCCCTTGGCCTGATGGCCGGTTTTGCCGGGCTTCTGGTGCTGGACGGCCTGTTCTGGCGCTGGGACCTGGCACCCCCGTGGTGGATGCGGTTGCGCGGCATGCTGACAGCGGTGGTGCTCGCCTGTCTGGCCGTGCCTGCCCTTCTGTAAGCCGCCCTTGCCCCCACCCCCGGAACGGGCGCTGACACGGGGCCGGTCCTGCACCGGGCGGGGAACTGCTGTGCGTCTTTTCGCCCGCCCGGAGTGGCGGCCCTGTGCCCGCCGGGCCGGTGGTTGGCGTCTTGTTCGGCCGCGTGCTAAACTGGCGGCAAAGGATGATCCGATGCCAGAGCTTTATGCCTATACCGACGGTGCCTGTTCGGGAAACCCCGGCCCCGGCGGCTGGGGCGTGCTGATGCGCGCCATCGACCAGGGCCATGTGGTGAAAGAGCGCGAGCTTTCGGGCGGCGAGGCCCTGACCACCAACAACAGGATGGAGTTGATGGCGGCCATTACGGCGCTCGAGACGCTGGCGCGCCCGACCGGGATCATCATCGTCACCGACAGCGCCTATGTGAAGAACGGCATCACCGAATGGATAACGGACTGGAAGCGCAAGAACTGGCGCACCGCCGCCGGACCCGCGGTAAAGAACCTGGACCTGTGGCAGCGGCTTGATGCCGCGCAGGCCCGCCACAGCGTGACCTGGCGGTGGATCAAGGGCCATGCGGGCCACGCCGAAAACGAGCGCGCCGATGCGCTTGCCCGCGCCGGGATGGCCCTGTTCAAGCCCGGACGCGCGGCGGGATGACCGCCCCGGTTGCCGGTCTGGCCCGCAAGGTGCTGACGGGCGACAGGCTGAGACGGTTGCTTGACCATGCCCCGGCGGCGGTACTCGCGCTGACGGGGCCTGGTGGCAAGCCGGTCGCAGCGGGATACTGTGGGGTTCATCGTCATCGCCTGCCTGACTGCCGTTGGGGGGCGGCACGCCGCGCGACCTGTTGCTGGACCGGCAGGTGGCCCGGATCGCCGATCCGGTTGTGGTGCGGGTGGCGGCCTGGCCCTGCGCCCCGAAGCGCCGAAGGGGCCTTGCCGCCCCGTTGCATTTTTCCGAATGCTTGTTTAGATTTTTGCCATGGGACGCCACAAGACTCTTCCTGATGCCGAAGTTTTCGCCGCCCTGCGCCGGCTGCTGATGCAGGGCGGAGACAAGGCGGTTGCCTTTTCCTCTGTCGCGCAGGCGACCGGCCTTGCCGCCCCGACGCTGGCGCAACGCTATGGCACGCGCGAGGCGATGGTGCGGGCGGCGCTGCAGGACGGATGGAAGGTTCTGGCAGAAGCAAGCGAACGCGCCGCTGACGGGGCACCCCCGACGGCCAAGGGGGCAACGCAGATCCTCAAGGCGCTGGCTGCGGGCCATGCGGAAGAGATCGCCCTGCTGGTGTCAGAGTTTCGCGACCCCGCCCTGCGCGAGCCCGCGCTGGCGTGGCGGCAGATGCTGCTGGCCGCTCTTGGTGCGCGCATGGGCGGGGGCAGCAAGGGGCAAGAGGCGGCCGCGCTGCTGTTTGCCGCATGGCAGGGGCAGGTGTTGTGGCGAAAGGCGGGCGGATCAGAGGTGAAGATCAAGGACGCGGTAAAGCGCCTGACCTGACAGAGGGGTGACAACGGTCCGGCTGCATGGACTGCCTGACCGGCAAGCAGGACAGTTTTCTGTCTGCGCGCGCCTCACGCGGTCTGGCCGGGGCCATCGCCCTGGCCCTGCGCTGCGCGTGCAGCCTGCCCGTGGGGGGCTGTTCCCGGACCTGCCGGTCTACAGGGCACCGTCGCGCACGGGCGGGGGAAACGCAGTGCGTTTCCTGTTCCCGCCCGGAGTGGCGGTCCTGTGCATTGCGGGATGCCCGGTCTCGCTGGCAGGGGCCATCGCCCCTGCCACAGCGCCACGTAGCCCCTTGCCCAGCCGGGGGCCAAAGCCCCCGGCCAGCGCCCGCCCCGCCCCCGGCGGGCGCTTCTCGCCCGCCGGGTCGGGCGCTGGCCTCTGCTGTTCCCGGACCTGCCGGTATACAGGGCACCGTCCCGCAGAGGCGGGGGAAACGCGCTGCGTTTCCTGATCCCGCCCGGAGGGGCGGTGGAACTGCGCCGTTGCCATGGCAGGGGCCATCGCCCCTGCCACAGCGCCACGTTGACACCCCTCCAGCCGGGGGCCACAGCCCCCGGCCAGTGCCCGACCCGCCATCGGCGGGCGCTTCGCACCCGCCGGGTCGGGCGCTGACCTTCTGCTGTTCCCGGACCAGCCCGTCTACAGGGCACCGTCGCGCACGGGCGGGGGAAACGCGGTGCGTTTCCTGTTTCCGCCCGGAGAAGCTTTCCTGCACATTCCCGGATGCCCGGTCTTTCTGGCAGGGGCCATCGCCTTCGGCACCCCGCTCCGCCCCGGTCCGGCGTTACGAACGGACCCTGTTCAGAGGGTTGCGACAAGACCCGTGCCGATGATGCCGTCGATGACGAACTGCACCGACAGCGCCGCCAGCAACATGCCCAGAAGCCGGGTGATCACCATGGTCCCGGTGCGCCCCAGCGCCCGCTCGATCGGTCCGGCTGCCAGAAACAGCACATAGATCACCAGGATCACCGCAAGCATCAGGCCCAGAACCACGGCTGTTCCCTGCAGGCCTGGCCCCGACTGGCCGACCAGCAGGATCATCGCCGCCAGCGCGCCCGGTCCCGCGATCAGCGGCATCGCCAGCGGGAATACCGAGGGATCATGGTCGGCATCGGGCATCTGCCCCTCGCGCCGCTGGGTGCGCCGTTCGAACAGCATGTCCAGCGCCGTCAGGAACAAAAGAATGCCCCCGGCGATGCGGAAGGCGGGCATCGAGATACCCACGAAATCCAGGAGCTTCTGGCCGAACAGGCCGAACAGCGTCAAGAGGATTGCCGCGATCCCGCAGGCACGCAGGCCCACCGCCCGGCGATGATCGGGGGCCATGCCGCGCGTCAGCGCGATGAACAGCGGAATCAGACCCAAGGGGTCGATGACGACGAACAGCGTCACGAAGCTGGTGATCAGAAAGCCGCTGTCCATCAGCCGCCGGCACTTTCCAGCCGCTCTTCGGCCTTCAGCCACATCGCTTCGGCCCGGTCCAGACCTTCCATCACCTCGGCATATTTCTTTTGCCAGGTCTCCAGCTCGCCCGCCCGGGCCTGCGCGTACAGGGCGGGTTCCGCCAGCTTGGTGGCCAGCCGGTCGCGCATCTGGTTAAGCTTGCCCATACGCTCTTCGCATTTGCGCACCTCGGCGCGCAGGGCGGCCACCTCTTCGCGGCTGGCGCGCCCGGGTTTCGGGACGGCCGGCTTTTCCTTGGGCGTCTCGTCGCCCGCTAGCAGCTGGCGGCGGTATTCCTCGAGATCGTCGGCAAAGGGTGCAACTGCGCCGTCCTTCACCAGCCACAGCCTGTCGGCGACCAACCCCAACAGATGCATGTCGTGCGATACCAGGATCACCGCGCCGGAATACTCTGTCAGCGCCTCGACCAGGGCTTCGCGGCTTTCCATGTCCAGATGGTTGGTCGGTTCGTCCAGGATCAGCAGATGCGGCGCATCGATGGTGGCCAGCAGCAGCGACAGCCGCGCCTTCTGCCCGCCCGACAGGCGGCCCACTGCCGTATCGGCCTGATCGGCGGTCAGGCCAAAGCCCGCCAGACGCGCGCGCAGGCGCGGTTGCCCTTCGGCCGGGCGCAGGCGCAGGATGTGCTGCAGGGGCGTTTCGTCGATGTGCAATTCATCCACCTGATGCTGCGCGAAATAGCCGATGCGCAGCTTGCCCGACCGCGTCATGCGGCCCTCGCAGGCCGCAAGCTTGCCCGCCAGCAGCTTTGACAGGGTGGATTTGCCTTCGCCGTTGCGCCCCAGCAGCGCGATCCGGTCATCCTGATCGACCCGCAGATCCAGCCTGCGCAGCACCGGCTTGCCGCCATAGCCCACGGCGGCCCCATCCAGATTGATGATCGGGGGCGAAAGCTCTTCAGGGGCCGGAAAGGTGAAGACCTGCCGCCGTGCCTCTTCCGGCGGGGTGATCGGTGTCATCTTTTCCAGCATCTTGACCCGGCTTTGCGCCTGCACCGCCTTGCTGGCCTTCGCCTTGAAGCGGTCGACAAAGCTTTGCAGATGCGCGCGGCGCAATTCCTGCTTCTTGGCTTCCGCCTGCAGCACCGCCCGGCGTTCCGCCATCTGCCGTGCGAACTGGTCATAGGGGCCGGTCCAATAGGTCAGTTTCCGCGCATCCAGATGCAGGATGCCCTGCACCGCCCGGTTCAGCAGGCCCCGGTCATGGCTGATGATGATGACGCTGTGGGGGTACTTCGCCAGATAGTTTTCCAGCCACAGCGCCCCTTCCAGATCAAGGTAGTTCGTCGGCTCGTCCAGCAGCAAAAGGTCGGGCTGGGCAAACAGCACCCCCGCCAGCGCCACGCGCATCCGCCAGCCTCCCGAGAAATCGCAGCAGGGGCGCAATTGCGCGGCGGCGTCAAAGCCCAGCCCTTTCAGAATGGCACTGGCACGGCCTTCTGCCGACCAGGCGTCAATGTCGGCCAGCCGGGCCTGCACCTCGGCAATGCGGTGGGGGTCCGTCGCCGTTTCGGCCTCGGCGATCAGGGCCGCGCGTTCGGTATCCGCCTGCAGGACCGTGTCCAGCAGCGAGGTCGACGACGAGGGCACTTCCTGCGCCACCCCGCCAATCCGCGACCGGCTGGGCAGGGTGATCTCGCCGCCTTCCAGCGCCAGTTCACCCCGGATCAGCCGGAACAGCGTGGTTTTTCCGGTGCCATTTCGCCCGACAAGCCCGACCTTGTGGCCATAGGGAATCGTCGCCGTTGCCCCCTCGAACAGGGGGCGGCCTTCGACCGAATAGGTGATATCCATGATGCGCAACATGCGCGTTCCCTGCCCCAAGGGGCGGGGCGCGTCAACCGCCGCGCTGCCGGTTTCCCGCCTTTTCAAGCAGGTCGGCCCGTGTTAGCAGGGCCGCGCAATCCGGGGGCGGGCAGGGGCCCGCACCGCAGTCTTGGGAAAGAGTCCGACCATGGCCACCGAACGCACCCTGTCGATCATCAAGCCCGACGCCACCCGCCGCAACCTGACCGGCAAGATCAACGCCCGGTTTGAAGAGGCGGGCCTGCGCATCGTGGCGCAAAAGCGCATCCATATGAGCCTGGCACAGGCGCAGAAGTTTTATGAGGTGCACAAGGACCGCCCGTTCTTTGGCGAACTGACCGAATTCATGGCGTCTGAACCGGTTGTGGTGCAGGTGCTGGAAGGCGACGGCGCGATCGCGAAGAACCGCGAGGTGATGGGGGCCACCAACCCCGCCAATGCCGCCCCCGGCACCATCCGCAAGGATTTTGCACTGTCGGTGGGCGAAAACTCGGTCCACGGATCGGACGCGCCGGAAACCGCAGCCCAGGAAATCGCCTATTTCTTTTCGGGTCTTGAACTGGTCGGCTGAGGCGTGACAGGTCCAGCGCGGGCCGTCTGGCCCCGCCGGATCGCACAGGGCCAGGCATTCCTGTTTGGTGACGGGCAACCAATGCGGCCATCGAAGCCGGGCCTTGCCGCCCGGATGTCAGCTTTGGCCCCGCGCGGAAGCTGTGCGTTTTGGCGCAACCACGCCAATGGCATCAAGTGCCGAGTCCAGCGCAGTGCTGTGGGATGGGCGAACACTGGCCTTCAGCGCATCAAACCGCTTGCGCAGGGCGGCCTTTTCCGCACCCTGGCAATCGTTCCAGGGGCGGCCCTGCAAGCCCATGACAATCACGTAGTAGCCGATGAAATGCGGCTGCGTGCCGGTTTCCAGCAAGCGCTGATAGGCGGCATCCGCGCCAAGCGCGCGCAGCTCTTCCGCTGACGTGATTCCGGCGCGCGCAAAGGCGGCTTCGGTCGCCGGGCCCAGATTGCGGATTGAAGAAACGGGTGTGCTCATGGCACCTGCGGCGCGTTCGGGGCGTCTGCCCGTATCATAGTCCCGAAAGCACGAACGCCGCTCAGATCGATGCCCAGTCCCGGATCACGGGGGTCTGGCCCTGCTGCGGGGTGGGGGTGCCGGTCATCTGGCCCTGGGTTGTGGTCTGCCCGCCCTGCTGTTGCAGGGGGGGATGCGGTGTCTTCGCCATTCTGTCTGCTCCGGTCGGTCTGCTGTCTGCCTCGGGTGCCGTCTTTCACGGCCAGCCGCCGGACAGTGTTGACCCGCGTTGCATCAGGGGTTCGGCCCGTCCGAGGCCGGATAATGCCAACTTATGCCCCCGATTCGATGAAATCAATCCGCCCTTTGCAGATAATCCTTTCATTTCCGACAGGTTGCACGCCATAGTGAATAGGCCTTTTTAATTGAACGGCAGGGGGGTTCAGCCCCCGGCTTCTGACGGTGAACGGCGCGCTCAAAGGGGGCGGGCCGGGAAGCCGATCCGGGTAAGGGCCGCGATGATCTGATCGGCGTCGACCCGCCCCTCACAGCGGACCTGCCGTGCCGCCATGTCGATGGTCAGGGACGACGGCGCCACAAGGGGTGCCAGCGCCTTTTCGACCGCCGCCTTGCAAGCCCCGCAGGCCATGTCCGGAACCGACAGTTTCAGCATGGCAACCCCCTGTCTTCCTGTCCCAGTTGGGCACGTCCCGTGGCAAGGTCAAGTCGGCCTGCGCGGGTTCTGCCGGAGAAAAAGAAATTGGCGCGGGTCCTTGACCTTGCCGCCCGCGCACACCCCATATCAGGGACAAGGGGAACGCACATGCCCGATACCATCCAGCCACCCGCGGCGCGGCCCGGTGCGGAACCGGTTCCGGGAATTGCAGCAGCCGGAACCGGCCCGACCCGCATCCTGCGCATCGGGGTCGAGGGGATGACCTGCGCCTCGTGCACGGCGCGGGTGGAGCGGGTGCTGAAAGCGCAGCCGGGGGTGGTCAGCGCCTCGGCCAATCTGGCGGCGCGCCGTGCGCAGATCGTGGTCAGGGGCCGCAGCATGACCGCTCAGGCCCTTGCCGCAGCGGTGACGGCGGCAGGGTATGATTCGTCCGCCGAAGCGGAACCGGCCGCAACCGCAGGCCAGGACGAGGGGGCGGCCCTGCGGCGCGACCTTGTCCTTGCGGCCCTGCTGACTTTGCCGGTGTTTCTGGCTGAAATGGGCGGTCACCTGATCCCGGCACTGCACCACTGGGTTGCCGTGACGGTCGGGATGCAGACAAGCTGGGTCATCCAGGCCGGTCTGACCGCTTTGGTTCTGGCCGGGCCGGGGCGGCGGTTCTTCGCCAAGGGCATCCCCAACCTGCTGCGCGGCGCGCCGGACATGAACAGTCTGGTGGCGCTGGGCACTGCTTCGGCCTTTGTCTATTCACTTACGGTCACCTTTGCGCCGGCGCTTCTGCCGCCCTCGGCCCGGTCGGTGTACTTCGAGGCGGCCGCCGTCATCGTGGTGCTGATCCTGGCAGGGCGCTGGATGGAGGCCCGTGCGCGGGGCCGGACCGGGGCGGCGATCAGCCATCTGATCGGCCTGCGCCCCCGCACTGCCCTTGTCGCGCGGGACGGGACGCTTGCAGAGCGTGACGTCGGCACAGTGAACGCCGGCGATCTGGTGCATCTGCGGCCCGGCGAACGCGTGGCGGTTGACGGTGACGTCGTATCGGGCACCTCCCATATCGATGAAAGCATGCTGACCGGCGAAGCGGGGCCTGTGCCCAAGACGACGGGGGATCGTGTGACGGGCGGCACTGTGAACGGAACCGGGGCCTTGATCTTCCGGGCGACCGCAGTCGGAGCGGACACGGTGCTGTCGCGGATCATCGGCATGGTGGAAGAGGCCCAGGGAACGAAACTGCCGGTTCAGGCCATGGTGGACAGGGTGACGCTGTGGTTCGTGCCCGCTGTCATGGCGGTGGCGGCGCTGACGGTGGTGCTGTGGCTGGTGTTCGGGCCGGGTCTGGCCGAGGCGCTGGTGGCGGGGGTATCGGTGCTGATCATCGCCTGCCCCTGCGCGATGGGGCTGGCCACGCCGACCTCGATCATGGTCGGCACCGGGCGTGCGGCCGAACTTGGCGTGCTGTTTCGCCGGGGCGACGCCCTGCAAAGCCTGCACCGGGTGGACTGGATTGCCTTCGACAAGACCGGCACCCTGACCGAAGGGCACCCGCGCCTGACGGATTTCATCGCGGCCAAAGGCGGCGCCGAGGCGGACACCCTGGCGCTGATCGCGGCTGTGGAGGCGGGGTCGGAGCATCCGGTGGGGCAGGCGATTCTGGCGGCGGCACGGGACCGGGGCATCGCCGTTCCGGAGGCCCGCCACTTCCGGGCTGTTCCCGGATACGGGGCCGAAGCCATGGTGGATGGCCGGAAGGTGACCGTCGGTTCCGACCGCCTGATGGCGCGAGAGGGGCTTGATCCGGGCGATTTTGCCGCAGAGGCCGCCCGTCTGGCCGCCCTGGGGCGCAGCCCGCTTTATGCCGCCGCCGACGGGCGTGTCGTGGCCGTGCTTGCCGTGTCCGATCCGGTCAGGGCCGGTACGCCGCCCGCTCTCGCGGCCCTTCACGCTTTGGGATACCGGCTGGCGATGATCACGGGCGACAACCGGCAGACCGCCGGGGTGATTGCGGCGGACCTTGCCCTTGACCGGGTCGAGGCCGGGGTTCTGCCCGGCGGCAAGGTTGACGCCCTGCGCGGTCTGGGCGGCGCGGTCGCCTTTGTCGGCGACGGGCTGAATGATGCGCCGGCCCTTGCGGCAGCCGATGTCGGCATTGCCATCGGCACCGGCACCGACGTTGCCATCGAATCGGCGGATGTCGTGCTGATGTCGGGCGACCCGCGCGGTGTCGTCACCGCTGTCGATCTGAGCCGTCACACGATGCGCAACATCCGCGAGAACCTGATCTGGGCCTTCGGTTACAACGCGGCACTGATCCCGGTTGCAGCCGGGGTGCTTGTGCCCTTTGGCGGCCCACAGCTGTCGCCGGTGCTGGCGGCGGCGGCAATGGCGGTATCTTCGGTTTTCGTGGTCGGGAACGCGCTGCGCCTGAAGCGGGTGGGCAGGGCTGCACGCTGACCGGCCTGGTCGATGCCTGCGCCGGGGATCAGCGGCCCGATTGCCCGATTCGGAAAGGGCTGACCCCCGCCGCCTGACCGCAGGCACGGCTTTGCCATGCGCGGTTTGCCGCGTATACCGGCGGATGCGGACGGGCCACCAAGGGCAGATGATGACGATTCCGGTGTTTGACGGTCACAACGATTTTCTGCTGCGCCTGTCCCGTTCGCCGCACCGCCGGGATGCCCTGTGGCTGGAGGGAACGGATGAGGGCCATCTTGACCTGCCGCGGATGAAGAAGGGCCGGTTCGCGGGCGGTTTCTTTGCCATATTCGTTCCCGGCGCGACGGAAGGGGCCGCAGGCACGATCCAGGACCGGGCACTGGACGCCCCGCCCTATGATCAGCCGCTGGGTGCCTGCGTATCGCTGGACGAGGCGCTTCCGGCGGCGCTTGGCATGGCCTTTGATCTTGCCTGGATGGAACGCGCGTCGGCGGGCCAGTTCCAGATCTGCCGCAGTGCCGCAGAGCTGCGCACCTGCCTTGCGCAGGGGATCATCGCGGGCGTGCTGCATATGGAAGGGGCCGAAGCCATCGACCCCGAGGTTCAGGTGCTGGACGCCTTTCATGCGCTTGGGCTGCGCTCGCTCGGGCCGGTGTGGAGCCGCCCGAACGCCTTTGGCCACGGGGTGCCGTTCCGCTTTCCGTCCGGCCCCGACACCGGGCCGGGGCTGACCGCAGCGGGCAGGCGACTGGTGGCGGAATGCAACCGCCTGCGCATCCTGATCGATCTGTCGCATCTCAACGAGGCCGGGTTCAACGATGTCGCCCGCCTGTCGGACGCCCCGCTTGTTGCCACCCATTCCGGCGCCCATGCGATCACGGCCTCGTCACGCAACCTGACCGACCGGCAACTGGCGATGATCGCCGAGCGCAAGGGCATGGTCGGTGTCAACTTTGCCACCATCTTCCTGCGGCGCGACGGCCGCCGGTCGCCGGAAATGGGCTGGTCGCCGCTGCTGCGGCATCTGGGGCACCTGATTGACCGGCTGGGCGAGGATCACGTCGGCTTCGGGTCGGATTTCGACGGCGCGACGATCCCGGCGAATATCGGCGATGTCACCGGCCTGCCCGCCCTGCAGGCGGCGCTTCGGGCGCATGGCTATGACACGGCGTTGCTGCGCAAGCTGTGCCACGAGAACTGGCTGAATGTGCTGGAGCGGACCTGGGGCGGCTGAGGTTGGCCTGCGGGCCGGGGCTTTGCCAGCAAGGTGCAGCACGACCGGCGTTGGGCAACCCCGTACCGCGCGCACCTGCCGTCATCAGGCGCTTGCAAATCGGCGCAGGGCAGCGATGGTGGAAGCACCAGGGCAAGGATACCTTGCCGCAGGCCCCAGAAGATCAGAAAGCAAAGCCCGTGTTCGATACGACCGTTACGCCGTCCGACCTGAAATCCGCAATCCTGCGGCACCTGACCTATACCCTGGGAAAGGACGCGCCGAACGCCAGCGTCTATGACTGGCGCATGGCCCTGTCTTACGCCGTGCGCGACCGGATCGTCGAGCCGTGGTTCGCCTCGACCCGGCGCACCTGGGCAGAAGACCGCAAGCGCGTCTGCTACCTGTCGATGGAATTCCTGATCGGCCGCATCCTGGAAGATGCCACGATCAACCTTGGCCTGCGCGACATCGCCGAAGCGGCGATGAAGGACTTTGGCCAGGAGTTCCGCGCCATTGTCGAAGACGAGCCGGACGCAGCACTTGGCAACGGCGGCCTTGGGCGGCTGGCCGCCTGTTTCATGGACTCGATGGCGACGCTGGGCTGCCCGGCCTATGGTTATGGCATCCGCTATGAACATGGCCTGTTCCGCCAGCGGTTCGAAGGCGGCCGGCAGGTGGAAACCCCCGAAGACTGGCTGACGCAGCGCCACCCTTGGGAATTCGAGCGCCCCGAGTCGGTCTATACCATCGGCTTCAAGGGCCATGTCGACACCTCGGGCGGCAGGGAGGTGTGGGTTCCCGGTGAAACTGTGCTCGCCTCGGCGCATGATACGCCGGTGGTGGGCTGGCAGGGCAAATGGGCCAACACGCTGCGTCTGTGGCAGGCGGCACCGACCACGCTGTTCGATCTGGAGCGGTTCAATCGCGGCGATTACGCCGCTGCGGCAGAACCCGAGGCGCTGGCCCGCACGCTAAGCCGCGTGCTTTACCCCGATGACACCACCTATCAGGGCAAGGAGCTGCGCCTGAAGCAGGAGTTTTTCCTGACCTCTGCGGCGCTGCAGGATATCCTGCGGCGCTTTCTGTCCAACCATTCCGATCTGCGCGCCTTGCCCCGGCATGTCGCGATCCAGATGAATGACACGCACCCCGCCATTGCCGGCCCCGAGTTGATCCGCCTTCTGAGCGATGTCCACGGGCTGGATTTTACCGAGGCGCTGGAAACGGCGCGGGCCTGTCTGGGTTACACCAACCACACCCTTTTGCCCGAGGCGCTGGAACGCTGGGCCACCTTCACCTTCGGCACCGTCCTGCCGCGCCACATGCAGATTGTGGAGCGGATCGATGCCTGGCACCGCCGCACCTTTCCGGCGCGGCCCCATTACGTCGGCATCGTCAAGCATCAGGAAGTGCGGATGGGCGAGCTGGCCTTCATCATGGCGCACAGGGTCAACGGGGTTTCGGCGCTGCATTCGGACCTGATCAGGAAGAACCTGTTTCCCGAATTGCACCGCCTGCATCCCGACCGGATCATCAACCAGACCAACGGCGTCACCCCGCGCCGCTGGCTGAAAATGGCGAACCGCCCGCTGGCCCGGCTGATCACCGACAGCATCGGCGATGGCTGGGAAGATGATCTTGACCGGCTGCGCGATCTGGAACCGCATATCCGGGACGCAGGCTTTCGCGCCGCCTTCGATGCCGCCAAGCGCGCCAACAAGGTGCGGCTTGCCGGCTGGATCAAGGACAGCTTCGGCATCACCGTCAGCCCCGACGCGATGTTCGACGTGCAGATCAAGCGCATCCATGAATACAAGCGCCAGTTGCTGAACATCCTGCAAACCATCGCCCATTGGCATGCCATCAAGACCAACCCCGGGGCCGCATGGGTGCCGCGCGTCAGGATCTTCGGCGGAAAATCCGCGCCGGGCTATGCGGTGGCAAAGGAAATCATTCATCTGATCAATGATGTGGCATCCGTTCTTAATGCCGATCCTGAAACGCGCGATCTGCTGACGGTCCTTTATCCGGAAAACTACAACGTCTCGATGGCGGAACGTCTGATTCCGGCCGCTGACCTGTCCGAGCAGATTTCCACCGCTGGAATGGAAGCCTCGGGCACGGGCAACATGAAATTCATGCTGAACGGCGCGCCCACCATCGGCACGCTGGACGGCGCGAATGTGGAAATCCTGCGCGAAGTGGGGCCAGAGAATTTCTTTCTGTTCGGCCTGACGGCGGAAGAGGCGGCGAAACGCCGCGAGGACCCGGAGCAGTCCAAGACGGCGATTGAAGCCAGCAAGCCCCTGCAGGATGTGCTGCAGATGATCGCCGAAGGCACTTTCAGCCCGGATCAGCCGGACCGCTATCACGGGCTGGTGCACCGCGTGTGGCACCATGATTATTTCCTCGTCGCGGCGGATTTCGACGCCTATCACGCGGCGCAGGGTCAGGTGGATGCGGCCTTTGCCGACCGGGACCGCTGGGTGCGGATGGCGGCGATGAATACGGCACGGGCCGGATTCTTTTCCTCGGACCGGACAATCCGTGGTTACATGCGGGATGTCTGGTCGGTTGAACCGGCGTTTTGAACCAAAGGAAGACCGGCATGGCCAAAGGTGCCGAGGCTGCCCTGATCGACACGGCGACCGCGCGGGCCCTGGCCGAAGGGGTGCATGGCGACCCCTTTTCGGTGCTGGGCCTGCACCGGCGGGGCACCCGCTGGGTGCTGACGGCCTTTGTGCCCGGAGCGGATAGGCTGGAGGTACTGGCAGAGACATCGATTGCCGCCAGCCCGGTGGATGGGGTGCCGGGCCTGTTCGTGGCCACCCTGGCCCGCCGCCAGCCCTACCGGCTGCGCGCGGCCAATGCCGGTGCGACATGGGAATTCGACGATCCGTTCCGCTTTGGCCCGGTTCTGGGCGAGTTGGACGAATACCTGCTGGGCGAGGGCACCCACCGCCGCCTGTGGCAGGTGCTGGGCGCGCATGTGATCACGCATGAAGGGGTTGGGGGCACGCATTTCGCCGTCTGGGCGCCGAACGCGCGGCGCGTTTCGGTGGTGGGGGATTTCAACATCTGGGATGGCCGCCGCCACCCGATGCGGCGGCGCGGCGCAACCGGGGTCTGGGAAACCTTTATCCCCGGCCTGGGCGAAGGGGCCACCTACAAATACGAGCTGCGCGGCCCGGATGGCGGGCTTTTGCCGCTGAAGGCCGATCCGGTGGGCTTTGGGGCGGAACATGCCCCCGCCAATGCCTCGGTGGTACGGTCGCTGGGCGCTGCGCCGTGGCAGGACGGCGACTGGATGGCACGCCGGGCGGCGCGCCAATCCATCGATGCCCCGATCTCGGTCTATGAGGTGCATCTGGGCAGCTGGCGGCGCGCGCCGGGCAACCGGATGCTGAGCTATCTGGAACTGGCGGAACAACTGGTCGATTACGTGGCCGACATGGGTTTCACCCATATCGAGCTGATGCCAGTTTCCGAATTTCCCTTTGACGGCAGCTGGGGCTATCAGCCGGTGGGCCTTTATGCCCCCACGATCCGTCACGGTACGCCGCCTGAATTCCGCGCCTTCATTCAGGCGGCCCATGCAAGGGGTCTGGGCGTGCTGCTGGACTGGGTTCCGGGCCATTTCCCGACCGATCCGCACGGGTTGGGCCGGTTCGACGGCACCGCACTCTACGAGCATCAGGACCCGCGCGAAGGCTTTCACCAGGACTGGAACACCCTGATCTACAACTACGGCCGGGTCGAGGTTGCCAACTTTCTGGTGTCCAATGCCCTGTACTGGCTGGAGGAATATCACCTGGACGGGCTGCGGGTCGATGCGGTTGCCTCGATGCTGTACCGCGATTATTCCCGGTCTGCAGGGCAGTGGCTGCCCAATCGCGACGGCGGGCGCGAAAACTACGAGGCGATTGCCCTGCTGCAGCGCATGAACGTCACCACCTATGGGGAAATGCCCGGCATCGTTACGGTGGCCGAGGAAAGCACGGCCTTTCCCGGCGTGTCGCGCCCGGTGAACCATGGCGGGCTTGGCTTTGGCTTCAAGTGGAACATGGGCTGGATGAATGACACGCTGGATTACATGCAAAAGGACCCGGTCCATCGGAAGTACCACCACCATCAGATGACCTTTGGCCTGCATTACGCCTGGTCGGAAAACTACATCCTGCCGATCAGCCATGACGAGGTGGTGCATGGCAAAGGCTCGATGCTGGCCAAGATGCCCGGCACCGAAGATGACAGGTTCGCCAATCTGCGTGCCTTTTACGGCTTCATGTGGGGGCATCCGGGCAAGAAGCTGCTGTTCATGGGCCAGGAATTCGCCCAGGCGCAGGAATGGAACCATGACCAAAGCCTGGACTGGCATCTGCTGGACATCCCCCGGCACCGGGGCATGCAGGCGCTGGTGCGCGATCTGAACGCGCTTTACCGCAGCACGCCCGCCCTGCATGTCAACGACACCCGCCCCGAAGGCTTTGCCTGGATCGAGGCGAACGATGCCGAAGGTTCGGTCTATGCCTGGGCGCGCATCGGGCGCGCCGAAGATGCGAAGGTGACGGTCGCCGTCAACATGACCCCGGTCGGGCGGACGTACCGGATGGGCTTTCCGGCCCCCGGCCCCTGGGACGAGGTGCTCAACACCGATGCCGCCGTCTATGGCGGCGGCAACCGGGGCAACCTGGGCGGCATCCGGACAGAGCCGACACCGTGGCACGGCCAGCGCCAGTCGGCGCTGGTCACGCTGCCGCCGCTTGCAACCGTCTTTTTCCGGCAGGGGTAGGGCGGGCATTTCAGGCCGGGAGAAACCCGGAACCAGGGGGAGGATCAGATGCAACCAAGACCGAATTCCCGGCTGTCCACGCAGGCCATGGCCTTTGTCCTGGCAGGGGGGCGGGGAAGCCGCCTGAAGGAACTGACCGACCGCCGTGCCAAACCGGCAGTCTATTTCGGCGGCAAGACCCGGATCATCGACTTTGCCCTGTCGAACGCCCTGAACTCGGGCATCCGCAAGATGGCGATTGCCACCCAGTACAAGGCGCACAGCCTGATCCGCCATTGCCAGCGCGGATGGAGCTTTTTCCGGGCCGAACGCAACGAATATCTTGATATCCTGCCCGCCAGCCAGCGGGTGAATGAAAACAAATGGTATCTGGGCACTGCCGATGCCGTCACGCAGAACATCGACATCGTCGACAGCTACGGCATCAGATATGTGGTGATCCTGGCGGGCGATCACATCTACAAGATGGATTACGAGATCATGCTGCGCCAGCATGTCGATACCGGCGCGGATGTGACCATCGGCTGCCTGACCGTGCCGCGCCCGGACGCCACCGCCTTTGGCGTGATGGATGTCGACGCGACAGGGCGCATCCTGTCGTTTCTGGAAAAGCCGAAAGACCCGCCCGCGATCCCCGGCGATCCCGACCATGCGCTTGCGTCAATGGGCATCTATGTCTTCAACTGGGATTTCCTGCGCGCCCTGCTGATCAAGGATGCGGAAGATGCGAATTCCAGCCATGACTTCGGCAATGACCTGATCCCGGATATCGTGAAGAACGGCAAGGCGATGGCGCACCGCTTTGCCGAATCCTGCGTCAAGTCGGGGCTGGAAAGCGAACCCTACTGGCGCGATGTCGGCACCATCGACGCCTTCTGGCAGGCCAATATCGACCTGACCGATTTCGTGCCCAAGCTGGACCTTTACGACAACCAATGGCCGATCTGGACCTATGCCGAAATCGTGCCCCCCGCCAAGTTCGTGCATGACGAGGATGGGCGGCGCGGCACGGCAATCTCTTCGCTGGTGTCGGGGGATTGCATCGTCTCGGGGTCCGAGGTGCGCAATTCGCTGCTGTTCACCGGCTGCCGCACCCATTCCTTTTCCGCGCTTGACCATGTCGTGGCGCTGCCACAGGTCATCGTGCAGCGCAAGGCGCAGCTGAAGAACTGCGTCATCGACCGGGGGGTGATCATTCCCGAAGGTCTTGTGGTGGGGCAGGATCCGGTCGAGGACGAACGCTGGTTCCGCCGCACCGCGGCGGGGATTGTGCTGGTGACGCAGGATATGCTGGATGCGCGGGCGGCAAAGCTTGGCTGATGCGCCGGTGGCGGACGCCGGGGGCGCTGCCCCCGGACCCCCGGGATATTCGTGAACAGACAATGGGTTTGGGGGGAAGGGTGACAGAAATTCGGGGCCGGGTGCTGTCGGTGGCGTCGGAATGCGTGCCGCTGATCAAGACGGGCGGGCTGGCCGATGTTGTGGGTGCCTTGCCTGCCGCCCTGGCGGGGCAGGGCTGGGATATGCGGGTCTTGCTGCCCGCCTACCGCGCGCTGCGCGGTCCTGCGGCGGACTGGCCGCAGCTTTGGGCGGCGGACGACCTGTTCGGGGGGCCTGGCCGTGTGCTGGCGGGGCAGGTGGCCGGGATCTCGGTGCTTCTGCTGGACGCCCCGCATCTGTTTGACCGCGACGGCGGCCCCTATGCCGGGCCGGGTGGCGACTGGCCGGACAATCCGCTGCGCTTTGCCGCGCTGGGCTGGGCCGCCGCCGAAATCGCGCGCCTGGGCCTGAGCGATGGCTGGCACCCGGAGGTGCTGCATGCCCATGACTGGCAGGCGGGCCTTGCCCCGGCCTATCTGCGCTATCGCGGTGCCGGGCCGGTCAGGTCCGTCCTGACGGTGCATAACATCGCCTTTCAGGGCTGGGCACCTGCCGGGTTGCTGGGCGCGCTGCGCCTGCCGCCGGACCAGTTCCATTCCGGCGCGCTGGAGTATTACGGCGGGCTGTCTTCGCTGAAGGCGGGGCTGGTGACGGCGGATGCGATCACCACGGTTTCGCCCACCTATGCGGCGGAACTGATGCGGCCCGAATTCGGCATGGGGTTGCAGGGCGTCATCGCGGCGCGGGCAGGGCAGGTGACGGGCATCCTGAACGGGGTGGATACAGGTGTCTGGTCGCCCGAGGCCGACACAGGGATCATCCCTTATTCTGCCCGCACGCTGAAGCGCAAGGCGCTGAACCGCGCGGCACTTCAGGCCGAGTTCGGCCTGACGGTGCCCGGCCCGCTGGCCATCATCGTGAGCCGCCTGACCGACCAGAAGGGGATTGACCTGATCCCCGGCGCGATGCCTGCCTTTATCGAGGCGGGCGGCGGCCTTGTGGTGCTGGGATCGGGCGATCCGGCGCTGGAGGCGGCGATGCGCGGGCTGGCCGCGCGCTTTCCCGGGCGGGTCGGGGTGCACATCGGCTATGACGAGGGGATGAGCCACCTTCTGTTCGCGGGCGGCGATGCGGTGCTTGTCCCCTCGCGCTTTGAACCCTGCGGGCTGACGCAGATGTACGGGCTGCGCTATGGCACGCTGCCGGTGGTCGCGGCGACGGGCGGGCTGGCCGATACCGTCATCGGGGCCACGCCCGCCACGCTGACCGCCGGGGTGGCCACCGGCATCGTCTTTGCCCCGACCGACGCGCTGGGGCTGGCGCTGGCGCTTCGCCGCGTGACCGGGCTTTATGCAGACCGTGACACCTGGGCGCGCTTGCAGCGAAACGCCATGAAGCACCCCGTCGGCTGGGCGGCCCCGGCCGCCGCCTATGCCCGGCTGTACGAAGGGCTGGCCGGATGACGCCGCCCTTGGCCCCGAAGCCCGCCCGCCAGACCGGACCGGCCACGGCAGCGGGCCGCCCCTTTCCCCTGGGGGCAAGCTTTGACGGCGATGGCGTGAACTTCGCGGTCTTTTCAGCCCATGCCGAACGCATGGAGCTGTGCCTGTTTTCGCCCGACGGGCGCAAGGAAACCGCGCGCCTGCCGTTCCGCGACCGCGACGGCGACATCTGGCATCAGCGCGTGCCGGGGCTGATGCCGGGCGCGCTTTACGGCTTTCGCGCCCATGGCCCCTACCAGCCCGAGGCGGGCCACCGTTTCAATCCCAACAAGCTGCTGATTGATCCCTATGCGCGCGGCCTGGACGGGCGGCTGCGCTGGTCGGATGCGCTGATGGGCTACAAGGTGGGCAGCCCGCGCGGCGATCTGTCGTTCGATACCCGCGACAGCGCCTTTGCCATGCCCAAGTCGGTGGTGACCGACCCCGCCTTTCACTGGGCCGGCGAGGCTGCACCGCAGACCCCGCTGAGTGATACGGTGATCTACGAGGCGCATGTCAAGGGCCTGACCGCCCTGCATCCGGGCGTGCCCGCCCCGCTGCGCGGCACCATGCTGGGACTGTGCGCTGATCCGGTGCTGGATCATCTGGTCCGGTTGGGGGTCACCGCTGTGGAGCTGCTGCCGGTTCAGGCCTTTGTTGATGACCGTTTCCTGGTGGCACGCGGCCTGCGCAACTACTGGGGGTATCAGACCATCGGTTTTTTCGCGCCCGAGCCGCGCTATCTGGGGCGGGGCGGTATCCGCGAGATGCAAGTCATGGTTCACCGCTTTCATTCCGCCGGGATCGAGGTGATCCTGGATGTGGTCTACAACCATTCGGGCGAAGGCGATGCGCTGGGGCCGACGCTGAGCTTTCGCGGGCTGGACAACCGCAGCTATTACCGGCTGGCGGACGGGGGCCGGACCTATGTGAATGACACCGGCACCGGCAACACCCTTGACCTGACCCACCCGATGGTGCTGCGCATGGTGATGGACAGCCTGCGCTACTGGGTCGAGACCTGTCACATCGACGGCTTCCGCTTTGATCTGGCCAGCGTGCTGGGCCGCGGACCGCGGGGCTTTGACCCGCGGGGCGGCCTGTTCGACACGATCCGCCAGGACCCGGTGCTGGCCCGCGTCAAGCTGATCGCCGAACCCTGGGACATCGGGCCGGGCGGCTATCAGCTGGGTGCCTTTCCGCATCCGTTTGCAGAGTGGAACGACCGGTTCCGCGATGGTGTGCGCCGCTTCTGGCGCGGCGATGCCGGGCTGACGCCAGAGCTTGCGAACCGCCTGCTGGGATCATCCGACCGCTTTGATCATTCGGGGCGGGCCGCGACAAGTTCGGTCAATTTCATCACCGCCCATGATGGTTTCACCCTGCAGGATCTGGTCAGCTTCACCGTCAAGCGCAACCTTGCCAATGGCGAGGACAACCGCGACGGGCATGGCGAAAACCATGCCGACAACCTTGGGGTCGAAGGGCCGACGGATGATCCTGCCATTCTTGCCGCCCGCGCCCTGCGCAAGCGCAACCTGCTGGCCACGCTGATGCTGGCGCAGGGGGTTCCGATGCTGCTGGCGGGGGATGAGCTGGGCCACAGCCAGCAGGGCAACAACAATGCCTATGCCCAGGACAATGAAACCACCTGGATCAACTGGGACAGGGCCGATCCTGACCTGACGGCCTTTGTTGCCCGCCTGACGGCGCTGCGCCGCGCCCATCCGGTGCTGCGCCAGAAGCGCTTTTTGCACGCCCGCCCGCGCGCAGCCGACGGCCTGCCGGACGTGACCTGGCGCCGGGCGGACGGCGGGGTGCCGCGCCCGGAAGACTGGCATGATCCCGCCTTCCGTTGTCTGGGCGTGGAGTTGCGCCACGCGGCCGAAGATGCGGATGGCGGGGCAGACGCCATCTTTGCGGTGTTCAACAGCGGGGCGGCACAGGAGGTGATGCTCCCGCACACGGCACCGGGCTGGCACCTGATCCTGGATACCACCCGCCCAGGGGCGGAACCGGCGGCAGCACAGGCAACGGTTGCAGCCCCCGCCCATTCCGTGCTGCTGTTTGAAGCCGTCACATCTTCGGGGCCAGCTTTGGAAGGAACGCCATGAGCATCCAGATCATCCGCACCGCACCCATCGCCGGGCAGAAACCCGGCACCTCGGGGCTTCGCAAGAAAACCCCCGTGTTCATGGGGCCGCATTACCTGGAAAACTTCGTGCAGGCGATTTTCGATGTGGTGGGCGCGCGGGGCAAGACCTTTGTTCTGGGCGGGGACGGGCGCTATTTCAACGACCGGGCCGCACAGGTGATCCTGCGCATGGCGGCGGCCAACGGGGCGGCGCGGGTGATCGTGGGGCAGGGGGCGATCCTGTCCACCCCGGCGGCCAGCCACCTGATCCGCCTGCACAGGACCGATGGCGGGCTGATCCTGTCGGCCAGCCACAACCCCGGCGGTCCGGCGGGGGATTTCGGCCTGAAGTTCAACATGCCCAATGGCGGCCCGGCCCCCGAAGCGGTGACGCAGGCCATGTACGACCGTACCGCGATGCTGAAAGAGTACCGCATCCTAACGGCGCAGGATGTGGATCTTGGCCGGGTTGGCTGCGTGACCCTGGGCGATATGGTGGTGGATGTGGTCGATCCCGTGGCGGATTATGCCGCCCTGATGGAAACGCTGTTCGATTTTCCGGCGATCCGCGCCCTGTTTGCCGGTGGCTTCCGGATGCGCTTTGACGCGATGAACGCGGTCACCGGCCCCTATGCGCGGGAGATTCTGGAAACCCGGCTGGGGGCCGCGCCCGGAACGGTGATCAACGCCACGCCTTTGCCCGATTTCGGCGGGTTGCACCCCGATCCCAACCCGGTCTGGGCCAAGGCGCTGATGGACGAAATGTTCGGGCCTGATGCCCCCGATTTCGGGGCGGCATCTGATGGCGACGGCGACCGCAACATGGTGGTGGGGCGCGGCATCTATGTCTCGCCTTCCGACAGTCTGGCGGTGCTGGCCGCCAATGCCACCCTTGCCCCCGGCTACCGCGACGGGCTGAAGGGGGTGGCCCGGTCGATGCCCACAAGTGCGGCGGTGGACCGCGTGGCGCAGGCGCTGGGCATTGGCTGCCACGAGACGCCGACGGGGTGGAAGTTCTTCGGCAATCTTCTTGACGCGGGCAGGGTGACGCTGTGCGGCGAGGAAAGCTTTGGCACCGGGTCGGACCATGTCCGCGAAAAGGACGGGCTTTGGGCGGTGCTGATGTGGCTGAACATCCTGGCGGTGCGGAAGGAAAGTGTGGCAGACATCCTGACCTCGCACTGGTCTTCCTTTGGCCGCAACTACTATTCCCGCCATGATTTTGAGGCGATTGACCCGGCAAAGGCCGACGCCATGGTTACGGCGCTGCGCGGCATCCTGCCGAACCTGGCCGGGCAGCACCTGCATGACCTGACCATCCTGTCAGCCGATGATTTCGCCTATACCGACCCGGTGGATGGATCAGTCAGCCAAAGGCAGGGTGTCAGGATTCTGTTTACCGACGGCAGCCGCATCGTGCTGCGCCTGTCAGGCACCGGCACCGAAGGGGCAACGCTGCGGCTGTATGTGGAACGGTATGAACCCGATCCGCACCGCCTTGATCTTGACCCGCAGCTTGCCTTGGCCCCGGTCATTCAGGCGGCCCACAGCCTTGCGCGGATCAAGGAGCATACCGGGCGGTCGATCCCCGACGTGATCACATAAGGGCGCAAACCCGCCGCGCCCCCGGTGAGCCGTGTTTTTTCGGCCCCAAGGCCATGGCCCTGGTCAAAGCCTGCGACGGACAGGACGGCAAAATCAAAATCGTGCGTGGCCGTTTGCCGTTATTGCCTGCGCTCGGCCCCGCCCCGCCCGACTGCGCCATCCCGGCACGGCGGGGGGTCGAAAACCGCCTGCACCGGATGCCGGATGTGGTCTTGCACGATGACCCGACGCGCCCGAAAACCGGGAAGGGTCCGAAAAAAATAGCCAAGATCAAGAACTTGGCCATGAACCTGATCCGGGCAGCGCCGGGACATGACAGCCGCAAATCCAAAGGCAAAGCCGCAGCCCAAGGATCAGAACCATCTTGAAGCCATCCTCCCTCCGGCAGCAAAATGACCGTCAGGCAAGTCCCCCCTGCGGAAGCGGGATTGCGTTTGTGCGCCATTGTGCTGTCGCTTCAGGGCGTGACAGGGCGCGGGCGGGATGGTCAGATGCGCGCGGGAATCATCTCGCGGGGGTGCCATGACGCAAGATTTCTTCCGGCCGGTTTCGGGCTTTGACCTGCCGCGATTCGCCGGAATTCCGACCTTCATGCGCCTGCCGCATGTCGGGCTGGACGACCCGCGGATTTCACAGGTGCAGGTCGGGCTGATCGGCGCGCCCTGGGACGGGGGCACCACCAACCGCCCCGGCCCGCGCCACGGGCCGCGCCAGATGCGGGATCTGTCCACGATGATCCGGGCGGAAAACGGCAGCACGCGGGTGCGGCCCTTTGATCTGGTGCGCTGTGCCGATCTGGGGGATGTAGCCCCGAATCCGGGCGACCTGATGGAGTCGATGGCGCGGATGACGGCGTTCTACGCCCGTGTGAAGGCGCAGGGCATCGTGCCGCTGACCGCAGGCGGGGATCATCTGTGCACGCTGCCGATCCTGCGCGCCCTGGCCCGGGATGCGCCGCTGGGCATGATTCATTTCGACAGCCACACCGACCTTTTCCACAGCTATTTCGGCGGCACGATGTATACCCATGGCACGCCGTTCCGCCGCGCGGTCGAGGAAGGGCTGCTTGACCCCGCACGGGTCTGCATGATCGGCATCCGTGGCCCGGCCTATGACCGCGAAGATCGCGATTTCGCCGATTCGGTCGGCATCCGGGTGATTCCGGTCGAAGAGGTCTTCGCGCGTGGCCCCGATGATGTGATGGCCGAAGCGCGCGGGATTGTCGGGCAGGGCGATACCTATGTCAGCTATGACATCGACTTTGTCGATCCGGCCTATGCGCCGGGCACCGGCACGCCCGAGATCGGCGGCCCGACCAGCTGGCAGGCGCTGCAGGTGGCGCGCGGACTGAAGGGCGTGAAGGTGGTGGGGGCCGATCTGGTCGAGGTGTCGCCCCCCTTCGATCCCTCGGGCGGGACGGCCTTTCTGGGGGTCACGCTGATGTTCGAGATGCTGTGCATCATCGCCGAGTGCCTGGCGGCGGATGCGGCCACGACCGGCGCGGCGTGACCGTTTCGCGCCCTTCACCCATCGGGGGTGGCCAAAGCGCCGGCCCTTCCCTCAGCCCTGACCGAAAGAAGACCCATGTCGCCTGACCTGATCGTGACCAATGCCCGCGTGCTGACCATGGATGACGCCAACCCCCGGGCCGAAGCGGTGGCGTTTGGCGAGGGCAAAATCCTTGCCGTCGACCGCCGCAGCGACATAGAGGCGCTGGCCGGGCCTGCAACCCGGATGATCGACGCGCAGGGCCGCACGGCTTTGCCCGGCTTTTTCGAAAGCCATCTGCATCTGGTGCTGGGCGGGGCCGAGCTGGCGCATCTGCAACTTAGCGGTATCTATGGGGCCGAATCGCTGGGGGCGGCCTTTCGCGCCTATGGCGCTGCCAATCCCGGCAAGCCGCTGCTGATGGCGCAGGGCGCGGATTATGCGATGTTCGGCGGGCGACCGATCACGCGGCAGGATCTGGATGCGATCATCGCCGACAGGCCCGTCGCAATGACGGCCTATGACCATCATACGGTCTGGGCCAACACGGCGGCACTTGCGGCGGCGGGCCTGCTGCAGGGGGCGGCCATGCCGGCGGGCCATGAGGTGATGATGGGTCCCGACGGGCTGGCATCGGGCGAGCTGCGCGAGTTCGAGGCGTTTGCGCCGGTGATCGCACTGGGGGGGGAGCTGCGCCTGAATCTTGGCATCGCCACCGGGGGCGAACCCGACCCCTGGCCTGCCGAGGCAGAGCGCGCCGTTGACCGCGCCAAGGTCGCGCGCGGACTGGCCCATTGCGCGGCGCAGGGCATCACCTCGATGGTGAACATGGATGGCAACCGCTACACGCTGGAATTGCTGCGCGAGCTGCGCGACGCAGGCGGGCTGACGGCGCGGGTGAAGGTGCCCTTCCATTTCAAGCCGACGATGGATCTGTCCGAACTGGACCGTGCGGCGGCCATGACGCGGGACTTTAACGATGACTGGCTTCAGTCAGGCTTCGTCAAGATGTTCATGGACGGGGTGATGGACAGCGGCACGGCGTATCGGCTGGATGACTATCCGGGGCAGCCCGGACACCGGTCTGCCCCGCTGTTCGGGCCGGACCGGTTCAAGGCGATTGCCACCGAAATCGACCGGCGCGGGTTGCAGATTGCGGTGCATGCGATCGGCGACGGCGCCGTGCGGGTGACGATCGACGGGTATGAGGCGGCGCGGCAGGCCAACGGACCGCGCGACAGCCGGCACCGGATCGAGCATATCGAACTGATCGACCGGGCCGATGTGCCGCGCCTCGGCGCGCTGGGCATCGTGGCGTCGCTTCAGCCGTCGCATCCGCCGGGCGCGATGGACTTTCCGCTGTTCCCGTCGCTGGACAAGGTGGGCCGCATCCGCTGGCCTGACAGCTTCCGGGTGCGGACCCTGGCCGAGGCCGGGGCACCGCTTGCCTTTGCCTCGGACTGGCCGGTAACGGACGTCTCGGTGCTGCGCAACATCCAGGCCGCGCTGACACGGGTCCCCTATGAGGGGGCACAGGACGAGCGCGTGGGGCTGATGGCGGTGCTGCGGGCCTACACGGCGGGCGGTGCCTGGGCTGCGCACCGCGAGGCTGTGACAGGCCGGCTGGTTCCGGGCCTTGCGGGCGATCTTGTCGTGCTGGGCGGTGATATCGAAGCGACCGATCTCCAGGAGGTGGGCCGCATGGGCATAGCCCTGACGGTCTGCGGGGGCCGCGTTACCCATCAGGCCTGACGCGGGAATCACGGGTCCGGGGGTGAAGGGACAACCCCGAACGGCGCGGGGCCTGATTCTGGCAGGCCGTGGCGGCTGCGGCAGCCTGCAGGACCAAGAGTTCCTTTTGTTGGCAAAGGGTTGCCAGAAATCTTTCGGGGAAGGTGCTTTTTCTGCTTGCGGCCCTCGGAAGCTTTCCCTAAATAGCGCGTCACCGAAACGGTCGGGGCTGCGGAAACGCGGAACCGGTCGGGGGTGGGCGGCAACGCTGCCGGACGAAATCCTGGGGACGGTTTTGGTTGGTTGCACCTTTTTTTGGTGTATCTGGCTGATTTTGTTTCTGTGTTCTTTGAAGATGTGGAAGTAGAAGGGATATGCGGGCGGTTTGGTCGTTTCGGCGGCGGATCGTTGCATATCGGCCTGCTAGGGGTGCA
>JADCEN010000066.1 GCA_020250175.1 Rhodobacter sp.
CGAAAAGGGCGGCCGAAATGTCCGGGAATGGGTTGCAGCCCGCAATCAGCTGGCCATAATGTTCACCGGGCGCTTCGACGCCTGAACGTATCTGAAAACCGCATGGACCCGGTCAGATACACAGAGTTTCAGACACTCCCAGCGTGCTCGCATCCTCTGCGGTGTCGATCAGTCGGCCATCCGGGCCGACCGAGAAGATAAAGCCGTCTGCCAAGGCCCCGGGCGCCGAACAGACTCCTGTCCCGAGGGCAATGGCGACGGCGCAAGCGCTTTCAGTTATCCGAGACCAGAACCGGACCAGTCCAGGGTGCGTCGACGCGCCCAGGTGCAGCGTGCCGCTCGCGTCCACCTTCTTCGAGCGGAATGCTGACGCTCTTGCAGCCCATCTCGGCGAGGAAGCTGACGAGGCCGACGATGGTCTTGAACTCGCGCACCTTGAGATAGCTGCGGCTGGTGACCAGCATCTTGTCCGCACGCCCGTCTTCCGCGACGGCGCGCACGACCCAAGTGCCGTACCAACTGTTGTGGCGCTTCTCGCCTGCCTCCTTGCAGACCACCTCGAGGAGGTAGCCTTCGGCCAGGAGGCCGCGCAGACCGTCTTCTGTAACCACATTCGGGGCTTCTTCTATCATGGCCTTCCCTTGGGTCCTTTTTCTGCCTGGGTGCAGTTTCAGGCCCACGGGGTCGCAACACCGTGGGCGATACAAGACAACATGAATGATAGCAAGGCAATAATATTGGATTGACGCAGATCGCCTTGCTCTGATAGCAGTGCTACAGGACGACATTACAACATTAAAGGCGCGAAAGGAGTTTTGCCCTGCACATGTTCTGTGCGCGCAAAGCAGCCTTCGTGCTGCTCGCCATGGTGGCATGGCCTCAGGACGCTCTGGCCTCCCCCTGCGTGCCCCCAGAGCGCCCCTACCTGCCCTCAACTCCGGAAGACATGCGTGCCTATGCCGACCTCCTGAGGACGGATTTCGAAGGTTACATCGCCGGAGTTCAGGACTACTTCCACTGTCTTGATGAAGAGCGCGCGCGCGCGTTTGTCGAGGCGCAGGAAGTCAGCGCGGACTACGGGCGGTTTCTTGAAGCCGTCGAGTAAGTGTCCTGTTTGACTTCCCCGGGCGCCGGCACCCGGTTTGGTCCATGAACCACCCTGCGAGTAAGGTTCCACGCCGGATGGCTTCCTTGACCAAGAGCACAACATCAGCTGATTAAATCCGATTGCTGTCGTAAATGTTGTATTGTATCGGACGTGTACCTTTGTAGGGAGTCGATACATGAAGGCGCCAATACGATCACTTGCAGCCCTTGGGGTAGCGCTTGCGGCAAGCCTGCCGGGCACGGCTTCGGCCCAGAGTTACCAGGTCGATTGCGCCATCCTGCTTTGCCTTGCGGGTGGCTGGCCAGCTTCGGCACCTTGCGCTCATGCGCGTGCCGTCTTCATCCAGCGGATCACGCCCTGGCCAATCGAACCACCGCTCCAAATCTGGCGCTGCCCAATGGGGGTGGCGTTCGACGGCCCTGCCCCGCTTTCTCCAATGGAACGGCTCTTCGACATCACCTTCAAGGCCGAACCGGCGATACGTGTCCCGGATCTCACAGTTCCTCTCGTCCCAGTTCAAGCTGACGAGCGTGCCGACGTTGATATCTCGGGTGACGAATTCGACTTCGTCCGAAGCATTCGGGTTTATCACATCCAGTTCAGCCAGCGCCAAAATCGCGACGGCGATTGCATCCGCTCTGACAGCACGCGCCTTGGTTCCTACGGCACCCAAGGTGACTATCATTGGGCACGTTCGAGCGTGGCCCAGGTGCCAACAGCATCTGACCTTCCTCGACCCGGCGCCTGCGGATCGGTCAGTTATCGATCGGTCTTCGTCGACTGGCGGGACCATGCCGGCAACTACGGCTTCGAAGAAGTCCGATACTGAACCCTCCCCGGGCCAGCGTTGCGCTGGCCTGTTCCTTTAGCCACCTGCACCGGAGGCTGTGCACCGAACCTAAATAGGGAAACGACGCCAGACCGAAAAGCCTGACGCCGCGCTAGATGAAACCCCTGAACACGGTTCTTCTAGCGCAGTGTCTGAACCTCTTCAACCAGCAAAGTATTTTTGCTGGCAAAAATGTTGTTTGCTCTCGGCGTGGCATCGGAGTCCTCAGGAGACCCGACCATGGAACCAACGACCGGCCTGATCCTGCGACGGATCACTCAAACAGACCTTTCCGTTTCCGCGCACAAGCTCGCAACGCTGATCCTCGATGGGATTGCCTGGAAGGACGGCTACAACGGCCTTTCCCGCGGCACGGCCGCATTCACTCTCACCGCCTTGGCAGAGAAGATGGACGTGTCGCGCCAGTACTTGACTGTCTTGCTGGGGGAACTTGAAGCGTCGAGCCTGAAGCTCGAGCGTGAGAAACCGAACGGCAAGTTTGCGCCCTGGCTCTTCCGCTTTGCAGGCTTTGATCAGAGCGACGGCCCCCACGATGTCGTGTCAGGAGGAGGCAACACATCACTATCTAGAGAAGATTCTCACAAAACTATATTCTCAGGGCATATCAACATCGATGACGCGCCCAACGTCTTTCGAACGTGCTGGGCCGAGCTGATCAAGGTAGCGAAGACGGCATTGCCCTGCTGGAACGTCGACACGCAGGCGATCTGGGAGCGGTTTCTTGCCTTCAACCGGGCGCGCGGAAATGCCCGCGTCCCGGCTGGATACTTGCTGGGCTTCATGCGCCGCTGGCGGACCAGTTCGTCAAGCATGGCTGCGACATCTGCATCTGAGCCAGAACCGTTGGCCAAAGAAGATCCCAAGATGCAGGAGCTTCATGACCAGATCCGCGCCGCGCCGAGTTCCAACCGGCAGTTTCACGCATCGGATCTGTGCAGGCTGATCGGTCAGGCTGCCTACGAATCTCGGGTCCTTGATGTCGTCCGTCAGTTTGGATGTCCCAAATTCGCAGCGATCCTAGCGGTCCATGGACGGGCTGTGTTGGCAGGAGAGATATTGCGGTAAGTCCTTTGTTGCGGATCGCCTTACGCTCGGCCGATCGGTCCGACGTCGATCTGATCAGTGAGCTTGGTCAAAAGAATTTGGCGTGAGCGATAATGGTCCTGCAACGCGATCCGGAAATTCCGCGGGCTGCGGTCCTCCATGAGCAACCAATCCAAAGTCCCCCAAGATAGCAGCGCTGGATGGCCCACGAGTCCCACAACCAGGAAAAGCAGCGCCCGTGACCAGTCTCGAAGGCTGGCACGGGCGCTTTGCCCCACAAGGGGCAACTCCGGCATATTGGCGAGGGGGAGCGCAGCGCCAGGCCGGTCGTTCAGGATCGGCCGAGGCAGTCTTGGACCACCTCGGCCCAGGGAGTCAGTCTTCCAGTGCGTGTTTCGGAGTCTCGGGCGTGAAGAGGCCCTTCTTCATCACCAGCGTCACCCAAAGGGCCGACACCACCAGAACGATAGCCAGCGTGGTGCCAGTATAGGTCCAGATCTGGGCCGTCAGCTCCGGTGCGGGCGAGTTGTGCCAGATCACATAGAGCATCGCCAAGATGCCCACGATCTGCGGCACCGGATAGAACGGGGTGCGGAAGGGACGCTTCATATCGGGATACCGGCGGCGCAGGATGATCACGTCCAGATGGGCGATGATGTAGGCCATCAGCCACAAGGCCCCGGCCGCGATCAGAAGCACGATGACGGTGTCGAAGTTACTACCCGCCGTCAGCAACGTGATCAGCACGCAGATCGCGAAGGCGACAATGGCGACCCAAGGCGTGCGGGCGGTTGGATGCAGGGACATGAACACCTTCGGTGCCTGCCCGTTGTGCGCAAGGCCGTAAACCATGCGCGGGATCGCCGCGATGACGGAGTTGATGGTGCTGAGGCCAGCTGTCAGCGCGATCACCACAGCCACCCACATCGCGCCCTGCCCGAAGACCGAAGTCACATAGTCGATATGCGGCGTCGTGGACCCAAGGATCATATCCGGCGTCATGAACTTCATCGCGCCAAGGCAGAATAACAAATAGACGACCGCAACCGAAACCAGACCGATGATCATCGCTTTCGGTACATTGCGCTCTGGGTCCTTGGCTTCCTCGATCAGCGGGCAGACGAATTCCTGGGCGATCAGCATCCAGATTGCCAAGCCGATCAGTCCGACCCAACCATTCGCCGTCAGGCTGGTGAAGTTAGCAAAGGATTGCACGCCCTCGGGCACGTCATTGCCCAGGCCCAAAAGGGCACCCAGACCGACCATGGCCATCACGGCCGCCATCGAAAAGGCCAGTACGTTCTGCAATTTGGCGAAAAGGTCGGTTCCCATGATGTTGACCAAGGTCACAGCGGCCAGCATCACGCCCGCAACGACCGTCGGGTTGGCCCAGGGGAACAGCGAGTTGGTAACGAAGCCGATCAGCAGCAACTCCGCCGTCAGCCCGAAGAAGGCCACAGCAACATAGCCGCCGAGGACCGAGGCCATGGCCGGGAAATGTCCCATGGCTACTTCGGTATAGCTGCCAAGCGTGCCCGCGCGAGGAAACATCAGCGACAGTTCGGAAAAGCTGAAGATGCTGAACAGCGCGATGCAGAATGCGATTGCCATGGCGATCAGGAAGTCTGATCCGCCCAGCGCGAAGCCCTGCATGGCCGATACGATGGGCCCCTGCCCCACCACGATACCAATGGCCACGGCGACGAGTGATGCCAAGCCCAAGGTTCGCTTGAAGCTATCCCGGTGTGGGGTCGTGTTGCCCCCGGTTTGATCTGTCATGTTTCTCTCCCTATTGTATTCTTGCCGTTTTCTTTGTGTTTTCAGCGTTTTGCGCCCTACCAGCTTTCTTCCAGAAGCCTGAGATAGGCCTCGGCCGGCAGCGGTTTGGGGTTGGTAATATTGAAGCCACTGGCCTCAGCCTCGGCGGCAAGGCCGGCGAACTCGCTTTCTTTCAGGCCGAAGTCACGCAGGCGGCGCGATAGGCCCAGCCGGTCGCAAAGCCCGTTGAGGAAGTCGCCCAGATCCTGCCCTTCAGGCACGGACATGGCCTGACGCAGCCTTGCGGCCTTTTGCGGGGCAAGGGTGGCATTCAGGCGCGTGACGTTGCCCATGACTGCTGCCGTCAGCGCGCCGTGATGGGCATGGTGCAGCGCGCCGATCGGCACGGAAAGGCCGTGGATGGCCCCCAGTTCCATCAGCATGGCATAGCCGCCCGCGAGGCTGCCCCACATCATCTCGGCCCGTGCGTCCAGATCCCAAGGATGGCTGCACGCGCGTTCGATGGCACCGACAATCCGCCGGGTTCCATCCAGCGCGATTGCCTCGACCGGCGGGTTGTCAAGGGTCGAGAATAACCCTTCGATGCAGTGCGACAGGGCGTCCATCCCTGTGGCCGCTGTCAGCAGCGCGGGCAGCGAAACGGTAAGTTCCGGGTCGCAGATCACGCTGGCCGGGATCAGGCCGAAGCCGTCGATGATGCCCTTATGGCCATTGTCGAGGATGATCACGCAACCAACGCCCACTTCGGTGCCGGTGCCTGCGGTCGTTGGTACGACAATAAGGGGCGTGATTGAGCCAACAGGTTTGAAGCTGGGTTGCGTCACGTCATAGTCGATCAGACGGCCCGGATGCGTGGCCATGACCCCCAGCGCCTTGCCCAAATCCATGGCCGAGCCGCCGCCGATGGCGACGATCCCGTCGCAGCCATTGGCGCGAAAGGCCGACAGCGCCGCGTCCACCGCGGCCTCGGTCGGGTTTTCCGGCGTCTCAGTAAAGATCGCCGACGCGCCGATCAGCGCCGCAGCCCGATCGGCCAACCCCAGCTGGGCAAGACCCGGATCGGTCACGATCAGCGGCTTGCGAACCCCAAGCCGCGCCAGTTCTTGCGGCAAGTCCTTCAGCGCGCCGGGCGCGAAACGGACATGGGTCAGAAGGTAGAAACTCGGCATGGACAGTGTTCCTGTGCGGGCGCCCTACAGCGCCACGATGACGCCTTTGCTTTGCAGGAAGGCCTCGACCCCCTCCAGCGAACCTTCGCGGCCCCAGCCGCTTTGACGGAAGCCGCCGAAGGGCATGGACTCGTCCAACTCGCCCTGGCAGTTCACCCAAACGACACCGGCCTTGATCTCATCGGCCAAGGCATGGGCGTGGCTGACATCGCGGGTCCAGACCGAAGCGGCAAGGCCATAGGTGGTGTCATTGGCCAGGCGGATCAGGTCGGCCAGGTTGTCACCCTTCAAGGCAGTCAGGACGGGGCCAAAGACCTCGTCGCGGAACAGGCCGTCCTTGGTGGAATTTGCAATCGCAAGCGTGGGGGCAACGTAATAGCCTTTGTCCGGCACTGCTGCGCCGCTTTCCACAAGGCTGACACCGCCCTTCTTCGCCGTGTCGAGAAAGCCCTGAACCCGGTTGCGTTGCCGGGCCGAGACCACCGGCCCCATGTCATTCTCGCCACTCAGCGCCGGACCGATCCGGGCCGCGCGCATCTGTTCGGCCACCCCTTCGATGACGCGGTCAAACACCGGTGCTTCGATCAACAGGCGTGAGCCGATGAAGCAAATCTGTCCGGTGTTCAGCATGATGCCTTGGGCAGCGGCGGTGATGGCAGCGTCCAGATCGCAATTGGCGGTGATGATGAAGGGGGACTTGCCGCCCAGCTCAAACGTCAGCTTCTTCATGTTGCCAAGAGCCGCCTGCGTGATCTTGCGGGCGGTGTCGATAGAGCCAGTGAAGGCGATCTTGTCGACATCCGGATGCGCGGCCAGTGCGCCGCCCGCCGTGCCGCCGCCCGTCACCAGATTGAAGACACCCGGCGGAAAGCCGGCTTCTTCGATCAGTTCAGCCAGACGCAGGGCGGTCAGCGGCGTTTCCAGCGCCGGTTTCAGCACGATGGTACAGCCCGCCGTGATGGCTGGTGCGATCTTGGCCAATGCCATCAGAAGCGGCACGTTCCAGGGCACGATGGCGCCCACCACACCGACAGGCTCTTTGTTGCTATAGGCATGGAAAGCCGGTCCGATGGCCCCTTCGCCCCGCATGTCGGGAAGGCCAAGCGTCACCGTGCGGCCCTCGATCTTGGTGGCCCAACCGGCATAATAGCGCAGCGAGGCCACGGCATTGTCGATGACAAAGCTTTGCGCGATGTGGATGGGCATGCCGAGGTTCGCGACCTCCATCAGGACCAGCTCGTCGCGATTTGCTTCGATTAGTTCCGACAGCCGCCACAGCATCGCCGTGCGGCTCGAGGGCGGCAGGCGACGCCAACTGCGGTTGTCAAAGGTCGCCCGCGCCGCAGCAACCGCGCGGTCCACATCGGCGGCACTGCAATCTACCACCTGCGCCAGAACGGTCTCGTCGCTGGGGTTCATCACATCCACGACGGGGCCGTTGGCCGACAGCCAGTTGCCGCCGATGTAGATCGGCATGGGCGAGGCACCGCCGCAAGGAAGGGGGATCTTGATGTCTGCGGTCATGTTCTTCTCCCCCTTGTGCTGAACCGGGGCTTCCGGGATCAGGCCGCTTTTGTTGTACAGTTATTGTTGTTTTCTGTCCTAAATCTACCTTTTTCTTAGTTTAGGCGGAGTATTGGACAACATACATCGCGTAACAGCAGGTTACCGGCCAGCTTCCAGGTAGATATGCTTGGTCTCGAGGAAGTCGTTCATCGCCTCGATCCCGTGCAGGCGCCCGATCCCCGATTGCTTGTATCCTCCGGTCTCAGCCTCGGGAATCAGCTTGCCGTGGCTGTTCAGCCAGACCGTGCCACTTTCGATCCGGCGCGCGACGCGGAAGCACCGCGACACATCGCGCGTCCACAGGCTGGACGACAGGCCATAGCGGCTGTTGTTGGCAAGCGCGATGGCGTGGTCTTCATTGTCGAAAGTTTCAAGCGTCAGAAGCGGGCCGAAGACCTCTTCCTGCACCAGCTTCGCGTTCGGGTTGTCGATGCGGACCAACGTGGGCGAGACGAAGGCCCCAGCAGCCAGATCGCCGTCGCAGGCCTTGCCTTGCAACAAGACCTCGCCCTGCTCATGCGCCGCGGCGGCGAGAGCAACCACCCGGTCACGGTTGGCGAGGTCGATCAGCGGGGCAAGCTGGGTCACAGGGTCTGCACCCGAGCCAATCTTGGCGCCACGAAGCGCTGCAACAAGGCGGTCGGCCAAGGCATCAGCAATCGAGGCATGCACCAAAACCCGGGTGATCGCGATGCACATCTGCCCTGAAATCAGCAGCCCACCGCGCACCAGTTGCGGCACGACCTGATCCAGATCGGCATCGGGAAAGACGATGGAAGGTGCCTTGCCGCCCAGTTCCAGTGAAAGGCGCTTCAACGTGGGGGCAGCCGCCGCCATGATCCGCTTGCCGGTCTCGCTTGACCCGGTAAAGCTGACCACATTCACACCGTCAGAGGCGACATAGCGCCGCCCGACCGTGGTGCCATCTTCGTTCACCGAATTGACCACGCCCTTGGGAAGGTCGACCAGTTCTGCCAGACGGGCCATCACCCAAGCATTCGAGAGCGGCGTTTGCGGTGCAGGTTTGACCACGACCGTGCAACCTGCGGCCAAAGCCGGGGCCAGCGACCGGATCAGCAGGATCACCGGGGCGTTCCACGGCACGATGACGGCGGCCACACCAGCGGGTTCGCGCATCATGAAGGAAAACGTATCGGGCGCGCTTTCCAGGCTGCGACCATAGAGTGTGCGCGCCACACCGGCGTAGAAGTCCAACTCCTCAAAGGAATTGCGCACTTCGAACCGCGCATCGATCAGCTTCTTGCCGTTCTCCCGGATGATCAGAGCGACCAGTTCGTCCTCGCGCTGGCGCATGACCGTGGCCAGATCGGCAAGAACCTTGGCACGCAAGCGCGGTGATTGCGCCCATGCGGTGGTTTGGAAGGCCCGACGTGCCGCATCAACCGCCGCATCGGCCAAGGCCTCTGACCCTTTGCGATAAGTGGCGATCACTCCGCCCGTCGCCGGGTCAATGCTCGCTTCCTCGTCACCTTCGAAGAGCCATCCGCCGCCGATGAAATGCCCGCCGGGGGGAAGATTTGTCGCGTTCATGCTGTCCTCACTCACGGATTCATCGCCGCAATCAGCGCCAGATGGCGGGCGGGCACCCGGTCGGTCATCGTGGCGCGGATCGCAGCCTCGATCCGGTCGGGCTGGGGTATATAGGCGCGCTCCAACACGGGGGCGGCTGGCACGGGCGTATGGGGTGCCGTGATCTTTTGCGGCGCGGATCTCAGGAAGCCATGGGCATCGGTCGCAATCACGCTGATCACTTCCGAGGCGAGGCTACAGAGCGGCGTCGCCTCGTCCACCACCACCAGACGCCCGGTCTTGGCCACGCTTTCCAGCATCAGTTCAGTGTCTAAGGGCGAGGTCGTGCGGGGGTCGATCACCTCGACCGAAATCTCGCCCGCCAGCTTGTCGGCCACTTCGTTAGCAAACAGCACCATGCGGCCAAAGGCGACGACGGTTACATCCTTGCCCCGACGCGTGACATTGCCGACGCCGAAGGGGATTTCATAAGAATGATCCGGCACTTCGCCCTTGGTGTCGTAAAGCACCTTGTGTTCCAGAAACATCACTGGGTCGTCGTCGCGGATGGCGCGGGTCAAAAGGCCCTTGGCGTCATAGGGGTTGGATGGCAGCACCACCTTCAGCCCGGGGATATGGGTGAAGATTGGCCACAGCGCCTGCGAGTGCTGGGCGGCGGACCCAAAGCCCGCGCCGACCATGCCACGCACCACCATCGGCGTGCGCGTGGTGCCGCCGAACATGTAGCGGAACTTGGCGGCCTGATTGTAGATCTGGTCAAAGCAGACGCCGAAAAAGTCCATGAACATCAGCTCCGCCACCGGGCGCAGCCCCGTCAGTGCGGCCCCCGCTGCCGCCCCCATGATGGCGCTTTCCGAAATCGGCGTGTCGATCACCCTGTCCGGGCCGAATTTGTTGAACAGCCCTTTGGTCACCCCAAGCATGCCGCCCGAAGAGCCGTGCGAACCCGGGATGCCCCCGCCGCCCCCAGCAATATCCTCGCCGATCAGGATGACCGTGGGGTCAGAGGACAGAGCGTCCCGAAGGGCGTCATTGATCGCTTCACGAAAGCTGCGGATGGCCATGGGGTGCTCCTTGGGGCGCGGATCAATAGCTGACGTAAACGTCGGTCAAGAGTTCAGAGAGATCAGGGACCGGGGCGGCAAGTGCAGTTTCCACTGCTTGGTGGACAGCTTCGGCCACTTCGGCGTCGATGCGGTCCATCACCTCGGCTGTCAGGGCACCTTCGGCCAAAACCCGTTCGCGGAAAATCTGCAGCGGGTCGGCCGTTTCGCGCAGGCGCTTGATTTCGGCCTTGTCGCGATAGGCTTGGGCATCGCCCTCGAAATGGCCATGCCAGCGATAGGCGACCGCCTCGATTGCCGAGGGACCACCGCCATTGCGTCCGCGTTCAACGGCTTCGGCCATGGCCGCGTGGACGGCGAAGAAATCGGTTCCGTCAACCTTGACGGCTGGAATGCCAAAGGCGCGGGTGCGTTCGGTCAGATCGGCCCCAACGGCGTAGTCGCGGGCAGTGTGCTCGCCGTATCCGTTGTTCTCGATGGCAAAAATCACCGGCAGTTTCAGGACCACCGCCATGTTCATCGCCTCGAACGTCGTGCCCTGATTGGTCGCACCATCCCCGGCGAAAGCCACCGAAACGGCCCCCGATTTGGTGACCTTGGCCGTCAGCGCGGCGCCGAGCGCCAAAGGCGCAGCCCCGCCCACGATGGCATTTGCCCCCAACATGCCCTTGGACACATCGGCAATGTGCATCGACCCGCCCTTGCCCTTGCAGAGCCCGCCCTTCTTGCGGAACAGCTCCAGCGCCATGCCTGTCAGATCGCAGCCCTTGGCAATGCAATGGCCGTGGCCCCTGTGGGTCGAGGCGATGGCGTCCGTCTCGTTCAGGTGGCTGCAAACGCCGACGGCGACGGCTTCTTGTCCAATGTACAGGTGGGTCATGCCGGGGACGGTCCGGGCCGCGAACTCTTTCGAGATCCGCGTTTCGAAATCCCGGATTTCACGCATCTTGCGATAGGCGTCGATCAGCGTGTTGTGACCGGGAAGCTTGGGCGTGGCGGTGGTCATCTTCTGTCCTTCTCGCCTAGATCACGATTTGCAAAGGGGCTTCGATGGTTTCTCGCAGGGCCTGCAGAAGCTGAGCCCCCAGCGCCCCGTCAATGGCCCGATGGTCACAGGTCAGGGTCACGTTCATCACCGTCGCGGGCTTGTCGCCGTTCATGTAACCGTGCCCATCGGACCGCCCGGCTCCAACGGCCAGGATCGCGCCCTGAGGTGGGTTGATAATGGCGTCAAAGCTGTCGATCCCGAACATCCCAAGGTTCGAGATGGTGAAAGTGCCGCCGGTCATCTGATCTGGCATCAGCTTGCCCGCGCGCGCGGCCTCGATCAGCGCGGCGGTTTCGCGGGCGACGGTTGAGAGGGACTTGGCGTTCACGTCTTCGATCTTGGGCGTCATCAATCCGCCGGGAAGGGCCACCGCAAGACAGATATCAGCCGCGTCAAACTGGCGGATCACCCCGTCCAACACCTGCACATTGCAGGCAGGCACCTGCATCAGCGCTCGCCCCGAGGCCTTGACGATCAGGTCAGTGACGGAAATCTTCTGTGCGGCTCCGGCGTTCAACTCGGCGCGCAGGGCCAGCAGCGCATCTAGCCGGATCGCTGCATTAAGCCGGAACTGCGGAATATCGCGCGCCGAGGCTGTCAGCCGCTCGGCAATGACCTTACGCGTTCCGGTTATCGGGATGTCCTTGGACCCTGCCGGCGCGACGGACGGCAAGGGCACCTGCGCCGAGCGTTCGACATCCGCGCGCTGCACCCGCCCCCGAGGGCCGGTCGCCTCGACCGCTGTCAGATCGACGCCAAGCTGCCCGGCTAGGCGCCGTGCTAGCGGCGTTGCCCTGACCGGATCCGCAGGCGCCACTTCGGCGCCGTTGGCCGCAAGCGCCACTACGATATCCGCCACAGAAACCCGGCCGCCCCGCCCACTTGCGGTGACCTTGGCAAGGTTCAGCCCGTGGGATTCGGCGTAGGCGCGCGCTTCGGGTGTGGCGACGACGGTGTCGTCAGTGGTGCCAGAGAGTGAAGCTGGCGAGGCGGAGCCTGTTGCCTGCACCAATGCCTGTTCTTCTGGCAGTCGGACAGCTGGGGCAGTGACGGTCAAAGCGGACTCTTGCGATCCGCTGCCGGTCAGAAAAGCGTCAATTTCTGCCTCAGTCGTCTCGGCTGATGCGCTGACCGCAAGCGGCGCACCAACCGGAAGCGTCACGCCCACATCGGCCAGCACACGACGCAGAACTCCGGCAAACGGGGCCTCGACCACGTTCGAGATCTTGCTGGTTTCAAGATCGCAGATTTCGTCGCCTTCGGCAAAGGCAGCCCCCACCGGGACCAGCCATTTGACGACTGTCCCCTCTTCCATGGACAGGCCCCACTTGGGCACTTCGATCAGCCGGATGTCAGGCATGGCGATCCCATCTTTGTTGTACAATACTACCGATAATGCGCATTATATGTTTTGTAAACTGTCCAATTGGTGTACAACCTACTAGGCGCGTCGCCGGGATCGCGCCACTGGAAGACAGTCGATGAACCTGCACCACCTTGGTTTTGTTGTGCCAGATCTGGATGCGGCCGTGCGGTTCTACGCTGCGGTTCTGGACTGCGAAGTCGTCTTTGCAGGTGCTTGGCCAAGCGGCACGGCGCTTATGGACGGGCTTCTAAATCTAGATGGCAGTTCCGCACGCACGACCCTTCTGACCGGCCCTTGCGGCTATCTTGAGCTGTTCGAGTTCTCTGCGCCGGACGCGCCCGCCGCCGCGCCGGTCCCACCGCACCACCCCGGCCTGCGGCATGTCGGGATCGAATGCGCGGATCCCGCAGCAATGGCCGCTCGTGTCGAAGCCGCCGGGGGCATCCAGCTGGGCGAGCAGATTGCCATTCCTGGCGGTGCACCCGCTGTCGTCTACTGCCGCGATCCCTTTGGGAACATTCTTGAGTTTCTGTGCCCCGGGGGGCGGATGCCACATGCCCGCTAGGCGACTTCCACCCCTGCCTCGGCAGGCGGAATGCCTTGCACCGCCTGCCATGATGCCCATAGATGTTCAGCAAAACCGATCAGTTCAGGGAATTGCAGGATGAACGAGGTCACGGCGCGCATTCAGGCTTATGAAATGCTGAAGACCTCCATCATGGATGGACGCGTCAAACCGGGCGACCACCTGCGCGAGGAGCATCTGGCCGAGGAATATGGCGTTAGCCGGACCCCGATCCGTCAAGCCATCCGGCAGTTGGCGGATGAAGGCCTGGTGGAAATCGGAGACAACAAGCGGTCTTACGTGACGGACGTGTCACCAACGCAGCTTGAACAGATGTTCGACGTGCAGGCACTTCTGGAAAGCTACAGCGCGGGGTTGGCCGCCGCACGAATGACGGACGAGATGCTGGACCGCATCCGCGCGGCTCAGGATCAACTGGAGGCCAACTACCGCGCTCAAAAAAGCGAGGACGACCGCCAGTATCTGGAAGACAATTCCCGCTTCCACCGGGCCATCCATGCCTGCAACGGAAATCCCAAACTGTTCCACATTGTCGACAAGGTGGTGGACACGTCTTATGCGGTCTTCATCAAGATCGGTCGGGTGACGGAATCCGAAACAGCTATCGATTATCACCACCGCATCATCAGCGCGCTTGAGGCGCGCGACAGTGAAATGGCGCAGCTTTACATGCGCACCCATGTTGAAACCGTCCGGCGCCTCTATCGGGCGCTTTTGACAGAACACAACCACAAGAGCGGCCCGGTGCGCCGCTGACCTCGGGCGGTCGGGCCGGCTTAGCGGGTCCGACTTCCGTGTAAGGTCAGGCGGCGGGTCGCCCTGAACGAAAGGTCCCCGATGCAGACCCGAAACATCCTGTGGATCATGTGCGATCAGTTGCGTTGGGATTACCTGTCCTGCGCTGGCCATCCCACTTTGCAGACCCCGAACATCGACTGGCTGGCGGAGAACGGGGTCCGCTTTTCGAACGCCTTCGTGCAGTCGCCGATCTGCGGGCCGTCGCGGATGTCCTACTACACCGGGCGCTACCCCTCGACCCACGGGGCCGTAGCCAATGACTGGCCGCTGAAAGTGGGCGAGATGACGCTGGGCGACCATCTGCGCCCCTTGGGGATGCGGGCGGTTCTCTGTGGCAAGACCCATATGCGCGCCGATGTCGAAGGCATGTCGCGGCTGGGCATCAGCCCGGATAGCGTCATCGGTGCCCGTGTGTCCGAATGCGGGTTTGACGTGTGGGAGCGTCATGATGGCCTTTACCCCGACCCCAAGCCGGATCAGGGCTATAATCGCTTCCTAGCAGGCCGCGGCTATGACGCCGCCAATCCCTGGCACGACAATGCCAACAGCGGACGAGATGCTGAAGGTCGCATCCGGTCCGGCTGGTTCTTGGAAAACGCTCCTTTTGCAGCCGCGATTGACGCAGAAGAAGGGGAAACGCCCTACATCATCGACCGCGCCATCCAATTCGTGGAAGGGGCAGACGCCGAACCTTGGCTTCTGCATATCTCGTTGATCAAACCGCATTGGCCGCTGGTTGCGCCGCCGCCTTACAATGACATGTATGGGCCAAAGGACATCCCGCCGCGCAACCGGTCCGAGGCCGAACGGATCGACCCGCATCCGGTCTTTGCCGCCTTCCAGAACCACGCCGAAAGCCGCGCCTATTCGAACGACACGGTCCGCGACACGGCCGTTCCGGTCTATATGGGCCTGATCAAGCAGATCGATGACGAGATCGGGCGGCTTCTGGACTTTCTGCGCCAAACCGGGCGGCTGGACAGCACGATGATCGCCTTCTGCTCGGACCATGGCGACTATCTGGGCGACCACTGGCTGGGCGAAAAGGACCTGTTCCACGCACCGTCCGTCAAGGTGCCTCTGATCGTCTATGACCCCTCGTCCACCGCCGATGCCAGCCGTGGCACGGTCTGCGATGCGCTGGTCGAGGCCATCGATCTGGCCCCGACTTTCATCGAAACCGCTGGCGGCGTGCCTGCAGCCCATGTGATCGAGGGCCGCTCGCTGTATCCGTTTCTGCGGGGCGAACCCGTGGCCGAATGGCGCGAGGCAGCGTTCAGCGAGTACGACTATGTGATCAAGGAAGCCGGCCGCGTGTTGGGTCAGGGCCTGCGCGACTGCAAGCTCTACATGGTGCGCACCCATCGCTGGTTCGCCATGTTCGCCCCACCCTTCCGCCCGATGCTGTTTGATCTGCAATCAGACCCGAACGAATTGAACGATCTGGGCGCGACCCCGCCCGCCGGGGTGATTGAGGAGCTGAAGGCCCACCTGCTGAGCTGGGCGCTGAAGCGCAAAAGTGCCACGACCGTTTCAGAAAGCCAGATCGAAGAGCTGCTTGCCTTTGAAGGTGGCACGGACGGCATCTACTACGGTGTCTGGAACAGGGAAGGTGCGCTGCCCTGAACCCTAGCCCGAGCGGGACAGGAAATTGAAACCACCGCCATCCGCCACGATGGCCTGACCGGTGATGAAAGACGCATCATCACTGGCAAGGAATGCAACCAGCCCCGCGATGTCTTCGGGCCGACCGACGCGCCCGATAGCGTTCAGCTTGGCGGGATCAGCGCGGAAGGCGGCGAAAGCGCCGATCTCGTGTGTCGTCTCGGCCATCTCGGTGTCGACCAGACCGGGGCAAACGGCGTTCACCGTGATGCCCTTCGCCCCCAGTTCAAAGGCCAGACGCTTGGTCAGCATGTTCAGCGCGGACTTGCCGATGGCATAGGGGGCAAGCCCGCCAATCGCCGTGCCCATGCCGCCGACCGAACTGATGTTGACGATGCGCCCCCAGGACCGGCTGGCCATCTGGTCAATCACCGCCTGAGAGCAGCGCAAGGGCGCGTGCAACGCCAGTTCCAGTGCCTCATCTACGCGCGCGCTGGACATGGTGGCAGCGTCACCCGTGACCGCCACGCCAGCGTTGTTGACCAGAATGTCCACACGCCCAAAGACGGCTAGCGTCGCCTCGACCGTCTGACGCGCCGCCTCAGGCTCGGCCAGATCCGCGGCAAAGCTCGCAGCGCGGCCACCTTCGGCCCGGATGGCCTGCACCACCCGGTCAGCCGCTTCGGACTGACTGCGATATACGATCATGACTGCCGCGCCATCGCGGGCCAGCCGCGCTGCAATGGCCGCCCCGATCCCGCGCGAGGCGCCGGTTACGATGACCACGCGCCCGCTTTGGCTGGGGTCTGGTCCTTCGGCGTGGTCTACCATCGTCCCCACCTCCAAGCCCGTTAGTTGAAGTGCGACCCGCCATCGACGAGCAGTGTCTGGCCCGTCACAAACGCCGCGCCATCCGACATGAAGAAGGCCACCGCCCCGGCCACATCCTCGGGCATCTGGTCGCGGGCGAGGGATCGGGCGTTCTTCGACACCTCCCGCAGCTTGGTCAGTTGCACATCATTGTCCATGACGCCTTCGCTCAGGGTGAAGCCCGGGGCCACGCCATTGACCAGAATGTTCGAAGGCCCAAGCTCACGCGCCAAAGAACGGGTGATGCCAAGGACGGCCCCCTTGCTGGCAACGTAATGCAGCATGAAGGGAATACCCTTGAACGGCGTGCCCGAGATGATGTTGACGATGCGTCCCGATCCTTGCGCCTTCATCTGCGGCAAGACCGCCTGACAGCAGGACATCAGCCCGAAGACGTTCACATCAAACACCCGCCGCCATTCCTCCAGGTCGATCTCTTCGAACGGGCGCGGGATGAGGCTGGAATAGACGCCGGCATTGTTCACCAGCCCGTCAAGGCCGCCAAGAGCGCGGATGGTTTCGTCGACCATCCGTCTGGTATCGGCGGGGTTCGAGACATCGGCCTGGATCGCCACCGTATGGCCTTCGGCACGGGTGATGATCGCCGCGGTTTCTTCCGGAGGCCGGATGTCGGCCAAGGCGACATTGGCGCCCTGCCGCGCCAGTTCCACCGCGATGGCGCGACCGATGCCGTTGGCGGCCCCGGTGACGAGTATGCGTTTGCCGTCGAGCATGAAATTCCTCCGGATCATGGGGTTGAGGAGTGGGCTTCGCTGAACCGCCGCAAAGCCTGGCCCGCCTGCTTCAGAACCTCGGCGGCCTCGTCGACGTGGGTGGCCATCCGCGCGAATCCATGCGGCATGCCGGTTGCGCGCTGGAATTCTACCGCCACGCCTTCCACTGCCAACCGCGCCGCATAGGCCTCGGCCTCATCGCGCAGCACGTCGTATTCGGCGATTACGATCCAGGTTGGCGGCGTACCCGCCAGCGACGGCCGCCGAAGTGGCGAGATTTCCGGGTCTGCCCAACGCGCAGGGTCGGCATAGTGGCGAAAGAACCATGCCATGTCGGCGCATGACAGCGGCAGGCCCGTTCCGAAGGCCCGGTAGCTGGGGCTGTCCATGGCGCAGTCGGCGACCGGATAGAAAAGAATTTGGGCGGTCAAGGCAATCTTGTCTCGAAGCATATAGGCTGCCGCGATGGCCAGATTGCCCCCCGCGCTGTCACCGCCGACCGATAGGGGAACAGCCGCACCGAGCAGGGCTGCGCAGTTGGCCTCGGCCCAGATCAGGGCATCCACCGCGTCGTTCAGCCCTGCGGGAAACGGATGTTCCGGCGCCAGCCGATAGTCCACCGACAGAACGGCGCATTGGCTATGGCAGACGAGACGGCGCACAAGCCCGTCGAAATCGTCGATCCCGCCGCAGACCCAGCCGCCGCCGTGAAGATAGACCAAAAGTCCAACCTCGGCACCCTCTGGCCGGTAAAGCCGCGCCCCGACCGAGCCGCCGCGCGTCGGTACGGACAGATCGGACACCGCGCCGACTTCCGGCCCCGGCCCCAAAAGCCCCCGCATCGCGGCGAAAGCTGCGCGAGCTTCGGTCGGGGTGCCTGCGCTCAGCGCCGGTCGGCCCAAGGCAGCGGCTTGGGAGAGCAGTTTTTCGAAGAAGGGGGAAAGGGGCATGCCTGTTTCCTTGCCGAAAAGGGGCGATCACCCGAACAGGAAATCCGGCTGTTTCAGATCGGCGGTCAGGCTGCGGTATTCCTCGCAAGTGCCGGGGAAGTTCGTGACCACGCGGCCTGCCTCGTTCATGAAATAGCTGGTGCACAGCGAGGACGACATGGCAGTGCTGGTCAGCCGCTGCTGGATCACGTCGCAATAGGCGCGGTAGGCAGGTTCGCTGACCTCAATCGTCCGCGCCTTCCGCACGGCAACAGCTTCCAAGGCCTTCAGGATCAGCCGGGCCTGGCACTCGATCATGTAAAGGATGCTGCCCGAGATATTGGTATTCGGCCCATACATCAGGAACAAGTTCGGGAAGCCCGAGACGCAGACGCCCAGATAGGCCTCGGCCCCTTCGTGCCAAACCTCGTGCAGACGTGCGCCAGACCTACCGGTGACGGTCATGCCGGGCAGAAAGCTTGAGGGGCGAAAGCCCGTCGCCAGAACGATGGCATCCACCGCATGGCTTTGCCCGTTGCTACAAGTGACGGCATCGGGAAGCACCCGGTCGACGCGACCATCCTCGACATGGACATTAGGACGCTGCAGCGCCGGGTACCAGTCGTTGGAAAACAGTGTCCGCTTGCAGCCCAGGGGAAAGGGCGGGGTCAGTTTGCGGCGCAACGCGGGGTCGAGTACCTGATCGGAGAGGTACTGTAGGAAGCGATCCTGATCGGCTCTCGTTGCCTCCATGTCGCCTCTGCGCCGGGCAGCATCCTCGAACTCGGCGAAGATGCGGGCGCGGTCGGCGGGGGCATCCTGCGATTGCAGCGTGGTATGCGCTTTTGGCACGACATAGGGCGGGGTTCTTTGGAAAACCACAAGCTTTTCGGCGGTCTTCGCCAGCTCTGGCACGATCTGGATCGCGCTGGCACCGGTGCCGATCACCGCAACGCGGCTGGCCGTCAGATCCACATCCTCGCGCCAACGGGCCGAATGCAGGACTTCGCCCTGAAAATCCTCCAGCCCCGGAATGGTGGGCATGCTTGGTTCATTGAATATCCCCACCGCCGAGACGAAGAAGGCGCTGTCGAATATCTGCCCTTCCGCGGTTTTCAGACGCCAGCGCGCCGCGGCTTCGTCAAAAGCCGCCTCGGTCACCCGGGCGTTCAGCACAAGATGGCGTTCCAGATCGTACTTGGAAAAGACCCAGCGGATATATTGCAGGATCTCGGCATGTGACGGGTAGGCCTTGGTCCACGTGTAGCCGGTCTCGAAGGAATAGGAATACAGCACCGCAGGAATGTCGCAGGCGCAACCGGGATAGGTGTTGTCACGCCAGACGCCACCGATGTCGCTGGCCGCTTCGAGGATGACGAAATCCTCGAAACCCTTCCGTTTCAATTGGGCAGCGAGGCAAATCCCGGCAAAGCCGGCGCCGATGATGGCGACTTCTGTAGAGCTGGTCATTGTCTTCTTCCCATTCAGGATTTGGCTGCGGCTGCTTTTTCGGCCTTGCGTTCGGACCAAAGCAGGGCGGCGATTGATCCCACGATGAGCACGATCAGCATCAGGCTCAGCGGGCGTTGGAAGAACACCAAGGGGTCGCCCCCCGACACACCCATGACCTGCCGGAACCGGCCCTCGAACAGCGGGCCAAGTACCAGACCCAGGATGATCGGCATCGGTGCCATCCCGGCGCGCTTGATGATCAGCCCAAGAAAGCCGAAGGCCAAGGCGATCAGTGGGTCGGTGATGCGATAATTCACCGCGAATGTGCCGATCATCACCAGCACCAACACGCAAACCCCGATCATCCGGTTGTCGATACGTGCCAGCTGCGCGATCCAGCGTGTGCCGAACAAGAGCGTAACAAGACAGACGACGTTCATCAGGAAGAGGCTGATATACAGGCCCCAGACAAACTCCGGGTGCAATTCAAACAACATCGGCCCCGGGATGACGTTATGCACCATGAAGGTGACCAGCATCATCGCGGTCAGTTCCTCGCCTGGAATGCCCAACGCCAAGAGCGGCACCATGGCAGCCGCCGGAACCGCGCTGATCGAGGCTTCCGTCGCTATCAATCCTTCGGGCGAGCCCTTGCCAAAAGCTTCGGGTGTTTTCGAGCCCTTCTTGGCGGCGGTGTAGGACAGGAACTGCGCCAGAAACTCACCAAGCCCCGGCAGGATTCCCATGATCGTGCCAAGGCCCGTCGATCGCAGAAGGGTCACAGGATACTTCAACACTTCGAACAGGCCTCTGAACAGCCCGCCGGTGATCTCCATCTTGTCTGTCGGCGGCCCCCGACGATCGGCAACCAGCTCCAGCGCCTGCGACACCGCGAAAAGCCCAAGGGCGCAGCAGATGATGGTCACGCCGCCTTCAAGCCAAGTCTGGTCAAAGGTGTAGCGAAAGGTCGAATAGGCCCGCTCTTGCCCGATGCAGCCGATGAAGGCCCCTATGGATACCATGAGCGCCGCCTCGGTCTTGCGCCTGCCATTGGCGGCAACGACAAGGACCAGGCCGAACAGGACCACCAGTGCAAACTCGGGCGAGCCGAAGTTCTTGGCCACGGCGGCCAGCTTGGGGCTAAGGAAGACCAACGCCAGCACGCTGAGGATACCGGCCACAAAGCTGCTGGAATAAGCGATGGAGAGGGCACGCGCACTTTGGCCCTTTTGGGTCATCGGATAGCCGTCAAACGTAGTCATGACGTTGGCAACCGTGCCGGGCGTGTTGATCAGAATGGCCGGAATGGCGCCCCCGTACCAAGACCCGGCATAGACGCCCAAAAGCAGGGTTAATCCGACCAACGGTTCCATACCGAAGGAGACCGGCAGCAGGATCGCAATGGCCATACCCGGCCCAAGGCCGGGAATGGCCCCGACGATCAGGCCCGTCAATGCGCCGCCGACGAGGGCCAGCAGCACATAAAGGTGCATGATTTCGCTTAAGCCCAGCAGAAAGGAATCCATCCTCGCCCCCGCTTAGAAGTAGATTTCAAGGAAGTTGCCGATAACCGCCGGCATGAGGCTCGACAGCACCGAAGGCGGAAACCAGATGGTCAGCACCAGCCTGAACAGAACCACCAGAATTGCCGTCAGGATGACCCCAAAGAGTGCCGAGCGCCCAAAGGTAAAACCCGACCGCCAAAGGCCCAGTGTCGAGAAAATCAGCACCGAAAGGCCAAAACCCACCAGACCCATCAGGAAGATAAATCCGATGAAATAGGCCCCGAACTCGAACTGCACAGCCAGACTTTGCCCAGCACCCTCGCCCCGCTCGTGCCGTAGCTTCAGATGCAGAAGGCTGGCAAAGATCAGAATGAGCGTGAGCGTCACCCCCGGGAATACCGCCGGATGGCTCCACCAGCCTTGCGCCAGTGGATCGGTTCCCTTTGGCACAGCGGCTTGCCATGGCAAGGACATCAGCAACACGGCTGCCGCCAGAGCCAGAGCGCCGGTCAACCGGCGCCCTGTTCTTGCTTCGGCCGCCGTGATCGGCGCGTCATGCGGCGCCGCTTCGGGCTCGGCGGCGGTCATTATTGCGCCGCCGCCAGGATCTTTTCGACCCGCTGGTAGTACCCGTCAACGAAGGATACCGCATCCGCCCCGGTCTTCATGAACAGCGTCGCGTTGCCCTGCGCCGCAAGGGCCTTCGCCTCCTCGGTCTCAAGCGTTGCGGTAGTGACCTCGATTAGCTTGTCTTTGACCTCCTGCGGCGTCCCGGACTTCACGAACAGCCCGAACCACAGGTAGAGCGGCTCGGACCCGGTCTGCTCGGCATAGGTGGCCGCATCGGGGGTCATCGGCAGACGTTGCTCGGTCATCGAGGCGATCGCCTTGACTTCACCCGAGGTCAGGCACGGTAGGACTGTCTGAATATTGGTCAGTGCGACGTCCGCATCGCCATTCAGGACCGTGCCACAGTTCACCTCGTCAAAGGCCGCCGCACCTTTCAGTTGCACGCCCAGATCCTTGAAGGTCTGCATGGTCACCAGGGTCGGCAATGCACCATCCCCGAAATGCCCGAACGAGATCGGGGTGGTTTCGGAATGGGTCTTCAACTCGGCGAAGTTGTTGAAGGGGTTGTCCGACTTGGTGACAAGGATCATCGGATAGCTGAGGAAGATCGCGACCGGTTCGAAGCTGTCTTTCTTCAGAACCTCATGGCCACGTAGCGGGTGCACGATCGGCACCGACAGGGCAAAACCGCCGACGGTTGCACCATCGGCCGGTTGTTCCAGCACGCTGACAGCCGCAACGGATGCAGCACCGCCTGGCTTGTCGATCACGGCGGCCGGGACGCCGGTCATCTCGGTCATCTTGTCCGCAATCATCCGCATCAACAGCTCGTCAATGTCGCCGGGCGGAAAGCCGTAGATGAATTTCACCGGACGGTCGGGGTATTCGGCAAGGGCCGGGACTGCCATTCCGCTCAGCGTGGCTGCCGTCAGCGCAGCGCCAAGCAGCGTACGACGTATAATGCCTTTCATTGTCTTCTCCCTGTTCTAGGCCGCATTCTTTCCCGCTTGGACGGCCTGTTGATGGGCGATGCGGGCATCGCGTCCTTGATCCGTGGTTCAGCCCAAGGCCGAGTAATCGACGGGTGTGCCGAGCCATCCGGCCCAGCGTTTTTCCCAGTAAAGGTCATGAAGTCTGGCCCCGACCGGGCCCGGGCCCGTGGCATTGCGCTGGCCCAGAACCACGCCGTCAACGCTGTGCAGTGGCATGATCCCGCCGGCACTGGAGGTGTAGAAGGCCTCATCCGCGTCAAGCAATTCCTGAGCAGTGACCTTGCGCACCTCCAAAGGCAGACCCAGTTCGGCGGCAAGATCCATGACGCTCAGCCGGGTGATCCCCTCGAGACACCAGTCCACCGGGGTGGCCAGCGTGCCATCCTTGACCACGAACAGGTTTGAACCCGGCGCTTCGGTGATGTTGCCCTGACCATCGGTCAGGACGGACCATTCCGCCCCGCGATCCCCGGCTTCGAACAGCGACAGCGAGAAATCCAGCCCCAGCAGGTTCTTCGCGCGCGGGTCGACCGAGGTTGGCGGGATGCGGAAATACTCCGTGCTGATGACCGCATTGGTGCCGCGCTGCTGGCGCTCATCGTCGGCGATGAAAATGTAGGGCAGCACATAGGCGAAGAACCGGTTGGTAAAGCGCGTGGCGTCGGTCCGGTCAGCTGAGCGCATCGGCGTCTTGCCCCGCGTCACCCCCCACCAGACATAGGCGTCCTGCCAACCAGTCAGGGCGACAAGCTGGTTCAGGATCTCGGTCAGACGCTCATCACTGAAAGGCATCGTGACGCGGATGCGCTTGCAGGATGCGGCAAAGCGTTGCTGGTGGTCCGCCAAGCGGAAGAACTGCCCCCGACTGACCGAGACAACGTCGTACACCGCATCGCCCCGGTTGAAGCCCAGATCGGTAATCGGCACGCCGGCCTCGGGCAGCGGGACAAAGCGATCGATCACATAGGCCGCGCCGGATTCGTACCATTCGGCGGGCGCGCGTCGCGCGTGCCGGGGGTCCTTGGCCATCACCTCCTGCACCGCGATCAGCTTTCGCTCGGCGGGGGCGCTTCCTGCGCGATCAGAGTCCATCGACTCTCTCCTTTGTACAACAATTATGAAAGTGATACCTGCAGCCCGAACAAAAGCAACTGCTAAGAACGGGCGGCGGGAGGAAATGTGGAACAGATGCGCCGATATTCGCCACGAAACGACGAAAAAGCCGGAATATGTAGTCCAGTACACGCGGCCGATCCGGGATTTTGGCCGGAGAAGCCTGGGATTTGGGGCATAGCCTGCCGGTCTCTACCAGTTTTCTGCGCGAACTGGCCCGGATCAGCAGGTTTGCGCACCGTCTTGACACTGCCACAGCGCAGTTCTCAGCAAGATCGATTGACTCCTTTCGACGTGAAGGACATAATTTGTAGTACAGTTTGCAGAAAGGGCCGCCCGTGACCGACAGACGAAAGATTCTCATCGCGGGCGCAGGCCTAGGGGGCCTCACGGCTGCGGCCGGCCTGTTGCAGGCCGGGCATGACGTGGTCGTACTGGAGCAGGCGCCCGCCTTGGGCGAGGTCGGCGCAGGCATCCAGCTGAGCGCCAATGCTAGCCGGGTGCTGATCGATCTGGGCCTTAAACCGGCCATCGAGGCCGTCGCCGTCCGCCCCCTGCGGACCGAGTTTCGCCTGCATGATACGGCCGAGATCGTCAACGTGATCCCGCTGGGCGAGGCGCATGAAACCCGCTTCGGGGCGCCCTACTACCACATCTACCGCCCCGATCTTCACAACATCCTGGTCGACGCTGTCCATGCGGCTTCCCCGAACGCCATTCACCTGAACTCAGGCGTGCGCGGCTACGCCGAGGACGCCGATGGTGTGACGCTGACGCTTGCCGACGGGCGCAGCTTCCGAGGCGACCTGCTGGTCGCGGGCGATGGCATCAAGTCGGTGGTTCGCGCCCAGATGCATGGCGACGAGCCGGCCAACTTTACTGGCAACGTCGCCTGGCGGGTGATGGTGCCGCGCGACCGTCTGCCCGAAAACTTCATGGACCGCATCTTTGTCAACTGGATGGGCCCCAGGAAGCACATGGTGGTCTACTGGGTGCGCGGGGGCGATCTCTTGAACTTCGTCGGTTGCGTGGAAAAGCCGGAATGGCGCGAGACCGGTTGGGCGGTTAGGGCCCCCTGGCAAGACCTTAAGGACGATTACGCCGGTTGGCACCCCGATGTCCAGACCATGATCGATGCTGCCGACCGTGAGGCATGCTATTGCTGGGCGCTGAACAACCGGCCCCGCCTGCCATATTGGAGCACGGGCCGCGTCACGCTTCTGGGCGACGCCGCCCACCCGACACTGCCCTACATGGCACAAGGCGCGGTCATGGCGATTGAGGACGGCGCGGTGCTGCGCCGCGCGCTTGAACTGGCCGACATCCCTGCGGCGCTGAAGCTTTACGAAGCCGCCCGCATCGACCGCACGGCGCGAATTGTCGACGAATCCACCGAACACGCGAAGCTTTACCACCACGACACGGCGCAAGCCTTCCGCGACGCCTTCGCCGCCAAGGACCCGGCGAAAGACCGGGGTCTTTGGCTTTACAACTACGATCCGCTGACCGTGCCGCTGGGGTGACCCAGCCCAATCGATAGGAACGCACATGTCCTTTGAAAAACCCACCGACACGCCCGAACGCAGCGCCTTCTACAAGGCCATCGAGCCCGAGGGCCTGTCCGCCCTCTGGGCCGTCATGGGCAACATCATCACCCCGACACCGAAAAGCCCCTGCGTGCCGCACATCTGGCGCTATGACAGCATCCGCGCCCGCCTCCTGGAGGCGTCCGGCCTCATCACCGCGAAAGAGGCCGAACGCCGGGTGCTGATCCTGGAAAACCCAGGGATGCGCGGCCAGTCCAAGATCACCACTTCGCTGTACTGCGGCGTCCAGCTGGTGATGCCGGGCGAGGTTGCCCCGGCGCACCGCCACAGCCAATCGGCCCTGCGCTTCGTGCTGGAATCGTCCGGCGCGCAGACCGTGGTGGGTGGCGAGCGGACCGAGATGCGTATGGGCGATTTCATCATCACCCCGCATTGGCAATGGCATGACCACGGCAACGACAGCGATCAGCCGATCTTCTGGCTGGATGTGCTGGATATTCCTATTGTGCAGTTCTTCGACGCCTCCTTCGCCGAAGGCACGGGCGCTGACCAGCAGAAGCTATTGCGCAGCGAAGGCGACAGCCTGGCCCGTTATGGCGCGAACATGCTGCCGCTGGGCTACGAGAAACACACGCCCGCCTCGCCGATTTTCAACTATCCCTACGACCGCTCGCGTGCTGCACTTGAGGCGATGCGCCACCAGAACGAATGGGACCCCTGCCACGGGTTGCGGATGCGCTACATCAACCCGGTCAACGGCGACTGGGCGATGCCGTCCATCGGCACCACACTGCAACTTCTGCCCAAGGGGTTTGACACTCAAGCTTATCGCTCGACCGATGCCACGGGCTTTGTCGCCGTCGAAGGGCGCGGCCATTCCATCGTCGCGGGCCAGCGCATCGACTGGGGGCCACGTGACGTGTTCATCGTCCCCTCTTGGCACGAGGTCACCCATCACCCGGCCGAGGATTCGGTCCTGTTCGCCTTCTCGGACCGGCCGATTCAGGAAAAGCTTGGCCTGCATCGCGAACAGCGCGGCAATCACTAGAGGCACCATGACCGATTTCATCATTCCCGCCCCACCACAGGCCTCAGTTGCCGTCGCGGGCAGCGCCCAACGTTTCCCGGTCCGGCGCATCTTTTGCGTCGGCCGCAACTATGCCGCCCATGCCCGCGAGATGGGCAAGGACCCGGATCGTGACCCGCCCTTCTTCTTCACCAAACCCGCCGATGCGGTGGTGGATAATGGCGTGACCGTGCCGTACCCGCCGCTTACGCAGGACTTCCACTATGAAATCGAACTCGTGGTGGCCATCGGCAAGGGCGGGGCGAACATCCCGCGGGATGCCGTGATGGACCACATCTGGGGTGCCACGGTCGGCAATGACCTTACCCGCCGCGACCTGCAACTGGCGGCCCGCGAACAGGGCCGTCCATGGGACTGGGGCAAGGCCTTTGACCAATCCGCCGTGATTGCCCCGCTGGTGCCGATGAGCCGTGTCTCCATGCTGGACGCAGGCCGTATTTGGCTGGCCGTCAATGGCAAGACCCGGCAAGAGGCCGACCTGTCGCAACTGATCTGGTCGGTCCGCGAAATCATCACGATCCTGTCACAGTCGATGCGGCTGGAACCAGGCGATCTGGTGATGACCGGAACCCCGGCCGGGGTTGGGGCAGTGGTGCCCGGAGACGTGATCACCGGCGGCATCGAAGGTCTGGCCGATATCCGCACACCCATCGGGCCGGCCCAATGACCTTCCGCCTGCACAGTTTCTTCCGCTCCTCGACTTCATTCCGGGTTCGGGCGGCGCTGAACCTCAAGTGCATCGCCTTTGATCAGGCGACCTATGCCCTGCGCAAGGGTGAGCAACGCAGCCCGGTCTACCTGGCCGTGAATCCTCAGGGCCTGGTCCCTAGCCTTGAAACCCCCGAGGGCATTCTCACCCAGTCGCTGGCCATCATCGAATGGCTGGACGAGGTCTATCCTGAACCACCACTGCTGCCCCGCGACCCTTGGGGTCGGGCCCGCGTTCGCAGCCTTGCACAGATCATCGCGCTGGATATCCATCCGATCAATAACCTGCGCGTCCTTCAGTACTTGGGAAAAACCTTTGGCGCGGACGAGGCGCAACAGGCCGAGTGGTTCCGTCACTGGGTGGGTGAGGCCTTCCAGGCGCTGGAGACCCGCCTGTCGCGCGAGCCCGAAACCGGCCGGTTCTGCCATGGCGATACGCCCGGTCTGCCCGATCTCTGCCTCGCCGCGCAAGTCGTCAACAACGCCCGCTTCGCGGTCGACATGTCGCCATATCCAACCATTCGCCGCATCCATGAAGCCTGCATGGCCCTTCCCGCCTTTGAAAGTGCCGCGCCGGCACATCAACCAGATGCGGTCTGAAGCCACCCAAACCGGCCCGAGGATTTCTTCAGAGCTGGCCGGAGCGACATTGACGGTCGATCTGAATGCTCTCGCACAAAACTATGCAGAGTTAGCCCGGCGCGCAGGCCGTGCAGAATGCGCCGGTGTCGTCAAGGGAAGCGGCTATGGCTTGGGTATCGAACCGGTGGCATCGGCTCTTTGGCAGTCGGGGTGCCGAACCTTCTTTGTGGCGCGTCCGTCGGAAGGCCAAGACCTGCGGCAAGTTCTCCCCCGGGCCGACATCTATGTGCTGGACGGCCTTTATCCGGGGCAATCGGCATTCTACCAGCGTCATAGTCTTCGTCCCGTCCTGACATCGATTGAAGATGCGCGGGAGTGGGCCCGCCGGACCGACAAGTCCGCGGAAACGTCTGGCTGCGCATTGCATGTCGATACTGGCATCAACCGGCTTGGTTTCGCCTTGGAAGAGTTCAGGGCGCTTCTATCAGACACAGGATTGGTCTCGAACCTGAGCATCCGACTGGTCCTGAGCCACCTGGCCTGCGCGGATGAACCAACACACCCGATGAATGAAAGGCAATTGGCGGCGTTTTGGCAGGTTCGCCAACGACTTCCGGACGTGCCGGCCAGTCTTGCCAACTCTTCCGGCATCTTCTTGGACCCCAGGTTTCATTTCGACTTGGTCCGTCCAGGGATTGCACTGTTCGGCGGCTCGCCAGTTGCTGCGGGCCCAAATCCAATGCAGCCCGTTGCCTCGCTAAAGGCGAGAATCCTGCAAGTCCGCTCGGTCCGAAAAGGTGAGACAGTTGGATATGGGGCAACCTGGACAGCAAAATGCGACGGCCTTATCGCAGTTGCCGGGGCGGGATATCGTGATGGCATCCCGAGAAGCCTGTCGTCCAGCCCGGATAGGGCGCCTGCAAAATTGTCCCTCAACGGGTATTCTTGCCCCGTCATCGGTCGGGTTTCGATGGACATGTTGGCCATCGACGTCTCCGACGTGCCCAGTGAACTGGCAAGGCGCGGGCAGGAGGTCGAGATCTTCGGAACCGAGGTTCCGATTGACAGCATTGCTAGTGCTGCCGGAACCATATCCTACGAGGTTCTGACACGCATCGGGGATCGGGCAGTGAGAAGGTATCTTGCCCCTGCGTCCAGATGATTGCACGCCGAACTCCGTCATGACGTGCTGAGCAGCCTTCCGTTTGATTGTAACAGGTTGGCGGGATACCCCTGACAGTTGGCGCTATGGCCACTCCGCATCCTCGGCAGGTGGCGGTACTTATCGGCCGTCTACTACAATGAGGAGAATTTCGTGCCCAATCTGCTTCGTTTCGGCCTTCTGGCATGCTGCGCTTACTTCGTCTGCATGGCCATCGCCCACTTCTTCGGGATCAAGTTTCCGATCCTCTTTGTCTACTACGACACGCCTTACCACGCTTATCAGGACAAGATCATTTCCTTTGCCGTGTTGGCCTATGTCGGCCTGTTTTTTGCGGCATCGCGAGACATCGCTGTTGTGCCGATCGCTTTGGCCGTCTTGGCGATGACCGTGCTTGGCCTTGCTTCGGTCAATCTGTCCGATGCACTGGCCTCGGTTCTGGTTGAAGGACAGGCTGTCTGGCCCTACTGGGCGCAAACGGGGATGATTGCGGCGATCTGGCTGGTCCTTACCGCGCTGTATCTGGGGCGATCAAGGGCGTAATGCAAGGCTGCCGGCGCCGAACTTGCGTCGGTAGTCAGACGGGGAAAGCCCGGTTATCCGCTTGAACACGCTACGAAACGTTGCCGGATCATTGTAGCCAAAGTCCCAACTCAATCGCTCGAAGCTCACTGTGGTAAGCTCAAGCCGGGACCGTGCTGCTTCGACGCGCAAACACTGAATATAGGTCACGGGGGATAGCCCCGTGGCTTTCTTGAACCGGCGCAAAAAGCTGCGTTCTGACATTGTGGCAATTTGTGCAAGGCCTGCAAGGGAATGGACCGCGCTGATGTTTTCCTGCAGCATGTGCTGGACCATCAGGATGCTTGCATCCGCGTGTTTGAAGTTCGGAAGAAAGCTGGCGTAGTGGCTCTGTTCCCGTTCTGGCGGATCAACCACAAACATCTTTGCCACATCCAGCATCAGTTTACGGCCGCCGAACCGCTCGATGATGTGAAGCGTCAAGTCGGTCCAGGCCATGACCCCGCCCGCCGTCACGATATCCCCTAGATCGACCAGCAAGCGGTCGATGTCCGTCACGACATGGGGAAACCGTTCGCGAAACGTGGCCGCGTGCCGCCAATGGGTTGTCACCTGACGCCCGTCGACCAATTCGGTTCCCGCAAGAAGAAACGCGCCCGAGCAGACCGAGGCAAGGACAGTTCCACCTTGATGAAGCGCGATCAGCTTTTCCTTCCAGCCAGCTGGCAAGACAGGAGGCGCAAGCGAAAGTGCAGGCGGCAGGATCACCACAGCGGCGCCGTCCTTGGGCGTGTCGCAGATCTCGACCCGATGGGGTTTCGCGCCGCTCGCCTCTGCAAGCTGGGCCGCAAACTCCATCAGATCCCGCATGCCCAGAACCGCTGATTGCTGCGCACCGGGATAGTCGAGTATCTGTATCTGTGCGTATTTCCTGGCGGTCTCTGGCAACCGTTGGCCCTCCCCTTCTTTAGGGTGATATGGACGGGGAGAATCTTCGGCAAGATGAACGGGGGTAGTCTTGAAGTGCGCGATAAGGCCGGACTTCATTGAACTTAAAGCCACGTGATCGCCCATATCCGCGCAATCCGTTTTGGTCTTGCAACTCCTGTGTGACCCTAGACCTAAAGCGGCGTAAGATCGGATCCGCCAGCGGAAATCTGACGCGAAATCTCGTCTCGCACGATCTGCGCGTCGGCCGTCGCAGCCCGGTCGGCTGCGTCGACGTCCTTGGTACGGATAGCCTCGATCAGGGCGTGATGAAACGACAGTTGCTCGTTCGGGACCAGTTCCTCGTGCAGACGA
>JADCEN010000067.1 GCA_020250175.1 Rhodobacter sp.
CGCTCCCGACCGCAACGCGACTGCCATCATCCCGATCCGCAAGAACGGGCGGCGCTGGCGCGAGGATTGCCCGGCCGCGGCCGCACGCAACACGATCCTGCGCGACATTCGCCAAGACGGCCGCGCAGGATGAAAGCGGCGGAGCGGCTGTCATGCCACAAGCAGGGCAGAGGCCAGGATGCGATGCCTGAAAGCCTTCGGCGAGCGCATCGCCGCCAGAGACCCCGACCGCCAGACCGCCGAAATCCACATCCGGGTCGCCCTCATGAACCGCTTCAACGCACTCGCCACCGCCGAGGTCGTCCGCGTCGCATCACATCAACGGGGAAAGGGGAAATCACACCTCACCCCTGACTGATGCAACACTGCCACGGGGCGATCATGCGGTGGACGGGCATGTCGAAGCCGACGGTCCGGTGCCGGCAGCAGCGGCAGCTTGGTGAAGGCGTGCCGGGACTCAAGCGGGACAAGACGCGGCACTCGCGGGTGCTGCCCCTGCCCAGGGAGGTTCGGCCGAAAGTGATTGCCAAGACCGTGCGGGAAGCGCCGCCCAAAGCCACGCAGCGGAGCCGCGCGACTGTAGCCGAAGCAGTGGGCCTATCGCCCTCGAGCGTGGGGCAAATATGGGCGGAGGCAGGGCTGAAGGTGTGCTACCGGCTGGCCCTGGTTTCACGACCAAGGCCTTCATCCAGGCTTTCCGGGCGTCTCCGCCTCATCGACCCGACGGCTGCAAGGCCCAGGCAAACCTTGGCGACGATCCGTGCCCGAAAACCGATGTCATTCCGGGCAGCTGCCATTTCGGCGGCAACGAGATCATCGTTGAGGTTGTGCCTCGCGCCGGAGCAGTCGATTGCATCCAGCAGATACTTGAATTGAAGTCCATGGCTCATCCCGTGTTCCTCCGGTCAGAGGCAGGTCTGTGACCTGCGATGAAGCCAGCATCGACGAAGTCCACGACTTGCGCTGTTCCCCAGGGAACGGGATCCGTCCCTTGCATCACCCGCACGCGCTGCCTACCCTCACGCCGAAGCGGGCGACAGTTCCGGACACCGAAAGGAACGAAAGCAAAGCATGCGGGCGGCAGGACCGAAAACCCAACCTGGACTCGAAACGGCACTCGCCTCGTTTCCCTTGTTCATGGGTCTCGATCCTGAGACGCTCGGTCGGCTTGCATCTGTCGGCCGGATTTGTACCTGGCCGGCAGGAAGCTGCATTTTTCAGCGAGAGGATGAAGGCGATCACATGATCGCCGTGACCGTCGGCCGGATTCGGTTATCGATCAGCACCCCCCAAGGCCGGGAGCTTGTTCTTTGTCATCTCTTTCCCGGCGATATCCTGGGCGAGTTGGCCCTGATCGATGGCCGGCCGCGGTCAGCCGACGCCTTTGCGGTGGAGCGCTCGACAGGTATAGTCATCGACCGCGCAGGCTTCCTGGACGTCGCACGCGAGAAGGCTGATCTTCCCCTTGCGCTGGCCCGACACCTGAGCGGATTGCTTCGGAACACGAACTTCCAGATGGAAACGATCGCGCTCTATGATCTGAGACAGCGCGTCGCGCGGTTCTTTCTGTTTTCGCTCCATCAGACGCACGGCGAGGAACTGCCTGAACGTCCCACAATCCGGTATGGGCTGAGCCAGACCGAACTTTCCGCCGTTCTCGGGGCAAGCCGCCCCAAGGTGAACCGGGTCCTGCAGGATATGATCGCTGAGGGTGCATTGACGCGTGAAGGTACGCGGCTCTGCTGCGATGCAGAAGCGCTGCGCAGCATCGCCGAGACAGACATCAGTCTGAGCTTCGTCCCGAGAATTGAACAGAACCGGAAGCTGCACCGGTAATCCTTGACCTGCTCCCCTGAAACGTCCGCACGTTAAGATCAGTCGCAAGCGGCGGTACCCGCGCATTGATTTGCTGTATTTCTGAGGTGTGACGCGCCTGCGGGAAGACCCCCGAGAACGGATGGAGGTATCGTTTGGCGGATGGTGGCGAAGGGCCTGCGGGCCGCGGCGACGGGGCAAGCGGCGGTGGCCGGACGAGGTCAAGGCGCTGATCATCGCCAAAAGCCTTCAGCCGGGTGCCCGGATTGTCGATGTGGCGGTGCGCCATGACATCCTGCCCCATCAGCGACCCGCCTCGTCGCGCAAATGGAGCCGACGCCCGTCGCAGCCCTGTTTATCGGCAAGCCTGCGGACCTAGTCGGCCTGGGCCTGCGCCGGATCAGCGCCGACAGCGGTACAGAGGCGGTTGTGCACAGGCTGATGGCCGCCTGCCGCCAGATCAGCGAGGAACTGCTGCAGGGCGCGTCCGGTCAGGCCAGTTTGCCGCGTGAGGTGACGCTGGCCAATTCCTCCACCATAGTGCCACGGATCAGGTGGACATGGTCGAACAGGTTCGTGACCACGCAGGCGTGGTTGGGGATAACGCGCACCCGTTCGCCCACCGCGGGCCGGTCGGTGCAGGCTGACAGGTCAACATGTCCATGTTCCTCCGACAGCCCGGTGATGACCGCGTCCGGATAGGCGGTGATGCGGCCATGGCCGGGCAGGGGGCAAAGGTCTGCGGCCAGCGCCTTGGATCCGGCGTCAAGGATGGCGCGGGTCTCGGTCGGGCGGCTGACCACGGTGGCCAGAACCGTCATCGCGCAATCGTCCCAGCCGCCGAGGCCAAAGGCCACTTGCATGCGGTCACTGTAGATGTAGGTGCCCGGGCGGTGTTCGGTGGCGGCAGTCACCAGATGCGCGCGGTAGAGACCGGGGCTGCCCCCGGCCGAGATCACGGGTGGCGGCAGGCCGGCCTCGGTCAGCAAGGCACGCGCAGCGATCAGCCAGGCATCTGTCGCGGCCTCGCCATCGCGTGCGGGATAGGTCATCAGGCCGCCAAAGTGCAGGCCCGGCACGTTTGCGATGCCGCGTGCAAGCGCCAGAGCCTGTTGCCTCGTCTGCACCCCGCACCGCGCTGCGCCGGTATCGCATTCCACCAGCACCGTCAGGGGCGTGTCTGGATCGGTGAATGTGGCGGCGTAACCAGCCAGGACGGTGGCATTGTCACAGGTCACCGACAGGGTTACACGGCGTGCCAAGGCGGCAAGCCGCGCAAGTTTGGCCGCGCCGATGATGTTATAGGGCAGGCAGATGTCGGTCAGCCCGCCATCTGCCATTGCCTCCGCCTCGCCCAGTTTCTGCGCGGTGATCCCGATTGCACCCAAAGCCAGCTGCGCGCGCGCGAAACGCGGCAGCTTGTGCGTCTTGACATGCGGGCGAAGCCTGAGCCCATGCGCATCGGCGTAGGTCTGCGCGCGCGCCAGATTGGCTTCGACACGGTCAAGATCGATCAATACGGCGGGGGTTTCGATATCATCTGGGGTCATGAGATGGCGTCCAAGAACGGCAGGTTTCCCGCCATCAGGCCTGCATCCACCGTCAGCGTCGTGCCGGTGATGCCGCTGGCAGCGGGGGAGGCAAGGAAGACCACGGCCGCCGCAACCTCGTCGGTGGTAACAATCCGGCGCAGGGGATAGATCGCCGCCAGCCTGTCAAGGATCGCGGGGTTGGCCTGCAGGCGGTGCTCCCATGCGGCGGTGCGGATCGAGGCCGGGATCACTGCGTTCGAGCGAATGCCGTGACGGCCTTCCTCGACCGCAATGGCGCGCGACCAGGCCAGCATCGCGGCCTTGGCTGCGGAATAGGGCGGGTTGCCGTGGTGGGTCAGGGCGTTGACAGACGAGACGAAGACAAAGGCACGGTTGCCGGTCCCTGCACGCATGGCGGGCAGGAAGGCTTGGGTGAAATGCGCGGCCCCGGTGAAGTTGCGCGTCAGCTCATCTTCGACCACATCAGGCGTGCAGAGACGGAAGGTTTCCGCCCGCGTCCACCCCGCATTCGAGATGACGGCTGCGGGCGTTCCTTTGGACAGAATGGTGTCGGCCACCGACAGGGTGGCCACCCTGTCGCGCAGGTCAAAGTGATACGCCTCAGGATGGGCGGAAAGGTCGGCCTCTGGCATGTCGCAAGCGATCACCTGCGCGCCGAGGCGTGCCAGAGTGGCGCAGAGCGCGCGCCCGACGCCACCGCCCGCGCCGGTCACCACCACTCTTGCGTCTTGCAGGTCGATCATGCGCTTCTTCTTGCGTTTCTGGGCGAGGCGGGCAGGATCACAGCCGCAACAGGAGAATATGCCATGTCCAAGGAAGTCTTCGGAACCAGCCATGTGCCCTTGTCACCTGCGGTGCGGGCGGGGGATTTCGTCTTTGTGTCGGGGCAGGTGCCCGTTGTGGGCGGCAAGGTGGTGGAGGGTGGCATCGGGCCGGAAACCCGCGCGGTGCTTGAGAATGTGAAGGCCTGCCTTGCGCTGGCCGGGGCCTCGATGGGCGATGTGGTGAAGACCACCGTTTGGCTGCGTGATCGCGGCGATTTCCCTGCCTTCAACGCCGTGTATGCCGAATATTTCCCGCACCAGCCCCCGGCACGGTCCACGGCAGAATCACGACTGATGATCGACATCGCGGTCGAGATCGAGGCCATTGCCTATGCTCCGCGCTGATCCGGGCCGCCCCAAACAGTCACTGGCAGCCCTTCCATGCGCGCCTTGAGTTGCAGCGCGACATGGCGCGAATAGAACCGCGACAGCGCCAGATTGCCGCCGTGAAACCAAAGGTTCTTCACGGCGGTCGGTTTCCACATGTTGCGCAATTCGCCCAGCCATGGCCCCGGATCGCCGCGCACGCCGGACCCCAAGCCCCAGCAGGGGCCGACAGCTTCGGCCGCCGCATCCGAGACGATGCCCGCCACCGTCCGGTGCATCGACTGATAGCCGGTGCAGGCCACCACCACATCTGCCGCAACCGTTCTGCCGTCGTCCAGCACCACCCCTTCGGGCACCACCCGCGCCACGCCATGCCCTGCGATAACGCTGATCTGGCCGGTGGCGATCAATTCCGACGCGCCCACGTCGATGTAATAGCCCGACGCGGTGCGCAGCGCCTTCATCATCAGGCCGGAGTCATCTTCGCCAAAGTCGAGTTGCATCCCTGAGGCGGCAAGTTGGGCGTAGAAATCGGCGTCCTGCGCGCGGATGCGCCGGTACAGGGCACGCTGGCCATCGGTGAAGCGCGAAAACGGCGTAGCGGCAGACAAAAGGTCTGCACGGTCCACGTCGATGCCGCGCGCGACGGCCTCTTCCGAGTAGATGTCAAACCCAAGGTCCATCAGCGTTTCTGACCGCACCACGCAGGTCGATGACCGCTGAATCAGCGTGACTTCGGCCCCGGCCTCCCACAGATCCACCGCCACATCATGCGCACTTGATGCTGCGCCCACGACCAGCGCGCGCTTGCCGACAAAGGCGCGGCCGTCCTGATAGGCGCTGGAATGGATCAGCGTTCCGGCAAAGTTTTCCGCCCCCGGCCAGTCGATGGCGCGGGGTGGGCCATAGGCACCGGTGGCAAACACCAGTTCGACCGGGCGCAGCGTGGTGGCGCCCTCGGGTCGGCGCACCGTCACCTCCCAGCGATTGCCCTGCCATACCGCGCTTTCGACGCTCGAGGACAGCCACAGGTCAAGGTCAAGCGCCAGCGCATAGGCCTCGAGCCAGTCGCCCATCTGGTCCTTGGGGCAGAAGACCGGCCAGTGCGCGGGGAAGGGGATATAGGGCAGATGATCATACCAGACCGGGTCATGCAGCACGAGGCTGCGGTAGCGGTTGCGCCAGCTGTCGCCTGCGCGCGCGTTCTTTTCGACCACAAGCGCAGGCACGCCAAGCGCCTTGAGCCGTGCGGCCAGCGCCAGCCCACCCTGACCGCCGCCAATGATCAGAACCTGCGGCTGCTCCTCGGCCCCCAGTTGCGCGCGGCGACGGGCGCGGGCTTCGGACCAGGTTTCGCGCGTGCGGCTGGCCTTGTGGACGATCCCTTTGGGGCGGGTGGCCCCGCGCTTTTCTTCATGGCCGGTCAGGTCAGCGATGGCCGTGAACAGCACATCTGCCAACCCGTCGCGCAGGGTCAGCCGCCCGGTGCCTTGCGCGGTGGCGGTGGAAAAGGCGATCCATGCGCTGACGGTGTCGCCTTCGCCTTCGGCCGGGCCGACGCGGTGCCAGCCGGTGGGGGCGGTGCGCGCAAGACAATCGCCCAGCATGGCGGCAATTCGGGCGGGGCCTTCCAGAGTGACAATGTTCCAGGTGAAGGCCAGCAGGTCGCGCCAGGCCGCATCTGGGCGAAACAGCGCCGCCGCCCCGGTCACATCGCCTGCTTGCAGCGCAGCATCGAAACGGCCAAGCCACAGATCGATGGCGGCGTCGGACATGGCATCAGTCTCCCAGTGGTTCCAGCGCCGCACCCCTGCGATGCGTCTGGATGGCATATTTGATCCGCCGCAGGTTCTCGCGCGCGGAAGGGCCGATGCTATAGCCGGTGGCGGCGGCCAGAAGGTCGATCACCGCCAGAAAGGCAAAGCGTGAGGCCGAGGGTTTCAGCGTGTCGGGGTATTCCGGCACGGCTACGGTAAGCGCCATATCCGCTGCACGGGCAAGGTCGCTGCCGGGTGTGGTGATGGCAATGGTCGCGGCGCGGTGGTGGCGCGCCATTTCGACAGCCTCGATCACCTCGCGCGTGCGGCCTGTTGACGAGATTGCGACAAAGGCATCGCCGGGTCGGCAGGTCGCCACCATCATCCGCGCAAGGTAAGGGTCCTTCAGCGCGGTGACGCCAAGCCCATAGCGGAACAGCCGGTTCTGCGTTTCCTCGGCAAGCGACGACGACGACCCCCCAAGACCCAGTGCAAACACGCGCCCACCCGATTGCGCCAGAAGCCCGGCCGCCTGCATCAGCAGGGCGGGGTCAAGCTGCCGTTCGACGGCGTGGATGGCCGCCCGTGCCTCGGACAGCACAGACTCCCAGAATGGCGGCAGGGCGGCACCCGATGGGGTGGGGGGGGTGGCGTCGGCGGCAAGGTACAGGTCGCCCACCACCAGTGACCGTGCCAGTTGCAGCTTGAAGTCGCGCACCCCCTCGCAGCCAATGGCGCGGCAGAACCGCGTGACGGTGGGCTGGCTTACGCCCGCGCGCGTTGCGATGTCGGCGTTTGACGCATCGACGGCGGCCTGTACATCGGACAGCACCGCATCGGCCACCGACTGTTCGGCAGGGCGCAGATCGGGATAGCCGTCCTTGATCCGGGCAATGATGTCCGGCACGGGCACACGCATTCTTGCGGCTTGCTGCGCTCGCATCCTGCCCCCGTCAATTGCTGATCTGCTTTTGTACTATGTCGGTCTTCCGGCATCAGCGTCAAGTCAATGTGTTGGAAACTTACACGGATAAATCTCCATTTCTGGCTTCTAAATGCGACAGTAATTCTCCCTTTTTCCGAATCGTTGACACCCTTGTAAGTGAGCAACATAAATTGCCCCAGGGAAGCCTGCGCGTCTGCAAGGGCCCGAAAAGAGCGGGGGCTCATGGCGGCGGCAACGGAAGGTGCTCGGCTCAGTATTCGCGGCGCTGGCAAGCGCTATGGCGATCTTCAGGCAATTGCCGATGTCAGCCTCGATGTCGGGCACAACACCATCGTATCCATTGTCGGGCCTTCGGGCTGCGGCAAGACAACGCTCTTGTGGTCAATGTCAGGTCTGCATGGGTTAAGCGAGGGGCAGGTGCAGCTGGACGGCCAGACGATTACTGGCCCACATCCCGACATTGGCCTTGTGTTCCAAGAGGCGAACCTGCTGCCCTGGCGCAACTTGATGCAGAACATTCTTTTCCCTTGGGAGGTCAAGCGCCAGAAACCGGACATGGCCTGGATCAACCACCTCTTGGACCGCGTCGGGCTGAAGGGCTTCGAAACCCGGATGCCGCGCGAATTGTCAGGCGGCATGCAACAGCGCGCCTCGATCGTGCGGGCGCTGTCGCTGCGGCCATCGGTCCTGCTGATGGACGAACCCTTTGGCGCGCTTGATGCCTTTACCCGCGAGGAAATGAACCGTCTGGTCGAAGAAATCTGGCTGGAGACAAAGACCACCATCGTGTTCATCACCCATTCGATCGAAGAGGCGATCTTCCTGTCTGACCGGGTTCTGGTCCTGTCGAAGCGCCCCGGCCGGGTGATTGCCGACTATCCGGTTCCGTTTGTGCGGCCGCGCAGTCTGAAAACCATGGCCAGCCGTGAGGTGTTCGACCTGACCAACCGGATCAAGGCCGACATCTATGGCCAGACCACCCTGCGCGCGGCCGCGGAGTAACGACATTGACCGATGCCATTCCTGAATTCCGCAAATCTCAATCGGGCGCCGGGGTCGGCCTTGCGGGTGTTTCGCTTGCTGCGGGCACAGGGGCGCGGACACGGAAAGAAATCGCGATCATTATCCTGGTGGCGGTGATCGTGATCGGCGGGCTAGAGGTCTTGCTGCGCTGGTTTGAGGTGCCGCATTACATCTTGCCGCCGCCATCGGCCATCATGGCAGCACTGGTCAAGGAATTTCCGCTGCTTTTGCCGCATTTGCGCGATACGCTGATCTGTCTGTTCGCAGGCTTTGGCATAGGGGCGAGCATCGGTCTGGTTCTGGCTGCAGTGGTCACCCAGAAACCCTTCGTCGAGAAGGTGATAACCCCCTATATCCTGATCCTCGTTACCACGCCGATGCTGGCGCTGGTGCCGCTGCTTATCCTGCGCTTTGGATTTGGCTACAGCCCGCGGATCATCGCAGTGGCGCTTGCCGCCGGGCCGATGGTGATGATCAACGCCGCCACCGGTTTCCGCCGCACCGACAGCGCCAAGATCGCGCTGGCACGCAGCTATGGCGCGTCCGTCCTGCAGATTTTCTGGAAGATCCGCGCGCCAATGGCGATGCCGATGATCCTTGTCGGGCTGATGATCGGCGCGATCTTTGGCCTGTTGACCTGTGTGGGTGCGGAAATGGTGGGTGGCGGGTTCGGCCTTGGCAACCGTCTTACGACATACTCCAGCATGATCAACATGCCCGAGTTCTTTGCAGTGATCATGATCCTTTCGATCATGGGTATCCTTCTCTACGTCCTGTTTTTCCTGATCGGCAAGAAGTGGGCAAGCTGGGAAGCCTGAAACAAACCCGGCGCAATCCAATACAACATGGGAGTGACCGAGATGACAGATCTGAGAACCGGCCCCGGGCTTACCCGGCGGAAACTATTGCAGATCACTGGTGGCGGTATCGTGGTTTCGAGCCTTGGGCTCCGGACCGCAATGGCCACCCCCTATGACCGCCCTTTCATCTGGATCAGCCCGCGCGGCACGCTTGAGGTGTTGGACGATTACGGCTTCTGGGTGGGCAAGAAGATGGGCTATTTCGGCGACCTGTCGATCGACATGCAGCCCGGCCCGTCGGATGGCACAGCCACGGTCAAGTTCGTCGATGTGGGTCAGGCCGACATGGGCTTTCCTTCGCCCGGGGTGTTCTCTTTCGCGCTGCGCGAAGGGATGAATCTGAAATCGGTGTTCCATACGGCAGCGCGCGATACCTTCAGCCTGGCCTTCCGCAAGGGTGAGGGCCCCGCCGACATCAAGGCGATCGAGGGCAAGACGATCCTGCTTGGATCGGCTGCCTGGCAGCCGATCGTCGACCCGATGCTGGCCGCGCAGGGCGTTGACATCTCGACCATCAACTACGTCGAGGCGGGCTGGCCGACTTGGGGCACGGCCCTGGCCGGCGGTCAGGGCGACGCGGCGCTGTCTTGGGAAGGGCTGCGGGCCGAGTGGATCGCCACCGGGCTGGAGTTCGAGTACTGGCTGGGTGTGCAGAACTCTCCCCTGCCTGCGAACACCTTTGTCGTGCGTGCCGCCGATCTCGAAGACCCGGACAAGAAGGCGTTCATGGGCCAGTACCTCAAGGGCTGGGCCATGGGGATGGAGTTCGCCGAACACAACCCGCAAGCCGCCGTGCAAGCCGTGTTCGACCAGTTCCCGACGCTGGGCCAGAACGTTGGCCCCAAGCAGGGCTGCATGTCGCTGATCCAGCAGGCCAATGTCTTCCGTGGCGACATGTCGAAGCGGCAGGGCTGGGGCTGGCATGACATGGCGTCGTGGCAGAGCTTCTTCGACCTGACCGCCCAGATCGGCCAAACCGAAGTCATCAAGGCCGAGGATGTTTGCACCAACGACCTGATCGCGGAGGCCAACAGCTTTGACCTTGAGAAGGTCAAGGCCGATGCGGCGGCGGCGGGCGTGCCGCCAGGCTTTGAGGATATCAACGTCGACGAAATTCGCGCCACGATGTTCGATCAGGCGATCGGCGCGAAAGGCTGAACCACGGTCGGCGGCGCTCATCCTGCGGGATGAGTGCCGCCCGCCACCCCATCAAAGGAGACCGCTGTGATGACGCCTGTGCGAATCCTTGTCGTGGGCCTGGGCAACATGGGGGCGTCCCATGCCAGCGCCTACCATCGAAACCCCGGCTTTCAGATTGTGGGTCTCTGTTCGCGTACCATCACGTCCAGGGCGATCCCCGAGGAGTTGAACGGGTATCCGCTGTTCGAGGACTATGAGGCGGCGCTTGCCGCGCTTAAGCCCGACGCGGTGTCGATCAACACCTGGCCCAATACACATGCCGACTATGCCATCAAGGCAATGGAGGCGGGGGCGCATGTGTTCATGGAAAAACCCGTCGGCACGACCAATGCCGAGGCCGAGGCGGTGGTGGCCACAGCCCGGCGGCTGAAGCGCAAACTGGTGCTTGGCTATATCCTGCGCGTACACCCAAGCTGGGAGAAGTTCATCGAGATCGGCAAGTCGATGGGCAAGCCCTTGGTCATGCGGCTGAACCTGAACCAGCAGTCATCTGGAGATGCGTGGTTCTGGCACAAGAACCTGATCGACAGCCTGATCCCCATCGTGGATTGCGGCGTGCATTACGTTGACGTTATGTGCCAGTTGACGGGTGCAAAGCCCGTCCGCGTGCATGGCATTGGAGCAGCACTTTGGGCTGAAGCTGACAAGCAGAACTACGGCCACCTGCACGTGACCTTCGATGATGGCTCAGTCGGCTGGTACGAGGCGGGCTGGGGGCCGATGATGTCGGAAACCGCTTTCTTCGTGAAAGATATTGTGGGCCCGAAGGGATCGGTCAGTCTCGTTCCGGACGATCACGCCAGGTCGGGTGAAGAAGACCTGTCAGACAGCGCCAATATCGACAAGCACACCAGGACCGATGTCATTCGCGTCCACCATGCTGCTGTTGGCGAGGATAAGCATTTCCTGAAGAAGGACGAGATTCTGCGCATGGCCGACGAACCCGGCCATCAGGAATTGTGTGACCGCGAGCAGGCCTATTTCCTGCGTGCGATCCGCGAAGACCTGGATCTGTCGGAAAGCATGGATGCCGCCGTCAATTCGCTGCGCATTGTGCTGGCCGCAGAACAGTCGATTGCCGAGGAACGGGTTATCCGTCTGGACTGAACCGCGTCGCCACCTGGCGCATTTGGGGGTGCCATGGGCAGTATTGACGACCTCTACCGCAGCGCCGATGCGGTGGCGCTGGCCGGTCACGTGCGGGCGGGCGAGGTGAGCGCGGCCGAACTGACCGAGGCTGCGATCCGCGCCATCGAGGCGCTGAACCCGCGCCTGAACGCGGTCATCCACCGGCTTGATGATATGGCGCGCAAGCAGGTGGCGGCGGGCGTGTCCGGGCCGCTGGCGGGTGTGCCCTATCTGTTGAAAGAGCTTGCCTCCAGTTGGACCGGGGCGCCGGTCACCAATTCCAGTCGCTACCTGCGGGATCAGATCGCAACTTCTGACAGCACTGTCGTCGGCCGGATCAAGGCGGCCGGGCTGGTGCTGGTGGGCAAATCGAACGCGCCGGAAAATGGCTGGTCCATCGCAACCGAGCCAGTGTTGTACGGCCCGACGCTGAACCCATGGGACGCAAGTGTGACCCCCGGCGGGTCCAGCGGTGGAACAGCGGCGGCGGTGGCGTCGGGCATGGTTCCCATCGGCGAATCCAGCGATGGGGCAGGGTCCATCCGGGTTCCGGCCTCGTGCTGCGGGGTGGTGGGGCTGAAACCTTCGCGGGGGCGGGTGACGCTGGCACCGCTGGCTGACTATTGGATGGGCGGGGCGTATTTCCTGTGCAATTCACGCACGGTGCGCGACACAGCCACCTATCTGGACGCCGTGGCCGGTGGCCTGCCGGGTGACCCTTACCCTTGTCCATTGCCCGACCGCCCCTTTGCCGATCTGGCGCGCGAAGTGCCAAAGGGCCTGCGCGTTGGGTTCACAGTGTCTGACCCAACCGGAAACCCTGTCCATCCCGATGTCGCTACTGCGGTCCGCGCCACAGCCCGCACGCTGGAGGGGCTGGGCCACCACGTCAGCGAATACGACATGACGACCGACCTTGGCCTGCTGTGGCGCAGCTACACCGACATGTCGGTGGTCGAGGCAGCAGGGTTTTGGGACTGGATGGAAACCGTCACCGGCCGTCCTGTCACCCCGGAAGAGGTCGAGCCGGTGACCTGGGCGATCATCAAGCGCGGCCGCGCCACCATGGCCACAGCGCATGCCGGGCGGGTGGAGCAATTGCGCCAGACCGGCCGCGCCATCGTGACCGAGCTTTTGCCCTTCGATATCTACCTGACCCCAACGCTGACCCAGCCGCCCCGGCCCGCAGGGTTCTATGACATGTCGCTGACCGATCTGGACGCCTATAACGCGCTGTGGGCGGATGCGGTGTTCATGGCCCCCTTCAATGTCTCGGGCCAACCGGCAATGTCGTTGCTGCTTGGCATGGCGGGGCATCTGCCGGTGGGTGTGCAGGTGGTTGGATGCCCCGGCGATGAGGCGACAGTGCTGCAGGTGGCAAGTTTGCTGGAGCAGATGATGCCTTGGCGCGACCGGAACCCGCCGGTCCGGTTGTAGGGGGTGGCAATGCACGATCTTGTTTTGAAGGGCGGGCGGGTTATCGACCCGACCAACGGGATCGACGGCCCCGCTGATGTGGCCTTCACCGGGGGCCGGGTAGCCGCTGTCGGGCAGGGGCTGACGGGTCGCGAGGTGCAGGACGTCAGCGGCCTGATCGTGACGCCCGGCCTGATTGACCTGCACACCCATGTCTACTGGGGCGGCACCTCGCTGGGGGTTGAGGCTGACGCCTATTCCCGCCAGTCCGCCATCACCACCGTCGCCGATACCGGCAGCGCCGGGCCAGGCAACTTTCCCGGCTTTCGCGCCCATGTCATCGACAAGGCCCGGGTGCGGGTGCTGGTTTATCTGCATGTATCCTTCGCTGGGATTTACGCGTTCTCTCCCACCATCATGGTGGGCGAAGCGCAGGATATGCGGTTGATGGCCGTGCGCGAAGCGCTGGCGGTGGCCCGTGCGAACCCCGACGTCATCATCGGCATCAAGGTGCGGGTTGGCCGCAATGCCTCGGGCCCATCGGGCATCCAGCCGTTGGACGTGGCGCTGGATCTCGCCGACCGGGCAGGTCTGCCGCTGATGTGCCATATCGACGAACCGCCGCCGACCTATGCCGATGTTGTCGATCGCCTGCGTCCGGGTGACGTGCTGACCCACTGCTTCCGCCCCTTTCCCAACGCCCCGGTCAATGGCGAAGGTCGCCTGCGCGAGGCCGTGCTGCGCGCCAGGGCGCGTGGCGTGTTCTTCGACGTGGGCCACGGCATGGGCTCGTTTTCATGGGACAGCGCGCGCAAGGCACTGGCGGCGGGATTCGTGCCGGATACAATTTCCTCTGACATCCACGCCATGTGCATTGCAGGCCCCGCCTGGGATCTGTTGCGCACGATGACCAAGTTCCTGTCGCTGGGCCTTTCGCTGAGCGAAGTCATCGCCGCTACCACCGCCCGCGCGGCCTTGGCGCTGCGCCGTCCCGAGCTTGGGCATCTGGGTGCCGGGGCTGCGGGGGATGCGTCTGTGCTGGAACTGGCCGAAATGCCAACACCGCTTGAGGATGTGCTGGGCGAGGTCGTTGACTGGCCTCAGCGTTTGGTTCCGCGTGGCATGGTGATCGGTGGCCGGTGGGAGACATTGTAGATGACGCGGGTCTCCGTTTGGGCTTACCCTTGGGACTTGCACGACATCGGGCTTGACACCGCGCTGGACCGCGTCGCACAGGCGGGTGGCGATTGCGTCAGCTTGGCCACCTCGTACCATGCTGGCCGCTTCCTGCAGCCAGGAAACCCGCGCCGTAGGGTCTATTTCCCGCAGGACGGCACGGTCTACTACCGCCTCGACCCCACACGCTGGAAGGGCCGGACAATCCGGGCTCTGCAGGCCGATGTGGTGGCAGCAGAGGGCGATTATCTGGCGGCACTGGTCGACCGGCGCAACGCTGGCGGATTACAGGTCAGCTGCTGGACCGTTTGCCTGCACAACACGCGGCTTGGGATGGCGCATCCGGATCATGTCATGCGCACCGCCCATGGCGACCCGCATTTCTATGCGCTGTGCCCCGGCAGTCCCGCTGCGCGTGACTATGTGGCGACCTTGGTGCGCGAGGTGGCCGAGGTCTATGCACCGGACCGGATCGAATTGGAAACCCCTGAATTCATGGGATTTTCCCATGGTTTCCACCACGAGAAGGACGGCCTTGGCCTGACGCCCGAGGAAGATTTTCTGTTGGGCTTGTGCTTTTGCGACCATTGCCGACAGGCGGCAACCTCTGCCGGGGTACCCTTTGACGAGGCCCGGGTGCGGGTCGTGGAATTGCTGGATGCGGCCTTTGCCCGTGCGCTGCCACAGCGCAGTTTTCCCGATTTCCCAGCCGCAGGCCTTGCCGCTTTTGACGCCGAGCCTGCGCTGGCCGCCTTCTTGCGCTGGCGACCGCAGGCGGTGACAGAGTTGGTGGCGCAGGTCGCCGCCGAGGTACCGGGTGCGACCGAACTGGCGGTCATTGATTATGACGGATCATGGACCGGTGGGCTGGACATCGCGGCCCTTGCCCCGCATCTGGGCGGCGCTCTCTACTGTGCCTACTTTGCTGCGCCTGCACAGATTGGCGCATTGCTGGCCCCGGTGAAGGCCGCGCTTGGCCCGGGCAAGCAGCTGTCAGCGGGGTTGCAGGTGTTCCACCCCAACCTTGCCGATGCTCAGGACCTCGCAGCCCGTGTCGCCGCGGCCAAGGCCTGCGCCGACGGTCTGAACTTCTACAACCTTGGTCTCGTGCCGCCAGCGCGGCTGGCCTGGATACATGACGCGCTGCGTTTGGCCTGAACCAGCACCCTCCGGCCCGGAAGCAATTTGAGCATTCCTGGCTTGTGAAAAGGTCGCAGACCCGTCCGACCTGTTTTCAGAGCGCTTGGTCTGTCCTTGCAGCAGCCTTGCGGATCAGGGTTTTCAGCTTGGAGATCATGCGGGCATGAACGCCACTGATGGAGCGGATGAGTGGGGCGGCAGGAAGAGGAACTCGCAGCCTTTGGCCGTCAGCCGTTCGACCACGCGGGGCGACTTGTGGGAAGAGAGGTTGTCGGCCACCACGACCTGGCCGGGCTTGAGGGCGGGGACGAGTTGCTTTTCCACACAGGTCCCGAAACTGGCGCGGTACATGGCACCGTCCAGTACCCACGGCGCGATCAGGCCGTCGTGGCCGAGGCCGGCGATGAAAAGTGAGGCGCGCCAGGAAATCTGTCCGGTGGACAGATTTCCGCGCCGAACGGGCAGAGCCCCGGACTGCGTATTCCAATGGCCGAAGGGGGCACGGTCGATCAGTCGCTGGCCGACCAATGCCCAGCCCGCTGTTTTGACGGGATTGGTCCTGAGTGAGGTTTCATCGATAAAGACAAGCCTGTCCAGCATGTCAGCAAAAGGCAGGCTGGCGCTTTTCAATCCGGGCCTTGCGCCGCTCGGCCAGGTCGGGACGCAACCATTCGCTGGCGGGCAGAGTTTCTTTTCCGGCAAAGGCCAAGCCGGTGCAGCCATTTGCCGACCAAGCCGCGATGCACCGGCACGTCGTGAACCGGGGCCATTGCCCCGACGATCCCGTTCCGTGTCAGGTCGCCCTTGGCAACCAGCCGCGCGTGCAGCCAAGTGGCGAAAGGGGCCAACTTGCCCTTCGCACGGTTCCCCTGCGCTTTTTGGCAGCAGGCCACCGCTTTCACGTTTCAGGGTGACCATGTTCATTCACAAAGCGCGGCGACACCCGAAAGTGCCGGGCGGCCTCTCTGTGCCCGCGCCTCTCCTTACCAAAGGCGATGTCACGGCTGCGAAGGTCCACAGGATGTGCCTTGCGCAATCTTGCCCCCTGTATCCGGCACGAACAGAGGATCAGAGATCGCCAGACTTGGGACTCGTGGACCAGACGGGACGCGACACGCTTTGAAACCCAAGTCGTGACAGCGCGCCTTGCGGATGGCGGCGCAGAATGGGTTTCCTTGCCCGCCTTTTCGACCGCAAAGCAGGGCCGCCCTAAAAGCGCCAGATCAACGCTGGCGGCGGCGGGCTATGGCGGGCCGCATCTGCTCAGGCCCGCAGGCCAACCACCGCCACGCCAAGTGCCGCCAGAACCTTTGCCTCGATCTGCGCGGCATTCATGCCCGCCACGGCATACATCGCCTCGGGGCTGGCCTGGTCGATGAAGACATCGGGAAGCACCATCGAGCGGAACTTCAGCCCCCGGTCAAAGACACCCTCTTCGGCCAGAAGCTGCGCCACATGGCTGCCAAAGCCGCCGATCGCCCCTTCTTCAATGGTGATCAGCACCTCATGCTCACGCGCCAGCCGCAGGATCAGGTCGCGGTCCAGCGGCTTGGCGAACCGCGCATCGGCCACCGTAGGCGCAATACCCCGGGCCGCCAGCGCTTCGGCAGCGGTCAGCACCGCGGCAAGACGTGTCCCGAAACTCAGGATCGCCACACGCGCACCCTCGCGGATCACCCGGCCCCGGCCGATTTCCAGCGGCACGCCGCGCGCCGGCATCTCGGCCCCCACGCCATCGCCCCGCGGAAAGCGGAAGGCGATGGGGCCGTCGTCATGCGCGGCGGCTGTCGCAACCATATGAACCAGCTCCGCCTCGTCGGCTGCGGCCATCACCACAAAGCCCGGCAGGTTCGCGAGGAAAGCCACGTCGAATGCCCCGGCATGGGTCGCCCCATCGGCCCCGACCAGCCCGGCGCGGTCGATGGCAAAGCGCACCGGCAGGCGCTGGATCGCCACGTCATGCACCACCTGGTCGTATCCGCGCTGCAGGAAGGTCGAATAGATCGCGCAGAAGGGTTTCAGCCCCCCCGCCGCCATGCCCGCGCTGAAGGTGACGGCATGCTGCTCGGCGATGCCCACATCGAAGCAGCGGTTTGCAAAGCGTTCCGCGAAGAGATCAAGCCCGGTTCCGTCCGGCATCGCCGCCGTCACGGCCACAATCCGCTCATCCGCTTCGGCCTGCCGGATCAGCGACTGCGCGAATACCCTGGTGTAGGAGGGCGCGTTCGAGACGGCCTTTGTCTGCACACCCGTCAGGACATCGAACTTCGCGGTCGCATGGCCCCTGTCCCGCGCCGACTCGGCAGGGGCATAGCCCTTGCCCTTCCTGGTGATCACATGGATCAGCACCGGCCCCGTGGCCCGCGCCCTGACCGTGCGCAGCACCGGCAGCAACTGGTCAAGGTCATGCCCGTCGATGGGGCCCAGATAGGAAAAGCCCAGCTCTTCAAACAGCGTCCCGCCCACAGTCATGCTTTTGAGCATTTCCCTGGCGCGCCGCGCCCCCGTCTGGAACGGCTCGGGCAGCAGGCTCACCGCCCCCTTTGCCGCCGCCTTCAATTCCTGAAACGGCTCGCCCGCATAAAGCCGTGAGAGGTACGACGACAGCGCCCCCACCGGCGGGGCAATGCTCATCTTGTTGTCGTTCAGCACCACGATCAGACGCTTCTTCAGGTGGCCTGCGTTGTTCATCGCCTCGAACGCCATGCCGGCGCTCATCGATCCGTCGCCGATCACCGCAATTGCATCGCCGCCGCCTGCCCCAAGGTCCCGCGCCACGGCAAAACCCAGCGCGGCACTGATCGATGTGGACGAATGCGCAGCCCCGAACGGGTCATAGGGCGATTCGGACCGTTTGGTGAAGCCGCTCAGCCCATCCTTCATGCGCAGCGTGCGGATGCGATCACGGCGCCCGGTCAGGATCTTGTGCGGATAACACTGATGGCCCACGTCCCAGATGATCCGGTCGCGCGGCGCGTCAAAGACCGCATGCAGGGCGACGGTCAGTTCCACCACACCCAGCCCGGCCCCCAGATGCCCGCCGGTTACGGACACGGCGGAAATCGTCTCGGCCCGCAGCTCGTCGGCAAGCTGATGCAGGTCGCGGTCGCTCAGCGCCTTCAGGTCGGCGGGCAGCGTCACGCGGTCAAGGATCGGCGTTCTGGGTCGATCTGTCATCCCCCGCCCCCTCCCCCCGGCGCTCAGCGCTCGCGCGCAATAACGAACCCGGCGGCGGCGATCAGGGTTTCGGCCCGGTCGCCATAGGGTGCCAGCGCCGCCCCGGCCTCTGCCACCAGGGCGCGCGCCCGCGCCTTGGCCCCGTCCATGCCAAGCAGGGACACGAATGTCGCCTTGCCTGCGCCTGCATCCTTGCGCAGCCGCTTGCCTGCCTTGTCCGCATCGCCTTCGACATCCAGAATATCGTCGGCGATCTGAAAGGCGAGGCCAAGTGCCGTGGCATAGCGCCCCAGCGGCGCGGGGTCCTGCCCCGCAATCAGCGCGCCCGCTTCCGCCGACCACCGGATCAGTGCCCCGGTCTTGGCGGCCTGCAGCCGCGTGATCTGCGCCAGCGTCAGCGGCAATGTTGCCGTTTCCGCCGCAATGTCCAGCGCCTGCCCAAGCACCATCCCCTCTGCGCCCGAGGCCCGCGCCAGCGATGCCAGCAGCGCCACGCGCCGCTCTGCCGCCCCCAGCGCCGGATCGGTCAGCAGTTCAAAGGCCAGTGTCTGCAGGGCGTCACCCGCCAGCACCGCCGTTGCCTCATCCCAGCGCACATGCACCGTCGGCTGGCCGCGCCTCAGATCGTCGTCATCCATGCAGGGCAGGTCATCATGCACCAGCGAATAGGCATGCAGCGCTTCGGCGGCGGCGGCGGCACTCACCGCCTGCTCGGGCGGAACACCCAGCATCGCAGCGCTTTCCAGCACCAGAAAGGCCCGCAGGCGTTTGCCGCCCCGCAAGGCATAGCGCATGGCATCAACCACCGGTTCGCCGGCCCGGTCGGCAAGGGCGGCGTCAAGCCGCCGCTGCGCCGCATCGGCGGCGCGGGCCAGCGCCGCGGGAAAGCTCACAGCCCCTCGGCCGGCGTCACGCCCACGACGCGACCCTCGGCCGCGCGGATCAGCTCCACCTTTTCCTCGGCATCCTTCAGCTTGGCGGCGCAATGCACTTTCAGGGCCGCCCCCCGGTCATAAAGCGCAATCGACTGCTCCAGTGCCACATCACCGCGCTCCAGCGCGCCGACCACCTGCTCCAATGCCGTCATCGCCTCTTCAAAACTCATTTCTACGATGGGTTTCTCGGTCATTGGGCATTCCTTGCAAGTTCGCCGACATGTGCCGCAACCGAAGCGGCCAAGGCAGGCAGATCATAGCCGCCCTCCAGCGTCGAGACCACCCGCCCCGAACAGCACTCGGCTGCAACCTTGCAGATCGCCGCCGTCAGCCGCGCAAAATCGGCCTCGGTCCAGTCCAGCCCCGCCAGGGGATCGTCGCGGTGGGCATCGAACCCGGCACTGATCACGATGAGCTCGGGGCTCCATGCCTGAAGCCGCTCCAGCGCCGGCTGCCAGGCGCGCCACATGGCGGCACCGCCCGATCCTGCGTCCAGCGGCAGGTTTTCGATCTGCCCATATGCGCCGCGCTCGTCCGGCCGGCCTGTTCCGGGATAAAGCGGCATCTGGTGGGACGAGACAAACCGCACCCGGCGTTCTGCCCACAGCAGGTCCTGGGTGCCATTGCCGTGGTGCACATCGAAATCCAGCACCGCCACCCGCGCCAGCCCGTGAACCTCCAGCGCATGCATCGCCCCGATGGCCGCCGTGCCGAACAGGCAGAACCCCATGGCCCGGTCGCGCTCGGCGTGATGCCCCGGCGGGCGGCACCCGACAAAGGCGTTACCGGCCCCGCCTGACAGCACCAGATCAACCGCAGCGCAGATGCCGCCGACGGCCCGCAAGGCCGCCTCAAGGCTGCCCGGTGACATCCACGTGTCAGGGTCCAGCCCGACCGTCCCGCTTGTCGGCACGGCTGCGCGCAACTGTGCCAGATAGGTGGCCGGGTGACAGCGCAGAATATCGGCGTCCCCGGCCAAAGGTGCCTTCAGCCGCAGCAGCGGCAGCCCCGCCAACCCGCGCTCCACCGCCTGCAGACGCGCCACCTGCTCGGGGTGCCCCCGGGGCGTCAGATGCGCCGCGCAGTCATCATGGGAATAGCAGGCCGTTGCCAAGGGAACCCTCACTTGCGCCTTCACCCGGCGGTGCCTTTCCTTCCCCTTTACCCGGGGCGGGTCCGGGGGCAAGGCCCCCCCGGCGGGCTCAGTCGGGGGCCAGCATATACCCGGCACCGCGCACTGTCTGCAGGTAGCGCGGCTGTTTTGGGTCCGCCTCGATCTTGCGGCGCAACCGGGTGATCTGCACGTCCACCGCCCGCTCCTGTGCCTGGCTTTCGTCGCGCCCCAGATCGCCCACCAGCCGCTCGCGGCTGACCGGAGCGCCCGCCTGGGCAGCAAAAATGCGCATCAAGGCCGCCTCGGTCGCGGTCAGGCGGATAATCATTGCGCCGTTCCACAACTCGCCCCGGTCAACGTCATAGCGCACCGCCCCCAGATGCAGCACCTTCGGGCCCGCGTCGGCGGCCCGCACCTGCGGCACGCGGCGCAGGATGGCGTTGATCCGCAGCAAAAGCTCTTTCGGCTCGAAGGGCTTGACCAGATAATCATCCGCCCCGGCTTCCAGCCCTTCGATCCGGTTGCCGGTTTCGCCCCTGGCCGTCAGCAGCAGGATCGGCGTTGTCATGTGGCGGCGCAGGTCGCGGGTCAGCGCAATGCCATCCTCACCCGGCATCATCACATCCAGCACGATCAGGTCGAACTCCAGCCCGGTCAGCAGACGCCGCGCCTGGGCGGCATCCCGCGCCACCGACACCAGAAACCCGCCCCGCACCAGAAACTTCTGCAGCAATCCCCGGATGCGTTCGTCATCATCCACCACCAGAAGATGCGCGGCCGGATCACCGCTCATGATCCCGTCTCTTTCAATGTCTGGTACTGGCGGCGCAGTTGCGGGTCCATCATCGCCTCAAGCACCTGGCGAAAGCCCTGCACGGCAGCAGGCCCGGCGGCGCGGTAGGCGGCGCGCATCCGCGCACGCTGGGCATCCGACAATTCGCGCTCCAGCGCGGCCCCCTTTTCGGTCAGCACCAGATGCCGCTCGCGCTTGTCCTGGCGGCCCACCCGGCTTTCCACCAGCCCGTCCTCGATCAGTGTGCGCAGCACCCGGTTGAGGCTTTGCTTGGTAACGCCAAGGATCGACAACAGGTTGTTCACGGTGGTGCCCGGAGAGCGGTGGATGAAATGGATCGCCCGGTGATGCGCGCGCCCGTAATCCATGCCTTCCAGAATGCGGTCGGGATCAGCGGTGAAGCCGCGATAGGCAAAGAACATCGCCTCGATGCCCTTGCGCAGCTGCTCGTCCGTCAGGAAAAGCAGGCTCTCGCCGCCCCCCGGTCCCCCTGTGCCTTCCGCCATGCCACCCGTCTCCCTGCCCGGCCCGGTTACAATCCTGCCGCTGCGCTGCAGTATCCGTCGCTTCTTCCCCTGGCGTCCAGTGCCAGACCCTTGCGCCGCCCGGGCCAGGGGGTGCTTGCCCTTGCCTGTCCTGCCCCCTGACCTGCAAACACGGTTTATGTCAGCCTTGTTGACTTTCCAAGACTCAACTGCTAGCCAGCCGTGAATTTCGCGCAAGATTATGTCCATTTCGGACCTTTCTGTCGCAATATTCGCAAATGCACGCCGAAGGCAGGGAGGTTGCGATGGCTGGCTACGATGACCGCGACGGCAAGATCTGGATGGACGGAACGCTGGTCGACTGGCGGGACGCCAAGGTGCATATCCTGACGCATGCGCTGCACTATGCCTCGTCTGTGTTCGAAGGCGAACGCTGCTACAACGGCAGGATATTCAAGGGCCGCGAACATTCCGAACGGCTGCGCACCTCGGGTGAATTGCTCGACATGGCCCTGCCGTACACGGCCGATCAGATCGACGCGGCGAAAGCGGCGGTGCTGGCCGCCAATGGCCTGACCGATGCCTATGTGCGGGCCATTGCCTGGCGCGGGGCGGGCGAAGACATGGGGGTTGCCTCCAAGCGCAATCCCATCCACCTGGCGGTCGCCTGCTGGACCTGGGGCAGCTATTACGGCGACGCCAAGATGAAGGGTGCCAGGCTTGACATCGCCAAGTGGAAGCGCCCGTCGCCGGAAACCATTCCGCACGCGGCCAAGGCCGCCGGCCTTTACATGATCTGCACCATGTCCAAGCACGCGGCCGAGGCCAAGGGCTGTTCCGATGCCATGATGTTCGACTATCGCGGCTACGTTGCCGAAGCGACCGGGGCCAACATCTTCTTCGTCAAGGACGGCGAGGTGCATACCCCCCTGCCCGATGCCTTCCTGAACGGCATTACCCGGCAAACCGTCATCGGCATGCTGCGCGACATGCAGATCAAGGTCCATGAACGCCACATCCTGCCCGGCGAACTGGAAGATTTCCAGCAGTGCTGGCTGACCGGCACTGCAGCCGAAGTCACACCCGTCGGCCAGATCGGCGACTACAATTTCGAGGTGGGCGATCTGACGCGGCGCGTGGCGACGGAATACGAAAAACTCGTCCGCGCCTGACCGGGCAGCGGGTTGGTGCCGGGTGCTTTGGACCGGCACAGCAAGCCCCGCTTCTGCCGCGCAGGATGCCGGAGCTTCCGCACCCAGCCGCCTTGCGGCCGGGTCTGCCTGTCATTCACCTGCCGCGCCGCACGGCAACCTGCATCGGGGTGTCGAAGGCGAACCCTATCAGCCGGGCACCGCCTGGGTCAGGCGTGCAATAGCCCAGCGCGCCGCATCGGCCACCGCAGCGTCAGCATCCTGAACAAGCCCTACCGCAACCGCTGCCAACCCCGGATCGCCCGAATTCCCGATCGCATAAAGCACGTTGCGCACGAACCGGTCGCGCCCGATCCGCTTGACAGGGCTGCCCGAAAACCGCGCCCGGAACCCGGCATCGTCCAGCGCCGCCAACTCGGCCAAAAGGGGCGCGCCGACACGCGGCTGATACCCGATCTCGCGCGCCGCCACGGCGAACTTGTTCCACGGGCAGACTGCCAGACAGTCATCGCAGCCGTAAATCCGGTTACCCATCAGCCCGCGCAGGTCTTCGTCCACCGGCCCGCGATGTTCGATGGTCAGATAGGAAATGCAGCGCCTGGCATCCAGTTGAAACGGCGCGGGAAAGGCCCGCGTCGGGCACACGTCCAGACAGGCCGTGCAACTGCCGCAATGCTCTGCCTCCGGCGCATCCGGCGGCAGGTCCAGCGTGGTAAAGATCGACCCCAGAAAAACCCAGTTGCCCAGATCACGGCCCAGCAGGTTGGTGTGCTTGCCCTGCCAGCCCAGCCCCGCCGCCTGGGCCAGCGGTTTTTCCATCACCGGCGCGGTGTCGACAAAGACCTTGATCGTGCCGCCCGCCGCCTCGATCAGCCAGCGTCCCAGCCGCTTCAGCCGGCGCTTGACCAGATCATGGTAATCCTTGCCCTGCGCATAGACGCTGACTGCCCCCCGATCCCGCAGGTGCAGCACTGCCAGTGGGTCACCCTTTGGCGTATAGGCCTCGGCCAGCATGATGACCGACCGCGCCTCGGGCCACAGCGCCGCCCCATTGCCGCGCCAGTCGGCGCGATCCGCCATCCAGCCCATCTGCCCCTGCCGCCCCTCGGCCAGCCAGGCCCGCAGCCGCCCCGCCGCCTGCGGCACCGCGCCGGGCGCGCAGACCCCCACGGCAGAGAACCCTTCCTCCAGCGCGCGCGCCACAAGACGTTCTTTCAGCACGCCGGACATCTGTGCCTTCTTCTTGGGAAAAATACCCTCGGGGGTGAATTGGCCGCAGGCCAAGAGGGGGCAGACAGCCCCCTGCCTTTCCGGATTTTCGCAGAAAATCCGGGTCCCGTCACGAGGTCAGAAATCAAGGTCGGCGTAGTGCGAAGGGGGCGGAAAGCCCGGCAGCTGATCGGCCAGCAGCGGGCGGAATGACGGGCGCGATTTGATCTTGGCATACCAGTCCTTCACGGTCGCGGACCGGTTCCAGTCAACATCGGAAATGTAGTCAAGGCAGGACAGATGGGCGGCAGCGGTGAAATCGGCCAGCGACATCTGGTCGCCCGCCAGCCAGCGGCGCTGATCCAGCAGCCAGGCCAGATAATCGATATGGTACTTGATCCGCGTCGCCCCGGCCTTGACGTTCTTTGAATCCGGATAGCCCTGGCCCTGCATCTTCTTGTTGACGCGCTCGTACAGCAGTTTCGAGGTGACTTCGACATGAAACTTGTCATCGAACCAGGCGCAAAGGCGGCGCACCTCGTAGCGACCTTCGGGATCGCGCGGGATCAGCGGCGGCTGCGGCACGGTTTCGTCCAGATATTCGCAGATCGCCTGGCTTTCGGACATGACCCTGGCCTCTATCCGCAGCACCGGCACCTTGCCTGCCGGATTGCGGCGCAGGAAATCCGCAGACGGATCCCAATAGCGTTCTTCGACCAGTTCCACCTCGATCCGCTTTTCGGCAAGCGTCAGGCGTACCTTGCGGCAGAACGGCGACAGCGGGGCATGATACAGGCGGTTCATCAAAGGGGTCTCACCGTGGTCGGTCCGGCCATGTCTTGCCGCGCCCCGGGGTGGAATTCAATCCCGCGCATCCTTAATCGGCTGCTGCAGGCTCAAAACAGGCGGCCCGGCCATCCAAACGGATCGTCTCTGCCCCATCTGCAATCGCGGCAGCCCGGTTGCGGACCGACCGGGACGGTCTGGCGGCATCGCGCCCCTTGGGGTCGGGCAGCACGGCCGCCAGCCGCGCCGCCTGCACCGCCGTCAGATCGGCGGCTGAAACCCCGAAATGATGCTGTGCCGCCGCCTCGACGCCAAACACGCCCTCGTCGAATTCGGCCACATTCAGATACACCACCAGAATGCGCCGCTTGGTCCAGACCAGTTCCACCACGGGGGTGATCACCGCTTCCAGCGCCTTGCGGGGCCAGCTGCGCCCATGCCAGAGGAACACGTTCTTGACCAGCTGCTGGCTTAGCGTCGATGCCCCCCTTGTGCCGCCCTGTGCCACGGCACGGCGAATCTCGGCCATGTCGAACCCCCAATGCAGGCAGAAGTTGGCGTCTTCCGCCGCCACGACCGAACGCAGCATCACCGGGGCAATCTGATCTCCGCCCACCCAGCTGCGTTCCACTCCGCCCAGCCGGCGGCTTTCGGACAGCATGTAAGGCGTGGTCGGGGGCGGGACGACGGCATAAAGCAGGATCAGCGCCAGCAGCAGCGCAACCAAAGCCGCGCCTGCGTGCAGGACCCATCGCAGGGCCTGCCGCACCCGTCCGCGCACCGGCTTTTGCAACGCGTCTGCCGCGTTAGGCCGGCCGGATGCCTCCGGGCCGGTCTTGTCTGCCTTGGACGTGCGGCGCGCCTGTACCATCGCGGCAGATCAATCATTGCGACGGCCCCGGGTCAAGCCCGGGCTTGACCTGGGGCCGCACCGGCCACCCTGTCAGGCAGACGGGGCTTCAAGCGCTGATTTCAGCCTGTCTTCCTGTTCCTTGCTGAGCGAGGTCTGGATGACGCGGCCCTTGGCGCGGAACTCGCCCAGCCGGTCCAGCACCTTGTCACCGGTCACCTTGCGCACCAGCACACCCACCGCCGCCCCGCCCGGCGTCAGGGCAGACCCGACCTCTTTCAGGAAGCCGTCATTGATCCCGATATCGGTCAGCTTGCCCGACAGTGCCCCGGCACCTGCCCCCACGGCAGCCCCCAGCAGCGGGTTCAGGAACAAAAGCCCGATCAGCGCGCCCCACATGCCGCCACCGGCGGCCCCGGCGGCCGTCAGGTTGACGGACTGATGCAGCGCCACCTTGCCATCTGCCGATTTGGTGACGACCACCGCATCTTCCATCTCCAGCAGATATTCCTTCTGCAGCTTGACCAATGCGGCGCGCAGCTCGAACGCCGTCGCTTCATCATCAAACCCCATCACGATCAGATCGGCCATCTCGATACCTCCAAAGTGAAGACCCGCGCCGACATTGGCGCGGGTTTGTTACGTCAACAAGACGTATTCGTACCCTGACACGCCTGCCCGGCGGAATTCGGACCGCGCCCGCACGGCGGCGGGTCTTGCAAGGCCGGGATTATTCTGCCGGAACCGCCTGCGGCTCGTCACTCAGCGGGTGGGGAATGTGGATCAGCATTTCCTTCGGGCAGACCTGCACGAAGTTCAGCCGCTCCACCGCCCAGTCGTTCAGGATCTGCTTTGCCTTCAGGCTGCCCGTCTCCTGCGCATGGCGCTGCACCAGGCCGCGAAGCTGGGCTTCCCAATGCGGATGCGTCACCGCACAGGTGACCAGCGATTCCAGGTTCATCATGTCTTCTGCCGTTCCCTGCGGATCATGGACGTAAGCCATGCCCCCGGTCATCCCGGCACCGAAATTGGCCCCGATCCGCCCCAGGATCACCGCCACCCCGCCCGTCATATACTCACAGCCGTTCGATCCGCAGCCTTCGACCACCACCTGCGCGCCCGAGTTGCGCACCGCGAACCGCTCGCCCGCACGCCCGGCCGCAAACAGCGCACCGGCCGTTGCCCCGTAGAGCACCGTGTTGCCGATGATCGTGTTCTCGGCCGCGACCAGTGGCGAGGCCATCTGTGGCCGCACCACGATCAGCCCGCCTGACAGGCCCTTGCCGACATAGTCATTGGCATCGCCCATCACCTCGATCTTCAGCCCCGGTGCGGCAAAGGCCCCCAGCGATTGCCCGGCATTGCCCGAAAGCTTCACCGTCAGATGATCCGGCTGCAGGCTGTTGCGCATGCCGAACTTGCGCACGATATGCGATGAGGCCCGCGTGCCGATGGTGCGGTGCGTGTTGCGCACGGCATAGGACAGCTGCATCTTCTCGCCCTCCTCGAAAAAGCGTGCGCCATCGCGGACGATGTCGGCATCCAGGGTATCGGGCACCGCGTTGCGCGGTTTGCTGCGGTCATAGGTGATCTTCGATGCGCCATCGACCGTGATCAGCAGCGGATTAAGATCAAGGTCATCCAGATTCGCCGCCCCGCGCGAGACCTGCGTCAGCAGGTCGGCCCGCCCGATGATCTCGTCCATCGACCGCGCGCCGATCTGGCTCAGGATTTCGCGCACCTCCTGCGCATAGAAGGTGATCAGGTTCACTACCTTGTCGGCGTTGCCGGTGAACTTCTGCCGCAGCGCTTCGTTCTGGGTGCAGACACCCACCGGGCAGGTGTTGCTCTGGCACTGGCGCACCATGATGCAGCCCATTGCAATCAGCGCCGCCGTGCCGATGCCATATTCCTCGGCCCCCATCATTGCGGCCATGACAATATCGCGCCCGGTGCGCAGCCCGCCGTCGGTGCGTAATGTCACCCGTTCGCGCAGATTGTTCATCGCCAGAACCTGATGCGCCTCGGTCAGGCCCATTTCCCAGGGCAGGCCCGCATATTTGATCGATGTGCCCGGCGAAGCCCCCGTGCCGCCGTTATGCCCCGAAATCAGGATCACATCGGCCTTGGCCTTGGCCACGCCGGCGGCAATCGTGCCCACACCGCTGGCCGACACCAGCTTGACCGTCACCTTGGCGCGCGGGTTGATCTGCTTGAGGTCGTAGATCAGCTGCGCCAGGTCTTCGATCGAATAGATGTCATGATGCGGCGGCGGCGAGATCAGCGTCACCCCCGGCGTGGAATGGCGCAGCCGCGCGATCAGCGCCGTCACCTTCATGCCGGGCAACTGGCCGCCTTCGCCGGGTTTGGCCCCCTGCGCCACCTTTATCTCCAGCTCTTCGCAGGCGTTGAGGTATTCCGCCGTCACGCCGAAGCGGCCAGAGGCCACCTGCTTGATCTTGGCACTGGGGTTGTCGCCGTTCGGCTCTGGCGTGAAATGCGCCGGGTCTTCGCCGCCCTCGCCCGAATCCGATTTTGCGCCGATGCGGTTCATCGCGATGTTCAGCGTCTTGTGCGCCTCGGGCGACAGCGCGCCAAGGCTCATGCCCGGGGTCACGAAGCGCTTGCGGATCGAGGTGATCGATTCCACCTCTTCAATGGGCACGGGCTTGCCCAGTGACTTGATGTCCAGCAGGTCGCGGATGTGGATCGGCGGGCTGGCCCGCATCGCCGCGCTGTATTGCTTCCAGAGGTCATAGGACGCACGGTCGCAGGCCGATTGCAGCATATGCATCGACGAGGCTTCCCATGCGTGCTTTTCGCCGGACCGGCGCGCCTTGTAGAACCCGCCGATGGGCAGCACGTCTGCCCCGCCCAGCCAGCCCCTGGCATGAACCTCTTCCAGCTTCTGTTCGATGCCCGATACGCCTATTCCCGAAATCCGGCTGTGCATGCCGGGGAAATATTCGGCCACCATGGCGCGGCTCAGGCCCACCGCCTCGAAGTTCAGGCCGCCGCGATAACTTGAAATCACCGAGATGCCCATCTTCGACATGATCTTCAGCAGGCCCGCATTGATGGCATCGCGGTAGCGGCGCATGGCATCGGTCAGCGACCCGTCGATCAGGCCGCGCGCAATCCGGTCCGCAATCGAATCCTGCGCCAGATAGGCGTTCACGGTCGTGGCCCCGCAGCCGATCAGAACGGCAAAGTAATGCGGGTCGATGCATTCCGCCGACCGCACGTTGACCGAACAGAAGGTGCGCAGCCCCTTGCGGGTCAGCCAGCTGTGCACGGCACTGGTGGCAAGAATCATCGGCATCGGCACCCTCGACGGCCCCTGATGCTCATCCGTCAGCACCAGGTGCCCGGCCCCCGACCGCACGGCATCTTCGGCCTCGGCCCGGATCCGCTCCAGCCCCTGGCGCAGATCGTCCAGCCCGGCCTTCGCCGGGAAGGTGCAGTCGATGAAGGCCACCTGCACGCCGAACTGCCGGACCATGACATCAAATTCGGCGTTGGCGATAAACGGGCTTTCCAGGACCAGAATTTCGGCCTGGCTGGAATGTTCGTCCAGCACGTTCTTGAGGTTGCCGAACCGCGTCTTCAGGCTCATCACCCGGCTTTCGCGTAAAGAATCGATGGGCGGGTTGGTGACCTGGCTGAAGTTCTGGCGGAAGAAATGGCTGAGCGGGCGGTAGATCGATGACAGCACGGCAGCGGGCGTATCATCGCCCATGCTGGCGATCATTTCCTTGCCATCCTCGGCCATCGGGGCCAGGACCTGTTCCAGTTCCTCTAGCGTGTAGCCCGCCGCAATCTGGCGACGGCGCAAATCGGACCCGGTGAACAGCGCCGTTTCGGGCACATCGCGCAGCAGCGCGTTCAGGTCCACGACCTTTTCGATCCAGTCACCAAAGGGCTGGGCCGCCGCCAGCTTGTCCTTCAGTTCGACATCGTGGTATAGCCTGCCCTCGGCCATATCGACGGCAATCATCTGCCCCGGACCGAGTGCGCCTTTTTCCCGAATGGTCGTTTCGTCAACCGGCACCATGCCCGCTTCCGACCCGGCAATCAGCAGCCCGTCGCCCGTCACCAGGTAACGCATCGGGCGCAGCCCGTTGCGGTCCAGCCCGCCGCAGACCCAGCGGCCATCGGTCATCGCCAGCGCCGCCGGCCCGTCCCAGGGTTCCATCACCGCGTTGCAATAGGCGTACATGTCTGCCCAGGCTTTCGGCATCTCACCGGTCATCTTCGACCAGGCTTCGGGCACCAGCATGGTCTTGGTCATCGGCGCATTGCGCCCCGACCGCACCATCACCTCGAACACCGCATCCAGCGCGCCGGAGTCGGACGTGCCCGACGGGATGATCGGCTTGATGTCTTCCGCCGCATCGCCAAAGGCGGAAGAGGCCATGCGGATCTCATGGCTTTTCATCCAGTTGACGTTGCCCTTCAGCGTGTTGATCTCGCCGTTATGCGCCAGCATCCGGAACGGCTGGGCCAGCCACCACTGCGGGAAGGTGTTGGTGGAATAGCGCTGATGATAGATCGCAAAGGCGGATTCGAACCGGTCGTCCAGCAGGTCTGGGTAGAAGGCCGCCACCTGCTCGGCCAGCATCATGCCCTTGTAGATGATGCTGCGGCACGACAGCGAGCACAGGTAAAGCCCCTGGATCTGCGCGGCAATTGCCGCCTTCTCGATCCGGCGGCGGATGATGTAGAGTTCACGTTCGAAGCTTTCCCCGTCGATTGCCTTGTCGCAGCGGATCAGAATCTGCTCGATTTCGGGCCGGGTCGCATTCGCCTTGTCGCCCAGCACTTCGGTATTCACCGGCACATGGCGCCAGCCATAGATGTAGTGACCCATCCGCAGCACTTCGGTTTCCACGATTGTCCGGCAGCGTTCCTGCGCGCCGAAATCGGTGCGCGGCAGAAACACCTGGCCCACGGCTATCAGCTTTTGCACGTCCGGCTCGTGCCCGGTGCGCCGCACCTGATCGTAAAAGAACCGCACCGGTATCTGCACATGAATGCCCGCACCGTCGCCGGTCTTGCCATCGGCATCCACGGCACCCCGGTGCCAGACCGCCTTCAGCGCATCAATGCCGTTCTGCACCACCTTGCGGCTGGGCTTTCCCGAGATCGCCACCACCAGACCCACGCCGCAGGACGAATGCTCATCATCGCTCCGGTACAGCGAACGGTCGTTCATGAAGGCGCGCCTGGCCTGCTCGGCGCGAATGTAGTCAGCCGCCAGTTCATCTTTCGTCATGGCTTATTCCTTGGCCTGCATGGTCAGCGTCGCTTCGAATTCCGCCCCGGTCAGCCGGGGATGATCCCCGGCAAAGGCATAGCCTTGCGGTTTCATTTCCACATGGATTTCTTGGGTCAGTGTCAGCCCGGACAGATCATCCAGCGTTCCCGCCGAAAGGATGAAGTCCGCATCCTCTCCGTTCAGCCGGTACCACAGCCCTGATCCGCAGCGTCCGCAGAACGCCCGCGTTGCCCAGTCGGACGAGGTATAGACAATCACATGTTCCTCTCCGCGAATTTGCATCGCGGCGAAGGGCACCGTCACGCTCAGGGTCGCCGACCCAGATATCTTGCGGCAGATGCTGCAGTGGCAGGCATGCATGTGGTCGTCCAGTTCCGCCGCAACATAGCGTACGGTACCACACTGGCAGCCGCCTTCGCGGGGACCCATGCTGCTCATGGCACAGCCTCGGGCACATGGCGGTTCTTCTGTTCATACTCGGCCTGCGTCGCGCGGCGGTGGTCGCCCTGCAGGCGGGCAGAGGCCAGGGCACGGTCGGCGTAAACTTCAGACCGCAGCGGCCAGGTACAGGCTTCGTCGAACAGGCCCGGCATCAGATCATATGTCGTACCCGTGTTGTCCCGCATCCAAAGATGGCTGCCGCAGACCGAACAGAACGCCCGTTCGGCAAAATCGGACGAGGCAAAGCGTGTGACCGGACCGTCCACTGCTACGGCATCGGCACTTGCGTTGAAGCACAGGAACAGCCCGCCCGACCAGCGCTGGCACATCCGGCAATGGCAGGCACCGGGGCGCGGGTCATGCGGGCCCGCAACGCGCACCGTCACGGCACCGCACAGACAGCGCCCGGTCAGCTCTGGCGCGGTCATTTCCGCACCATCGCCGGTATCGGACCCGCTTCGGTTTCGAGGCCAGACATGGTTGCGTCACAGTCAAAGATCGGCGTCGTGGTGAAGAATCCCGGCTCCCCCGGAAACACGAACTGGCGTGGCGTGCCATCGACCGGCACGATCCCGTCCGGTCGTTCCCATTCCGAGATGCCGGACAGGAAGATGCGCCAGTCGCGGTTGATGTATTCCTTGCCCCTGGCCTTCTGCACGATGCTGCCGTCGGGTGCCGTTTCCGTGTAGTCGAACTCGGTTTCTTCCAGCGTCACGCCATCGATGGTCACGCTGCGCCCCGTCAGCTTGTCAAAGCCGCGCACCACAGTCTGCGGACCGCCATCCTCGGCAAGGCCGAAGTCGAAGGTATCGATCCCAGTTGACAGAAGCGTGCTGAACGATGCCGGATCGGCAGGATCAGGAAGCAGGACCTGACGCGTGGTCGGGAACATCTCGAAGCTTTCGACCCACTGCGTCTCGCGGTCAATCCGGCTGACAAAGAAGAGGCCGTCCTGGTCAAAGTCTGCCCGCCACTGATCGCCCGGCGCATCGGCTTCGCAGCGGTAATGATTCGACACCCGGCACCCGCGCGACTGGATGGTCACCCAGCCCGTGCATCCCGGGGGCGGGCTGAATGTGCCGGGGATGGTGGCCTGCCCTTCGGCCGCTGACCCGACCGGCAGGGCCAGACAGGCGAACAGGGCCAGTGCCCGATGGCCACCGGGACGCACCTTCGGCAGATGTCCCCTGCCGCCAGAACTCATCGCTGTCCGTCCCCACATCTGCCTACTCCGCTGCCACAGTTACAGGTTGCGCAATATACTGCAAAATCGACTCTGCCGCTTCGCGCCCGTCCCGGATCGCCCAGACGACCAGGCTGGCCCCGCGCACGATGTCGCCTGCGGCGAAGACGCCGGGCAGGCTGGTTTCATGGGTGCGGAAATCGGACTTGATCGTGCCCCAGCGCGTCACGGCCAACTCCGGCACGCCCCAAAGCGTTGGAATCGCTTCCGGTTCGAACCCAAGCGCCATGATCACAAGGTCTGCCGGTTCCACATAATCGGCACCCTCGATCACCTCGGGCATCTGCCGCCCGCTGGCCTCGGGCGCGCCAAGGCGCATGCGCTGCACGATCACGCCGTCCACCACGGCACCGCCGGTAAAGCCGCGTGGCGTGGACAGCCACACGAAATCCACGCCCTCTTCTTCCGCATTCGCCACTTCGCGCTGCGATCCCGGCATATTCGCCCGATCACGCCGGTACAGGCACTTGACCGACACCGCGCCCTGCCGGACCGCCGTGCGGACACAGTCCATCGCCGTGTCACCGCCGCCGATCACCACCACCCGCTTGCCCAGCGCGTTCAACTCGCCGCTGTCAAAGGCCTCGACCTCGTCGCCAAAGCTTTTCCGGTTTGATGCGGTAAGATAGTCAAGCGCCGGGACAATGCCCGCAGCGCCGATTCCGGGGGCGGCAAGACTGCGCGGCGTGTAGACGCCCGTGGCAATCAGCACGGCGTCATGCTGTCCCCGGATGGCGTCAAAGCTGATGTCTTCGCCGACGTTGCAGTTCAGAACGAATTGCACACCGCCTGCCTGCAACTGCCCGATCCGCTGCATGACCACCGGCTTTTCAAGCTTGAAGCCCGGAATACCATAGGTCATCAGCCCGCCCGCACGGTCGTAGCGGTCATAGACCGTCACCTGCACGCCACGGCGGCGCAGCACGTCTGCCGCCGCCAGCCCGCCCGGACCGGCCCCAATGATGCCCACGCTTTCGGCCCGCTCTGCCGCCGGGCGGATCGGCTTGACCCAGCCCTGCTCCCAGGCGGTATCGGTGATGTATTTCTCGACCGCGCCGATGGTGACGGTGCCATGGCCGGACGTCTCGATCACGCAATTGCCCTCGCACAGCCGGTCCTGCGGGCAGATCCGGCCGCAGATTTCCGGGAAGGTGTTGGTGGCCTGGCTCAGCTCATAGGCTTCCTGCAACCGGCCTTCCGCCGTCAGCCGCAACCAGTCGGGGATGTTGTTGTGCAGCGGGCAGTGGCTTTGGCAATAGGGCACGCCGCACTGGCTGCACCGCCCCGCCTGTTCCGCTGCCTTCCTGTCCGCGAATTCCTGGTAGATTTCAAGAAAATCCTGCGCGCGCAGGTTCGGCGGCCGCTTTTCCGGCGTTTCCTTGGTGACAGTGACGAACTGCAGCATGCGTTGCTTGGCCATGTGGGCACCTTCCGGAAAGCTTGCATCGGGATATGTGTGATAGGCCGGTCCGGCAAGGATTAAAAGTCAGTACAACTGACCTATAAACGGGTTGTTGCAGCCTTGGCGGGTTTTTCTTGCCAGGACGGGCAAGATTTAGGTCAGTATGTGTTATCTAATGGGCTAACCCCCGGCCCAAAGCGCCGCCAGGGCAACCACGCCCACAGTGATTCGCCACCACCCAAACAGTGCAAACCCATGAGTCCCCAGGTAGGCAAGCAGCCAGCGCACCACCAGGACGGCACTGATGAAAGCCATCGCAAAACCAACCGCGATATCGCCCAGCGCGCTTGCATCCAGCAGGTCGCGGTTCTTGTACAGGTCATAGGCAAAGGCCCCTGCCATCGTCGGCATCGACAGGAAAAAGGAAAATTCCGCCGCCGCACGGCGCCCCGCGCCAAGCCACAGCGCCCCCACGATTGTCGCCCCCGACCGTGACACGCCCGGGATCATCGCAAGGCACTGGATGACCCCGATCCTGAAGGCAACGCCCAGGGGCAGCGCCATCGCATCCACGTAACGCGGGTTTGCAGCCAGCCGGTCCGCAAACAAAAGGACGATGCCGCCAAGGATCAACATCACCGCAATCAACCGGGGCGATTCGAACAAAACCCCCTTGATGACATCATGCGCCAGCACGCCAATCACCACGGCGGGCAGAAAGGCGACCAGCACCGAAACGATAAACCGCTGCGCCGCCGCATCCTGCGGCGCTGCCCGGACCACCGACCACAGTTTCCCGGCATAGACCGTCAGAATCGCCAGAACGGCACCCAGCTGGATCACCACCTCAAAGGTGCGTCCCGCAGACTGGAACCCCAGGAAATGCCCCGCAAGCAAAAGATGGCCTGTCGAGGATACCGGAATGAATTCGGTCAGCCCTTCGATCAGCCCCAGCAGGGCCGCGACAAGGGTGGAACTGTCGGCCATTGCCGCCCCTTTTCAGGTCTTCCGCAGGTTCTTCGCCGAATCCCTGATCGCGGCAAACTGGCCCGACGGGCGGTAACGCCACAGGTATTCGGGCAGCACGGCATCCATCGGCGTCGGGGCGATGCCCAGATCGGCCAGCCCCCTGGCGCGGGGCGACACCACATTGTCCTGCGCCAGGTTGCGCACCTGATCGCGCGTGATCAGCCCGTTGGTGAACAGTCCCAGCGTAAGGGTCTGCAAAAGGTCAAACGCGCCGCCCATGATCCGTGCCACGAAAAACGGGATGTTCACGATCAGCCGGCGGCGCTGTACAACCTGCAGCATCTTCTGCATCAGCGCGCGGAAGCTGTGAACGTCGGGGCCGCCCAGTTCGTATATCCCCGGTGCCGCTTCGCCCAGAACGGCCTTGACTGCCGCCTGCGCCACATCATCGACATAGACCGGCTGGAACCTGGTCTCGGCCCCCACCACCGGCAGAAGCGGGCCAAAGCGCGTCATGGCGGCAAAGCGGTTGAAAAACTGATCCTCTGCCCCAAACACCACAGAGGGGCGCAGGATGACAGCCTCTGGAAAGGCCCGGCGCACGGCATCTTCGCCCGCCGCCTTGCTGCGCGCATAGGCGCTGGACGAATCTGCATCCGCGCCAATCGCGGAAAGCTGCACCAGCCGCCCCACGCCAAGCTCTGCGGCGATGCGCGCAACGCGCCCCGCCCCTTCGGCCTGCACGGCATCAAAGCCGTTGCGGCCAACCTCGTTCAACACGCCCACGCAGTTGACCACCGCATCCGCGCCCTGCATCACCGCCCGGACGGAGGCGTCATCGCGGATGTTGCAGAACACCGGTTCCACCTGGCCCACAACACCATAGGGCCGCACGAACAGCGCCTCGTTTGGGCGGCGGACGGCGACGCGCACGCGCCAACCCTCTTTCGCCATGCGCCGGGCGATGTACCGCCCGATGAACCCGGAACCGCCATAGATCGTGACCAGCTTGTTCATCCGCCCTGCCCCTTTGGCTCAGCCTGCATAGGTGCGTCAGGAAATAGCTTTTCGCACCTTCCGTCACAAGCGCCAAACCTGCGACGAATTATTGTGACAGGCCGTTGACACGCCCCAGTACCCCCGGTACATCGCGCTCCTGACACCTGCCCAGGTGGCGGAATTGGTAGACGCGCACGGTTCAGGTCCGTGTGCCGCAAGGCGTGGAGGTTCGAGTCCTCTCCTGGGCACCATAACTGCCGGAAAATCCCAGCAATCTTAATTGGTTGCGATTTTTTCTATCCTCCTTTCGCGCCGCGTTGGCTAAGGTGCCCAGGTTGGCAAAGGCAGGTCGCTTGGGCATTTTGCCGCCCGACCGGTCCTCTGGTGGCGACGACACCGACTTACCCAAATTGCCCACCAAGAGAAAGAGTCGACCTCGCCGAAGGTTTATCGAGTCTTCCAGCCGCGTTGCGGATTGCCGGAAAACCGGCAAGTGTGTCGCACGATCGAGGAACAGGCTTCGCTCTTCCCGAAAAGTGACATCACCAGCTGGGCAAAGCATGGCCGCGATACATGACCTCTTGAAGCAGATCACCGACCCGAAGCTTCGGGAGCGTATCGCGCGGGAATGGGAGGATGCGACCCGGCACAAGAAGTTCGGGCTGGTCTATGAACAGCACTTGCCCGAGGTCGTGCCCATCTACAGCGCCAAGCCCCGCCGGGGCGATCTTGTGGCCAAGAGGGGTGGGAACCTGACCGAGACTTGGCGCGTGCGGCGCATCGAGAGCGGCTTGGCACATCTGATGAAACCGCGTCAGGCTGGCGAGAAGGAAAGCGCGGGGGAACGGATCACCCTGCCGGTGGCCGAGCTTTTGGTGGTCAAGCAGTTTGGCGACCCGATCTTTCCGACCCTTGTGCCGATGGACGCAGTGCAGAACGGCCCCGCCGATGCGCCGTGGCATACTCTGATCGAGGCGGACAATTACCACGCCTTGCAACTGCTGGAATACCTCTACGCGGGCAAGGTGGACTGCATTTACATCGATCCGCCCTACAACACCGGGGCGCGGGACTGGAAATATAACAACGACTATGTGGACGGCAACGATGGCTGGCGGCACAGCAAGTGGTTGTCGTTCATGGAAAAGCGACTGCGTCTTGCAAAGAAACTGCTGAAACCGGATACCGGCGTTCTGATCTGCACCATTGATGAACATGAAGTTCATCACCTTGGAAATCTCATGTCCGAGATATTTCCAGAGTGTAATCGTCAGATGGCAACAATTGTGATCAATCAGAAAGGCGTATCACAAGGTCGATTGGCGCGGGTTGAGGAATACGCGCTTTACGCTTTCATGCCTAGCGCGATCCTTGCTGCCCACCATGATGACCTGCTTTCTGGCGATAGGTCAGAACAGAAGAGATTTCAGACGCCGCGCTGGGAATGGCTGTTGCGCGGTGGGTCAAATTCGCGGCGTGAAGATAGGCACCTGTTGTTCTATCCAATTTTTGTAGAACCAGAAACTAAGCGGATAACAGGAGTGGGTGTCCCGTTACCTCTTGATCAGGTTCCAAGTGCGGATTCCATCCAAGACAAACGAGTAGCTTGGCCTATCAGGCGCGACGGCTCCTTTGGGAACTGGCAGGTCGGACCTTCAAGCTTCACGAGTTTGATTGAACAAGGAATGGTCCGACTTGGCGGCTACGACAAGAAAAGGAGTACTTGGACGGTTCAATATCTCAATCGAGGCACTCGAAAGCGGATCGAGAACGGCGAGATAGTTGTGACTGGCAAGGATGAACGGTCAGGTTCACTGGAAATAGCCTATGCCAGCAGTGAATCCAGACTACGGAACATCAAGGCAGTTTGGTTCAGAGGTACCCACGACTCCGGAATTTATGGATCAAGCCTCTTGAAGAACATCATTGGCGATGGTGGCTCCTTTACGTTTCCCAAGTCTCTGTATTCGACAAAGGACGCTGTTGCATCGGTAGTTCGTAACAACAAACAGGCATTGGTCGTTGACTTCTTTGCGGGCAGCGGAACGACCCTCAATGCGGTTTACCTACTGAATGCACTCGATGAGGGAAACCGGCGCTGCATTTTGGTGACGAACAATGAAGTTTCGGCAGACGCAATTCAAGGCTTGAAGGAAAGCGGACACAGCCCCGGCGATGAACATTGGGAAGCCCACGGGATATGTCGGTCGGTGACGTGGCCGCGATCCAAGTTCACAGTCTTGGGTAAGCGCGATGACGGCACGGCTCTGCCCAGTGAGTATTTGACGGGCATGATGGTTGACCGGGAAAAGCGGCGGACCTTCCGCTTTGCCGAATTTGTTGCGCCCGAGGATTTCAGAGTGACTGCCGGTCTATCCCCCGCCGACCTCAAGAAGGCGGAAAGGGCGGTCCACGTCAAGAAACTGGCCTTTGTCGGCATGATCGATGCCCTGCCGCAGAACAGCGTCACGCCCGGTTGCCGGTTCATCGTGACCGAGGATCACAAGGCGTCCGTCCTGTTCGACCCCGAGGCAGCCGCCGAATGGCTGGAAGCGTTGGACGAACAGGACCACATCACCGATTTCTACATCGTGGCCGAGGATGACAATCAGTTCAAAGCGATCAAAGCCCAGGTTGATGACCTGTTAGGCCCGCTGATCGTGCAACAGGAAGAAAAGCGGCCCATGTCGGCAGGCTTTGCCGCCAACGTCGCCTACTTCAAGCTCGACTTCCTTGACAAGGACCGGGTGGAACTTGGGGCGGCCTTCCGTGAAATCCTGCCCCTGTTGTGGATGAAGGCCGGGGCCATCGGCCCAACGCCCACCTTGCCCGCAGGCCGTCTGCCCGATTTCTTCATTCCCGAAGGCAGCCCGTTCGCGGTGCTTCTAACCGAGACCCGCGTAGCGGCCTTCCAGCAGGCCTTGCAGACGCGAAAGCAGTTGCGGCATGTCTTTATCGTCACCGATGCGGAAGAAGCCTTCCGCGCGCTTTCCGCTGATCTGCGCAGCACGCTTGCGGCGGACAGCCCGGAGGCCGAGTTTGTTCAGCTATATCGGGACTATTTGGTGAACTTCACTATCAACACGCGGGCTGACAATGCCGCTTTGGGCCAAGGGGGCGCGGCATGAAGATCACCCTGTTCGATTTCCAGAAGGACGCGCTGCAAAACCTGCGGAAGCGGTTGATGTTGGCCCGGCCCGCAGCCTCGCCCGAGGCCCCACAGGCCATTACCCTGTCCGCCCCCACAGGCAGCGGCAAGACGATCATCATGACGGCTCTATTCGAGGCGATCCTAGACCAGCCCGACGACCAGCTTGATTGGCCGACTGACTGGCAGCCGCAACCCGATGCCGTGATCTTGTGGGTTTCGGACATGCCTGAGTTGAACGAGCAGACCAAGCTCAAGATCGAACGGCAGTCGGACAAGGTGTATCGCGTCGGTCAGTTAGAGATGATCACCACCAGCTTTGACGAAGAACGTCTGTCGGGCGGGCGCATCTATTTCATCAACACCCAGAAGCTTGCCAGTGACAGGTTGCTGACCACGGTAGGCGACGGTCGGACCTATTCGATCTGGACCACGTTGACGAACACGGCCCGCGCCATCCCCGACAGGTTCTATGTCGTGATCGATGAAGCCCATCGCGGGATGACCAGCGGCAAAGGTGCCGCAACTGCGCAGACCATCATACAGCAGTTCATTAAAGGGAACCCTGCCACGGGCTTGGTCAAGATGCCCCTCATTATCGGGGTTTCCGCGACACCTAAGCGGTTCAACGAGCTTTTGGCTGATACCGACCACACCCAGCACAAGGTGCCCGTGCCGGTCGAGGATGTGAAGCTTTCCGGTCTGATCAAGGAAAGGGTGCTGATCCACCATCCCGCCAATCCGACGAATGCCGAAATGGGTATTCTGGAAGAAGCCGCCCGGCGCTGGCAGGTGATGACCGAACAGTGGGAAACCTATTGCAGCGCCGAGGGCGAACGCCCGGTGCGACCCATCCTGGTCATCCAGATCGAGGACGGCACACCGACCCGAACAAACCTGTCAGACGCGATCAAGGCGGTGGAGGACGGTATCGGTCGCCCGCTGCGTGACGCAGAGCTTGCCCATGCCCTGATGGACAAGGGCGGGTTGAAGGAAGGCACGCGCGTTATCCGCTACATCGATCCGTCGCGCATTGATGATGACCCGGACGTTTCGGTGGTGTTCTTCAAGATGGCGCTTTCGACCGGCTGGGACTGCCCCCGCGCCGAAGTGATGATGTCCTTCCGCAGTGCGCAGGATCACACCTACATCGCGCAGTTGCTTGGCCGCATGGTCCGCACTCCCCTTGCGCGACGCGTCGAAAGCACTGCCGAGTTGAATGACGTGCATCTCTACCTTCCACACTTCAACGCGGAGGCCGTCAAGCAGGTCATCACGGCCCTGCAAACCAGCGATGACATTGTGCCTGCCGAAACCGGCGACGGCATACAACTTGTGACGCTGAACCGGCGTGCCGGAACGGAAAGCATCTTTGCCGCCATCGAGTCAGCGGAGCTTGTCACCTACAAGGTCAACACCGTCCGCGCCCAGAGCGACATAAAGCGCTATCAAGCCATCGCCATGGGTCTCACGCGGGACGGGATCGACCCGAACAGTTGGGACACGGCCAAGGCCGATGCTGTGACATGGATCGGGGAACAGGTCGTGGCCTTGAAGGCGTCAGGCGATTTCGAGAAGGGGCGGAAGTCTCTCACGCAAGTTGGGCTCCGCACCGTTATGGTTACGGGTGTGACCGGGATGGCGGAAGGGCAAGAGGACTATGTTGTCGATGTGTCCGATTTGGACGTGGACCGGCAGTTTGAGGAAGCCGGTCGGGCGCTGGGGCAAGGTTACGGTCTGCACCAGTTGTATCGGAAGGCCCATGCGTCGCGGGACGGCCAAGAGGTCAAGCTAGAAACGATCATCGTAGCAACATCAGCGGCGGCACGGGCAGCCCTTGAGAGCAAGTCCAGGACGAAGTTCGAGAACCTGTTCGATGCGCACCGATCTGCCATTCGGGAACTGCCCGAACAAGCACGCGCAGGATACGACAAGCTGAAATCTGCTTCCGTGACGCCCGAGAGCGTTCCTTGGAGGTTTCAGGACAGCATCGATTTCCGCCGTGACCCCAAAGAGCCAGTTTGGGAAAAGCACCTCTACGTTGAGACGGACGGGATCTTCCGCACAACCCTGACCAGTTGGGAAGCAGGTGTTTTACTTGACGAGATGAAGCGTGATGACTTCGCCGCCTGGTTGCGCAACGTGGACCGCAAGTCGTGGTCCCTAGAGGTGCCCTATCAGGTCGATGGCATATGGAAGCCAATGCATCCCGACATGCTGATAGCTAGAAAAGTCGGTTCTGACTTCGTTTTCGATGTGCTAGAGCCTCATGACGACAGCCGGGCGGACAATCTCGACAAGGCGCAAGGCTTGGCTCAGTTTGCCGAGATGCATGGCGACAAGTTTGGGCGTATTCAGTTGATCCGAAAGATGGGCGCTTCGTTCATGCGCCTAGAGATGAACAAGACCGCCGTAAGAGAAAGAGTGCGGCAAGCCGCGTCGAACACCACCATTGACTCCATTTTTGATGCGCTAGCCCAGCCATAGTCCTTATGTTCCTATACCAACGGCCCTTTCAACTGACCTGTGCCCATGATCGTTCGGTGATTGAGGTTACGGTTTTGGGATCGTTGGCGAAGCGGTTCCATGCGGTGCAACAGGCGTCGAGGATTGCGTCGTAGCTGTCAAAGACGCTGATGGC
>JADCEN010000068.1 GCA_020250175.1 Rhodobacter sp.
AAATGCTCCAGCATCAGCGCAAGACGATCCCTGACAAAAACCTGTTCCATGACGGCTCACCTCCCGCCACCACAAGAATCAGATCAAGCCACGACCCGCCACCCCAGACCGAAATCCGTTAACCTCACAACGACGCCCTGCCTCGACGCAATGGGCGCTTGCCTGCGCGCTGGAACGCTTTCAGGATGGGGCAGTATCCTTGGACGATGCGCTTGAAGGGGTGCGGCAAGCCGTGACGGGAAGCCGGAAGGGGGTGGCATGATGGGAGCAATTGACTGGCAAGCCGAAATAGAGCGCGCGAAAGAGCGTGTCGCCAATGGTGAAAAGCCGGAGCGTCACCCTTGGACGCCGCAGGAAACGTGGGATGCCATGCACAGGGGCAGCCCGGAAGCTGCGGAAGCCGTTGCAGCCAGGATGCACGACTTTGAAAGGCTTTCTCTGGCATTGCACCTGATGAGCGAGGGTGTGGCATCGGAAGCCGTGCGGGTGGTATTTGATGGGGGTATCACCCAGACACATTGTTTTCGTAGCCTAACGGCAGTTGAACTAAATGACCTAATGCGCTGGGCTGCCGCGCCCTTGCCACCGCTGCAAAGCCCCGTGACCATCTTTCGGGGCGGGCCTTCCGCAGATGGCATTTCGTGGACGCTATCGCGCGATGTGGCTTGCGAATTTGCAGAGCGTTGGAAGCAAGCCGATCCGAAAAGCCGCGTGTTTTCGCGCCGGGTGAGTGTAAAGCGCATAGCCTATTACACGAACTCGCGCGAGGAACAGGAAGTCATTCTCTGGCAGAATGAGGTCTAGACCTACCCAAGCCTAACAGGCCCCGCCCGCTGCGCTACAGAACCCCGCCCCGAGCGGGGTTTTTGCTTTGGCAAGACCGCCCAGCGCCGAAATCTGCCACGTACGCGCGCGCGAGACCGCACCCGATATTCCCCGTTAGGAAACGGCTGTATCGCGCAGAGATACGCGCAGGCGCGCGAGGCACGGGGCGAGGTTGCGGCGCACAACGGGACAGGCGGCGCGACGATCTGCGCACAGTACGCGCCCGCGCGCGAGGGACGCCGCCTTTTTTGCCCTTTATGAAATGGGCGGGCGAAACCATGCCGAACCTTTTTTCGTGCCAGATATGGCAATGAAACGAGACACGCCGGTTTCCGGCACGGGGGCTGCAGACTTTTGCATGCCCCCCCCTTGCCAGTGCTGGCCACCGCATGGCCCGCCCCGATCTGCGTCACGGCTGCGAACTTGCGCACCCTTGGCGGGTCCTTCCGGGCGCAATGGGTATACGGGGCACCGAGGCGCGGGGGTTTTGTCTGCGCAAGAATCTGCAATGGGGTCCGATGGCCAGGCGTCCGCCGATCTGCGTACCAGGTAAGCGCGCGCGCGACCCTTCGATGCCTTCTAGGCGGGGCATCCGGAGCACCAAGGGGGAAGGATTGGGGGAAGCGATTTTGAAGTTTCCAGCAAAATCAATATCTTAGATACCGGAAATGGCGGAGAGACAGGGATTCGAACCCTGGGACCCCGCAAAGGGTCAACGGTTTTCGAGACCGCCCCGTTCGACCGCTCCGGCACCTCTCCGCGTCGGTGGTCTTGCTGCGGGCGTGTACTGGAGGAGTTGCGGGGTTGCAACCCCGTATTGCTGCCCCATTGGGCCATCGTATGAAGCCGTGTCGGATCGGGAATGTCCGAGGCACTCAGCGACGACCAGCGGATAGCCCCGGTCCCCTGCTCAGTCCGGTGCCTGCGGAGCATATCCGTCTGTTTTCAAAGGATATGCAGGATGCACGGCTTACTTGGCCTTATCTCATCAGAACGAAGGCCGAAGGCTGCGCGACCCGACCGGGGCAAGAAGATCGGGGGGTTCTGGACCCGCACAATCCACCGCTTTCCGTTGGCGGCATTGCTTCGGCACCACGGGACACCGCTGATCAGCCTGTCGGGCCGCTGACGCCCCGTGGTCCGTCCCGTGTTCTGACCGGAACGACAAGGATGCGAAAAGCCCGCAACCAAACTTTCCGGAAACCGCTGCCGGAACAGGGCAACAGGCGCTGCGCATTCCCTGGCAGAAGGTATCAATCCCCTGTTGCAGCACAGATCACTGGCCGCCCCGCCGCCCATGTCGTTGCGGGTGCATGTTCCGGTTCAGACCACCCGGCGGATGGCAGGCTTTTTTCCAAGACCTGCATCGGGCCTTTGCCAACCCCTCGCCGGCTACTGCGGCACCAAAGGGGGGGCCGCCCCGAACGATGCAACGGGCCATCCATTCTTCCCGGCCCGTCGTCTCTGGCGGCGGCGTTGCCCCGCCCGGAACGCTGCCGGTTTCGTCTGCGCCTTGCAGTCCGGCTGCGATTTCGATATTCCGCGCGGTGGACTTGGGGTGGATCATGACGTTTTCAATGGTGTCTGCGGCCGTTGTGGCCGCCCTGATCGGCTACGGCTCGACCATTGCGCTGGTGCTGTCTGCCGCCGTCGCGGTAGGCGCGAATGCGGCGCAGGCTGCAAGCTGGGTTCTGGCGGTCTGCCTTGCGAAAGCGGTGGGCAGCGCCGGCCTGGGCCTCTACGCCCGCGTCCCCGTCGTTCTGGCCTGGTCCACGCCGGGCGCGGCGCTGATTGCGGCCAGTTCGGGCTACACCATCAATCAGGCGGTCGGGGCCTTTATCCTGGCCGGGGGGCTGATCGCGCTGACCGGCCTGGTCCGCCCGCTGGAAGATCTGGTTGCCCGGATTCCTGAAGACATCGCCTCGGCCCTGCTGGCGGGCGTCCTTTTGCCCTTTGTGCTGCGCCTTGGCGGGGCCGTCCAGGCGGCGCCGTTTACCGTGCTGTCCATGATCGCGGTCTTTGCCCTGGTGCGCCTGGGCAACCCATCCGTTGCAGTGCTGGCCGCTTTGGGTCTGGGTCTGTTGCTGGGGCTGTGGGGCGTTCCGGTCTTTGCGCTGGACTTCACCATGCCCGCCCCCCTGTTCATCCGGCCCGAGTTCCACCTGGGTGCCCTGATCGGCCTTGGAATACCGCTGTACCTTGTCACCATGGCCTCGCAGAACCTGCCGGGCTTCGCCGCCCTGCGTGCCGCCGGATATGAGCCGCCCGTGCGCCCGGCACTGATCACCACCGGCGGGCTGTCCGCCGTCCCGGCGCTGTTCGGGGCGCATCCGGTCAGCATGGCGGCCATCACGGCGGCCATCTGCCTTGGCGATGATGTCCACCCGGACCACGCCGAACGCTGGAAGGTCAGCCTGGCCTATGGCGGCGTCTGGGTGCTGCTGGGCCTGTTCGGCCCTGTTGTGATCGCCCTCATGTCGATCCTGCCGCATCCCATCGTCACCTGCATTATCGCCCTGGCGTTGATCGGCCCGCTCAGCGGCGCGCTGAGCACCGCCTTCGCCTTCGAGAGGCACCGCTTCGCCGCCACGGTTACCCTGATCGCCACCGCCTCGGGCGTGACCTTCCTTGGCACCAGTGCCGCGCTGTGGGGCCTGCTGGCAGGGCTTCTGTTCTATGCGATGGAGGACATGCGGCGGGGCTGAGGGGCATAGGGCGCGTTCAAGGATGGCCCTTTGTACAGCTGGAAGGTCTGGGTCTGGCAAAAGGCGGTCCGGCATTCGCCATTGTCTTCGGACCAATTGCGGACAATGGCTCATTCCATGAGGGTGGCCAGTTTGGGGATTTTGGGGCGGAGCTGATCGGCGACGCCGCGCCATTGGGTACTGGCGGCCTGCGCGTCGTCCTGAGCAAAGGCGGTGGCGATGAAGGCGGATATGACGCGTCGCCCGCTCTTGCCGGCATGGGCCAGGGCATTGCGCATGTAGTGGACCCGGCAGCGCTGCCACGTCGCGCAAAGCACCTTGGAGACCGCCGCTTTGATGCCCTCTTGTGCGTCAGAAATCACCAGCTTGACCCCGCGCAGCCCCCGGCGGGTGAGTTTGCGCAAGAACTCGGCCCAGAAGGGTTCCGCCTCGGAGGCCCCGATGTCCAGACCCAGAACCTCGCGGCGACCGTCGCTGTTGACACCCACGGCAATGATCGCGGCGACCGAGACGATCCTGTTGTTCTGGCGTACTTTCATGCAGGTCGTGTCGATCCACGGACAGGGCCGTTGACCGCGCCGACTGTCCCCCGGACAGTCGGGGAATGGGTCCGGGGGACCGTCTCCATGCGGATCAACCCGTCAAGCGGGCGGTTGAGAAAGCCATTCGCCCTTGACACAAAATCCGTCAGGTGCAGCAAACAATCCTGTGTCCCCGCGCCGCCCTGTGCCATCGCCACCGCAAAGCTGTTTTTCGCCGCAGTCGCCATCGTGGTGGTGACGGTGGCGGCATTGGCCATGCCTTCCAGACAGCGCAGGTCCTTGCAGGCGTTCGTAAGGGCAAAGCGGTGCGCCTGCCGGTTGCCATCCAGCGCGCAGCCCATGAAGATCCGGCAGAATTCGGTCATCTCCGGAATGCGTCCCGGGCAGATAATGATCCGCCCCGGCGTCATTTGCACCGGCGTGTTTCCCTTGCATCACCACCGGCATCGGCTGGACGGACAGGTGCCGCCAGACGATCCTCGTCCTGCCTTTGTCTACGCCTTTTTCGCCAGCCGGTAACTGCCCTCCGGCAGGTTCAGCGCTGCCGCAAGTTCGCTCAGCTGTGCGTTCGACAGGGTGATCTTCACCACCTCGTCCCGGCGCGGGTCGAACTGCTCGACAGTCACGCAATCCTCAAAGGCCAGGATGATCACGTCTTCCTCAAGCGCGGGCCCACCCTCGTCCACAAGGGTGATCACGGTCGCGTCGAAATCATGCTCAATGGTAAACATGGGTGCAGCTTATCCAGCCAGGCGGCCCGGCTCAATGGGCAAGCGTTCCTGCAAATCACCGTGAGGGGGATGTATCCCGGCGGCACCCGCGCTACCATACCTCGGGGGTTTGGCGGGGGGACGCAGGCGTGCTTGGACGTTGGCTTGGCGGGGTGATTGCGGCGGCAGGTCTGGCTGGCTGCAGCCTGGCGGTGGCACCGCCCGGCGGTGGCCAGCCCCCGGTCGAATTCGCCGAAGCCCCGACGCCCGAACAGGCGGCCCGCACCTTTGTCTATGTGGTTGACCGCGTCGTGCCGGTGGCCGAGGCGATTTGCCTGGAACGCACCCGCGATGTGCCTTGCCAATTCCAGATCGCCATTGACGAGCGGCCCGGACAGGCCCCCAATGCTTTCCAGACGCTGGACGAACAAGGCAACCCAATCATCGCCTTCAACGTGCCGCTGCTGATGGACATTCGCAACCCCGACGAGCTTGCCTTCGTAATGGGCCATGAGACCGCGCATCACATCGCCGGCCATATCGCCCGGCAGCAGTCCGGAATGATGCAGGGCGCGCTTGTCGCCGGCGCGCTGGCGACGCTGGGCGGGGGGGATGAGGCCGCGATCCGCGCCGCGCAGGACATGGGTGCCGAACTTGGCGCGCGCCGCTATTCCAAGCGGTTCGAGCTGGAGGCGGATGCGCTTGGCACCGAAATCGCCTGGCGCGCCGGGTTCGATCCGCTGGTTGGCGCACAGTTCTTCAGCCGCCTGCCTGATCCGGGCAACCGCTTTCTGGGCACGCACCCGCCGACGGGCCAGCGGTACGAGGCGGTCGTGCAAACGATGCAGACCCTGCGCTGAGCCTGCGCGATCTGAACCAAGGACGACACCGGGCGTTCGGTTCCAGCATGGGCAACGCTGCAGGAGGACAGGGGATGATCGGCTTTACAGAAGGACCACAGGCCTGGGGTCTGACGCAGGGCATGGCGCGGGTGGCGGGGTAAACCTGCCCGCTGCGATGATCGAGGGCCGGCTGATCCGGGCCGGGCTTGCGCGCCTGGTCGGACGCTGCCGAACCTGCGGCCAGTCCGCCCGTCGCCTGCGCTGGCTGGCAGTGATGAACCGCGCCGGGTTTGCCGCAGGCTGATCTTGGTTGCGCGGCCATGGTTTCAGTTTCCGGCGCTGCATAGAGGTTGGCCTCGGCTTCTGCGGGCGGGATGTTCCCGATCGGCTCGGGGAGGGTCAACGCATTACGTTGACGATCCTGCCCCATGCCCTTTCCGGGGCGGCGATCATGCACCGCCTGTTCCAGGGCATCGGGGACGAACCCCGCATGGGCCGAAGGGCTGACCCGCCAGCCCAGGATGCGGCGGGCACAGGCATCGATGACAAAGGCGACATGGATCGAGCCATGGGAACGCCACTGGCCCGAGTGACCCTGGCGCGGGCCTTTCCAGGTGGCGACACAGGTGAAATTGCTGACCCGGAGCATGTTGGGCAGCGGCACGCGGAACTGGCGGTTCACCTTGTCCAGCGGACAGGGCGCCTTTCTGTCCGGGATCGTCGTCCTGTGCGGCTTTTTGCGGATAATGGCTTGAATCCCCATGCTTTTCTTCCGTCGTGCCACCGGGCATCGTGCGGCATCGAAGCCCTCTCGACCATCTCGCTGGAGAAGCCCGCCCTCTTGCCGCTGTCGCCCTCGGCCTTCTTGAGCCCCTCGTTCAGGGCATGTCCCGAACAGCCGATCTTCGCCGCGACCGACACAGGATCGCCTGCCAGCGCGACCCGTGCTGACCCCCGGTGTCGAGGACCAGCCGCGCCGCCCGTTCACAGACTTTGGGGGAAAACCTGTTCGTTGCCTTGCTCATGATGCCCCATCCTTCTCAGGAGTCGGAGCCTCCGGCAAACCCGGCGCGGTTCACCGGCAGAACACCCTGCCGCAGGCCGTTCAGCCTCGCCAAAAGCAAGGGGCCGTCCGAAGACGACCCCTTAACCGCTTGTTCCCGTTCGGGACTCTGGAGCGGGCGATGAGATTCGAACTCACGACCCTAACCTTGGCAAGGTTATGCTCTACCCCTGAGCTACGCCCGCATCCTTGGGTGGGCGTGATCTATAAAGTCCCGTGCGCCTTCGCAAGGGGGAAAGTTGTGCGGCGTCAGAAAATTGCTGACCAGGGCAGGGCCAGGGCGGCGGACAGGGCCAGCGCGGCAAAGGTCATCAGCATGCCGATGGTGCGCGCCCCCAAGCGCCCCAGCCCAGACAGGGCCCAGGCGTGGCTGATGCGCCCCGCCAGCAGCACAAGGCCGGACAGGTGGAGAAGGGCGGGGGCCGCCCCGGCCAGTTCGGCCAGCAGCAGCAGGACGATCCCCAGCGGCGCATATTCCGCGCAATTGCCCTGGGCGCGGATCCGCACCAGCAGGGCGGGGTTGCCCGCATCGCCCAGCGACACGCGCCCGGACCGGCGCAACAGGATCACGCGCAGCGACAGGGTGATGAACAGCGCCGTCAGCGCTGCGGCGTAAAGCGGGGTGACGACGGGGGGCACGGGTTTGTCCCTGTTACTCCAGTTCGATCAGCAGGTCCTTCGCGTCGATCTGGGTTCCGGGACCCACATGCAGCGCCTTGACGGTGGCGGCGCGGTCGGCGTGCAGGCCGGTTTCCATCTTCATCGCCTCGATCGTCAGCAACAGATCGCCCGCGTTGACCTTCTGGCCCACCGCCACCGCTACACTGGCGATGGAGCCGGGCATGGGGGCACCGATATGGGCGGGGTTGCCTTCGGCGGCCTTCGGTTTGGCGGCGGTCCTGGCCTTGACCGCGCGGTTGGGCACCCGGATGACGCGGGGCTGGCCGTTGAGTTCAAAAAACACCTTCACCTCGCCATCGTCGGTCATCTCGCCCACGGCCTGCAGACGGATTTCCAGCGTCTTACCGGGGTCAATTTCGGCGGTGATCTCTTCGCCCGATTGCATGCCATAAAAGAAGGTGCGCGTCGGCAGGACCCGCACCGGGCCATAGGCGCGGTGGCGGCTGCGGTAATCCATGAACACCTTGGGATACATCAGGTATCCGTTCAGGTCGTCGTCATCCACCGTTTCGTCCTGGGCATCATCTTCGTCCAGGCCAAGGTCTTTGGCCAGGCGCGCGCGGGTTGCCTCCAGATCGACCGGGGGCAGCGAGGCACCGGGGCGTGCGGTCAGGGGGCGTTCGCCTTTCAGCACCTTGGCCTGAATGCCGGCGGGCCAGCCGCCATGGGGTTGGCCAAGGTTGCCCTTGAGCATATCCACCACCGAATCGGGAAAGGCCACGTCAGTGGCAGGGTCTTCCACCTGGGCGCGGCTCAGGCCCTGGGCCACCATCATCAGCGCCATGTCGCCCACCACCTTGGACGAGGGCGTGACCTTGACAATGTCGCCGAACATCGCGTTGGCATCGGCATAGGCCTGCGCCACCTCATGCCAGCGGTCTTCCAGACCCAGGCTGCGGGCCTGGGCCTTGAGGTTGGTGAACTGGCCGCCGGGCATCTCATGCAGGTAAACTTCAGAAGCAGGCGCGGGCAGGCCGGATTCAAAGGCCGCGTACTGGGCGCGTACCGCTTCCCAGTAGTTCGAGATCCGGCGGATTTCGGCGATATCCAGGCCCGTGTCGCGGTCGGTGTGCTTCAGCGCCTCGACGATAGAGCCTAGGCAGGGCTGCGAGGTGCCGCCCGAAAAGGCATCCATCGCGGCATCCACCGCATCCACCCCGGCCTCGCAGGCGGCCAGCACCGTGGCCCCGGCAATGCCGCTGGTGTCATGGGTGTGGAAATGGATCGGAAGGCCGACCTCGTCCTTCAGCGCGCGGATCAGGATGCGCGCCGAAGCGGGCTTGAGCAGCCCCGCCATGTCCTTCAGGCCCAGCACATGCGCGCCCGCAGCCTTCAGCTCCTTGCCCATGCTGACGTAGTATCCCAGATCGTATTTCGACCGGGCGGGGTCCAGCAGGTCGCCGGTATAGCAGATGGCACCTTCGCAGACCTTGTTTGCCTCGATCACCGCATCCATGGCAACGCGCATGTTTTCAACCCAGTTGAGGGAATCGAACACACGGAACACGTCCACGCCCGACTTTGCCGCCCGTGCCACGAAAGAACGCACGACATTGTCGGGATAGTTGGTGTAGCCGACCCCGTTGGAGGCGCGCAGCAGCATCTGTGTCATCACGTTGGGCAGGGCCGCGCGCAGATCGCGCAGGCGCTGCCACGGGCATTCCTGCAGGAAACGGTAGGCCACGTCGAACGTGGCCCCGCCCCAGCATTCGACGCTGAACAGGCCGGGCAGATTGGCGGCATAGGCCGGGGCGACGCGGATCATGTCGATGGACCGCATCCTTGTGGCCAGCAGCGACTGGTGGCCGTCGCGCATCGTGGTGTCGGTCAGCAGCACGCGGGTCTGCGCCGCCATCCAGTCGGCCACCGCCTGCGGACCCTTGGTATCCAGCAGGGTGCGCGTGCCGGGCTGCGGGTCGCCCTTTGGCGCGGGGGGCTTGGGGGTGCGCAGGTCTGCCGCCGGTTTGGGGCGGCCGGCGGTTTCGGGGTGCCCGTTCACGGTGACGTCGGCGATATAGGTCAGGATCTTGGTCGCGCGATCCTGGCGCTTGCGGAACTGGAACAATTCCGGCGTCGTGTCGATAAATTTTGTGGTGTAGGTGTTGTTCAGGAAGGTGGGGTGTTTCAGCAGGTTGATGACGAAATCGATGTTCGTGCTGACCCCCCGGATGCGGAATTCGCGCAAGGCCCGGTCCATGCGGGCAATCGCCAGGTCGGGCGTTTGTGCCCAGGCGGTGACCTTGACCAGCAGCGAGTCGTAATAGCGGGTGATGACCCCGCCCGCATAGGCGGTGCCGCCATCCAGCCTTATCCCCATGCCGGTGGCGCTGCGATAGGCGGTGAGGCGGCCGTAATCGGGGATGAAATTGTTCTGCGGGTCTTCGGTGGTGACCCGGCACTGCACGGCATGGCCATGCAGGCGGATATCGTCCTGGCTGGCCATGCCGGTGGCCTTGGCCAGTGTCTTGCCTTCCTCGATCAGGATCTGCGCCTGCACGATGTCGATGCCCGTCACCTGTTCGGTGACGGTATGTTCGACCTGAATGCGGGGGTTGACCTCGATGAAGTAGAAATGCCCCGTGTCCATATCCATCAGGAATTCGACGGTGCCCGCGCATTCATAGCCGACATGGGCGCAGATGCGGCGGCCCAGATCGCAGACCTCGGCGCGCTGTTCGGCGGTCAGGTAGGGGGCGGGGGCGCGTTCCACCACCTTCTGGTTGCGGCGCTGCACGGTGCAGTCGCGCTCGAACAGGTGATAGATATTGCCGTGCTTGTCGCCCAGGATCTGCACCTCGACATGCCGCGCGCGCAGGATCATCTTTTCCAGATAGCCCTCGCCATTGCCAAAGGCCGCTTCCGCCTCGCGCCGCCCCTCGCGGACCTTGTCGGCCAACTCCTCGGGGCCGTTGATCGGGCGCATGCCGCGCCCCCCGCCGCCCCAGCTGGCCTTCAGCATCAGCGGATAGCCCACTGCGGCGGCCTGACGGCGCACCTCGTCCATATCATCGCCCAGCACTTCGGTGGCCGGGATCACCGGCACGCCTGCTTCAATCGCCACGCGGCGGGCCGATGCCTTGTCGCCCAGCGCGCGCATGGTGGCGGCGGTGGGGCCGATGAAGGTGATGCCGGCGGCATCGCAAGCCTCGACAAAATCGGGGTTCTCGGACAGCAGGCCATAGCCGGGGTGGATGGCATCGGCACCCGACAGTTTGGCGACGCGGATGATCTCGGGGATGCTGAGATAAGCGCCCACGGGCGACATCCCCTCGCCGATCCGGTAAGCCTCATCGGCCTTGAAGCGGTGCAGGCCCAGCTTGTCTTCCTCGGCAAAGACGGCGACGGTCTTCTTGCCCATCTCATTGGCGGCCCGCATGACGCGGATGGCAATCTCGCCCCGGTTGGCGACGAGGATTTTCTTGAAGTCGGGCATGGGCGGGTTCTCCGGGCGAATGACCGTCCCACCTTACGGGTGCCGCGATGCGGCGCAAGGGCGGGAAACGGGGGCGGAAGGTCGAAAAGCGACGCAAATCGGCAGATCAGGGGTCGTTGGTGGCAAATTTGCCGGATGAACGGGCAGGACCACCGGCATGGCCCCGGGCAAATCAGAGCGTGCCGGTCCTGCCCATGAAAAGGCGCAGCCTGTCAGTACCGAAAGACGCTGCTCCCCGGTCGTCGGATCACTGGTTTGCACACGAACAGAAGAGGAACAGTTCTTTAACTTCTTCGCATAACGCGCTAGAATCGCCCTTATGAGCAACTTCGACGACACCGATGCCTTCGAGGCAGCCGTACCGCTGTCGCGCCGCGCCATGGCGGCGCGGCCTGCGCCCTATCTGGACGATCTGAACCCCGCGCAGCGTGAAGCGGTGGAGGCGCTCGATGGCCCGGTGCTGATGCTGGCGGGGGCGGGGACGGGGAAGACCAAGGCGCTGACGGCGCGGATCGCCCATCTGCTGACGACCGGGCGGGCGCGCCCGAACGAGATTCTGGCGGTGACCTTTACCAACAAGGCCGCGCGCGAAATGAAGGACCGGGTCGGGCGCATGCTGGGCGAGACGGCGGAGGGGATGCCCTGGATGGGCACCTTCCATGCGATCAGCGTCAAAATCCTGCGCCGCCATGCCGAACTGGCCGGGCTGAAATCGAACTTCACCATTCTGGATACCGATGATCAACTGCGCCTGCTGAAGCAGGTGATCGCGGCGGCTGATATCGACGAAAAACGCTGGCCGGCGCGGATGCTGGCCGGGCTGATCGACGGCTGGAAAAACCGGGCGCTGCCGCCCGCCCGCGTGCCTTCGGGCGAAGCGGGGGCCTATGGCAATCGGGGCACCGAGCTTTACGCACAGTATCAGGAGCGGCTGCGCAGCCTGAACGCGGTGGATTTCGGTGATCTGCTGCTGCATGTGATCACGATCTTTCAGGCACATCCCGATGTGCTGGCGCAGTATCAGCGCTGGTTAAGATACATTCTGGTGGACGAGTATCAGGATACCAATGTGGCGCAGTACCTGTGGCTGCGGCTTCTTGCACAGGCGCACAGGAACATCTGCTGCGTGGGCGACGACGACCAGTCGATCTATGGCTGGCGCGGGGCCGAGGTGGGCAATATCCTGCGGTTCGAGACGGATTTTCCGGGTGCCAGGGTGATCCGGCTGGAACAGAATTACCGGTCTACCCCGCATATCCTTGCCGCCGCCTCGGGCGTCATTGCCGCCAATTCGGACCGGCTGGGCAAGACCCTATGGACCAAGGCGCAGGGCGGCGAGAAGGTGCGCCTGATCGGCCATTGGGACGCCGAGGAAGAGGCACGCTGGATCGGCGAAGAGGTGGATGCGCTGGCGAAGGGCCGCCGCAGGCTGGACCCGAAAAGCCTGGACGACATGGCAATCCTGGTGCGCGCCAGCCACCAGATGCGCGCCTTTGAGGATCGCTTCCTGACCATCGGCCTGCCTTACCGGGTGATCGGCGGGCCACGGTTTTACGAGCGGCTCGAAGTGCGCGATGCCATGGCCTATTTCCGCCTTGCGGTGTCGCCCGACGATGATCTGGCGTTCGAACGGGTGGTCAACACCCCCAAGCGGGGCCTGGGCGACAAGGCGCAGCAAGCCATCCAGGTGCTGGCGCGGGCCAATGGCCTGTCGCTGCACGAAAGCGCGCGGATGCTCCTGTCCGAAGGCGGGCTGGCGGGCAAGGGGGCCGGGCAGCTGCGTGCCTTTGTGCAGGGCATTGACCGTTGGCATGCGGCTACGCAGCAGCCCGGCCACAGCCATATCGAACTGGCCGAGCTGATCCTGGACGAAAGCGGCTACACGGGCATGTGGCAGAACGACAAGACGCCCGAGGCACCGGGGCGGCTGGAGAACCTGAAGGAACTCGTCAAGGCGCTGGAAGGGTTCGAGAATCTGCAAGGATTCCTGGAACATGTCGCCCTGATCATGGACAACAGCTCCGAAGATGCCGCCGAAAAGGTCAGCATCATGACGCTGCACGCGGCCAAGGGGCTGGAATTTCCGGTGGTCTTCCTGCCCGGCTGGGAAGACGGGCTGTTCCCCAGCCAGCGCAGCATGGATGAAAGCGGCAAGAAGGGGCTGGAGGAGGAACGGCGGCTGGCCTATGTCGGCCTGACGCGGGCGGAAGAACTGGCAACTGTTTCCTTTGCCGCCAACCGCCGCGTCTACGGACAATGGCAAAGCGCGCTGCCGTCGCGCTTTATCGACGAGTTGCCGGAGGCGCATGTCGAGGTGTTGACCCCGCCGGGTCTTTATGGCGGCGGCTACGGCGCGGCGGGGATGGCAGCTTCCATCGAGACCAGGGCAATGAACGCGGATGTCTATAACTCTCCCGGCTGGAAGCGCATGCAGGACCGCGCGGCAAGCCGCCCGGTCAGCCAGCCGCGCGAGACGCGCGAGTTGGTGATCAACGCCACCGCGCTGTCATCCTTTGCCATGGGCGACCGCGCCTTCCACGACAAGTTCGGCTATGGCACCGTGGTCGGGATCGAAGGCGACAAGCTGGACATCGCCTTTGACAAGGCCGGGATCAAGAAGATCGTGGCAAGGTTTGTGCGCAGCGCGCAAGCGGCGGGGGATGTGCCGTTCTGAGGGGGGGAAGTTCGGCACTGGCAACAATCATCTCGGGACGGGCAAAGCACATCAGCGCAATTGGACTTTTCTTGCGATACTCCATCAAGGCGCGCAAGAAACAGCATGGTAGAGCGTCGCACTTGGTCAGAAGAAGAGGTTCAAAGAGCTCTTTTGTCCTACCTTCGGACGCCGTTCAGAAGACTTCATCAACGCAATCCGGAAATCATCTCGCTTGCTCAAGAGCTTGGGCGCAGTTAATCCTGTCCCCCCGCGTGGTTTAGCTCGCCGGCAGCAAGGCCGCCCGCGCAGCGCTTTCACATGGCTGGCGGCGCGGGCGGCTTTGCGGGTGGTCATCGGTGATCTTGGGTAGGTTTGGGTTGCAAGCCTCAACCTTGATCCGGAGAACCCCGATGGGCGAACATGTACCAAATGCACCGAAGTACGTCACTGATTTCACACGGCTTCGGACTGATAGAGCCCCGCGACAGCCGCAAGGTCCTCGCGGGGTTTCGATTTTCAGGGCGGTGCTGCTGAAAGTGATCCTGTTGTGACCTTGTCGGGCAGCCGGAGTGCCCATCTGTCTCTTACCCGCACTCCGAATGCCCGCAGGACCCGCAGGTCATGCAGCCTTCGACCATCCGCAGGTCATAACTGCCGCAGCTGGAACAGGTCCTGGCCCTGCTGGCCAGCACCACCTGTGCCTTGGGGTCGGCTTTCAGGCCCATGCCTTCGCCCCCGATGAAACCGATGAAAATCAGGTGGTTCTCGATCACGCCGCCAATCGCCGCAAGGATCGAGGGGATGTATTTTCCCTCCATCCAGGCGCCGCCGCGCGGATCGAACACCGCCTTCAGCTCTTCCACGACAAAGGAAATGTCGCCACCGCGCCGGAACACGGCGCTGATCATCCGGGTCAGGGCAACGGTCCAGGCAAAATGTTCCATGTTCTTGGAATTGATGAACACCTCAAAAGGCCGCCGGTGCCCGGCAATGACGATATCGTTGATGGTGATGTACAGCGCGTGCTCTGACCCCGGCCATTTGACCTTGTAGGTCTGTCCTTCCAGCGCGGCAGGGCGATCCAGCGGTTCGGACAGATACACCACCTCGCCGGTCGGGACCCCGCCCCGGACCTGATCCGGGGTCTCCCCCGGTGCCGTCTCGGAGGTTTCCGACACGGTCAGCACGCTGCCCGTCACATCATTGGGCCGGTAGGTCGTACATCCCTTGCAGCCCTGATCCCAAGCGGCCATGTAAACCTGCTTGAAGTCGTCAAAGCTGATGTCTTCCGGGCAGTTGATGGTCTTGGAGATGGAACTGTCGATCCATTTCTGCGCCGCCGCCTGCATCCGCACATGATCCAGCGGCGGCAGGGTCTGGGCATTCACGAACCAGTCGGGCAGGGGCGCATCGCCGAACTTTTCGCGCCACATCTGCACCGCGTAATCGACCACCTCTTCCTCTGTGCGGCTGCCGTCCTTTTGCAAGACCTTGCGGGTATAGGCATAGGCAAAGACGGGTTCGATCCCGGATGAAACATTGCCTGCATAGAGGCTGATCGTACCGGTCGGCGCAATCGAGGTCAGCAGCGCGTTGCGGATGCCGTGCCGGCGGATCGCCTGCCGCACGTCTTCGTCCATATGGGTCAGCGACCCCGAGGCGAGGTATCTTTCGGCGTCGAACAGCGGGAAAGGCCCCTTTTCGCGCGCCAGATCGACAGAGGCAAGGTATGCGGCGCGGGCGATGGCGCGCGTCCAGCTTTCCGTTTGCGCCGCCGCCTGTTCCGACCCATAGCGCAGCCCCAGCATCAGCAGGGCATCGGCCAGCCCGGTCACCCCCAGCCCGATGCGCCGCTTGGCCTGCGCCTCGGCCGCCTGTTCCGGCAGGGGAAAGCGCGAGATATCAACGACATTGTCCATCATCCGCACCGCGACACGCACGAGGTCATCCAGCGCGGTCAGGTCCAGCACAGCACCGGGACCGAAAGGATCAGACACCAGCCGCGCCAGGTTGACCGATCCCAAAAGGCAGGCCCCATAGGGCGGCAGGGGCTGTTCGCCGCAGGGGTTGGTGGCGGCGATGGTTTCGCAATAGGCAAGGTTGTTCAGCGCATTGATCCGGTCGATGAAGATCACGCCGGGTTCGGCCACCTCATAGGTGGACTGCATGATGCGGTTCCACAGATCGCGCGCCTCCAGCGTCCTGTAAACGCGCCCGCCGAAAACCAGATCCCACGGGCCACCGGCCTTGACCGCTGCCATGAAGGGATCGGTCACCAGGACCGAAAGGTTGAACATCCGCAGCCGGGCGGGGTCTTTCTTGGCGTCGATGAAGGCTTCGATATCGGGGTGGTCGCAGCGCAGGGTGGCCATCATCGCCCCGCGCCGACTGCCCGCCGACATGATGGTGCGGCACATCGCATCCCACACATCCATGAAGGACAAGGGGCCCGAGGCATCTGCCGCCACGCCCTTCACCTCGGCCCCGCGCGGGCGGATGGTGGAAAAGTCATAGCCGATGCCGCCGCCCTGCTGCATGGTCAGGGCGGCTTCCTTAAGCATCTGGAAAATGCCCGACAGGCTGTCGGGGATGGTGCCCATCACAAAGCAGTTGAACAGCGTCACCGACCGGCCCGTGCCCGCCCCGGCGGTAATCCGCCCGGCGGGCAGATACCTGAAATCCTCCAGCGCCGCGTAAAAGCGGTCTTCCCAGGCGGGCGGGTCCGCCTCGGTCTGGGCAAGCGCACGGGCGATGCGGCGCCAGGTGTCTTCAACGGTGCCGTCCAGCGGCGTGCCGTCAATCTCTTTCAGGCGGTATTTCATATCCCAGATCTGCTCGGCAATGGGGGCGGAAAACCGGGACATGGCAAAAACCTTGGCTTGCGGGGTGAAGGCGCGGACACCACTGGATATGCCCGCCCGGACGGGGGGTCAACTTGAAGTCGGGCGCGGTTGCGTTACCCTTAACGCAGGGGACAAAGGGAATCATCGTGGCCGATCATGTCAACCTGCTGAAGCTGTGCGTAGGTGCCGATGCGGTGGAAGACCTGATCGCCTGGCAGGACAGCCACCGCGCCGGATGGCCGGGGGGCCGCCCCGTGCATGTCACGCGGATGTGGCCGAAGCGGGCCGATGAGATTCTGCACGGCGGGTCGCTGTACTGGGTGTTCAAGGGGGTCATTCTGGCGCGCCAGCGCATTCTGGGGCTGGAGGAACGCCGGGGCGGCGATGGCATCGCCCGTTGTGCCATCGTGCTGGACGCCGAAGTGGTGCGCACCGAAGGCGCGCCGCGCCGCCCGTTCCAGGGCTGGCGCTATCTGCTGCACAAGGATGCCCCCCGCGACCTGCCAAAGGGGCGTGCCCGGGAAGAGGCCCTGCCAGCCCCGCTGGCGCGGGCGCTGGCGGAAATCGGGCTGCGCTGATCCTGCGCGGCCGATGGTTTGCGCCAGGACCGCGCGGATGTGACACTGCACGCGGCCCACCGAGCGGCCCCTCTGGGCGCGACCTTGATCGCCTTTTCTGCGAAAGCCCCAGGATTGCCCGCAGGTTTCTGGGTGATCTCCCTGATCGTCCAGGCGGCATCGCTCCAACTGCGGGATACGGTCAGAGTCCGGCTGCCGCACGTCCGACGAACCGCTTGACGCGTTCCGTCTCCACCGGGTTCCACCACACCCCGCCAACCTTCAAGGACGATGCGACGATGACGCCATTGCTGCGCGCCAGGACGGCCACAATGTTGTCTTCGCTGACACCCGATCCGACCAGAACCGGAAGACGCGTCGCGCCCGCGATTTCGTCGATCTCTTCGGGGCTTGCCGCGTGGCCGGTGCGCTGGCCGGTCGCAATGACGCAATCGGCGTCGAAGAACGCAAGGTCACGGGTCAATTCAGCAACCGAGCGGTCCGCGACGATGGCATGGCTGCCGTGCTTGACATGCGCATCGGCAAAGATGCGGACATTCTCGGCCCGAAGCATCGACCGATAGCGCAGTGCCTCGCCCGCGCGCCCCTCCATGACGCCTTCGTTCGCGACATAGGCATTGGCCCATTGATTGACGCGGATGAAGGCAGCACCGCCTGCAACCGCTGTGGCAATCGCGGGCAAGGGCGCATTCGCCAGCACGTTGATCCCGACAGGCACGCCCTTGGCCCGCCGGACACGGTCGGTGACGACCGACAGGAAGGCGGGGGTCTCTGGCCCGATTTCCCCGGGCTTGGAAAACGGGATGTCGCCGTGGTTCTCGACGATCAGCCCATGCAGTCCGCCCGCCACAAGCGCCTCGACATCACGCAGGCAGGCGTCATAAAGGCTGTCCATCGTCGCCCCGCGATAGCGCGGCGCGCCGGGAAAGGGCGGGCAATGGATCATCCCGATCAGGACCTTCCCGCGCCCGAAGATTTCGCCTATCGCGCCCGAGCTGCGGTTGGATATGATTTGCGTGGGAACACCTTCAGTTGGAAAGCGGCAACGACATGCGCGCCTTCGTGATCGGCAACGCAGCCCTGGACGAGGCCGTGATGGTGGATGACCTGCCTGCCTTCGGCGCGTCGATCCACGCGCAGGCGGGCGGGGTCGATCTGGGGGGCAAGGGCGCGAACCAGGCGATCGTGCTTGGCCGGGCGGGGGTGCCTTGCCGGTTCTGCGCCGCCCTGGGCGAGGACAGCCGCGCCTGGGATATCCGGTCGCGGCTGGCGGCCGAACCGCTGGAGATGGACCTGGTCTGCATTCCGGGGGGTGCCAGCGATTTCTCGATCATCCTGCGGACAAAGGCGGGCGACAATGCCGTCATCACCACCAATCCGGCGGCGTCCGGGCTGACAGCCGCGGCCGCCTGTGCTTCCCTTGCCGGTGCCAGGGCGGGCGATCTTCTGGTGCTCCAGGGCAACCTGTCGGCGCAAACCACAGCCGCCGCGCTTCGGCAGGCCCGGACGATGGGGATGCAGACCGCGCTCAACCCGTCGCCGCTGCGCCCGTTCTTTGCGGAGCTCTGGCCGCTGCTGGACATCGCCTTTGTCAACGAAAGCGACGCGGCGGCGCTGGGTGGCACCGATGCGCTGTTGGCTGCGGGCGTGCCGCGTGTTGTCCTGACGCTGGGCGCGAAGGGGGCGCGGCTTGTGACGGGGACGGGGGACGTCTTGGTCCCGGCGCAGCCCTGTGCGGTTGTGGACACCACCGGCGCGGGCGATTGTTTCATGGCGACCGCGCTTGCCTCGGCCGCCCTGCGGGCAGCGCGCCTTGACCCGTGCGCCCTGCGCCATGCGGCGGCGATCACCGTTTCGCGCCCCGGCACCGGGGCCGCCTTACCGACGCGGGCCGAACTGACGGACATCCTGCGGCAGCCGTAGGGGCCGCCGTCAGCCACGGTCATGCGCCAGCCAGCCCAGCAGGTTCTTCCACAGCCGGCCATAGCCCTCCCAGGCGCAGAACGCCGGTGACAGCCAATGCGGCCCGATGTCCGAAGTCCAGGCCGCCGTCCGCCCTTTGCCGGCACCGCCCAGAACCAGCAGCGGATGGCCGCCCTGATCTTCGGGAATGCGCGCCAGAACCTGGGCGTCGGGGCGCACCTCGACCTCGTTGACGCCAAGAACGAAGGGCCAGGTCCTGTCCAGCCCCGACATGACCGGATGGTTCGGTTGCAGTACCTGGGCCACCGCGCCTTCGGGCATTTCCACCCGGTCATCCCAAGGGCAGCAGGTGACGGGCAGCACATCCTCGACCGGGGTCTTGCGCCAGCGAGCCTTGCCGTCGATGCCCTGAAAGCTGAGATAACCGCCCACCATCAAAAGCCCGCCCCCGCGTTCCACCCAGGCCTTGATCAGCCGCAGGCGGTTCGGCACGGTCTGCGACCTTAGCCAGACGGCGGGCGGCAGAAGAAAGGAATTCGCCCCGATGTCTGACAGGATGATGATGTCATAGGCGTCCAGCCCCTCCATCCCGAAGGGAAAGGACTCGACCGCCTCATGCGCCGGCATGTAGGTCAGATCAAACTGCGACCCTTTCAGCGCCGCCACGAGTGGCTCGGCCCCCAGATGAAAGGTCACACTGCCGAACTGGTCGAAGCCTTTGTAGTGGGTGGCCGACGTCACCCAGCTTTCGCCAACCAGAAGAACCTTGATCGTCACGGAAACTCCCCTCCTTGCAACTCAGACCGCAGCATCGAAGACGCGCTGCGGATTGGTGGTCAACAGCCCGTCGCGTGACGCGGCATCCATCCCGTGCCGGGCCAGTCGCGGCAGAAAGTGGCGCTGCACGAAGGCATAGCCGTTTCCGCCATAGCATGTCAGCATCATCTTGATGAACACATCCTGCGACAGCAGCACGCGGTCCAGATGCCCGGCGTCAGCCAGCCGCAGGATGGCGCGCGCCACGTCGTCGTCGCCGGGGCATTGCACCTGCTGGTCGGCATAGAAGCAGTCCATGCCGATCATGTCGAATTCGATGAAGGCGCCCCGCTCTGCAAGGGTCCGCTGGTAGTCCCGGTCCTCTTGCGACGGATTCATGTGGCACAGAACGGTATGGGCAAGGTCGGCCCCTTCCGCCTCGGCGATGTCCAGCACGCGATGGCCCAGCCGGAACCATCCCGGCAGATGCACCATCAGCGGCAGGCCGGTGCGCACCTGCGCCCGCGCGGCCCCGCGCAGGGATTTTTCTTCGCTTGCGGTAAAGTCGGACGACACGCCGATCTCGCCGATCAGGCCGATCTTCGCATCGGTGCCGTCGGTGCCGTGCAGGGCCTCGGTCACGATCTGGTCGGCGATGTCATCGATTGAAAGCCCTGCCACCTCGTCCGGCATCGAAGAGGCAAGGTAATATCCCGCCCCCGGCTCAGCCTGCGGGCGTGCGGGTTGGGCTGGTAATTGAATTGAAGGATCGCGGCCTCGACCGCTGTCCGCGTGCGTTCCGGCAGGTCGAACGTTCCGTTCAGGACGCGCGAGACGGTCGTCACCGACACCCCTGCCGCCTGAGCCACATCCCGAAGGCTTGCCACTGACATCGGTCAATCCCGCGCAAGTGAATTGGTTTATTAAACCGCTTTACAAGGTCAGCACGGGGAAGCGTCGCAAGTCAACTGCATTGGCCCGATGGTCGGCGGGAAAGCGAAACCGGTTCTTGACCTTCCCTGTCGCTGCCGCCACCTTGACCACCCCGACCCGTCAGCGTGAATGGAGGCCCCGCATGTCCGACCTCTTTGCCAGTTACCCCAGCCTTGCCGGAAAGACAGTTTACGTCACCGGAGGTGCCTCGGGCATCGGTGCGGCGATTGTGACAGCCTTTGCCAACCAGGGTGCCAGGGTGGGCTTTGTCGATCTGGACGTGGACAGCAGTGCCGCCCTTTGCGCCGCCCATGCAGATGTCACGCATGAAATCTGCGACCTGCGCGACATCGAAAGCCTGCGCGCCGCATTCGCCGCATTGAAATCACGGATCGGTCCGGCGGATGTGCTGGTCAACAACGCCGCCCGTGACGACCGGCATGTCTGGACCGATGTCACGCCCGAATACTGGGACGAGCGGATGGATACCAACCTCAGACATCAGTTCTTTGCCATTCAGGCTGTGGCACCGGACATGATCGAACGCGGCGGCGGTTCGATCATCAACATGGGATCGAACAGCTGGTTCGAGGCCGGAGGAGGCTTTCCGGCCTATGCTACTGCCAAGGCTGCCGTGCACGGCCTGACGCGCACCATGGCGCGGGATCTGGGAAAACACCGCATCCGTGTCAACGCTGTGGTTCCAGGCTGGATCATGACCGAACGGCAGAAGACGCTCTGGGCAAAACCGGAAGCCATCGCGGCGCACCGGAACCGGCAATGCCTGCCGGACCTGATCGACCCGGTCTACGTTGCCCGGATGGTCCTGTTCCTGGCCTCGGACGATGCGGCCATGTGCACAGCGAACAGCTACATGGTCGAAGCAGGTTCGATCTGACCGGGGCAGCTTGTCGAAGGGGCTGTCAGAAGGAATCGGCTTGAGACTGAAAGAGCCGTCTGCTGACCTTCCCGCAGGACCGAAAGCGCCCGTTTCTGGTCCTTCACGACCAGCCCTGGGATCATACGGCTTGCGGTGATGCGCGATATCCGCGTGGCGATGTCGCAGCGCAATGTTGAGGTTTTCCGCAAGAACTTGGCATCGAGATCAGCCGCGAAACAGTCCGGTACTGGTGCGCAGGTTCGGCCCATAGTGGGCCGCCGGGATCAGGGCCAAGCGCGTCGCGGTGATACGCGCCCATCGTCACGGGCAATGGCACCTGGACGAGGTCTGCGTGAAGTTCAACGGGGTCACGCACAGCCTTTGCCCGGTATGAAGCGGAGCAGCGATTGATCCGGTGGATCAATCGCCCGCTGAACGCTGGGCAAAGGCTGTGGCGATGAAAGCGGATACGACATGCAGCCCGCTTATGCCGGCTTGGGCCAGCCGCGCAGCGATGACACGACACTCAGGTCAGTGGCGGGCAAAGGCCGTGGTCCGGGGCGGGCGCAAGGTCCTTCGCGACGCGCATTGCAGGCCTGCGCCCATCGCCGCCCGCTGCACCCCAGAAAGGCGGCAGAAACACCAAACCATGATCCAGGCCGGAAAGCCCGCCAAGGCCGCGCTGACGGCGCTTTTGCGAAAGCTGACCGAAATGGCCAAACTGCCCGTCCGACAAGACCGCAAATGGACCCAGGGAGCCGCCTGATCAGGACGGATACCTCAGGCTGTCCGGGAAACATTCCGGCGAGTCCGGAAACGGACAGGTCGGACAGTCACATGCCACCAATCCCGTTTTTCCGAAGGAACCCCCTGAAATCAAGAGCTGTGGGGTGAATCGCACGGAGGTCTGTCTGATCGAAGGCAAATCCTGCCTCGTTATGCCAGCGCAGTTGGGCGGCGAACTCGGGCACCAGCCTGCGAAACAGCACGGCAGGCAGGGACCAGGCCTTTGGCCTTTTCCCAGTGACCTCGCGATAGGCATCCTTCATCTGGCCGACGGTCAGGGTGTCTCCGGCGAGGTTGATCTTGCGGCCGACCCAAAGGTCGGGGCTGATCAGAGCCTCGGACGCGATCCAGCCCAGGTCTTCGACCGCAAGCATCTGGAACCTTGTGTCGGGCTTCAGGCTGCCCGCAAGCACGGGAAACATCAGATGCGGCTTCATCGCGGGATTCAGCAGATTGTCCATGAACCAGACGGTTCCAAGAAGTGTCCAGTGCAGACCGCTGGCGCGGATGTCACGCTCCAGGTGCGCTTTCGACAGGAAATGCGCGGGACCGCCGGGTATCAGTCCGTCGCCCATGGTGGATTGCACGATGTGGCGAACGCCCGCTTCCCGGGCCGCCGCGATCACGGTGCGTCCCTGGCGCAATTCGCCCGCAAGGCCCACGCCGGGGGCGTAGAAGTCCTGGACCGAAAAGACGCCCCGGACGCCCGCGAAGGCAGGCGGAAGGGTCTCGGGCCGGTCAAGATCGCCGGCAACAACTGTGGCACCCAGACCTGCGAGTGTGCGGGCTGCGGGGCTGCCTGTCTTCCTTGTCAAGGCGCGGACAGTCTGGCCCCGGCGCAGCAGGGCGCGGGCGACAGCCCCGCCTTGCTGGCCGGTGGCACCAAGGACAAGAAAGGTCATGCTGCGGCCCGTTCCGCCAGGAAGCCGTGCAGAAGCATTGCCACATCCCCGGGCGCGTCCACCGGCGAGATGTGATGGCCGGGAACCGGCGCGAACTGACCGTTCGGGATGCGCAGCGCCGCCTCGGCCTGACTTTCGACCGGATAAAGCGAATCAGAGATGCCGGTGATCATCAGCGTCGGCACGGTCAGGTCCTTCAGCCTGCCACGAAGCGGCACGCCGCGCAGGATGACCGACCGGACAGCCGCAGCCAGCTTGCGCCGGTCGGCCCCGGCCAGCATGGCGTGGAACCGGGCATGATAGGCCTGGTTGCGGCGCGGCATGTCGGCATCGAAAAAGCTTCTCGCCACCCCGTCGCGGAAAAACTTCCAGCCCACCATCCAGCGGGCACCGAAGGCGATCATCCGGTCGCCGAAACCGGGCCTTGTTCCTTCAATGTCCATCGGGGTGTTCATCAGGATCAGCGCCTCTGCCCGGTCGGGCGCGGCAAGCGCCACCTCTGCCGCCGTCAACCCGCCCCACGACACGCCGCCGACCACCGCGCGCCGGATGCCCATGGCATCCATGACCGCAAGCATCGCCCGACCGGCATCGGCAGCGGTGAATTCCTGCCCTGTGCCGGGGCTTCTGCCGTGGCCTGGCCCGTCGATCAGCACGAAGGTCGCGCTGTCTGCCAGCTTTTCGGCCAGCACATCGAAGATATGGCTGTCGGTGAGGATCGAGGGCCAGAGCACGATCCGGCGCGGCCCATGGCCTGCGATCCGCACGGACAGGTCGCCCAGCGGGGTCGGCACCATACGCGCGCCTTTGGGCGTGGTCCTGGGCAGGGTTTGGATGGTCATGACGTCCTCCTGAAAGTGAACACTGATTACATACCCTCACTTGCGCCCGATGTAAACAGCGATTACAGAATTGTGTCATGGACCTGGATGTTACCCGAAAGCCCCATCACCACGGTCGCCTGCCCGAGGCGGTGATCGAACTGGCAATCGATGCGGCGCGCGCGGGGTCGATCGACCTGATGTCGATGCGCGATGTCTCGCGGCGGCTGGGCGTGTCGCCGGCGGCGGTCTACCGCCACTTCCCCGACCGCGAGGCAATCCTGCGCGCCGTGGCCCGTGCAGGGTTCAACCTTTTGGCTGACCGCTTCGAAACCGCCGTGCCCTATGCCTCGACAGCCCCGGACGCCGCTGCCGCGCTGGAGCGATACCAGGCGCTGGCGCAGGCCTATGTCAGCTTTGCGCGCGAACACTACGGACTGTGGCGGCTGATGTTCGGCCCCTGTGGCCGCGACCCGCAGGCACCCAAACCGGCGCGGCCTTCGACCTATGAATGGCTGGGCAAGGCGCTTGACGAACTCAAGGCATATGGTGTGATCACCAGTGCCACAGCCGGGGACCAGTACTTTGTCTGGACGGCAGTGCACGGATTTTCTGACCTGCAGACCTCACCTGCCGCGACGCAATCCGCGAACGATACCGACGTCCGCCGCCATGCGATCATGACTTTGCGGGCGCTTGGATAGGGCGATTTGCGGGCTCGGGGGGCAGGCCCGGCTGCACGGCTTCCATTGCCCGGGCCATCACGGTAAGGTGCATTCTCAGGCCCCCACCGCCTGCAGCCGGGCCTCGAGCGACCCCCTGGCCCAGGCCCTGCCATCCTCGCCCACGAAGTGGCGAAACGGCGCACCGGCGTCACGTGCGGCATTGAGGATCGCCTCGACAACCTCGTCCGGATTGCCAGCAGACATCGCGCCAAACCCGGACAGGACCTGGTTGCGCATTGCTTGATAGGCCGGATTCGCTGCGGCCATCGGCATGGACCCCGCAAAGCCGGTGGCGAAGTAACCCGGGTTGACGACAGTCACCCTGATCCCGAGTGGGGCGACCTCGGCCTGCAACGCCTCGCTGAGGGCCTCGATGGCGTGTTTCGTCGCCGCATAGGCCCCGCCAAAGGGCCACGAGGCATGGCCCACCGCCGAACTGATGTTGATGATGTGGCCCGACCCCTGCGCCCGCATCACCGGCAGAACCGCCCGGACGAGCCGCATCGCGCCGAAGACATTCGTCTCGAACACATTCAGCAGTTCGGCCTCGGTGACCTCTTCGGACCCGCCGAACAGGCCGTGGCCCGCATTGTTCAACAGGATGTCGATCCGCCCGAACCGTTGTTCGGCCATCGCGACCGCCGCGTCCACATCCGCCGTAATCCGCACGTCCGCTGTGAGGACCAGAAGCTTGCCGATGTGGCGTTTCGCCAGCGCGTCAAGCGACCCCGTATGGCGCGCGACCGCCACGGCGCGGTCGCCGTTATCGAGGACACGTTCCAGCACCCCCCGGCCAAAGCCGCTGGATGCCCCGGTAATTAACCAGACCTTGCTTTCCATTTTCGATGTTCCTTTGGATGGGTGTCGGGTGGATCCGGCCCCCGCGCCGGGGGCCGGACGATCAGGGATTGTGCAGGTCACCAGACCCAGGGGGCCGGCACCCATTCATAGGCGCTGTCCCTGCGGGCCACATGGCCCAGCCCCGGGAAGGGGAAGTGATAGGCCATGGTCAGCGTGCGGTCCGTCGCCAGTTGATCCAGAAGTTTCGCGCGTGTGGCGGCGGCCAGACCCGGGTCCTGATCGACGATTGGCGTCCATTCCGGGTGCGCCATTCCGGTCACATAGTTGTGGACCACATCGACGATGTTGATCAGCTCGGCATCGCCCGACGAAACCCGGAAGGCAACATGCCCCGGCGTATGCCCATGCGTGGCGATGGTCGAAACGCCCGGGACAACATCAGCACCCGGCTTGACCAGGGTAACCTTGTCCTTGATGGCCGCAAGGTTGGCCTTTGCCGCCGGAAGCAGCGCCGACCTGAGCCCGTCCGGAACACCCGCCGCAACAAGCTTCGCCTCGATATCGTCCGCCGTCCAGAACGCCCACTCGTCTTCGGCCATCACGAAAGTGGCGTTGGGGAAGTTCAGCTTGCCCTCCGCCGAAAGGATGCCGCCAATGTGGTCGAAATGGCCGTGGCTCAGGACAACCGTGTCGATGGTGGAGGGATCAAGCCCGGCCGCCGTCAGGCGGGAAGGCAAGTGTCCGCCCAGCGGCCCCATCAGGCCCGCTGCTCCCGTGTCGAACAGGACACGGTTCGTGCCGGTATCCACCAACAGGTTGTTGATGTCACCCCGTGCCAGATCACGCGGCAGGAAATGGCTTTCCAGCAGGGCTGCCACTTCCTCCTGCGGCGCATCAACGCCGGTAAAGGCCGGATAAACCGGGAAGTTCGGGGCCGGTCCGCCGCCATCGGAGATCGAATAGGCCTGGAATGCGCCTATCTTGAACGGATAGACGCCGACTGCCGGGGTGGCGGGAGAGTCCTCGGCACGGGCCATGCCGGCGATGCCCGGCAGGATGTTCGATGCCGAGGCGGCACCAGCCGCAAGGACAAGGGCACCGCTGCCACGGAACAGGTTTCGCCGAGTGATGTTGGAAATGGAGGAATGCATCCAGGGAACCTTTCTTGCGTTCGGGATCGGGAAGTGTAAGATAGCGAGATTAAAGTGACCAGTCACTTTGATTCTGTCAAGAGCAATTGCGGAGGAAGCGATGCCGCGTGTTTCGATGCGGGATGTGTTGATAGAGGCGGGCCAGAAGGTGCTGCACGAACGCGGCTATGCGGCTACGGCGGTACAGGACATCGCGGCGGTTGCAGGCGTGCCGAAGGGATCGTTCTTCAATCATTTCGGCACGAAGGAGGCCTTTGCAGCCCTCGCGCTCGAACGCTATGTCGGCGCGGGTGTGGATGGGCTTGTCCATCTGATGGACAACGACAGCCTGCCGATCCTGCAGCGTATCACCATGCTGATCGATGCGGTGAGCGACCGGGTGAAGGCGACGGGCGGACGTGAAGGTTGCATGGTCGGGAACCTCAGCATCGAGGTGGCGGGGGCAAGCGAACCCCTGCGCGTGCAACTGTCCGATGCCTTCAGCCGATGGTGCGCGCCCTTGGCCGGGGCGTTGGAGCGGGCACAGGCGCGCGGCGAAATCGCCTTGACGGTTGAGTCTGCCACGATGGCCAACTTCATCCAGAACGGGCTGCAAGGCGCACTTCTGCGCGCCAAGGTCGACAGGACGTCGGCCCCCATCGAACAGTTCAAGGTGATCCTTCTGGACCTGTTAAGCCGGCGGCAGGCCGAAGCAAAACGGACCAGCGCGCAAAGGCCCTGAATCGCCTTTGCCGCCGTTCGGATCAGGAAGGCGGGATCATGGGTGTCCTCCACCCGACTGCACGGGTCCTTCAGGCGCGCGGTCAGCCGGGAGGCTGTGCTGCCCCGTTCCTGCACCTCCCGCAAGGGCACCGCGCCCGGATCACCAGTAAGCCGGTTGTGTCCGGCAGTATGATTTCACCAGTGCATGCGTCCGATGCTGCTGTCGGTTTCGGTCCGGAGGCTTGAATCCACGCTTTTTCAGGCGCACGCGACCGTTCCTTGCACGCTTGTGCGAATCAGCCGGGTTTATCCCGCAGCGCGCCGACATGCTGACTTCAGGATTTCTCTCGCAGCCCGTTCGCGGCAATCGGCTGGCCCGCCATCGACAAGACCCATCCTGACCTCAGCTTCGCGCAGAACCTCACAAATTGCACCGATACCGCCGCGGTTCACAGCCTTGGCGAATGCGCTGATCAGACAGCTGTCATATTCGTCGGCCATCGGTTCACCTTCGGCCCAGGCCTCGGACAGACCAAGAGGGTCCCAGCACCCGAAGCCGATCTGTCGCAGTCTCGGAAGCAGGTCGCGCATGTCAGGTTTCATCAGTGTGATGCCTTGATCAGAAAATCATGGATGACGCCGTCCTCCATGCGGGCCAGTGCTTCGGCGGCCTTGGCCAACTCTCCTGCCTTTTGCCGGTGTGCCGTTTCCGGCTCTGCCCCTGGGGATCTGCGGTAGAAGTGATGCATGAGGCCGACCTGCTGCAGCCCAAAACCTTCAGCCAGCGCGGTCAACAGACCGATCCAGTACGCGGAATCCTCATTCGGTTGCTGGCGCGCATGGCGGGCAACCGCGCGATCCCTGTCGGCCACGGCACGGGCAATACGCGCCTCTGACCAGCCTTTGCTGCGATAGCGCGCGATGTCTGTCGCACGCGCATCATCAGGTTCATTGCCGCGCCGCACAGCACTGCCAAGGCAAGTGCCACAATCGCAAGGCAAACGGGCCAGCCAGTATTCCCGCTCATCTGCCGTAAGGCACGCCCGCAGACCGCGGGTATCGACCCGCTTTGCCCGGCGGGTATAGCCGCGCCTGTCCCATGTCGCAAGAATGGCGTTGATGCGCTCAAGGTCATCCGTCGCAGCGATCAAGGTGACGAAGGTGCACATTGATCAGTCATCGCCCCAGCGCCGCTCCAGCCAGCGACTGAGGCGCAGGCCGATCGCACTGGCGACGGCAAGGCCCACACCCTTGCGCAGATCGTTGGCAAGACCCTCAGAAGGCAGCGGGATCAGCACCGCAAGCGCCCAAAGAACAGCCAGTGTCAGCGCGCCAGCCACAGCCAGAACAACGGCAAGTTCCAACATGAATCGCGTGAGTTTCCGGTCCAGATTGCTCATGTCACTTGGTCGCTGATCGCAATCATATCTGCCCCGCCCATCACAACGGCCATGATCTCCTCCATATCCGCGGGGTGCCACGGCGTGGGCCTGTCACCGGTGTGCACAAAGCGCCGGAGCTTACAATCCTCAATCAGCTTCAACGCGCCTGTCCGACCCGCGCGCGCCGTCCAGACGGAACAGCCCCTCAGCCCCGGCAGACGCTCACCAGCCTTTGCCATCACCGACAGCAAGGCATTCCAGCCTGCGGGCGTATCCGTTCCGGAGACGGCAAAGCGTCGCTCAAGCCTGGTCACCGTTTCCACCGAGGGCCAGCCCTGGCTGCAACGAAACACCACCCCACGGGGCAAAGCGGCCAAAGACACGCTCTGGGCCAGCGGCTGGACCGCAAACGGCGTGTGCCACAGCAGAATCGGCTGGCGATAGCGCCCTGGCGCGGGGCGCAAGGCATCGGGGCTGGCGGGCTGGTCCGTGACCGATGCGCTGATATCAAGCAGCAGATACCCCCGCCGGTCGCTGGCCAGATGAATCGCAAGGCCAAAGCGCCCGTCGGGCAAGGGAAAGGCAAAGCCATGTCCCGCCTTTATGCCGGTTCTTTCCGTGAAGGTCTGGGCCTTGATATCGCGGGTCCGGCCCGTGCCGTTACCGATCGCGGTGTTCAGCGATTGCCCATGAATCGCTGGAACTGCGGGCGCGACAGCTTCTTGCGGAACAGGACCGACCCGTCCGCGGCCGCGCCATGCAACTGGAACACGTTCTGTGCCAGATCGACCCCGATGATGCTGATTTCCTGCATGGATGCCCTCTCGTTTCCCTTGTGACTTCAGCATCACAAGCTTGGCGCATTGCGACGCCGTTGGGGAAAGAGCGGCATCCACCCCAGCCCCGGATGCTGAAGCCCGCTATTTGGTTGCTTTCTCGAAGAATTCGAACGGCTTTTCATCCTGACCGATGAGGCAGCGCACCCGTATCGGGGGCAGCATGTCGACATCTGCCGGATCATACGCCGTTTCATCGGCTAACGCGATGTCTGTCAGCGTGCCGTAGGCGACATCGATGAACGCGAAATCGGAACTGCGAAACGCATATGTGTCGAGGATACGAGAGTACTGCGGAAGATCATGACGCCACGGAAATTGAATGGTCAGCAAGATCGTAGTGGTGTCGCAGTAGCGCATCCAAGCCAACTGAAACGGGATTGGATCATTCGCCCCTTCTCCCTCAAACTCATGGCCCTTTCGCAGTCCCGTAACTTTGTCGGCAAGACCAATGGCAAAACGGTTGTCGCCAACGGGCCGGAGTTCGACCTGGAGTTCAGGCGTCTCCACGGTTGAATCATAGTAAGTGGTCTGACCGATAGCGTGGGTAGCATGGCCCATCAGAATGATCAGCGCGAAGTGCGACATGCTGCGTTTCATTCGGCGTCCTCAAAGCGCGGCCTCGCAACCGAGAACCTGCAGGTGTTGGTAAAAATCGCAGACGCGCTCAGGTCTCTGACGTTTTCCCAGCGTTGATCGCTCGAGTCCGTTCCGGGATTGATGATTGCAGTAATGCTGTCGGCGGCGGCACGGTTGATACCGGCGTCTGCGAGCATGAAAAGCTCGTTCGCGCGCCAGAACCAGAGAGCCGAACGGGCCGCATGGCGAGGCGTGCCAAGCAGTTCAGGCTCGGCTTCAAAGTCGATCAATTCTCCAAACAACTCCGAATGATCTTCGGTGAAGGCCCGGTAGTTCGCCCGGCCGGTGACCTGTTTTAGCCCACGACCACGGAATCTCCACCCATCGCCACTTTCGACATCGCCACTTCCGATTCGATTGGCGTAAGCGCGGTTTGCAATCGCTTCCTGATCCGCAGGCTGGACGCCGTCAATTCTCCCAAAACGAAGGGCTTCGTCCGGATTGCGGCGGAAGTAGCGAAATATACTCAGCCTGTCGGCCCGATCGTCGAGTATTTCCACAAGCTGCATATCTTGCCCGACTTCTTGTAGGACCTGACCGAAGAAATGTGCAAGGCGATCCGAGCTGTTCAGGCGTGCGGTCACAATCTGCCGGTCGATCTCTCGTGCGATCTGTGCCAGACGGTCTGTTTCAGCATCAGGGAAAACGGATGCCAGTCGATCACCTGTCAGAATGTCGCACACCGCGGCTTCGGGTATACTGGTCTGATCAATGATCGGTTCCGCAGTGCATCGACAATTCCACCCCTGACCCGGATGCCCGCCTTCAGGGGGGGCAGACCACGAGAAGACGCGGTCGTCGTATTCGGCATGGGCAGCGCGAACCCGGGAATCGTCGCTGCTCCGCCAAATGTATCTCTCGACTTGCAGGGCATCCCTCTGGAAAAGACCGTTCAGTATCTCGGTATATCGGGCAATGATCGAGGTGATGACCGGGTCGTTCGGGTTTACGGCCACCTCGATTTCGGTCAGCCGGTCTGCAACCTCGCTCCGAAGTTGATCACGGATGGGTGTCAGATCGATCGCGCTTATGTCGATAGAGACACCGTCCGGGAGGTATTGATTCAGGCGACCAACGGCAGCTGCAAGCGAATCATCAATGATGCTGTCGAGGAGTCGGTCGGGCACCACCGAAAACTTTGCTTCCAGATCAACAAGGCCGTTCAACGCCACTACGAACGTACTTTGCCCGCCTGACCTGATCCAGGTTGAGAATTTGCTCTCTTGCCTCATTCTGGCAGCGCCCCCGAAAACATGGCACCATCGGAGACGCTTGAAGTCAAGTAATCGTTAACGCTCCGGTCGCAACCTGTTGGCCGCCAGAGAAAGTTAGACCGGAGTTGCGGTGGCGGCGCGCAGAGCACTGCCGTCCAACCTTCTCAGGGGCGGAACGCCCCTACTTGGCTTCCTGTTCGAAGAATTCGAAAGGCTTTGCATAATTCCCCAAGAGGCAACGCACCCTGATCGGCGGGAGCATGTTGAACTCGGACGGCGTGTAAACCGTGTCGTCAGCCAAAGCTATGTCGGTCACGGAGCCGAACGTGACGTCGATGAATTCGAGGTCCGATGCGCGGAAAGCAAATGTATCCAGAACATGCACATATTGTGGTAGATCGTGGCGCCATGGGTACTCGACCGTTAAGAGGATAACCGATGTGTCACAATAATATCTACGCGCAATCAGAAACGGATCAGGATCGGAAGACCCTTGCCCATCAAATTCATGATGTCTTTTGATCCCGGATTCCCTGTCTTCCAGGGTCACAGAGAAGCGAACATCATCATCTACCGATTCGAGCTTGATAGAAAGCTGTTTGGTCTCGACGCTGTTCTCAGTGTACAGAACCTGAAAATCGTTAAGGATACCGGCCGAAACGCCAGACGCGGGAAGAAGAACAGTCAGTAAGTGAGTCAGAAACGACTTCATTCGGAATCTTCAAACCTTGGTTTGGCAACGGAAAAGCGGCAGATTTCGTCGAAATCACCACCGTCGCGAAATCTTCTCATGTGGACTTGACGATCTTCCTAGGACTCTGTTCGCAAATTGATGCGCGCGGTGATGGCGTCAGTGGCTTCGTTCGTCAGACCGGCGTCGGCCAGCGTGGGCAGATCATGGGACAACCAGAAATACACTGCCGATCTGACGGCGTAGACTGGTTCCGCCGCACGATCTGATTCGCTCTCGAAGTCAATGCCTTCGCCAAACTCTCTTTCGTGCCATACCGTGAATGCCCGGTAGTTACCTCGACCAGTCAATTGCAACAGTCCGCGCCCACGATAGGTCCATCCGTCATTACTTGCGGCATCACCATTGCCGTTTCGGTTGGCCAAAGCAAGATTGGCGATGGAAACAGCATCAGCGGGATGATCTTCGGTTCGCGCGAAACGCTGTGCATCTTCCGGATTATTTCGGAAATAGCGATATGTGGCCATCAAGCCTCGGACGTTGTAGTTAAAGCCCTCAACAAGCTGGGCATCGTCGCCCGCTTCCTGACGCATCTGCGCCAGAAAATGGATGAGCCTCTCCCGTGTGTCGAGTTGACCGGACACGACGCGCAAGTCCACTTCTCGCGCAATGGCGGCACGCTTTTCGGTGTCTGCTGCCGGGAACACGGTCGCCAATCGATCCCCTGTCAGAATATCGCACACTGCGCCGTCAGGGATAGCGGTCCCATCAAGGACCGGTTCTGCGGTGCACCGGCAGTTCCACCCCTGGCCCGGATGACCCCCATCAGGGGTATCGGACCACGAAAAGATGTGATCGTCATATGCGGCATGGGCGGACCTGACACGGGAATCATCCTGGCTGCGCCAGATGTATTGTTCAACATTCAGACCTTGCGTTTGCAGGACCCCGTTCAGGATTTCGGCGTATCTCGCAAGGACCTTGGTGATGACCGGGTCGTTCGGGTTCACCGCCACCCCGATTTCGGTCAGCCGGTCTGCAACCTCGCTCCGAAGTTGATCACGGATGGGTGTCAGATTGATCGCGCTTATGTCGATAGAGACACCGTCTGGGAGGTATTGATTCAGGCGACCAACGGCAGCTGCAAGCGAATCATCAATGATGCTGTCGAGGAGTCGGTCGGGCACCACCGAAAACTTTGCTTCCAGATCAACAAGGCCGTTCAACGCCAATACGAATGTACTTTGCCCGCCTGACCTGATCCAGGTTGAGAACCTGCTCTCTTGCCTCATTCTGCCAGCGCCCCCGAAAATATGGCACCATTGGAGACGCTTGAAGTCAAGTAATCGTTAACGCTCCGGTCGCAACCTGTTAGCCACCAGAGAAAGTTAGACCGGAGTTGCGGTGGCGGAGAGAGAGGGATTCGAACCCTCGAGACGGTTCCCCGCCTACACACTTTCCAGGCGTGCGCCTTCGACCACTCGGCCACCTCTCCGTCGGCGGGCTGTTTAGCGGTCGGGGGGGGATGTGGCAAGGGGGCAGAGGTGGCATTTCAGGGCTATCGCATTTGGCCGATGATTGATTTTGCGAAGTCATTGGACCATCCTGCGCGTTTGCGTTTTCGGGAGACGGGGAGTTTGGGGCGGGCCTTTCGCAGGATGTTGAGGGTGAGCTTTCGCAGAATGCTGAGGTT
>JADCEN010000069.1 GCA_020250175.1 Rhodobacter sp.
CAGCCGCCGCGCGATCACCCCCCAGTTGCGGGCCGAGCCGAACAGGCCATGCGCGATCAGCAGCGGCGGCGCCGTGGCGGGCGTGACAGCGGGATGGCGTAGGATGTGCAGCATGGGCACGTCATATCGTGCGCGGCCTGCACCTGCCAGAGATGTTGAAGCGCCCCGCGCCCGCGCCTATGCTGCGGCGTCATTCCGGGGGATGGCCATGGGCGCGGCGACGATTCAGCAGATGGCGGACCGGGTGGCGGCCCTGTTGGACGAAAAGCTGCATGTCCGCGGCAGAACCCTGGGCGACCGCTTGCGCCGGGGGGCAGGAAAACTGCCCAGGGCAGTGCGCGCCGAAGCGCGTTTTCTGGAATCGGCGGCGGCGCAGGCACAGCACCCCAAGCTGATGGTCCAGATCGATGACGGGCGCGTGGCCAAGGCCTGTGATGCCTGCCTGCGGTTCCTGAATGGTGTGGACAGCAAGGCAAGGCGGCGGACGATGGTGATGGATATCGTCACATCCATCGCCTTCAGACTGCTGATCTCGCTCCTTCTGGTTCTGGCGGTGCTGTACTGGCGTGGCTTTCTGTAAACGCCTTGCGCGACAAGGCCTCGCGCGAGACCAGCGTAACGGTCAGGAAAGCCACGTAAAGCAGCAGGTACCACGAGCCGATCTTGGCGAAGCTGACCGGATGCCCCGGCCTCTGACCCGCATAAAGCCACGTCCCAGTCGCCGTTCCAACATTCTCGGCCACCCAGAGTGCCAGAGCAGCCAAGAATGCCGCAAGTGGCATTGGCATCCATCGTCGCGCCTGCGAAACCCTGAACCAGACACGGGTTCGCGCATACAGCAGCAGGCTGGCCGCAAAAAGCGCGAGCCTTATGTCAGGCAGGAAATGATGCGAAAAGAAATTCACATAGATAGCTGCCGCGAAAAGCACCGTCAGACCGAAGGGCGGATAAGGCGCGAACCGCATGTCAAAGATGCGGATCACCCTGGCAATGTAGCTGCCGACGGCAGCATACATGAAACCGGAAAAAAGCGGCACACCCAGCAGCTTGAACAGGCCCGGCTCCGGATAGGCCCATGACGCGGCATCGACTTTGAACAATTCCATCGCAGTTCCGGTCAGGTGGAAGAGCACGATAACCCGCACCTCCTCCCATGTTTCGAGCCTGAACCAGAGGAAAGCCGCCTGAGTGGCGAGAGCAAAAAGGAACAGCGCATCATAGCGCTGCAAGGGCCAGTCCGGGTTCCAGAAAAGCTTTGTGACAATGATTGCCGCCAGCAGTAGGCCGCCAAACAGGCTGGCCCAGCCCTGCTTCAGCACGAACATCCCGAATTCCGCCACCGGCCGCGGAAAGTGTCTGCGCGCGGCATCGCCGAGCGCGCGCTCCAGCCGCTGCGTGCCGCTTCCGCGGATCACGTCAGAGACCCGGATAGATCGGGAACCTTGCACAGAGCGCGCTGACTTCGGCGCGCACGGCGGCCTCGACCGCGCCGTTGCCGTCTTCGCCATGCGCAGCCAGACCGTCAACGACCCGCACAATCCAGTCGCCGATCTGGCGGAACTCGGCCTCGGCAAACCCCCGCGTGGTGCCTGCGGGCGTGCCAAGGCGGATGCCACTGGTGATGGCGGGCTTTTCGGTATCAAACGGGATGCCGTTCTTGTTGCAGGTGATATGCGCCCGGCCCAGCGCCTTTTCGGTGGCGTTGCCCTTGACACCCTTGGGACGCAGATCAACCAGCATCAGATGCGTGTCGGTGCCGCCCGTCACGGTGCCAAGGCCGCCCTTCATCAGCTGATCCGCCAGCGCCTGCGCATTGCGGATCACCTGGGCCTGATAGGTCTTGAAATCGGGGCGCAACGCCTCGCCAAAGGCCACGGCCTTGGCCGCGATCACATGCATCAGCGGCCCACCCTGGATGCCCGGGAAGATCGCCGAATTGACCTTCTTCGCGATGACCTCGTCATTGGTCAGGATCATCCCGCCGCGCGGTCCGCGCAGGGTCTTGTGGGTGGTCGTGGTCGCCACATGGGCATGCGGGAAGGGCGACGGATAAAGACCCGCCGCAATGAGTCCCGCAAAATGCGCCATGTCGACCAGAAGATAAGCCCCGACCCTGTCGGCAATGGCCCGCATGCGCGGGAAGTCGAGGATGCGCGGAATGGCAGAGCCGCCCGCGATGATCAGCGCCGGTTTATGCTCCAGCGCCAGCGCCTCGACCTGGTCATAATCGGGCAGCAGCGTGTCCTGCCGCACGCCGTATTGCACGGCGTTGAACCATTTGCCGGACTGGTTCGGGGCCGCGCCATGGGTCAGGTGACCGCCGGCATCCAGGCTCATCCCCAGAATGGTATCGCCCGGCTTGATCAGCGCCAAAAACACACCCTGGTTGGCCTGGCTGCCCGAATTCGGCTGTACATTGGCGAAAGCGACGCCAAACAGGGCGCAGGCCCGTTCGATGGCCAGGTTTTCGGCCACGTCGACAAACTGGCACCCGCCGTAATAGCGCTTGCCCGGATAGCCTTCGGCATATTTGTTGGTCATCACCGACCCTTGCGCTTCCATCACCGCGCGGCTGACGATGTTCTCTGACGCAATCAGTTCGATCTCGTCGCGCTGGCGGCCAAGTTCATGCGTGACAGAGGCGAAGAGGGCGGGGTCGCGCGAGGCAAGGCTTTCGGTGAAGAAACCGGCGTCGCGGTGCGGGGCGTTCATGGGCGGCTCCTGTGGGCATTTGAAAAATGGGACTTACGCCCATCTAGAGCATGCCGATCCAGTCAGAAAGAGCGGAAAGCGACATCAGCGCAGCGCTGTGCGAAATCATCGCGCCACAAGCGGGGTTGAGTTTGCAGGACAGGCCCGCCAAGACTGGGCACAGAACCCGCGGGGAAGGGAAGTCATCGTGCAGCGCCGCATCGGATTTACGGCCAGCCCCGCGCCCGAGGCGCAGGCGGCGCTGGCCCGTCTGACAAAGGCCTATGGCCAATACCCGCTGGAGCGTGCCGAGGTTATCGTAGCGCTGGGCGGCGACGGGTTCATGCTCCAGACGCTTTATGACACGCAGGCGCTCGACCTGCCGGTCTATGGCATGAACTGCGGCACCATCGGCTTTCTGATGAATGCCTTCTTGCTGGACAACCTGCCGACGCGGCTGAAGGCGGCAGAGGAAGCGGTGATCAACCCGCTGGCAATGCGCGCCGAAACGGTATCGGGCCGCTTCGAAGAGGGTCTTGCGATCAACGAGGTGTCGCTGCTGCGCGCCGGGCCGCAGGCGGCCAAGCTGCGCATCAGCGTGGACGGCAAGGTGCGCCTTGCGGAACTGGTCTGCGATGGGGCGCTGGTCTGCACCCCGGCGGGTTCCACCGCCTATAACTATTCGGCGCATGGCCCGATCCTGCCGATCGGGTCGGATGTGCTGGCGCTGACGGCGATGGCCGCCTTCCGGCCGCGCCGCTGGCGCGGTGCGCTTTTGCCGAAATCGGCTGTGGTGCGGTTTGACGTGCTGGAGGCGGCAAAACGCCCGGTCATGGCCGATGCCGACAGCCGGTCGGTGCGCGATGTGCTGTCGGTTGAAATCCGGTCCCATCCCGGCATCCGCCACCGGATTCTGTTCGATCCGGGCCATGGCCTTGACGAACGCCTGATCCGCGAGCAATTCGTGTGAAAGTGCAAGAATGCCGTCGACCCAGAGCGCGGGAACGATATGGTGACAGCCAAAAGGCCCGGACCACGAAACTGTGCCCACACTGCGGGGGGCGGCGGATGACAATACGCCCGATGCCGCCTGTGCTGCTGATCGGGGATGTCGCTGTGCCGCAGGCGGCCCATCGCCCGGCGCTGACGCGGGCGGGGTTTCGGGTGCGCGTGGCGACAAGCGTGGCGCAGGGGCGTGTGGCGTTTGCCGAAAGTCCGCCGCAGGTGGTGCTGCTGGACCTTGCCTTGCCGGATGGCAACGGTATCGATCTGATGCAAGACCTGCTGCGGCAGCGCCCGCAGACACGGATCATCGCGATGAGCGCGGCCGGGTCTATCCCCCTGGCGGTCGAAGCGATGCGCGCGGGCGCCCATGATTTTCTGGTAAAGCCGGTTGACGAGGCGCGCTTTCTGGCGGCGGTGACGTTGGCGGCAACGCCACCCCGCCGCAAACCGCCCCGGCCGCAGACCCCCGCCCAGCTTGCGCCGGGCGGGCAGTTTCTGGGATCCAGTGCGGCGATGGAGCATATCTATGCCAAGATACGCTCTGTCGCGGCGTCGATGGCCACCGTGTTTATCACCGGTGAAAGCGGGACCGGCAAAGAGCTTTGTGCGCAGGCGATTCATGACGGGTCCGCCCGCGCGTCAGGCCCGTTCATCGCCCTGAATTGCGGCGCGATTCCCCCCGATCTGCTGGAATCCGAAGTGTTCGGCCATATGAAGGGCAGCTTTGCCGGGGCAATCTCTGACAAGCCGGGGGCGGCGGCGGCGGCTGATGGCGGCACGCTGTTTCTGGACGAGATCTGCGAAATGGACGCGGCGCTGCAAACCAGGCTCTTGCGCTTCCTGCAGACCTCGACGGTGCAGCCGGTCGGGGCGACAAGGCCGCGCAAGGTGAATGTGCGGATCATCTGCGCCACCAACCGCGACCCGCTGGAGGCCGTGCGCCGGGGGCAGTTGCGCGAAGACCTGTACTATCGCCTTTATGTGGTTCCCATCCATATGCCGCCCCTGCGCGACCGGGGCACGGATGTGATTGAGATTGCCGAAGCGGCTCTGGCCCGCTTTTCGGCAGAGGAGAACCGTGTATTTGACGGGTTGGACCCGGCGGTGCGCGCCTTGTTTCTGCGCCTGCGCTGGCCTGGCAATGTGCGGCAGTTGCTGAACGTGATCCGCACTGTCGTTGTGCTGAACGCGGGCGGGCGCGTGACGCCCGACATGCTGCCGCCCGATCTGGTGCAGGCACAGGCCGGTGACACGGCAGACGGCCCGGCGGCTGCGGCCCCGCCTGCATTTGATCAGATGGTCGGGCGGACCCTGGCCGAGATTGAGCAGATCGTGATCGAGGCGACAATCGCGCGCTGTGGCGGATCGGTGCCGAAAGCTGCCCGTGTTCTGGATGTCTCGGCATCCACGCTGTACCGCAAGCGGGATGGATGGCGGCAGGGCGGGGGCTGATCGGTCCGGGGGCGGTGACAAGGGGCGGCGAAACGGTTCCGGGACGGTGCCTGCCCTTACAGCTGCGCGTGGATATGATCGTCATGCCGGGCAGCCCGGCAACCCTGAAACCGCAGCTTCGCGTCTTCCAGCCCAAGTTGCCGCGCCAGGGGTGGTTCAAGAAAGACCTTGCCGACCCTGGGATCAGCAACAAGGGCACGCACCAGGGCCGCCGTCCGTTGCGGTTCCAGCGGACGGTCAGGCCAAAGCCCTTGCGCCCAGGTCATGTTCCAGCGGGTTGTCAGCCAGACGGGCGGACAGTCTGTTTCGTTGTCCAGTTCAAAAGCCCAGTATCCGAAAGGTGACCGGGTGACGCCCGGGGCATAGGTGCCGTTCTCGGCGTAAAAAAAGGCAAAGTCCAGCTTCTGTCCGTCATCATGGGACAGATGCGGCAGCAGCGGCATTCCGTCCAGAAAGGGAAAGCTGCCGTCAAGTGCCAGCGTGACTGTGCCCGGATAGTCCTGTGCGACCGCTTCTGCGGCAGTCCGGGCAACCTGTGCCATTTCAGGGGTCACAAAATTGCGCAGAGTCAGGCAATAGACCACGGATTGCATTCGCAGGGGTTCGCCAAAGCAAGGCACGGCCTGACGGCCAAGGGCCGGGGCCGCAGCATGCGCCACGCCAAAAAGCACGGCGTACGCAAGCGGAAATCCCAGCCACCGCCGGGGAAAACCCAAGGACAGCAGCCAGGCAACGCCGCCAACCTGCGTGAGCACGGTCAGGAAGGCCACGATCAGCCCGTGCCCTGCAATGCGCCTGGCCCTATCCATAATGCGCCACGGGCGTTCCGGCCAGTGCCGACATGTTCAGCAGGCCGCGCGCCGTAATCGATGGGGTCACGATATGGGCGCGGTTGCCCATGCCCATCAGGATCGGCCCCACCTCCAGCCCGCCGGCCTTCATCTTGAGGATGTTGCGCACGCCCGAGGCGGCATCGGCATTGGCAAACACCAGGACATTGGCCGCCCCGTCAAAGCGCGCGCCCGGATAGATCCGGTCCCGGATGGACGGATCAAGTGCGGCATCGATGTGCATTTCGCCCTCATAGGCAAAGTCGGGTTCGCGCAGGTCCAGCAGTTCCAGCGCCGCACGCATCCGGTGGCCGGAATCGCAGTCAAGATTGCCGAACTGCGATTGCGAACACAGCGCCACTTTCGGCACCATGCCAAAGCGCCGGACATGGCGCGCGGCCCCGATCACCGTTTCCATGATCTGGTGTGGCGTCGGTTCGGGATGCACATGCGTGTCGGCGATGAACAGCGGCCCGTCTTCCAGGATCATCAGGCTGAGCGCCGCGATCGGATGATGGCCGCCGCGCGCCAGGATCTGGCGCACATAGTTCAGATGCCACAGATATTGCCCGAAGGTGCCGCAGATCAGGCTGTCGGCCTCGCCCCGGTGCACCATGACGGCGGCAATCGCCGTGGTGTTGGTGCGCATGACGGCGCGGGCGATATCCGGCGTCACGCCGCGCCGCGCCATCAAATCGTGGTAGGTGCCCCAGTAGTCGCGGTAGCGGGGATCGTTTTCCGGGTTCACCAGCTTGAAATCGCGGTCAGGCCGGATCGGCAGGCCGGCACGTTCACAGCGCATGGTCACGACATCGGGTCGGCCGATCAGGATCGGCACATCGGTGGTATCTTCGATCAACGCATGGGCGGTGCGCAGCACGCGCTCATCCTCGCCCTCTGCAAACACAATGCGCCGTGCCGCCGTGGCGGAGGCCTCGAAGATCGGGCGCATGATCATGGCCGAACGGAACACCGCGCTGTCAAGCTTCTGCCTGTAGGCGTCCAGGTCGGCCAAGGGGCGCGTGGCCACGCCGGTTTCCATGGCGGCCTTGGCCACCGCATGGGCCACAACGCCGATCAGGCGCGGATCGAAGGGCTTCGGAATCAGATAGTCTGCACCGAACGTCATCTGTTCGCCCTGATAGGCGGCCGCTGCCTCGGCGCTGGTGGTGGCGCGGGCCAAGTGCGCGATACCCTCGATGCAGGCCAGTTGCATCGCGTCGTTGATCTGCGTGGCCCCCACGTCCAGCGCACCCCGGAAGATGAAGGGAAAGCACAGCACGTTGTTGACCTGATTGGGAAAATCCGACCGCCCGGTGGCGATGATCGCATCGGGCGAGACGGCGCGGGCGGCATCCGGCATGATTTCCGGATCGGGGTTGGCCAAGGCAAAGATGATCGGGCGCGGGGCCATCTTTGCGACCATCCCCGGTGTCAGCACGCCGGGGCCGGACAGGCCAAGGAACAGGTCGGCCCCGGCGATGACATCGGCCAAAGTGCGGGGCTGGTTGCCCTGTGCGTAATCGGCCTTCTGTGACGTCATTTCAGCCTCGCGTCCGCGATAGACAAGGCCCGCCAGATCGCAAAGCCAGACATTCCTGCGCTGTACGCCCAGCTTGAGCAGCATGTTCAGGCAGGCGATGCCCGCCGCCCCGCCGCCGGTGGAGACGACCTTGATCTGGTCGAATCGCTTGCCTGCCACATGCAGGGCATTGGTCGCCGCAGCCCCTACAACGATGGCCGTGCCATGCTGATCATCGTGAAAGACCGGAATGTTCATCCGCGCGCGGCACAGCTTTTCGACGATGAAGCAGTCCGGGGCCTTGATGTCTTCCAGGTTGATCGCACCGAAGGTGGGTTCCAGCGCGCAGACGATGGCCGCCAGCTTTACCGGATCGGGTTCGTTCAATTCAATGTCGAAACAGTCGATATTGGCGAATTTCTTGAACAGAACCGCCTTGCCTTCCATCACCGGCTTTGACGCCAGCGCACCGATGTTGCCCAGCCCCAGCACCGCCGTGCCGTTGGTGACCACGGCCACAAGGTTGCCGCGCCCGGTGTAGCGGCTGGCGGTGGCAGGATCGTTCCTGATTTCAAGGCAGGCCTCGGCCACGCCGGGGGAATAGGCACGGCTCAGGTCGCGGCCATTCGCCAAGGGCTTGGTGGCCCGGATTTCCAGTTTGCCGGGTTTCGGAAACTCGTGATAATCCAGCGCCGCCTGCCGGAGACTGTCGTTGCGCGCCTCGTCCATCGGACCCCCCTGAAATAGTTTAGCGTTAAACTATTCTATTTCCCCCGCGTCTGTCTTCCTTGCTACGGGCTTTCGGCGAAACTTGCAAATCCGCGATGACGGATACAGGGTTGGCTTTACCAAAGTCACAGGACCGCCATGACCGAAACACATGCCGAATTCCGCCTGCCCACGTCCGAGTTGCGCGACGACCTGCCGTTTTACACCCGGACGCTGGGGATGCGGCTGGACATGATCTATCCGGCAGACAACCCCGAGGTGGCAGTGCTGTCCGGCCACGGCCTGCGCCTGCGCATCGAAAAAGGAGCCCCAGAAACGCCCGGCACGATCCGTATCCTGACCGATGATCCCGATGGCTTTGCCGGCGGGAAGCGCCGCCTGACCGCCCCGAACGGCACCACAGTGGAGATCGACGCGCTGAACCCGCCGCTGGTGCTGCCCGCCACGGAACACGCCTTCGTCGTGCGCCGCCTGGCCGATCAGGCCCCCTGGGTGATCGGGCGGGCGGGGATGCAGTACCGCGACCTGGTGCCATCCCGGCTGGGCGGGGCGATGATTGCCAGCCATATCCGCATTCCCGATGGCGGCCCGGTGCCCGATATGGTGCATTTCCACAAGGTGGGCTTTCAGCTGATCTTCTGCATCAAAGGCTGGGTCGATGTGGTCTACGAAGACCAGGGCGGCCCGATCCGCCTGACGGCGGGCGACTGTTTCATCCAGCCGCCCGAAATCCGCCACCGCGTGCTGGAAGCCAGCGACGGGATCGAGGTGATCGAAATCGGCGTTCCCGCCGAACATGTGACCACGATCGACCATGCCATGACCCTGCCCACCCCGCAGCTTCGCCCCGACCGTGAATGGCAGGGGCAGCGCTTTGTCCATAACCGGGCCGCCGGGGCGACCTGGGCCCCCTTTCGCATTCCGGGCTTCGTCGCCCGTGACACCACGATTGACGCCAATACGCGCGGCGTGGCGTCGGTTCTGGTCGCGCGCCCTGATGGCGGGCCCGCGCCCTGGACACGGCATACGGGGGACATCCTGTTCACCTTCGTCATGGCCGGCGAAATGACGCTGGAGGGCGAGGGGAAAGACCCCTGGCGGCTGTCCGCAGGCGATGCCTTTGTCATCCCGCCGGGGCTGGCCACCCGCTATGCCGACCCGACCGATGATCTGGAACTGCTGGAAGTCACCCTGCCCGGCCGGTTCGAGACAGCCATCCTGTAAGCCAAAGGTCACGCGGCCTTGCTTGGCATGGTCCTGTCGGCAGTGCCGCACAAAACCGGGGTCAGCACCCGGACAAAGGGCGGGTCGGTGCAGATAAAGGTCAGTGCAAAGGCATCGACACTTTCAGGCCTCGCCCCGGGGCTTGCCCGCAGCGCCATCTGCACGGGCAAATCCGGATTTGCGTCACTTACCCCGCCGTCCGCACCCCCGGCACGACCGGGGCGATCAGCGCCACCCCCACTTGGCGCGACAGGCAGCGTGCAATCCCGCCTGCAAGGGGCGAACCCCGCCAGGGCCGCATCACGCTACGCCAGCGCATCCCTTATTGCGGCAGCATCATCGACCAGGATGGTCCACTCAAACCCGCCAAAGGGCCTCCCCGACCGGCAAAAGCCGCGCCGGTCACGGGCGATCACGGGGAACCCGATCTTGGCCCGCCGCCGACTGCCACTATCGGGCGGCCATGCCCCGATTGCGCACGCAAGCACGTGTTCCATCTGCGGCCAGGATACGCACGCCACCCCACTTTAAGGAAACCCGCGCCCCGTCAGTTCACCCGCGTCCAGGTGCCGCCATCACGGCAGAACCCGAGTACGCAGCCCGAAACTGCAAGCGAATCTCCGGTAAGCCTTAGCTTGCCGTTATAGGTCCTGTCATCGTCAGGCGACCAGATCTTGCCACCCTTGTACAGCCCATCCCCTGCGGCGGACATGTCCCAGACGATCTGCTTGCCGATATCGGGCGACGTGCCCTCGCTGCCATCGGCCATGAAAGCCTTCACAAGCGCACCGCAATAAGCAGGGCCGCAGGGCTTGATCTCCACATGCCCGAAGGTGCCGTCATCCAGCGGCCCGGTCTTCCACGTCCCCTCTACCGGGTCGGCATAAGCCGCCGCTGCTGTTCCGATAAACAAGGCCATTCCCAGTAGCATCTTCATCGTCGCTCTACCTCACTTCCGAGCCAATGTAATCAATGATAACATCTCTGCCCTGTCTGCGCAAGCCCCAATCTCGGCGCTTGGCAACCGGTCAACCCCATGCCACACAGCAGCGCCCTTGGCCGGAGCCGCCCGATGATCCTTTTCCCTGCCATCGACCTCAAGGATGGTGCCTGCGTCCGCTTGCTGCGGGGCGACATGGCCCGGGCGACCGTCTTCGGCACCGACCCCGCCGCGCAGGCGGCAAGCTTTGCGCAGGCTGGTGCCACATGGCTGCACCTTGTTGACCTGAACGGGGCTTTCGCAGGCACCCCCGTGAACGCCGCAGCGGTCGAAGCGATTCTGGCCCGCATCACGATCCCTTGCCAGCTGGGTGGCGGCATCCGCGACATGGCCACCATCGAAACCTGGCTTGACCGGGGTCTTGCCCGTGTCATCCTGGGCACTGCCGCCGTCGAAGACCCCGCCCTTGTGCAAAGGGCCGCCCGCGTCTTTCCCGGCCGCATCGCCGTGGGGATCGACGCGCGGGCGGGCCGCGTCGCCACGCGCGGCTGGGCCGAGACGACCGATATCATGGCCACAGATCTGGCGCGCCGCTTTGAAGATGCGGGGGTTGCCGCACTGATCTACACCGATATCGACCGTGACGGCGCGATGGGCGGACCGAACATCGCGGCAACGGTGGCGCTGGCCGGTGCAGTCGGCATTCCCGTCATCGCCTCGGGCGGGGTCGCGGCGATGGCCGACCTTCTGGCGCTGCGCGACACCGGGGTGATTGCGGGTGCCATTTCGGGCCGTGCGCTGTATGACGGCACCATTGATCTTGAAACTGCACTTCGGGCTTTGCGGGAATAGTCCATTTTCTGTTCACAACTATCCTCGGGGGGGAAGGCCGCGCAGCGGCCTGGGGGCGGAAAGCCCCCCCTTTTCCCGCCGGTCACAACAGGGCAAAAGGCTGGCGGAGGCGCAGATGCTGAAGACCCGGATCATCCCCTGCCTGGACGTGGCCGATGGCCGTGTGGTCAAGGGCGTGAACTTTGTCGATCTGACCGATGCGGGTGATCCCGTGGCGGCGGCGCGGGCCTATGACGCCGCCGGCGCGGACGAGCTGTGCTTTCTGGACATTCATGCCACGCATGAGAATCGCGGCACCATGTTCGATCTGGTCACCCGTACCGCCGAGCAGTGCTTCATGCCGCTGACCGTGGGGGGCGGCGTGCGCAGCGCGCAGGATGTGCGTGCGCTGCTGCTGGCCGGGGCGGACAAGGTCAGTTTCAATTCCGCCGCCGTGGCCACCCCCGATGTGGTGGCGGAAGCTGCCGACAGGTTCGGTGCGCAATGCATCGTTGTGGCGATTGATGCCAAAACCGTTGCCCCCGGCCGGTGGGAGGTGTTCACCCATGGTGGCCGCCGCGCCACTGGCATCGATGCGGTCGACTTCGCCCGGACCATTACGGCGCGCGGCGCGGGAGAGATCCTGCTGACCAGCATGGACCGCGATGGAACGCGGGCGGGGTTCAACCTGGCGCTGACCCGGGCGGTCAGCGATGCCGTGCCGGTGCCGGTGATTGCCAGCGGCGGGGTGGGCACGCTGGACCATCTGGTCGAAGGCGTGATGATTGGCGGTGCCAGCGCGGTGCTGGCCGCGTCGATCTTCCATTTCGGCGACTTCACCATTGCCCAGGCCAAGGCCCATATGGCCGCCGCCGGGATAGCGATGAGGCTGACATGACATCCCTTGACCGCCTGGCCGCGACCGTGACTGACCGCAAGGGGGCCGATCCCGCCACCAGCTGGACGGCAAAGCTGCTCGCCGCCGGCCCCGAGGCCTGCGCGAGAAAGTTCGGGGAAGAGGCCGTGGAAGCGGTGATCGAGGCGGTGAAGGGCGACCGCGACCGGCTGACATCGGAAGCGGCGGATGTGCTGTATCACCTGCTGGTCATGCTGGCCGCGCGCGACGTGACGCTGGACGCAGTGCTGGCGGAACTGGACCGGCGCGCAGGCACCTCCGGCATCGCGGAAAAGGCCGGTCGCGCATAGCGTGCGGCCCAGAGAAGATGCAATTTTCGCAGAAAATCCGGGGCTACAGGCCGAGGCGCGGGATTTCGATGGCAGGGCAGCGGTTCTGGACAACCTTCAGGCCGCGCGCTTCGGCAAGGGCGGCGGCTTCGGCGTTTTCGACACCAAGCTGCATCCAGACCGTCTTCAGCCCCGGCAATGCCGCCAGCGCCTCTTGCACCACGGGCAGCACCGCATCGCTGCGCCGGAAGATATCGACCATGTCCACGGGTTCGGAAATCTCGGCCAGGCTGGCGCGAACCGTCCCGCCCAGCGCCACCTGCCCGGCGTGGCCGGGATTGACCGGAATCACGCGGTAGCCGCGTGCGACCAGAAAGCGGGCAACGCGGTGGCTGGCGCGATCCGGGTTGGGCGACCAGCCGACCATGGCAATGGTCCGCGTTGACCGCAGGATATGGGCGAGGTCGGCGTCATCGGGTTGTGTCATGCGGGGGCCGCCACAAAAAAAGCGCCCGGACAAAAGACCGGGCGCAGTTCGGAACGAGGGACAGTATAGGCGAAACGGCGTGTTCCGGCGTGCCATTTCCAAGGCAAAAGATAAGCCGCGGTCGGCGGCATTAAAGAAGGGTCGCAAAGTCGTGATGCGCCGTGCGCCGCGTGGCCGCGTAAAGCGCAATCGCCGCCGCATTCGAGACATTGAGCGACCCGAAGCTGCCGGCGAAGGGAATGCGCACCAGCCGGTCACAGCTGTCGCGCGTGCGGTCGCGCAGGCCGGGGCCTTCGGCACCCAGAACGATGCCCAGGGGCCGGGTGCCCACGTCGGCCATGGCATCGGCCAGGGTCACGGGGGCGTCGCTATCAAGGCCCAGCAGGACATAGCCCATCGATTTCAGCGCCCCCATGGCATCGGCCAGGTTCTGTACCCGCAGATAGGGCTGGCGCTCCAGCGCGCCGCTGGCGGTCTTGGCCAGCGCCCCGGTTTCGGGCGCGGAATGGCGGTGCGGGGCGATGACCGCGCGCGCGCCGAACACCTCGGCCGAGCGCAGCACGGCCCCGACGTTGTGGGGGTCTGTCACCCGGTCCAGCAACACGACCAAAGGCGCGCCGGTGCCGCCGATGCAGACCTTTTCCAGATCGCCCCAGTGCAGCGGGCGCGCTTCCAGCGCGGCCCCCTGATGCACCGAGCCGTCGTCGATGGGCACATCGAAGCGTCGCGGATCGACGATCTCAGGGGTCATGCCGCTGGCCGCTATGGCATCGCCCAGCCTGTCGGCGGCGTTCCGGGTCAGCACCAGACGCAGGCGGTCGCGTGCGGGGTTGAGCAGCGCATCGCGTACGGCATGCAGGCCGAACAGCCAGACGGTTTCGCGCGCCTCGCGGCGGCGGTCCCGTTCCTTTTCGATCACCCAGGCCGGTTTCTGCACGGCATCTTCCCTGTTGCGGGGCGCAGGATGCGGTGCGCACCGGGCCTTCGCAAGGGGAAAGACGGTCGCGCCGGGGAAAGGACCAGGGCAATCGCCTGAACGAGCGGAGGATTCCCAGACAGCGCTAAGGGTGATTCACTGGTGACCTCACAGTTGGAGGCCTTGCCATGTCCCGCTCATCGCTTCTTGATCACTTTTCGGCACTTGATGACCCTCGTCAGCG
>JADCEN010000007.1 GCA_020250175.1 Rhodobacter sp.
CGCGACATCAAAGCACATCACCTCGCCCATCAGACCTTCACCGACACGGATAACCTCGACCGGAACATCCACGAGGCCGTCGAAGCCCTGAACGTCGAACGAAAGCTAAATCCGTTGGCCAACCAAAGAATCTCTGCTTAGTGCCGCATGGCGCGGAGAAACCATGGACCGGACGTTGCGGCCAGAGGACCGACCGGAAACGCTCCGGGGGAGCGTTTCCGCGGTCCGATTGCCGAAGGGCGAAAGCCCTGAGGCAAGGGGTCCTCCCCAAGCCTGACAGCAGCAATCCGGCCGCGCCTGCCTGGGTGGGCGCGGTAACGCGCCTGCCGGGGGCAGGCAGGCGCGGTCGGATTTGACGCGGGTCAAATCCGACAAGAGGAACGGCGGGCGCTGTCGTTCAATGCCTTAACGAGCATCGTCATTGCTTTTTCCGGGCAGACGCCAATGTCACGGGCTCGGAAAAGGCATTCGAAGTCAGCAGGAATATCGGTGCTGAAATGGCAGCTTTATCTGCAAGCGCGCAGCGGCCATTGACGCGGGGCGCAAACCTGTCCGACAACAGGGGCAGACCATCCGCAGACGCCCCGCATACTCAAGAAGAACGGAACGCCCCCGGACATGTCCCTTGCCCTGATCGCAGCGCTGCCGTTCCTTGGGGCGCTTCTTCCCGGCCTGATGATCCGCGCCGGGCGAAATGCCTGTGCTCTGGCCGCCGGGTCCGCCACCGCGCTGGCGCTGCTGATGGTTGGTCTGCACATTCCCGCCGTGCTTCGCGGCGAGGTGATCCGCACCCGGATCGACTGGCTGCCGCAGCTTGGCCTGAACGCCAATTTCATGCTGGACGGCCTGGGTCTGCTGTTTGCGGCCCTGATCCTGGGGATCGGGCTGCTGATCATCCTTTATGCGCGGTTCTACCTGTCGTCTGCCGACCCGATGGGGCAGTTCTTCACTTATCTCATGCTGTTCCAGGGTGCGATGCTGGGGATTGTGCTGTCGGACAACATCCTTTTGCTGCTGGTGTTCTGGGAGATGACGTCGCTGTCGTCGTTCCTGCTGATCGGCTACCGGAAACACCTGCCCGAGGGACGGCAGGGGGCGCGGATGGCGCTTGCCGTCACCGGCACCGGCGGGCTGGCGATGATCGCGGGCATGCTCATTCTGGGCAACATCGCGGGCAGCTTCGATCTGTCGGTGATCCTGACGCAGAAAGAGGTGATCCAGGCGTCCGACTTGTACCTGCCGGCGCTGATCCTGATCCTGCTGGGCTGTTTCACCAAATCGGCACAGTTCCCCTTCCACTTCTGGCTGCCGCAGGCCATGGCCGCCCCCACGCCGGTGTCGGCCTATTTGCATTCCGCCACTATGGTGAAGGCGGGCCTGTTCCTGATGGCGCGGCTGTGGCCGGTGCTGTCGGGCACGCCCGAGTGGTTCACTATCGTTGCCACGACCGGGCTGGTCACGATGCTGCTGGGCGCGGCTGTGGCCCTGTTCAAGGATGATCTGAAGGCGCTTCTGGCCTATTCCACGGTCAGCCAGCTTGGGCTGATCACCATGCTGCTGGGCTTCGGCACGCCCGAGGCCGCCGTGGTGGCCCTGTTCCACATCCTGAACCACGCCGGTTTCAAGGCCGCCCTCTTCATGTGCGCGGGCATTGTGGACCACGAGGCGCATACCCGCGACATCCGCCGCCTGGGCGGGCTGCGCCACCTGATGCCGGTAACCTTCGCCATTTCCACCGTTGCCGCCCTGTCGATGGCGGGCATCCCGCCGCTGAACGGCTTTCTGTCCAAGGAAATGATGCTGGATCAGGCGACACAGACCGTCTGGATGGGCAATCCCTGGCTGATCGCGGCGCTGGCCACGCTGGGGGCGACGCTGTCGGTTGCCTATGCCTTCCGCTTTATCGGGAATGTCTTTCTGGGCCCGGTGCGCAACGACTGTCCGCATGCCCCGCATGATCCGGGCTTTGGGCTGTGGGCCGCCCCGGCCTTTCTGGCGGTGCTGGTGATTGTCAGCGGGCTGATGCCGATGACCCTGGTCGGCTGGCTTGTCACCATCGGCGCAGAAGCGGTGACGGCGGGCGCGGCACAGGTGAAGATCATTCACTGGCACGGCTTTGTTGCGGCGCTGTGGCTGTCGCTGGGGGCGATTGCGGGCGGCTTTGCCCTGACGCGGGTCCACGCCCCGCTGACCCGCCTCTGGCTGGCCCTGCCCCGCCCGGATGCGACGGTGCTGTTCAACACCGGCATCGCCGCGGCCTTCGCGTTGGCGCGGGGCCTGACCGGGCGGCTGCACGACGGCTCTGCCACCCGTGCCCTGGCCATTTCCAGTGTCACGATGATTGCCGCAGGTCTTTGGGCCTTTCTGGGGGGCAGCCACAGCCCCGGCACCCGCAGCCTGACCCCGGTGGAGCCGCTGGCGGCAGTGGGGTGGCTCCTGCTGGCAGGATCGACGATCGGGCTTGTGCTGGTGCATCGCAACCGGGTTCTGGCGCTGGTGCTGGTGGGGGTGATCGGGCTGATCGTGTCGGTCACCTTCGTCTACCTGTCGGCCCCCGACCTGGCCCTGACCCAGATCTCGGTCGAGGTGGCGACCGTGATCCTGATGCTGCTGGCCCTGAATTTCCTGCCAAAGCTGACGCCCCCCGAACGCCTGACGCGGGTGGTGCGCGATGCGGTGATTGCGGGGGTGGCGGGGCTGAGCGCGGGCGGGCTGATCCTGGCGCTGATGCTGCGCGACTTTGCCTTTCCCGGCATTGCCGCCTATCACATCGCCAATTCCAAGACCGAAGGCGGCGGGACCAATATCGTCAACGTCATCCTGGTAGATTTCCGCGGCTATGACACCTTCGGCGAAATCACGGTTCTGGGGATTGCAGCGCTGGTGATCTATGCCCTGACCGAAGCAATCCTGAAGGGTGGTCCGGCCAATGACCGGCTGCTGAACTGGCAACCCGCCCGGGGCCGCGCCGGGGACCGGCACCCGATGATGTTTGTGATTGTGACGCGGCTGATCCTGCCGGTGGCGCTGATGGTCGGCGTGTTCATCTTTCTGCGCGGCCACAACCTGCCGGGCGGCGGCTTCGTCGCCGGGCTGATCGTGGCGATTGCGCTTTTGATGCAATACATGGCCTCGGGCTTTGCCTGGGCGGCCGGGCGCCGGGCAATCGATTACCATGCGCTGATCGCCCTTGGCGTGCTGGTTGCCGCCGGGACCGGCATCGGGGCCTGGTTCAACGGGCGGCCCTTCCTGACCTCGGACTACGGCTATGTCACGCTGCCGCCGCTGGAGCCGTTCGAGCTTGCCACAGCGGCGCTGTTTGATTCGGGCGTGTTCCTCTGCGTGCTGGGGGCGGTGATGCTGGCGCTGGCCTCGATCTCGCGGCTGGCGATCCGGGCGGGCGGCACGGTGAACACCCGGCCTTTCGACATCGACCCCTCGCAGCCGGAGGCGCGGTGATGGAATATCTTCTTGCCAGCGGCGTGGGCCTGATGACGGCGGCCGGTGTCTTTCTGATCCTGCGCCGCCATACCTTTCCGGTGATCCTGGGGCTGGCCTTGCTGTCCTATGCGGTGAACCTGTTCCTCTTCGCCTCGGGGCGGGTCGTTATCGGCATGCCGCCGATCCTGACAAAGGATGCCGCAGGCTATACCGATCCGCTGACGCAGGCGCTGGTGCTGACGGCTATCGTGATTTCCTTCGGGATGAGCGCGGTGATCGTCATGATGGCGCTGGGGGCCTTCCTTGAAACCGGGCATGACCGGATCGATACCCATGACGGCAGGACCGAAGACGGGGGTGCCGGCGATTGACCCACTGGATCATCGTCCCCGTCGTTTTGCCCGCCGTGCTGGGCGCGCTGATCGTGCTGGCCATGCGCAACGATCTGCTGCTGCAGCGCGTCTTCGGCCTTGCGGGCACGGTGGCGTTGTTGGGCGTGGCGCTGGCGCTGTTGCGCGCCGCCCTGCTCAACCCGCCAGAGGTCTATCTGCTGGGCAACTGGCCCGCCCCTTTCGGCATCGTGCTGATGCTGGACCGTCTGGCGGCACTGATGGTGCTGCTGACGATGGTGCTGGCCCTGTTCGTGCAGCTTTACGCCATAGGCACCGGCTGGGATGCAAAGGGGCGGCACTTTCACGCGCTGTTCCTGTTTCAGCTGATGGGCCTGTCGGGTGCCTTCCTGACGGGCGATCTGTTCAACCTGTTTGTCTTCTTCGAGGTGCTGCTGATTGCCTCTTACGGGTTGATGATCCACGGCGGCGGCAAGGACCGGCTGCGCGCCGGGGTGCAGTATGTGGCCTTCAACCTGGTCGGATCGACGCTGTTTCTGTTTGCGCTGGCCACGATCTATTCGGTGACCGGAACGCTCAACATGGCTGACCTTGCCGTCAAGGTCGCGCTTCTGCCGCAGGGCGATACGGCCCTGCTGCGGGTGGGGGCGATGCTGCTGCTGCTGGTCTTTGCCATCAAGGGGGCGCTGGTGCCGCTGCAGTTCTGGCTGCCGGGCACCTATGCGGCGGCACCCGGCCCGGTGGCGGCGCTGTTTGCGGTGATGACCAAGGTCGGGGCCTATGCGGTGATCCGGGTCTATACGCTGATCTTCCCGCCGACGGCCCCGGCGACCGGCCCGATGACCGGCGATGTGCTGCTGCCTGCGGCCCTGGTGACGCTGGGGATCGGGGCCATCGGCGTGCTGGGGGCGGGCACGCTGGCGCGGCTGGTGGCCTTTGCTGCCATCGCCTCGATGGGCACGCTGTTCACGGCTATCGCGCTTTTTACGCCGCAGGCGACGGCGGCGGCGCTGTTTTATCTGCTGCATTCCACCTTTGCGACCGCGATCCTGTTTCTGCTGGCCGATCTGGTGCTGTCGCGCCGCGGGGCGGGCACCCTGCGGCAGGCGCTGCCGCCGGTGGCGCAAAGCGGGCTGCTGGCCGCGCTGTTCTTTGCCGGGGCCATCGCCATGGCGGGCATGCCGCCGCTGTCGGGCTTTGCCGGCAAGCTCTTGATCCTGCAGGCGGCGCGGGACCATATGGCAACGGTCTGGCCGGTCATCCTTGTGACATCGCTGCTGATGATCCTGGGCTTTGCCGCAGCAGGGTCCACCCTGTTCTGGAAGGCCCATGCGAGCGCCCGCGACCCCGGGCCGGAACCGCCCCCCGCCGCCGCCCTGCCCCTGGTCGCGGTTTTCGGCCTGATGGCCTGTCTTGTGGCGCTGACCATCCTTGCCGGTCCGGTGCTGCGCGTTCTGGAGGCCACGGCGGCAGACCTTTATGCCCCCGCGCCCTATACTGCCGCCAACGCCCTTCCGGCGCAGGATTAGGCCATGCTCGCCCGGATCTTTCCCCATCCTGTCCTGACCGCCGGCCTGATCGTGATCTGGCTGCTACTGGTCAACCATATCAAGGTCGGCAGCCTGGTGATGGCCGCGATCCTGGGAACAGCCATTCCCCTGCTGACCCAGGCCTACTGGCCGGAAAGGCCGCGCATCCGCAGCCTGTCTGCCCTTGCGGGCTATGCGGCTTTGGTGGTCTGGGACATCATCCTGGCCAATATCATCGTGGCCCGGATCATCCTGTTCCGGCCCAATGACCTGATCCGGTCAGCCTGGATCACCGTGCCGCTTGACCTGCGCACGCCCGAGGCGATCACCCTGCTGGCCGCCACGATCACCCTGACCCCCGGCACCGTGACCGCAGACATGTCGGCTTGCGGGCGCGCCCTTCTGATCCATTCCCTGCACGCGCCCGACCCCGATGCGGTGCGTGACGGGATCAAATCCCGCTACGAGGCCCGCCTGAAAAGGATCTTCGAATGATCGAGATTGCTCTGTCCACAGCGCTTGTCTGTTTCGGTCTGGCCCTGTTGATGAATCTGGTCCTGCTCTGGCGCGGCCCGGACCTGCCGGACAGGGTTTTGGCGGTGGATACCATTGTCATCAACATCATCGCGCTGATCGTGCTTTACGGCATCCGCAGCGGCAACGGCCTGAATTTCGAGGCGGCCGTGCTGCTGGCGATGACCGGCTTTGTATCCTCTGTCGCCTTCTGCCGCTACATGCTGCGCGGCAATGTGATTGAATAGGGGGCGGAGATGATTGCCGAGCTTGTTATCAGTATGCTGCTGGTCATCGGCGGGGTCTTCGGCCTGATCGGCAGTATTGGCCTTCTGAAATTGCGCCAGCCGATGCAACGGCTGCATGCCCCGACCAAGGCAACGACCGTCGGCGTGGGTGCCGTTCTGCTGGCCTCGATCATCTATGCCGCGACGGTGCTGGACGACCCGTCCTGGCAGGAAGTGCTGATCGTGGTGTTCCTGTTCATCACCTCTCCGATCACTGCGAACTTCCTGTCGAAGGCCCATCTGCACCGCACCATTCCCGCCGACAGCCTGCCCCCGACCGGAACAGACAGCCCCTGGGCAACCCTCGATACCGAAGAGGCTGCCGGTGCGCGCGACGCAGACCACAGGGCACCGTGATCTTTGCGGGCTTGCCGATGGTTCGTTCCGGGATTCTGACCGGTCGGTAAAATTCCGGGACGGCGGTCCGGCACGGCGCTTGCCACCGGTCGCCCCGGCGTGCAAACCTTGATCCCTGCCCATTGCCCGGAGAAGTCCCGTGCTGACCCACCCGTCCCCCGTCGTCACCGCGACCGACCGGTTGCCGCAGGTCAGGCATCCGCGCAATCCCGGCATGCCGCTGGATCTGGACTGGGTGGCGGGCGTGCAGGCCAACACCCCGGCGATCGAGCGGCGCGCCGCGACGCTTCCGGGGCGGCGCAGCGTGAAGAAAGACTGGCAGGCGGCCTGGCTGCTGAAGGCCATTACGCTGATCGACCTGACGACCCTGTCGGGTGACGATACCGAAGGCCGGGTGCAGCGGCTCTGCGCCAAGGCCCGCCAGCCGGTGCGCGCTGAGCTGCTGGCGGCGCTGGGGATGCCCGGTATCACCACCGGGGCGGTCTGTGTGTACCACGAAATGGTCCCGGCAGCGGTGCGGGCGCTGGAAGGCACGTCCATCCCCGTGGCCGCCGTATCCACCGGCTTTCCCGCCGGCTTGTCGCCCTTGCGCCTGCGCATCGCCGAAATTGGCGAAAGCGTGGCCGCTGGCGCGCGCGAGATCGACATCGTCATTTCCCGCCGCCATGTGCTGACGCAGAACTGGCAGGCCCTGTATGACGAAATGGCCGAAATGCGCGCCGCCTGCGGCGAGGCGCATGTGAAGGCGATTCTGGCGACCGGAGAGCTTGGCACGCTGCGCAACGTCGCCCGCGCCAGCCTGGTCTGCATGATGGCGGGGGCAGATTTCATCAAAACCTCCACCGGCAAGGAAAGCGTCAACGCCACGCTTCCCGTCAGCCTGACCATGATCCGCGCGATCCGCGCCTATCAGGACCGCACCGGCATCAAGGTGGGCTACAAGCCTGCGGGCGGCATATCGAAGGCCAAGGATGCGCTGGTCTACCTGTCGCTGATGAAGGACGAACTGGGGCTTCCCTGGCTGCAACCCGACCTGTTCCGCTTCGGTGCCTCTTCCCTGCTGGGCGATATCGAACGCCAGCTTGAGCATTTCCTGACCGGTCGCTATTCGGCCGCCAACCGCCACCCGATGGGATAGCGCCATGACCATCCGCGACATTTTCAACGAGATGAGCTATGGCCCCGCGCCGGAATCAAGCGCCGAGGTGCAGGCGTGGCTGGCGGCGCATGGCAACCGCTTCGGCCATTGGATTGACGGCAGCCTCACCAAGCCGGGCGAGACGTTTGCAACAAAAAAACCCGCCACCGGCACCGTACTGGCCGAAGTCACCCAAGGGTCCGAGGCCGACCTTGACGCAGCCATCGCCGCCGCCCGCCGCGCACAGCCGAAATGGGCGCGGCTTTCGGGGCATCAGCGCGCCAGGCACCTCTATGCGCTGGCCCGTCTGGTGCAGAAACACGCGCGCCTGCTGGCCGTGCTGGAAACGATGGACAATGGCAAACCGATCCGGGAAAGCCGTGACATCGACGTGCCGCTGGTGGCCCGGCATTTCTACTATCACGCGGGTCTTGCCCAACTGCTGGCATCCGAACTGCCGGGCATGGCCCCGCTGGGGGTCTGTGGCGCGGTGATTCCGTGGAATTTTCCGCTGCTGATGCTGGCGTGGAAGGTGGCCCCGGCCTTGGCCGCAGGCAACACCATCGTGCTGAAACCGGCCGAATACACCCCGCTGACTGCGTTGCTGTTCGCAGAACTCAGCCGCGAGGCGGGCCTGCCGAAAGGCGTGCTGAACATCGTCACTGGCGACGGGGAAACGGGGGCGGCGCTTGTCGCCCATCCCGGCGTGGACAAGATCGCCTTCACCGGCTCCACCGCCGTGGGTCGCAAAATCCGGCAGGCCACGGCCGGCACCGGCAAGGCGCTGACGCTGGAGCTGGGTGGCAAGTCGCCCTGCATCGTCTTTGACGATGCCGATCTGGACAGCGCCATCGAAGGCCTTGTCGATGCCATCTGGTTCAATCAGGGCCAGGTATGCTGCGCCGGATCGCGCCTTCTGGTGCAGGAAGGTGTCGCGGACCGGTTCCACAGCGCGCTGAAACGCCGGATGGACGGGCTGCGCCTTGGCGACCCGCTGGACAAATGTATCGACGTGGGCGCGGTGGTGGACCCGGTCCAGCTGGCCAGGATCACCGCCATGGTCGATGCCAACCGACAGGGCGAAACCTACCGCGCCGACACGCCGTTGCCCGCAGGCTGCTTCTATCCGCCCACGCTGATCACCGGCTTGTCCGCCGCATCGCCCCTGATGCAAGAGGAAATCTTCGGCCCGGTTCTGGTTTCGATGACCTTCCGCACCCCGGCAGAGGCGGTGGACCTGGCCAACAACAGCCGCTACGGCCTTGCCGCCACGGTCTGGACCGAGAATATCAACCTGGCGCTGGATATCGCCCCAAAGCTGAAAGCAGGCGTTGTCTGGGTGAATGCGGCCAACCTTTTTGATGCCGCCGCAGGCTTTGGCGGCATGCGCGAGTCGGGCTTTGGCCGCGAGGGTGGCTGGGAAGGGCTGATGGCCTATCTCCAACCCGCGCAAGGTGGCAAACCGCTGAAACCCGTGACCGCCGTGCCCGCCCCGCGCGATCCGGAGGTTCCGGACCTGGACCGGACCGCAAAGCTTTACATCGGCGGCAAGCAGGCCAGGCCCGATGGCGGCTATTCCAGGGCCGTCTGGTCGGCCAGGGGCAAGCTTCTGGGCCATGTCGGCCTGGGCAACCGCAAGGACATCCGCAACGCGGTCGAGGCCGCCCATGCCGCCAAAGGCTGGGCCGGAACCACCGGCCATGCCCGCGCGCAGATCCTGTATTTCATTGCTGAAAACCTGTCGGCCCGTGCGGCCGAATTTGCCCGGCGCCTGCGCGACCTGACCGGACGCGCGGGCGAGGCCGAGGTAGAGGCGGCGATCTCGCGCCTGTTCACCTATGCCGCCTGGGCCGACAAGTTCGACGGGGCCGCAAAATCCGTGCCGATCCGGGGCATTGCACTTGCGATGAACGATCCCTGCGGCGTCATCGGCGCGCTTGCCCCCGATGATGTGCCGCTTCTGGGTCTGATCAGCGTCATGGCCCCGGCCATCGCCATGGGCAACACCTGCGTTCTGGTGCCAAGCGAGGCGTTCCCGCTGGCCGCCACCGACCTGTATCAGGTGCTGGAAACCTCCGACCTGCCGGACGGTGTGGTGAACATCGTCACCGGCAGCCATGCCGAACTGGCAAAGACCCTGGCGGGGCATATGGATGTGGACGCCGTCTGGTCATTTTCCTCCACCGACCTTGCCGCGCTGATCGAAGGCGAATCGGCCGGCAACCTCAAGCGGACCTGGGTCAACCGCGCCCGCAACCGCGACTGGTTCGGACCCGGGGGCGAAGGGCGCGAGTTCCTGCGGCAGGCGACCGAGGTGAAAACGGTCTGGGTGCCCTATGGGGAATGAGGCTGCAAGGCCCCTTGCAGCAAGGGTGTTGCCGGATCGGACGAAGAAGTTTCAATCACCCTTGACCCGCCAGTCAGGCGCGCAGGGCCGCAGCAGTATGAAATGCAGGTCCTGGCTGCCTGGCAAGCACGGTCTTCATCCAGGATTTCATCATCAGGACAGTGCCTTGTGTCCGCCGCCCTTCACGCTGGGCAGGTGCATTCAGCGTCCTTGACCGCTTTATGGTACGGCGATCTGCTTTTCACGATCCGCTCAGGACTGGTTTGCGATCCTGCCAAATGCTCGCGGGAACGGGCGCAGAAGACCGGACAAGATGTTTGAAGTGACCTGCGCCCCGTTCCGTCTGAACTTATCCCGCTTTCATGAAAGCTGTGCGCCTGCTCCGATTGATTAAATTATCTGATCAATGGATGAATTGTCATGCGCTTTTCCTCAGCCGCTCTTCCAGCACCTCAAACGGCAACCCCGGCTCATCCTTGGCGCAGCGGATCACCAGGCTGGTCTTCACGCTGGCCACATTGTCCGCCGATGTCAGCTCGGCCGTCAGGAAGCGCTGAAAGGTGGACAGATCGGGGGCCACGCATTTCAGGATGAAATCGATCTCGCCGTTCAGCATGTGGCATTCGCGCACCAGCGGCCAGGCCCGCGCCCGCGCCTCAAAGGCCGAAAGATCAACCTCCGCCTGGCTTTGCAGGCGCACCATGGCGAAAACCTGCACTTCAAAGCCCAGTTCGCGCGTATCGATATCGGCGTGATAGCCACGGATAAAGCCGGCCTCTTCCAGCGTGCGGACCCGGCGCAGGCAGGGCGGGGCGGAAATACCCACCCGCTTTGCCAGTTCGACATTGGTCATCCGGCCATCGGCCTGCAATTCGGCCAGGATGTGGCGGTCGATGGGGTCCAGCTTCGATCCGGCCATGTGCGGGGTCTCCTGTTCGCAGGGATATGTAAGGATTGCGCCCAGATTGCGCAATAATATTTCGCGAAGTGGCCGAAGGCGGCGCGCGCCAGCCCCCGCCCTGCGCTGGCCGCATCGCCGCTGCGCCTGCGGCAGGCCCCTTTTCGCCCGCACGGCTTCGGCCTATACCGGGGGTCCAGTCAGCAGGCAGGGCGATCATGGGCGAGACACGGCATACCAGGGTTCTGATCATCGGCTCCGGCCCTGCGGGCTATACGGCTGCCGTCTATGCGGCGCGGGCCATGCTGAACCCGATCCTTGTCCAGGGCATCCAGCCGGGGGGCCAGCTGACCATCACGACCGAGGTCGAGAACTGGCCGGGCGATACCCATGTCATGGGACCCGACCTGATGGTGCGCATGCAGGCCCATGCCGAAGCAATGGGGGCCGAGGTGATTTCGGACCATATCGCAGCGCTGGATCTGTCGCGCCGCCCCTTCATCGCGCAGGCCGATTCCGGCACCACCTACACCGCCGATGCCGTCATTCTGGCGACAGGCGCACAGGCGAAATGGCTGGGACTGCCGTCGGAAGAGCATTTCAAGGGCTTCGGCGTGTCAGCCTGCGCCACCTGCGACGGATTCTTCTATCGCGGCAAGAAGGTTGTGGTGATCGGCGGCGGCAATACGGCGGTGGAAGAGGCGCTGTTTCTGACCAATTTCGCCGCGCAGGTCACGCTGATCCACCGCCGCGACAGGCTGCGGGCGGAAAAGATCATGCAGGACCGCCTGTTCAAACACCCGAAGATCACCGTGCTCTGGCACCATGAGGTGACCGAGGTTCTGGGCGATGACAACCCGCGCGGCGTCACCGCCGTGCGCGCGCGCAATGTGAACAGCGGGCAAACCACCGACATTCCCTGCGACGGCTTTTTTGTGGCCATCGGCCATGCGCCGGCCTCTGAACTGGTCAAGGACCAGCTGGAGTTGCACAACGGCGGCTACGTTCGGGTAGAGCCCGGGTCCACCCGCACCTCGATCCCCGGCGTCTTCGCGGCGGGCGACCTGACCGACCATATCTACCGCCAGGCGGTCACAAGTGCGGGCATGGGCTGCATGGCGGCGCTGGATGCGGAAAAATTCCTTGCCGGGCACTGAAAAGCCCCTGTTCTGGCGTCACTCGGGGAACAGGTTTCTGCGCTGCGGGTTGAATCGCGGAAATTCGGCCCGCCTGACCCCGTAAGTCAGGACGGCTGTCGCAGCCCTGTGGCGGGCTTTGAAATTTGCGCCTCATTTTGCCGCCGTCTGCTGTGTCCGCTTGAAACTTCGCACGCTCGCGGGCTAATCCGCGCCGACCGGGCGGCCTGTCGCGCGGCCATCCGTTCGCGTGCAAAGGCTGTTCATGTCCATCCATGCCCCCATCCCGGAATTATACGTCTCGTCCGACTCTGCGGCCAAGCTGAAGGTCGCGGCGGCCAGCCTGCCATCCTGGGACCTGACGGCGCGGCAGCTGTGCGATCTGGAATTGCTGATGAACGGCGGCTTCCACCCGCTCCGGGGATTTCAGTCGCAGGCCGATTACGTTGGCACCGTGGAGTCCCTGCGCATCGGCGATGGTTCCCTCTGGCCCATCCCCGTCACGCTTGATGTGTCGGAGAAATTCGCCGAAGGCGTGGCTCCCGGCCAGGACATCGCCCTGCGCGACCAGGAAGGGGTGATCCTGGCGATCCTGTCGGTGACCGACAAATGGGTGCCGGACAAGGCGAACGAGGCGCTCAAGGTCTTTGGTGCCGATGATCTGGCCCATCCGGCGGTGAACTATCTGCACAATGTTGCGGGCCCGGTCTACCTGGGTGGCCCGGTGACCGGCATCCAGCAGCCGGTGCATTATGATTTCAAGGCCCGCCGCGACACGCCCAATGAACTGCGCGCCTATTTCCGCAAGCTGGGCTGGCGGCGCATCGTGGCGTTTCAAACGCGCAATCCGCTGCACCGCGCGCATCAGGAACTGACCTTCCGCGCCGCGCGCGAAGCCCAGGCGAACCTGCTGATCCACCCGGTTGTCGGCATGACCAGGCCGGGCGATGTCGATCATTTTACCCGCGTGCGCTGCTATGAGGCGGTGCTGGATCAATACCCGGCCTCGACCACGCATCTGTCGCTGCTGAACCTTGCCATGCGCATGGCAGGCCCGCGCGAGGCGCTGTGGCATGCCATCATCCGCCGCAATCACGGCTTGACCCATTTCATCGTCGGCCGCGATCATGCCGGTCCGGGCAAGAACAGCCAGGGCCGGGATTTCTACGGCCCCTATGACGCGCAGGCGCTGGTGGCACAGCATCAGGCAGAAATCGGCATCGAAATGGTCGATTTCAAACAGATGGTCTATGTGCAGGAAAAGGCGCAATACTATCCGGTGGATGAGGTGCCCGAAGGCTCTACCGTGCTGGATATCTCGGGTACCGAACTGCGCCGCCGTCTACGCGAAGGGCTGGAAATTCCTGACTGGTTCAGCTTTCCGCAGGTCGTCACCGAACTGCGCCGCACCTCGCCCGCGCGGTCGAAGCAGGGCTTCACCGTGTTCTTCACCGGCCTGTCCGGATCGGGAAAATCCACCATCGCCAATGCGCTGATGGTCAAGCTGATGGAAATGGGCGGCCGCCCGGTGACACTGCTGGACGGCGATGTGGTGCGCAAGCACCTGTCGTCAGAGCTGGGCTTTTCCAGGGAACACCGCGACATCAACATCAAGCGCATCGGCTATGTCGCATCCGAGATCACCAAGAACGGCGGCATCGCCATCTGCGCGCCCATCGCGCCCTACAGCGCCACGCGGCGGGCGGTGCGCGAGATGATCGAACACTATGGTGCCTTCATCGAGGTCCACGTCGCCACCGCGATCGAGGAATGCGAACGGCGCGACCGCAAGGGCCTGTACAAGCTGGCCCGCGAAGGCAAGATCAAGGAATTCACCGGAATCTCAGACCCCTATGAGGCCCCCGTCACACCGGAGCTGCGCCTGGACACCGAAAGTGTCGAGGTGGATCATTGCGCGCATCAGGTCATTCTGAAGCTGGAACAGATGGGTCTGATCACCGCCTGATACGGTGTCTGACGGGTCATGCCCCAGAAAGGGCCGATGCCGACTGCGGCCCTTGCGGTCTTGCGGTCAGGCCATCGGGCCAAGCATATGCCAAGTTCCGCGATCCATGTTGCGCGTCATGGGGATATGCCCCTTTACGCGCCGGTCGGTGCCGGTACCGCCGATCACCGCGTGCAGTTGTGGCGCATCTGCCGAAATCCCGTGCCCGCTGCCACGATCAATGTCTTGCCCCGCTGCGGGGACGGACCTGCCCGTGCCGAAACCGCGCAGACCCGGATGCGACTTAATGCGCGTTGACCGGGGCCAGATCGTTCTGGCGCGCCAGCGCAAAGGCCATCCAGCGGTCGCGTACCAGCGCAACCCGCTCGCCATTGGGGCGGTGGACGGAATACAGCGTCTGGGCGCCTTCGGCTTGCTCGCGGATTGCGTCCGGCAGGTCCGCAACCGCAACGGGAAGAATATAGACGATCCGGTCGCCCTCATCGGGAATGGCGTTGAATGTCGTGTTCATCGGCGTTCTCCTGTTCCGCATCCGATCCTGATTGTCTGCACGACCGTTTCCGGCGCAGACCGCCGCAGGTCGATATGCAGCAAACCGTTTTCCATCGTCGCCCCCGCCACCTCGACACCGTCGGCCAGCACGAAGCTGCGCTGAAAGGCGCGGGCGGCAATGCCCCTGTGCAGGAAGACCCGGCTGCCGTCATCATCCGACTGGCGACCCCGGATCACAAGCTGCCGGTCCTCGACGGTGATCGCAAGATCGTCCTCGCGGAACCCGGCCACGGCCAGCGTGATCCGATAGGCGTTGTCGGCCACGGCTTCGATATTGAACGGAGGGTAGCTTTCGGACGCGGCTTTCGATGTCCGCTCGACCAGCCGTTCCAGCTGTTCGAACCCCAGAAGATGGGGATGCGCCCCGAAGCTCAGTTTCGTCATTCCCTGTGTCCTCATGATCAAGCGACAGGCAGCTAAGCCCCCGCGACAGGCAGCTTATGGAGGGGAATATGGGATCGGCCCGCCCCTTGCACAAGGCCTGTCACCTGCCCAGATTTCTTCCCGTACTGCCCGAAAACCGCTATAGTCGTGCGACGGGCAAAGACCGACTCGGGAATTGAGCCAAAGCCAGATGAACGCGCCGTCCGAACTCAACTTCGAAGAGATGCTCCGCATCCGGCTGGAGGTTCTCCGCCGGGAACACCGTGATCTTGATGATGCAATCCACGCGCTGGCCGGCGGCGGGCGGGCCGATGCGCTGACATTGCATCGCCTGAAAAAGCAGAAGCTGGCGCTGAAGGATCAGATCGTGCGCATCGAGGATCAGCTGATTCCCGATATCATCGCCTGAACCTTGCCCCTGCCGGTCGCGCGACTATAGTGCGCGCCTTGGTTTGGCGGGGGCAGGAATGGGCGTTCAGGTGGGAATTGTCATGGGCAGCCAGTCCGACTGGCCAACCATGAAGGAAGCCGCACAGGTTCTGGACGATCTTGGCGTCCTGTGGGAGGCGAAGATCGTCTCGGCGCACCGCACGCCTGACCGGCTCTGGTCCTATGGCACCTCGGCAGTGGCGCGCGGCCTGCGGGTGATTATCGCAGGTGCAGGCGGGGCTGCGCATCTGCCCGGCATGATGGCGTCGAAAACGCGGCTTCCCGTAATCGGTGTGCCGGTGCTGACCCGTGCTTTGTCCGGCCTGGACAGCCTGTATTCCATCGTGCAGATGCCCAAGGGCTATCCTGTGGCCACCATGGCCATTGGCGGCACCGGCGCGGCGAATGCCGGCCTGATGGCTGCCGCAATTCTTGCCCTGTCCGACCCCGACCTTGCCCGCCGCCTGGAAGACTGGCGCGACAGCCTCTCGGCGTCGATCCCCGAGGAACCGCAGGATGACTGAGCCGCTGCCCCCCGGTGCGGTGATCGGGATACTTGGGGGCGGGCAACTGGGCCGGATGTTGTCGGTTGCCGCCGCCCGTCTGGGGTATCGCACCCATGTCTATGAACCGGGTGCGGCCCCGCCCGCCGCCGATGTCGCCCATGCGGTGACCACCGCAGGCTATGACAATGCAGCGGCCCTTGCCGCCTTTGCCGGTGCCGTCGATGTCATAACCTATGAATTCGAGAATGTGCCAACCGCCGCACTCGACCTGCTGGAAAGCCTGACGCCCATCCACCCAAGCCGCCGCGCCCTGGCCATCAGCCAGGACCGGCTGGCCGAAAAGGCCTTTCTCAACGGCATCGGCCTGACCACAGCGCCCTATGCCGCCGTGACCACCGCCGAGGATCTTGCGGCGGCGCTGGCCCGGATCGGCTGCCCTTCGATCCTGAAGACGACACGGCTGGGATATGACGGCAAGGGTCAGGCCCGGATCAGGTCCGCCGCCGAAGCCGCCGCCGCCCTTGCGGCGATGCAGGGCGCGGCGGCCGTGCTGGAAGGGTTCGTTCACTTCACGCATGAGGTTTCGGTGATTGCCGCCCGTGGCATGGACGGCTCGGTCGCCTGTTATGACCCGGGCGAGAATCTGCACCGCGACGGCATCCTGCAGTCCACCACCGTGCCCGCGCGCCTGACCCCGGGCCAGCGCAGCGATGCCATCCTGGCGGCGGCCCGCATCGTGAATGCCCTGGACTATGTTGGCGTGCTGGGGGTTGAGCTGTTCGTCACGCCCGAAGGGCTGATCGTGAACGAGATTGCGCCGCGCGTCCACAACTCGGGCCACTGGACGCAGAACGGCTGCGCGGTGGACCAGTTCGAACAGCACATCCGCGCCATCACCGGCTGGCCCCTGGGCGACGGCGGACGGCACAGCGACGTGACGATGGAAAACCTGGTCGGCGATGACATTGCCCGCATCCCGCAGATCGCCCGCGAACGCAACGCTGCGCTGCATCTTTACGGCAAGGCAGAGGCACGTCCGGGGCGCAAGATGGGCCATGTGAACCGCATCATGGGGCGTTGACGCGGCAGCGGTCCGGCAGGGCGCTGAAAAAGCAATCCGCCTGCCTGCCGGGAAAATCTTCCCGATCCGGGCAAAGGGATTGGCCCTGCGGGCGAAAGAGTTTCCCGCTGTTCGGTCAGGCAGCCCCTGCGGACGGCACTTTTCAGAACGCTGCTAGGGTGCAGTGACCCTCAGCAGCCGGACCGCCTCAGTCAGCGTCATTTCGGGCGCAAAGGCGCCGGTTTCAAGGAACCGGATCGTTTGCGCGATGACCACCGGGTTCAGCATCATGAAGGTATGTGTCACCGGCAGCACGATATGGTCGGTCATCCCCGCCACCCTTGTGCTGGCCACCGACACCTTGCCATCATCCGCCCCCGGAATGACCGAGGAGTAGATCGGGTTCAGCGACCGGTCGCCTGCAATCACCCCCAGTTCGAAATCCGGCAGCGGCAGCTTGACCGGGACCGAACCCGGCCCGGTGCCCAGTTCCAGCCCGGCCGGCCCGCTCACCCATTCGAAAGCCGCAATAGCCCCCAGCGCATCGACAAGTTCGGACCCCTGGTTCGGCGGTGCCAGCATGACAACCCGGCCCATATCGGCCGGTCGGTGCTGCGCCAGCCAGATACGGGCCAGTATCCCCCCCATCGAATGCGTCACGAAACTGATGCGGTCCTTGCCGCATTCGGTCACCGCAGGGCCTACATAGCTTTCCGCCAGTTCGCGCACTGGCAGCCTGGTTGACGGGTATTTCACATTGATCACGCGAAAGCCCCGCGCCGACAGCGCCGCATCCATCGCCAGAAGCGAGGCTTCGGTCCGCGCCAGGCCATGCAGCAGCACCACGCATTCGGCGCGGGCAGAACCCGCCGCCCCTGAAGACAGAAAAACGATCAGCAAAAGGATCAGCCAGCGCATGGCGGCATCCTATCTGATCTGCAGGGCATGGACAAACGGCCGTTCCCGCGCCAGCTTGCCGGGCATGAACAATCGCCCGCCGCGCGTCGCCGCCCGCGCCCTGATCCTGCATGAAGACCGGCTTCTGCTGGTGAACGCCTATCCGGGCGGGCGGTCCGACCTGTGGTGCGCGCCGGGCGGCGGGGTACGACCGGGCCAGTCGCTGCACGAAAATCTGCTCCGCGAGGTGCATGAGGAAACCGGCCTGACCGTAACCGTCGGCGCGCCCTGCCTGATCAACGAATTCCACGATCCCGACAGCGGCTTTCATCAGGTGGACCTGTTCTTTCGCTGCACCATCGCAGCGGGCACCCTTTCAGAGAGTTGGCGCGACCCCGAACGCGTGGTCACCCGGCGGCACTTTTTTGCGCGTGCCGATCTGGACCTGGGACGCATCCGCTTCAAGCCCGACAGCCTGCCGGCCGCCGCCTGGGATGGCGTGCTGGCCTATGACCCGCTGGAGGTGATCGTGCGATGAGCCGCGCCTTCGTCAAGGAAGACGGGCCGGACACCACCCCGCTGCCCGATCTGCCGGTCTCGCCACATCCCAACTATGTCACCCCGCGCGGTCTGGCGGCACTGCAGGCCCGCCTGGCCGCAACGCAGGCCGATCTTGCCCGCCTGCGCACCCGCGCCGACCGGCTGGACCGGATGCCCGAAGCGGCGGCAGAACGGGACATCCGCTATCTCGAGGCGCGCTTGCGCAGCGCGATCCCGGTCGATCCCGCGCGCCAGCCGCAGGATGAGGTTGCCTTTGGTGCCCGCGTCACCGTCACCGATTCCGCCGGTCACACCCATGTCTTCGAGATCACCGGCGAGGATGAGGCGGATGCAGCCCTGGGCCGCATCGCCCCGCAATCGCCGCTGGCCCGCGCCCTTCTGGGCGCTACGGTGGGCGAGCGCGTGCTGTGGACCCGCCCCTCGGGGAAGGCCTGGCTTGAGATTGCGGCAATCAGCTATGGCGGTGCGCCATGACCCTGATCCGCGCACTTGATCCTGATGCCGATGCCGCCGCCGTGCGGCACCTGTTTGACCGCGCCGCCGACTACATCGATCTGGAAACCGGCGAAGACCCTTCAGATGCACATGTCGCCGACTTCTTTGCGCCCGCACCCTTTGCCACCGGTCCTGCCGAGACGCTGAAGCTGGGTATGTTCAGCGGCGGCAGGCTGGATGCCATTGCGGACCTGGCCTTCGGCTTTCCCGAAACGCAGGATGCCTTTATCGGCCTGCTGCTGATCGCCGCAGACCGGCGCGGCCATGGCCTTGGCCACTTGTTTGTTGATCATATGGTCGATGTGGCCCGCGCACGCCACGCCCCCCGCCTGTTCATTGCCGTGCTGGAAGCCAACCCCAAAGCCCGCGCTTTCTGGGAACGTGAAGGCTTTGTGCAGGTGCTGAAAGGCCCGCCCACCCAAATGGGCCGCCGCACCCATGTCCGCTATCGCATGGAACGAAAGCTTTGACATGCAAACGGGGGCGGCCTGCGCCACCCCCGCCCGAAACCCTTCTGTCCTGAAAATCAGGCCAGCGCCAGGTTCATCGCCGATTCGCGACCGTCGCGGCCGGTTTCGATATCAAAGGTCACAGCCTGACCATCGTTCAGCTGGCGGATGCCCGCGCGCTCCAGCGCCGACACATGCACGAACACGTCGCGGTTGCCGTTTGCCGGGGCGATGAAGCCGAAGCCTTTGGTGGCGTTGAACCATTTCACGGTGCCATTGGCCATCGTGATGTCTCCTGTCCTGTCGTGGTGCCATCCGCGATATGCGATGGCCTGGCTCAGTCAATCAAGATCGAGACCTGAAGCCGCGAGGAAACAGAAGATCGATAGAGAGAATACAGCCATTTCGACATAGGGCCGGATGTCCCGCGTTACAAGGGTAATCGCCGCAGGTTGCCCGAACTGCGCCCTGGCGAACTTTGCTGGTGTGACACAGCCCTGGTCATGCCCGGCCGGTTCGGCACCAAATTGGCCGCGGGAAAGGCGATCATGGTCAGCAGGGTCGGGCACCTGCCCCGGTTTGCCCTGCGAACCACCGGACAGAAGCTTACCGCAAAGACCGCCGCAAACGAAAAGGGGCCCCGCGCAAGCAGGGCCCCTTCCAGATCAGTCCCGAACCGGGACGGATGATTACATCATGCCGTCCATGCCGCCCATTCCGCCCATGCCGCCACCGGCACCGGCACCCGCCTTCGGCTCCGGCTTGTCGGCGATCATGGCTTCGGTGGTGATCAGCAGCGACGCGACCGAAGCTGCATCTTCCAGCGCGGTGCGAACAACCTTGGCCGGGTCGATGACGCCGAACTTGAACATGTCGCCATATTCTTCGGTCTGGGCATTGAAGCCAAAGGTCTTGTCGTTCGATTCGCGGACCTTGCCGGCCACGACCGATCCGTCCACACCGGCGTTCTGCGCAATCTGGCGCAGCGGCGATTCCAGCGCCTTGCGGACGATGGCGATGCCTGCGTCCTGATCGCTGTTCACGCCCTTCAGACCGTCAAGCGCCTTGCCCGCCTGGATCAGGGCCACACCGCCGCCCACGACGATGCCTTCCTGCACGGCGGCGCGGGTGGCGTTCAGCGCGTCATCGACGCGGTCCTTGCGCTCTTTCACCTCAACCTCGGTCATGCCGCCCACGCGGATCACGGCAACGCCGCCCGCCAGCTTGGCCACACGTTCCTGCAGCTTTTCGCGGTCGTAGTCGCTGGTGGTTTCCTCGATCTGGGCGCGGATCTGGGCAACGCGGGCCGCGATTTCGGCCTTGTCGCCGCCACCGTCGACGATGGTGGTGTTGTCCTTGTTGATCGAGACTTTCTTGGCGCGGCCCAGCATGTCGATGGTGACATTCTCCAGCTTCATGCCCAGGTCTTCCGAGATCACCTGACCACCGGTCAGGATCGCGATGTCCTGCAGCATCGCCTTGCGGCGGTCGCCGAAGCCGGGGGCCTTGACGGCGGCAATCTTCAGGCCACCGCGCAGCTTGTTCACCACCAACGTGGCCAGGGCTTCGCCTTCCACATCTTCGGAAATGATGATCAGCGGCTTTTGCGACTGGATCACGGCTTCCAGCAGCGGGACCATCGGCTGCAGCGACGACAGCTTCTTTTCGTGCAGCAGGATCAGCGCGTCTTCAAGATCGGCCACCATCTTGTCGGCATTGGTGACGAAATAGGGCGAAAGATAGCCACGGTCGAACTGCATGCCTTCGACCACTTCGGTCTCGGTCTCCAGCCCCTTGTTTTCCTCGACGGTGATCACACCCTCGTTGCCGACCTTCTGCATTGCATCGGCAATCTGGCGGCCGATTTCCGCCTCGCCATTGGCCGAGATGGTGCCCACCTGCGCCACTTCCGCCGAATCGCTGACCGGACGGGCCGCCGCCTTGATCGCAGCCACGACTTTGGACGTTGCCAGATCGATGCCGCGCTTGAGGTCCATCGGGTTCATGCCGGCCGCTACGGCCTTCATGCCTTCCTTGATGATCGCCTGGGCCAGAACCGTGGCGGTCGTGGTGCCGTCGCCAGCTTCGTCATTGGTGCGGGAAGCGACTTCCTTCACCATCTGCGCGCCCATATTCTCGAACTTGTCGGACAGTTCGATTTCCTTGGCAACGGTCACGCCGTCCTTGGTGATGCGCGGCGAGCCGAAGCTTTTGTCGATCACGACGTTGCGGCCTTTCGGGCCGAGCGTGACCTTGACGGCATCTGCCAGAATGTTGACGCCGCGCAGCATGCGGTCGCGGGCGTCGGATTCGAATTTTACGTCTTTAGCAGCCATGGAAACTCTCCTGGTTGTCTGTGATTTACCGAAGGGTGCGCGGTGTCACGCACCATGCGTGCAACGTCCTCAGGCGATGATGCCGAGAATGTCGCTTTCCTTCATGATCAGAAGCTCTTCGCCATCCAGCGTCACTTCGGTGCCCGACCACTTGCCGAACAGGATCTTGTCGCCGGCCTTCACCGACGGTGCGATCAGCTCGCCCGAATCCTTGCGCGCGCCGGCACCGACCGAAACGATCTCGCCCTCGGCAGGCTTTTCCTTTGCGGTGTCGGGAATGATCAGACCGCCCTTGGTCTTTTCGTCACTTTTGACCCGGCGGACAAGCACACGGTCATGCAGCGGTTTGAATGCCATCTGAGAACACTCCTGCGGTTCAGGTTGAATTGCTGTTGGCACTCAGCAATGGCGAGTGACAACACCGTTTACGTAGGCATCGCCCGCCGCACTGTCAACAGCCCCCGGAGATGAAACTTTTGCGTCAGGGGACTTGGCCTTGGGACGGTGGCGTGCCACTCTTGCCCGGCGTTTGGAAGGTTCCGCATGTTCCGCATTGCCCTTGCCTGTCTGGTCGCCGTCCTTGTTGCTGTCCCCGCATCCGCCGCGTGCCGGGGCCGCAACCTTATCAATACCCTTGCGGCGGAAACGCAGGCGGGGCTGCGCGCCGCCGCCGATGCCGCCCCGTTTGCCCGGGGAAATCTCTGGCAGGCGACGCGGGGCGATCAGGTGTTGCACCTGATAGGCACCTTTCATCTCGATGATCCCCGCCATGATGCGCTTATGGCCCGCCTCGCCCCGCTGATCGACGGCGCGTCCACGGTTCTTGTCGAAGCCGGGCCGGAAGAGGAAGCGGCCCTGCAGGCCGCGCTGGCCGCCGACCCGTCGCTGGTGTTCCTGACTGACGGCCCGACCCTGCCCGAGACGCTGGCCCCCGCCACATGGGACAGGCTGAAGGACGCGTTGCGCGCCCGGTCGATTCCCCCGTTCCTGGGCGCAAAGATGCGGCCCGCTTACCTGTCGATGCTGCTGAGCCTTCCGCCCTGCGCGCTGGCAAGCATGACAGAACCGCAGAACGGCCTGGACGCGCGCATCATCACCCGGACCCTGGCGCAGGACATACCCCTGCGCGCGCTGGAACCTTTTTCCGTGGTGTTCGACATATTCTCGGACATGACCCTGGCCGATCAGGCGGCCATGCTGGATCTGTCGCTGGCCCTCGAGGCGCAGTCCGAAGATGTCTTCGCCACCCTGACCGACGCCTATTTCGCCGAAGACAGCCGGATGATCTGGGAGTTCTCCCGCTGGCAGGCGCTGACTCTGCCGGGGCTTGACGCAGCGCAGGTGGCCGATGATTTCGCGCTGATGGAAGACCGCATGATGACGGCCCGCAACCGCTCCTGGATTCCGGTGATCGAGGCGGCGCTGGCAGACGGCCCGGTTGTTGCCGCCTTCGGCGCACTGCACCTGTCGGGGGAAGACGGTGTGCTGGCGCTGTTGCAGCAGGCGGGCTTTACGGTGGAACGGCTGGAGTTGTGACCGACGAGCGCAGCGCGCCGCCCCAATACCCCCCATGACATTCCCCCGCACCCTGCCTATAAGGCGCGCAACGTCACGCCACGCCCCAAGGTGCATCATGATCAAGGTCTTCGGCCACAAATCCCCCGACACCGATTCCACCGGTTCCCCCATCATCTGGGCCTGGTATCTGACCGAGGTAAAAGGCACGCCCGCCGCGCCATATCTGCTTGGCGAGCCGAATACCGAAGCCGCCTTCGTGCTGACCCATTGGGATCTGCCCAGGCCGGAATTTCTGGCCGATGTCACCGCCGCCGACACCGTGGTGATTGTGGACACGAACAACCCGCAGGAACTGCCGCCTTCGATCAACGAGGCGAAGATCATCGGCATCATCGATCACCATATGCTGGTCGGCGGGCTGAAAACCCGCGCGCCCATCGACATTACCCTGCGCCCGCTGGCCTGCACCGCCACCATCCTGCACGACCTGATCGGGGCCGATCTTGCCCGCGCGCCAAGGGCCGTCAAGGGGGCCATGCTGTCGTGCATCCTGTCAGACACGCTGGAATTCCGCAGCCCCACCACCACCCCGCATGACCGCGCCGTGGCGGAAAAGCTGGCCGCCGATCTGGGCATCAGCATCCCCGACTACGCGGCACAGCTTTTCGCGGCAAAATCCGACGTCTCCCGCTTTTCCGATGCCGAGTTGCTGCGGATGGATTCCAAGGAATACGAGGTTGGCGGCAAGCAGCTGCGCATCTCCGTTCTGGAAACGACAGCCCCCAAGGTGCTGCTGGACCGCAAGGCCAGCCTGATGCAGTCGATGGTCGGCGTGGCACGGGAAGACGGCGCGGATCAGGTGCTACTGTTCGTGATCGACATTCTGAACGGGGAAGCCACCCTTCTGGTGCCCAATGATCTGGTCAGGGCCCTTGCCGAAGCATCCTTCGGGGTCAAGGTCACGGGCGATACCGTGGTTCTGCCCGGCATCATGAGCCGCAAGAAGCAGATCATCCCTGCGCTGAAGCTTTGATCCCGGGTCGGGCGCATCCGCCCGGACCCTGTACCGAAAGGCCGCAGATGACACGCATTCTTGCTGCACTTGCAGAGGTTTCGGACCAGTACGATGCGCTGTACTGCGATCTTTGGGGTTGCCTGCATGACGGGCGGCAGCCCTTTCCCGCCGCCGTGGCCGCCCTGCGCGCCTTTCGCGCCAAGGGTGGCACGGTTCTGCTGCTGACCAACGCCCCGCGCCCGAACACCAGCGTGAAGCAGCAGCTGGACCGGATCGGCGTGCCGCGCGACAGCTATGACGCGATCGTCAGCTCTGGCGATGCCGCACAATATGCGCTGATCACCGGCGCGGTCGGGCGAAAGGTTCACCACATCGGGCCGGACAAGGACCGCGTCTTTTTCACCGACCTGTCCGAAGATCTGGCACCCCTCGCCGCCGCCGAGCCGCCGGTCACCCTGGTGCCGCTGACCGAAGCCGAAGGCATCGTCTGCACCGGTCTGGTCGATGACCTGACCGAAACGCCGGACGACTATCGCGCGACCCTGCTTTACGCAAAGACCCAAGGCCTGAAACTGCTGTGCGCCAACCCGGATATCATTGTGGATTTTGGCGACAAACGCCTGTTCTGCGCCGGGGCCATTGCGCAGGAGTATGACCGGATGGGTGGCGAAAGCCTGTATTTCGGTAAACCCCACCCCCCGATCTATGACCTTGCCCGCCGCCGCCTTGCCGCCCTGCCCGGTGCGATGGATGACCCGCGCCTGCTGGCCATCGGTGACGGTGTGACCACCGATGTGCAGGGCGCTCTGGCCGAAGGGATTGACGTGGTCTTCGTCACCGGCGGGATTGCCGCCCGGAATTTCGGGGATGACCCGGAAAACCCCGACCCGGCCCTGCTGGATGCCTGGCTTGCACGGATAGAACTGAGCGCCACCTATGCGATCGGCCACCTGCGGTAACAGCCATCTGGCAACATTGTTGCGTCTTTGCCGGATAGTTAGCTAATTTTCTTGCGCGCACGATTGCGCTGCGTCGCGGCAGAGGCTAGTGTCGCCGCAAAAGTGGCCCAAGGATTCGCAGGATGCTCGACAATATGCCGCGTGGCACCATCTGTATCGAAGAGCTTGAAATCGGCATGATCCGTCACTTGCGGAAAACCGTAACCGACCGGGACATCGAACTTTTTGCCGAAGTCTCGACAGACCGGAACCCGGTGCATCTGGACGATGACTATGCCCGCGACACGATTTTTCAGGGCCGCATCGCGCATGGGATGCTGACCGCCGGCCTGATCTCTGCCGTGATCGGCGAACAGTTGCCGGGCCATGGCACGGTCTACCTTGGGCAAAGCCTGAAATTCATGGCGCCCGTGCGCCCCGGCGACAGCGTCTATGCCGAGGTCAAGGTGACGGCCATCGATCATGCCCGCCGCCGCGTGACCCTTGAAACCCACTGCGCCGTGGGTGATACCGTGGTCCTGAAGGGCGAGGCGCTGGTACTGGCACCGAGCCGCAAGTTCGACTGACGGCGGGTTCCCCCGCCGCAGCAGGCTCGGGGGACGATGCGCATAGATCCGCACTGGCAGGGCCTTGATCCGCAGGCCCGTGGCGCATCGGTTGCGATGGGCAATTTCGATGGCGTGCATCTGGGCCACCAGGCCGTGATCGACCTGGCACGTCAACCGCCCGCGTCGCTGGGTATCGTCACGTTCGAGCCGCACCCGCGCGAATTTTTTGCCCCAGCCGCCCCGCCCTTTCGCCTGATGAACGCCGAAGCCCGCGCCAACCGGCTGGCCAAACTGGGTGTGGATCACCTGTTTCAACTGCCCTTCGACGCCACCATGGCGGCCTTGTCGCCGCAGGATTTTGCCCGGCAGGTCCTGGCCGAGGGTCTTGGTGTCACCCACGTCGTCGTCGGGGCGGATTTCTGCTTTGGCAAGGGCCGGGCCGGGACGGCGGCCGATCTGAAACGGCTGGGCGACGACCTGGGGTTCCGGGTGACGATCGCTGATCTGGTGCAGGCCGCGGGGACCAGCATTTCGTCTTCGGCCATCCGCCAGGCCCTGACCGAGGGGCGCCCTCGCGACGCCGCCGTGATGCTGGGCCACTGGCACCGCATCGAAGGCGAGGTTATTCACGGCGAAAAACGCGGGCGCGCGCTTGGCTATCCCACCGCCAACATGTCGGTCGCGGGCCTGCATCTGCCCCGGCTGGGCGTTTATGCGGTGCGCGCCGATGTGCTGACCGGCCCGCAGACGGGCAGCTACATGGGTGCGGCCAGCCTGGGCGTGCGGCCGATGTTCGGCATCAACCAGCCCAATCTGGAAACCTTCCTGTTCGATTTTGCAGGCGATCTGTACGGCCAGCACCTGTCAATCGCCTTCGTCGAGTTCCTGCGGCCCGAGATGACATTTGACGGTCTGCCCGCGCTCATCAAACAGATGGATTCCGATTGCGACCAGGCGCGCGATGTTCTGGCGGCGATCTGAGTGCAAGGACGCCGTCGGATCATGCCCCCCAGACAGATCGTTGTCACCCTGACCAGCATCCCGCCGCGCTTTGCGAACCTGCCGCGCAAACTGGCGTCCATCGGTCGGCAGACGGTGCGCCCTGATAGGGTGGAGCTGTACCTGCCACAGGACTACCGCCGGTTTCCGGGGAAGCGTCCCGCCTTGCCGCCCCTGCCGGACTGGGTCGATGTCATCGAAACCGACCACGATCTTGGCCCCGCCACCAAGGCGCTGCCCGCCGCCCGCCGGTGGCGCGGCACGCCGACGGATCTGCTGCTGTGTGATGATGACCGCCTGCAGGACCCACGCTGGATGCAACGCTTTGTCGAGGGCCGCCGCCAGCGCCCCGACGATATCCTGTGCGAACGCGGCTGGAACATCGAAGACCGCTTCGGCCTGCACCGGTCAAGGCCCGACCTGCCCCGGGCCGAACCGGCCCCGAAAGGCGGGCGCAGCCTGTCCTACCGGCTGAAACGGCTTGCTTCGCTGACGCTGTTTCATCCCGACCGGCAGATTTACCGGATATCAGGCCATGCCGATGTGTTCGAGGGCTTTCTGGGCGCGCTGGTGCCGGCGGATGCCTTTCCCGAAGCCGCCTTTGACATTCCGGAAATTGTCTGGACCGTGGATGATGTCTGGCTGTCGGGTATGGCCTGGTCGAACGGGGTCAAGGTCTGGGTCAATGCCATGCCGCGCCCGGTTTATGCTGATGGCCATTTCGACAAGGTGGCGTCGCTCCGCGATCATGTCGAACAGGGTGTCGGGCGCGAGAAATCTGATCGTTACGCGGTGGAGTATCTGCGCAGCCAATATGGAGTCTGGCCATGAAACCCCCAGCCGACCGGGTCATCCTGTGCATGAAATGGGGCACGCTCTATCCGGCGGATTATGTCAACGTCCTTTATTCCGCCTGCCGCCGCAACATCACCGGCCCGTTCCGCTTCCTGTGCCTGACCGATGACCCGACCGGCCTTTCCCCCGGCATCGAAACCCGGCCGATCCCCGATCTTGGCCTGACGCAGGGCATGTGGAAAAGCGGGGCCTGGGCCAAGCTCGGGGTCTTTCAGCATGATCTGTACGGTTTCACCGGGCGGGCCTTGTTCATTGATCTTGATATGGTGATCTGCGGCAGTCTCGATCCGTTCTTTGGTCACCCCGCCCGTTTCCTGACCACAGACATGGGCACAGACTGGCGGCCCCGGCCCACGGGGCGCGGCACGGCGGAACCGGGCACCTGCCTGTTTGCCTTCAACATCGGGCAGGAAGGCCAGATCATCGACCGCTTTGTTGCCGACCGCGAAAGGGCGGTGACGGAGTACATCATCGAACAGGCCTGGGTCGGCGCGCAGGCCGGTTCGATGGAGTTCTGGCCACGCGGCTGGGTCATCAGCTTCAAGCGGCACCTGCGCCAGCCCATCGGGCTGGACCTGATCCTGCCGCCGCGCAACCCGCCCGCCGATGCCAAGGTGGTGGCGTTTCACGGCAGGCCGCGCCCCGCCGACCTGCTGCGTCCCGGCAACGCCCTTTGGGACCGGCTGCCCCATATGGGCCATGGTCAGGTGAAATGGATGGCCGATTACTGGACAGAAAACGGCGGCACATTGCCCGACGCCTGAAGCGGCCCGCGCCTGGCCCGCAGCCGCCCCCGTGCCGCCAGATGCGCCAGCTTGCCGAAGGAATTGCGCCAGCGCAAGCCATACATGGGCAGGCGCCGGTACCAGGGAAACTTCTTCACGGCGGAGAACGCGGACCCGGTGATCGTGCTTTCATTGCCGTCATCGACATGGCTGGGAAAGGGTTCCAGGCCGAAATGCCGGAAATCATGCACATGGATTCGGTCCAGTTCGTGGTCGATGGGCCGGGTCACGGGCAGCATCACCGGCAGCAGACGGGCGGCAAGTTCGCGCGTGATCAGATAGGCGCCCAGCCCGGTTGCGGGGCCCAGATAGGCGTTCACCTGCCAGCGGCCGACCGTTCCTTGGCAGATCGGCTGCTTGGCCCTGATCTTGTTCAGCTTCAGAAAATCCCAGGCGTCCCGCACTGACAGGGCCGCGTCCAGCGCCGCGCGGAACTCGGGATGGAACACCACGTCATCTTCCATCACCAGCGCCACCTCGGCGGACCCGGCCAGAAAATCGCGCCAGACTGCCAGATGGGCATGATAGCAGCCGATTTCGCCTGGCATCACCTCTCGGCCCACATTGCGGCGAAAGGCCGCCTCATCCAGTGTCGGGGCCAGCCGATCCCATTCCGCATGCCCGTCAATCGCCGGGAACAGCGTGAACGGCAGCGCCATCGCGTCAAGCTGCGCCTCCATCTTTTCGCGCCGGCTGACAGAGCGGGGCAGGTTGATGACATAGCAGGCAAGCTTGGGGCCAGTGGCGGACATCGGCGGCGTTCCTTTGGCGGGCGGGGTCTTGACGGTGCATGCAAGCGGGTGCCGACCCTGTTCTTGCCCGCTGCCTTACCAACTGTGCCCTGCCGTGCCAAGTTCAAGGCGCGCCGCGCCGCAATTGCGGACCCGCCCTCTTCCCTTTTCCCGCGCCCCGCATCACTCTGCCGCCATGACGACAAAGCTTCGCCCGCGCTTTTGGGAACGCATCCCCTTGAAGAACATGACCCCCGCCGAATGGGAGGCGGTCTGTGACGGCTGCGGCAAATGCTGCCTGAACAAGATAGAGTTCGAAGACACCGGGGAAATCGCCTTTACCCGTGTCGCCTGCCGTCTGCTGGATGGCGAAACCTGCCGCTGCACGCAATACGCCGCCCGCCGCCAATATGTTCCCGATTGCGTGCATCTGTCGATGAAAACACTGCCGAAAATCGCCTATTGGCTGCCCCGGACCTGCGCTTATCGCCTGCTGCACGAAGGCAGGCCGCTGTATGGCTGGCACCCCTTGCTGTCGGGCGATCCGGCCTCGGTGCACGAGGCTGGCGCATCGGTGCGCGGCTGGACCGTTTCCGAGTTCGAAATCCCGGAAGAAGACTGGGAAGACCATATCATCGAGGAAACCCCCTGATGTTCTTTGCGTCTGACAACACCTCGGGTGTTCCGCCGGAAGTGATGGCTGCACTTGCCCGCGCCAACGAAGGCTACATGCCGTCCTATGGCAGCGATCCGATCATGACGCGGGTGCGCGACCGCATCCGCGACCTGTTCGAAGCGGCCGAGGCGGCCGTCTTCCTTGTCGCTACGGGCACGGCGGCGAATGCATTGGCCCTGGCCATTGCCTGTCCGCCCTGGGGTGCGGTGTTCTGTCACCGCACGGCGCATGTCACCGAAGATGAATGCGGCGCGCCCGAGTTCTTCACCAACGGGGCCAAGCTGGTTCTGGTAGACGGCCCGCATGGCCGGATGACGCCAGATACCCTGTCTGCCAGCCTGTCGCGCACCGGGGCCAGCGGCGTGCATGGGGTGCAGCGCGGCTGCCTGACGGTCACCAATGTGACCGAGGCGGGAACCGTCTATACACCGACCGAGGTTGCCGCCCTGACGGCCCTTGCCCGCGCCCGGGGCCTGCCCTGCCATATGGACGGCGCGCGTTTTGCCAATGCGCTGGTGGCCACCGGGGCGACCCCGGCAGAGATGACCTGGAAGGCGGGCATCGATATCCTGTCCTTCGGCGGTACCAAGAACGGGCTGTTGGGGGTCGAGGCGGTGGTGATCTTTGATCCCGCCAAAGCCTGGGAGTTTGAGCTGCGCCGCAAGCGCGGCGGGCACCTGTTTTCCAAACACCGTTTCCTGTCCGCCCAGATGGAGGCCTATCTGACCGATGACCTCTGGCTGCGCCTGGCCACCCAGGCCAACCGCATGGGCGCGCGGCTGGCCAAGGGGCTGGCTGCCCTGCCGGGGGCGGGACTGATCCACCCCGTGCAGGCCAACATACTGTTCGGCTGGTTCCCCGCCGCAGGCCACGCCCGCGCCCGTGCCGCAGGCGCCGCCTATTACGACTGGTCCGGCCCGCCCGACGGTGCTGTCCGCCTCGTCTGTTCCTGGTCCACGACCGAGGCAGATGTGGATGGATTTCTGGCGCTGGTCGCGGGCTGACTCAGCATCCCGCCAGATGCGCGGCAATCGCCGCCGCCACGATCTGCGGATGGGTGATCGGCACCATATGCCCCGCCCCCGGCACCGAAAGGCGCGTGGCCTGCGGCAGACGCCGCGCCAGTTCGCTGTGGATGGCGTCGATTACGGGGGGCGAATCGGCACCTTCGATCAGCAGAACCGGCACGCCGACGGATTCCAGGCGCGGGAAGGCCAGAAGCCCGCCAGTGTCATCGCTGAGTGCCGGTCCCTGCGCCACGATGATGTGAATCCGATCGAGGATATAGGTCTGCTGCGCCTCCGGCAGGGTATCGAAGCTGTCGCCCCCGCCCCAGGCCGCATGAAAGGCCGCCGCCGCTTCGGGCCGCCGGCCCTGCCGCACCAGGTCTTCAAACGCCCCGTGCCCGGCGGCAAAGGCGGCATAGGCGGGCGCAGCGGCCGCCCGTGCAGCGGCGAAGATCACCGGTTCCACCAGCGTCAGGCTGCGCACCAGATCGGGCCGCTCCAGCGCCAGGCGCAGCGCCACGGTGCCGCCAAAGGAATGGCCGATCAGGTCAATTGGCCCGCCGCCCCCCAGCCGTTCGGCAAACTCTGCCGTGATCCGCGTGGTCAGTGTGTGCAGATCACCCTGCCCGTCCCAAACCCCGGACCGGCCATGGCCCGGCTGGTCGAAGGCCGTCAGGGCCACACCCGGCAGGAACCGGGCCACGCCGGACCAGGCCCCGGCATGGGCCAGGGAACAGTGCAGCGCCAACACCTGACGCGCGTTTCCTTCGCCCCAGACCCTGAAAGGGGCCGGGTCAAGCACCACATCACCCTGCATCACAGTTTTCCGGACAGATGAAGGTCAAGATCGTCCAGCCGGTCCTGCCCCCAGAACATTTCGGGTCCGGTCAAGTAGAACGGCACACCAAAGACGCCGCGCGCCACCGCCTCTTCCAGATTGGCGCCATAGGCTTCGGCGGCACTCAACATGCCGCGGTCTGCCACTTTGGGGTCAAACCCGTGCGCCGCCAGCAGGTCCGAAATCACTTCGGCATCCGCAATATCCCGTTCCTCAGCCCAAAGCGCGCGGGCAATGCCATGCACCAGCCCGGCCAGATCACCACCCCCGGCCTTTGCCGCGGCCAGAATGGCATAGGACGATGGCGCAGGATTGACCGGCCAGTACAGCGGTTTCAGATGGATCGGCAGCCCCGCCTTTGCGGCCTGCCGCCGCATCTCCTGCAGCCGGTAGGCCTTGCGGCTGTCATGCCGGTCGGCCAGCACCAGCCCGCCGGTGCGGGGAAACAAAGCCGCAGGATCAAGCGGCCGGTAGGCAATCGTCGCCCCGTGCCGGGCTGCGATGGCTTCCAGCCGCTGCCCGGCGATGTAGACCCAAGGTGACACCGTGGCGAAAAAGTAATCGATCTGCGCCAAGCTGGCCCCCTGCCCATCGCTGCGGTTCCCATCGACCCTAACCGGGTGATAAGCGGTGTCAACGCCACGAATCCGCGGCCCCACGCCGCGCTCAGGGACCAGATAATGCGCGCCATGACCGAACCCAAGCTGATTTCCGGCAATGCCAACCTGTCGCTTGCCAAATCCATAGCCCGGCGGATGTCGATGCACCGGGGCATGTCGGTCAGGCTGGTGGACGCACGGGTCGAACGGTTCAACGATCAGGAGATCTTTGTCGAGGTGTTCGAGAATGTCCGGGGCGAGGATATGTTCATCATTCAGCCCACCTCGAACCCGGCCAATGACAACCTGATGGAGTTGCTGATCATCACCGATGCCCTGCGCCGGTCATCGGCGGCGCGCATCACCGCCGTGATCCCGTACTTCGGCTATGCCCGGCAGGACCGGCGCGCCAAGGCCCGCACGCCGATCAGCGCCAAGCTGGTGGCGAACCTGCTGACCGAAGCCGGGGTGGAACGCATTCTGACGCTGGACCTGCACGCCACCCAGATTCAGGGCTTCTTCGACATTCCGGTTGACAACCTTTATGCCGCCCCGGTGTTCGCGCTGGATATCGAGCATCATTTCAGGAACCGCATGGGCGATCTGATGGTGGTCTCGCCTGACGTGGGCGGCGTGGGCCGCGCGCGCGAACTGGCAACGCGGATCAACGCGCCGCTGGCCATTGTGGACAAACGCCGTGAAAAGGCGGGCGAAGTGGCCGAGATGACTGTGATCGGCTCGGTCGAGGGCAAGACCTGCATCATCGTCGATGACATCTGCGACACCGCCGGCACGCTGTCAAAGGCGGCCGAGGTGCTGATGGAGAACGGTGCTGTCGAGGTACACAGCTATATCACCCATGGCGTGCTGTCCGGCCCGGCGGTGGAACGGATTCAGAATTCGGTGATGAAAAGCCTGGTCATTACCGACAGCATCGAACCCACCGACCTGGTGCGCGGCGCTCCCAACATCCGCATCGTGCCCACTGCCCCGATGTTTGCCCAGGCGATCCTGAACATCTGGAACGGCACCAGCGTATCGTCGCTGTTTGATACCGATACCCTGGTGCCGATCTATGAAGGCATGTATTCGCGGTAGGCTGCCCTGATGCTTACTTCTCTTGCCTGATTTGACCCCAGTCGAGTCGGGGCACTGCCCCGACGGCCGCGCCCGACCGCCCCCCAGGCGGGCGCAATGCGCCCACCCGGCGGTCAGACGCGTCCTGACCAAACCGTCGGACAAGCTGATCGCCTCTTGCCTGCGGGCTTCCGCCCTTCGGCAATCGGACCCGGCGAACGTCCACCGGACGTTCGCTTTCGGGTCCTCTGGGTGCCCGGTCGCGCCTCTGTGCCACAATCCCCCACGCCCAAAACAAAAAGGGCCCCGGTTCCCCGAGGCCCTTCCTTTCAATGTCCTGCGAAACTCAGTGCCCGGCAGCCGTCTTCAGCACCAGCATGTCATTCACCAGCTTATCCGCCGTATCCCGATCTTCCGGCAGGGACATCGCCGCCAGCGACCGCGCCTCGTCAATCATCTTGTCCAGCAGCGTCCCCGTCAATTCCTCGACCGGAATGGCACTTTCCGCCAGAACCGAAACGCTGGCGGCGGTGATTTCGGCAAAACCGCCGGTCACGGCAAAGGCGCGCACGCCATTCGCGCCCACGGCCCGGACAATGCCCGGGCGCAGCGTGGTTATGGTTGCCTCATGGCCTGCCATCGCCGTCAGATCGCCTGCGGTTCCGGGTATGCCCACCTCGGTCACGGCAAAAGAGGCAAGCCTCCGTTCCGGTGACACCAGGTCGAATTGCAGCGTGCCTGCCATGATGCCCCCTCAGGCTGCGGCCGCAGCCAGACGCTGGGCCTTGGCGATGACTTCGTCGATGTCGCCGACCATGTAGAAGGCGGCTTCCGGCAGGTGGTCATACTCACCCGCAACCACGGCCTTGAACGAGGCGATGGTCTTTTCCAGCGGCACCTGCACGCCGGGCGAGCCGGTAAACACTTGGGCCACGTCAAACGGCTGGCTCAGGAAGCGCTGGATCTTGCGGGCGCGGGCCACCGTCAGCTTGTCTTCTTCCGAAAGCTCGTCCATGCCCAGAATGGCGATGATGTCCTGCAACGACTTGTAGCGCTGCAGAATGCCCTGCACCGCACGGGCGACGTTGTAATGCTCTTCCCCCACCACCAGCGGATCAAGGATGCGCGACGAGGAGTCCAGCGGGTCCACCGCCGGATAGATGCCAAGTTCGGAAATCGCGCGGCTCAGAACCGTGGTTGCGTCAAGGTGCGCAAACGAGGTGGCCGGGGCCGGGTCGGTCAGGTCATCGGCCGGAACATAGATGGCCTGAACCGAGGTGATCGATCCCGCCCTGGTCGAGGTGATGCGTTCCTGCAAGGCACCCATGTCGGTCGCCAGTGTCGGCTGATAGCCCACGGCTGACGGGATGCGCCCCAGCAGGGCCGACACTTCGGACCCCGCCTGGGTGAAGCGAAAGATGTTATCCACAAAGAACAGCACATCCGTGCCGGACTGGTCGCGGAACTGCTCGGCAATGGTCAGACCGGTCAGCGCCACACGCAGACGCGCCCCCGGCGGTTCGTTCATCTGGCCATAGACCAGCGCCACCTTGGATTTCTCCAGATCGTCGATGTTGATGACGCCGGATTCGATGAACTCGTGATAGAGGTCATTGCCTTCCCGTGTCCGTTCGCCAACACCGGCGAAGACCGAAAAGCCCGAGTGGACCTTGGCGATGTTGTTGATCAGTTCCTGGATCAGAACCGTCTTGCCCACACCGGCACCACCGAACAGGCCGATCTTGCCGCCCTTGGAATAGGGGGCCAGCAGGTCGATCACCTTGATGCCGGTTTCCAGGATCAGGGCATCCGTCGCCTGATCCAAGAAAGACGGCGCAGGCTGATGGATCGAACGGACTTCGCTGTGCGCAACCGCGCCTTTTTCGTCGATCGGGGCACCGATGACGTTCAGGATGCGCCCCAATGTCCCGTTGCCGACCGGCACCGAGATCGGCGCGCCAAGGTCGGCCACAGCCGCCCCGCGGACCAGGCCTTCGGTTGCGTCCATCGCAATGGTCCGCACGGTGTTTTCGCCCAGGTGCTGCGCCACTTCCAGAACCAGACGCTTGCCGTTGTTGTCGGTTTCCAGCGCGTTCAGAATCGCCGGAAGCGACCCTTCAAAATGCACGTCAACAACCGCGCCGATCACCTGAGTGATCTTGCCGTGGGCCTTTGGGGCTTTTGCCATGTCGTTTCTCCGGTTCATCGGGGCTTGGCCCCGGTCATTCCATTATGCTTCGATCAGGTCCAGACGGCGTTCGATGCGGCCGACCCGCTCTTCCAGCCGATCAAGCCGACGGTTAGTTGACGCAATTTGCACTTCCAGGTTGCCGATGTGCGAAATGACTTGCCCCATCTGGCTTTCCATTACCGTCATCCGGACTTTCATATCCCCGATGTCAGCTTCTATCCGTTGCAGTTGCCCCTGCATCCGCTTGAGCAGCTCGTAGGTCAGGCTGGCCACATCCTCTGCCACGTTACAGCGCCTCCGCGCCCGAGATGATCTCGATCAGTTCCTTGGTGATCGCCGCCTGACGCGACCGGTTGTACTGGATGGTCAGCCGGTTGATCATGTCGCCCGCGTTGCGGGTCGCATTGTCCATGGCACTTTGACGCGCCCCCTGTTCCGACGCGCCGTTTTCCAGCAGGGCGGTGAAAACCTGCGTCGCCACGTTGCGCGGCAGAAGGTCGGCCAGAATGCCTTCCTCGCTGGGCTCATAATCGTAAAGCGCCGAAGTCGCTGCCCCCCCGAACAGGGCCGGGATCACCTGCTGCGCGGTCGGTATCTGGCTGATCACCGACTGGAAGCGGTTGAAGAACAAGGTCGCCACGTCAAACTCGCCGGCATCGAACCGGGCCAGAATGTCACGGGCAATGCCCTGCGCGTCGACATAGCCGATGCGCTTGACTGCCGACAGATCGACATGGCCGACGAAATGCTGCGACAGGTCGCGGCGCAGCTGTTCGCGGCCCTTGCGGCCCACGGTCAGGATTTTCACCGTCTTGCCTTTGGCCAGCAGCGCCTGCGCATGGCTGCGGGCAAGCCGCGCGATGGACGAGTTGAAGCCGCCGCACAACCCGCGCTCTGCCGTCATCACCACCAGCAGATGCACGCGGTCGTCGCCCGTTCCGGCCAGCAGCCGGGGGGCCTGATCGCTTCCGCTGACCGACGCGGCAAGCCCGGTCATGACGGCATTCATCCGCTCTGCATAGGGGCGCGCCGCCACGGCAGCCTCTTGGGCGCGGCGCAGCTTGGCCGCGGCAACCATCTGCATCGCCTTCGTGATCTTCCGCGTGTTCTTGACGCTTCCGATCCGGTTCTTCAGGTCCTTCAGGCTGGGCATCTACCGGCTCCTTGCCACGCCGTCAGGCGAAGTCTTTCGCGAAGGCGTCAAGTTGCGCCCGGATCGCCTTTTCAAGATCGCCGGACACCTTGCGGTCATTCGCAGTGATATCGTCCAGCACTGCCTTGCCCCTGGTGCGCAGGTGCTTGAGCAGACCGGCCTCAAAGCGGGTCACATCCTTTACGGCGATCTTGTCAAGGTAGCCCGAGGTGCCCGCATAGATCACACAGACGATTTCCGCGTTGGTCAGCGGCGCATATTGCGGCTGCTTCATCAGCTCGGTCAGGCGCGCGCCCCGGTTCAGAAGCTGCTGGGTGGACGCATCAAGGTCGGACCCGAACTGGGCAAAGGCCGCCATTTCGCGGTACTGCGCCAGCTCCAGCTTTACCTTGCCCGCCACCGATTTCATGGCGCTGGTCTGGGCCGATGATCCGACGCGCGACACCGACAGACCGGTGTTCACGGCCGGGCGGATGCCCTGGTAGAACAGTTCGGTTTCAAGGAAAATCTGCCCATCGGTGATCGAGATCACGTTGGTCGGGATAAAGGCCGACACGTCGCCACCTTGCGTTTCGATGATCGGCAACGCAGTCAGCGACCCCGCGCCGGAGTCTTCGTTCAGCTTGGCCGACCGTTCCAGCAGGCGCGAGTGCAGGTAGAACACGTCACCCGGATAGGCCTCGCGTCCCGGCGGACGGCGCAGCAAGAGCGACATCTGGCGATAGGCGACGGCCTGCTTGGACAGGTCATCATAGATGATCAAGGCATGGCGGCCATTGTCGCGGAAGAATTCCGCCATGGCGGTCGCGGCATAGGGGGCCAGGAACTGCATCGGGGCCGGGTCGGACGCGGTCGCGGCGACGACGATGGTGTAGTCGATCGCCCCGGTCTCTTCCAGCTTCTTGACCAGCTGCGCCACGGTTGACCGCTTTTGACCGATGGCGACGTAAACGCAGTACAGCTTCTTTGATTCATCCGAACCGGCGGCCTCGTTATAGGCCTTCTGGTTCAGGATCGTGTCCAGCGCCACGGCGGTTTTGCCGGTCTGGCGGTCGCCGATGATCAGCTCGCGCTGGCCACGGCCCACCGGGATCATCGCGTCAATCGCCTTCAGCCCGGTCGCCATCGGTTCATGCACCGATTTGCGCGGGATGATGCCCGGGGCCTTCACGTCGGCCACGCGACGTTCGGTCGCGGCAATCGGGCCCTTGCCGTCGATCGGGTTGCCAAGGCCGTCCACGACGCGGCCGAGCAGGGCATTGCCCGCGGGCACGTCCACGATGGACTTGGTGCGCTTGACGGTGTCGCCTTCCTTGATGTCCTGGTCCGAACCGAAGATCACGATGCCGACGTTGTCGACTTCCAAGTTCAAGGCCATGCCGCGGATCCCGCCGGGGAATTCCACCATCTCGCCGGCCTGGACATTGTCCAGCCCGTGGACGCGGGCAATCCCGTCGCCGACCGACAGCACGCGGCCAACTTCGGCCACTTCGGCATCCTGGCCGAAATTCTTGATCTGCTCCTTGAGGATCGCGGAGATCTCAGCAGCTTGGATACCCATTATCCGACCTCTTTCATTGCATTCTTGAGTGCCGCAAGCTTCGCACGGATCGACGTGTCGATCATCGTCGAGCCCAGTTTCACGACCAGTCCGCCAATCAGGCTTGCGTCGACGGTTGTCTTCAACGTCACGTCCTTGCCGGCGCGCGCCTTCAGCGTCGCCACAAGCTGGGCGGTCTGCTCGGCGTTCAGCGGCACCGCCGAGACGACATCTGCCGTCACCTCGCCCTTTTCGGCGGCGATGCGGGCGCGCAATTCGCTGATCAGCTGCGGCAGCACGAACAGACGGCGCTTGGTGGCCATCAGGCGCAGCGTATTCGTCATCAGCGCGGAAAGCTTCATCCGGGCGGCAACCGCGGAAATCGCATTGCCCTGATCTTCGCGTGACACCATGGGCGAGGCGATCATCCCGCGCAGATCGGCGCTTTCTGCCAGTGCCGCATCAAGCGCGTCGACATCCGCCGCCAGCGCTGCCAGCGCCCCGCCGTCCATCGCAAGCTCGAACACAGCCGAAGCATAGCGACCGGCAATCCCCGTGGAAATCGAAGCTGGTTCTGACACGTCAACCCTTCCACTGTTCTGGCCCTGCTTCCTGTCCGACCTTTGTGCAGGACAAGAGCCCCTCATGGCGCACACTGCCGCGTGCGTCTTTATTTTGGCGGGGTGTAGCAGAGGTGCCGAAACGCTGCAACCGTCAAGGTCACGTCAATGAGAGGGGCCGGAGCCTTGAAAAACAGGGGTTCCCCGCGCTTTGGGGCAGATGCGACGCTTTGGCACCGCTGCGTTGCGGCAAGGGCCGCGCCCGCATGCGGGGAAGGCCGTGAATCACCCCGGCCCGGCGCTTGGGCCCGTGTCCGGCAGGTGCGGGGTTGGCACCGGTGCAGGCAAGCCTTCCAGGACGCGCAGCGGCCGGCGCACCACGTCGCGCAGGCCGGGCCGCGTCGGGGCATAGGTCTGTTTGGATGCCTCTACCACCAGCACGCCCCCCGCCACCCAGGGCACCACCCGCCGCCCGGTCCCGTCCCAGAAATCCGCCGTCCGCAGCCAGAAGCGCCGGTTCGACGGCGGGACGAACAGCGTTGACTGGCTGCGCTCCGGTGTAAAGCCATGGTGTTTCAGCAGGGCTTCCAGCTGCGACATCGAATAGGGGCGGCCAAAGCCGAAGGGCGTGCCATCCGCCCGCGCCCACAGGCCGGACCGGTTTGGCACCACAAACAGCGCCCGCCCGCCCGGCCCCAGGACGCGGCTGCATTCATCCAGCAATGCCGCCGGATGCCCGGATGTTTCCAGCCCGTGCATCACCACCAGCCTGTCGACAAACCCGGTCGAGATCGGCCAGTGCGTTTCCTCGCACAGGACTGACACGTTTTCCATCCCGGCGGGCCAGGGCATCACCCCCTGCTGGCCGGGCATCAGCCCCACAATGCGGCGCGCCTCTGCCAGATAAGGAAGAAGCACCGGAACGGCAAAGCCGAACCCCACCACCGTTTGGCCCCGGGCATCGGGCCAGGTTTTCGCAACGGTATCCCGGATCGCCCGCTGCGCCACCCGTCCAAGCTGGGTCCGGTAGTAGAAATTGCGCAGTTCGACCACGTCAAGGTGCATTGCGATCGGACCCCTCAAGGACGATTGTCGTGGCAGAGATATAGGCAAACAAAGGCGAAACACCATGCCGCTTGACCTTGTGACCATCCCCTGCCTGTCGGACAATTACGCCTTCCTGATCCACGATGCCGAAAGCGGCGATACCGCCGTCATCGACGTGCCCGAGGCAGCGCCCATTCTGGCGGCCCTGCGCCAGCGGGGCTGGACCCTGTCGCAGATTCTGCTGACCCATCACCACGCCGATCACATTCAGGGTGTTGCGGACCTGCGGGCGGCCACCGGCGCAAGGGTTGCGGGGAACGCCGCCGATGCGCACCGCCTGCCGCCCCTGGACCTTGCCTTGCAGGAAGGCCAGACGGTGCAGGTGGGCACAGAAGCCGGAACGGTCATCGACGTTTCCGGTCACACCCTTGGTCATGTCGCCTTTCACTTTCCGGCGTCGGCCCTTGTGTTCACGGCCGACAGCCTGATGGCCTGCGGTTGCGGACGGCTGTTCGAAGGCACCGGCCCGCAGATGTGGACCAGCCTGTCAAAACTGGCACAGCTGCCCCCGGAAACGCTGGTCTGTTCGGGTCATGAATACACGGCTTCGAACGCGTGCTTTGCCCTGTCCCTTGATCCCGACAATCCGGCGCTTATCTCTCGCGCTGAGGCGATAGCAGAGGCGCGGCGCAGGGGGCAGCCAACCGTCCCCTCGCGCCTGTCTGACGAGCTTGCGACAAACCCGTTTCTGCGGGCAGGTCACCCGCAGATGAAGGCCCGCCTTGGCCTTGCCGATGCCTCTGACGCGGCGGTCTTTACCGAAATACGCGCCCGCAAGGACCGTTTTCCGGCAAACGTTCCCTGATGCGGTCGGACTTCGGCGGAAAGCGATCACTTTTTGCCGATATGCCGAAGGAAACGGCAGCCGGACCGAAAAAGAACTTGAAGGTCGGCAAAGAAAACCGAACTTTAAACCCAAGAGGCTATGGTCAGGACGGGGCACGGGAAACCTCTTCCGGCCCTGATGAAACAGGAGCACCTTCACGTGCCATCGTTTTCGAACACACTCGAGCAGGCCATCCACGGCGCCCTGGCGCTGGCCAACGCACGCCGCCACGAACTTGCAACGCTGGAGCATCTGCTTCTGGCCTTGATCGACGAACCTGACGCCTCACGCGTGATGAAGGCCTGTTCGGTTGATCTGGACGGATTGCGCAAGACGCTTGTCGAGTTTATCGACGACGACCTGTCGACACTGGTCACAGACGTCGAAGGGTCGGAAGCGGTTCCCACCGCCGCTTTCCAGCGCGTGATCCAGCGCGCGGCCATCCATGTGCAGTCTTCGGGCCGTACCGAGGTGACGGGGGCAAACGTGCTTGTCGCCATCTTTGCCGAACGGGAATCGAACGCGGCCTATTTCCTGCAGGAACAGGACATGACGCGCTATGACGCCGTCAACTTCATCGCCCATGGCGTGGCCAAGGACCCGTCCTATGGCGAGCCGCGCCCGGTGACCGGCGCCGATGAGCATCAGGAAACGCCCAAGGCCGAAGCGGGCGAGGCCAAGGAATCGGCACTGTCGAAATACTGCGTCGATCTGAACGTCAAGGCGCGCAAGGGCGATGTCGACCCGCTGATCGGCCGCGAGGCCGAGGTGGAACGCTGCATCCAGGTGCTGTGCCGCCGACGCAAGAACAACCCGCTTCTGGTGGGCGACCCCGGCGTGGGCAAGACCGCCATCGCCGAGGGTCTGGCCTGGAAGATCGTCAAGGGCGAAACGCCCGAGATTCTGGCCCATGCCACCATCTTCTCGCTTGACATGGGCGCGCTTCTGGCGGGAACCCGCTATCGCGGCGATTTCGAGGAACGCCTGAAATCCGTCGTGAAAGAGATGGAGGATCACCCGGACGCCATCCTGTTCATTGATGAGATTCACACCGTCATCGGGGCTGGCGCAACTTCGGGCGGGGCGATGGATGCGTCCAACCTGCTCAAGCCCGCGCTGCAGGGCGGCAAGCTGCGCTGCATGGGGTCAACCACCTACAAGGAATTCCGCCAGCACTTCGAAAAGGACCGCGCCCTGTCGCGCCGGTTCCAGAAGATCGACGTCAACGAACCTTCGGTCGAAGACACCGTGAAAATTCTGATGGGCCTGAAACCCTATTTCGAGGAACATCACGACCTGCGCTACACGCAGGACGCCATCCGCACGGCGGTCGAGCTTTCGGCCCGCTACATTCATGACCGCAAGCTGCCCGACAAGGCGATTGACGTGATTGACGAGGCCGGGGCGGCGCAGCACCTTGTGGCCGAATCCAAACGCCGCAAGACCATCGGCCCGAAAGAGATCGAGGCGGTCGTGGCCAAGATTGCCCGCATCCCCCCGAAAAACGTCTCGAAAGACGACGCCGAGGTGTTGCGCGATCTGGAAAAGACGCTCAAGCGCGTGGTCTTCGGTCAGGACAAGGCCATCGAGGCGCTGTCATCCGCCATCAAGCTGGCCCGCGCCGGCCTGCGCGAGCCGGAAAAGCCGATCGGCAACTACCTGTTCGCGGGTCCGACCGGTGTCGGCAAGACCGAAGTGGCCAGGCAGCTTGCCAATACGCTGGGCGTGGAACTGCTGCGCTTTGACATGTCGGAGTATATGGAGAAACACGCGGTGTCGCGGCTGATCGGGGCGCCCCCCGGCTATGTCGGTTTCGATCAGGGCGGCATGCTGACCGACGGCATCGACCAGCATCCGCATTGCGTGCTGCTGCTGGACGAAATCGAAAAGGCGCATCCGGATGTCTACAACATCCTGCTGCAGGTGATGGACCACGGCAAGCTGACCGACCATAACGGGCGGCAGGTCGATTTCCGCAACGTGATCCTGATCATGACCTCGAACGCGGGTGCGTCCGAAATGTCCAAATCAGCCATCGGCTTTGGCCGCGACCGGCGCACGGGCGAAGACACGGCGGCCATCGAGCGCACCTTCACGCCCGAATTCCGCAACCGTCTGGATGCCGTGATTTCCTTTGCCCCGCTGGGCAAGGAGGTGATCCTGCAGGTGGTCGAAAAGTTCGTGCTGCAGCTGGAGGCGCAGCTGATGGACCGCAACGTTCACATCGAACTTACGCCAGAGGCTGCCGCATGGCTGGGCGAAAAGGGCTATGACGACAAGATGGGCGCGCGCCCCCTGGGCCGCGTGATCCAGGAACACATCAAGAAACCGCTGGCCGAGGAACTGCTGTTCGGCAAGCTGATGAAGGGTGGTGTCGTGCGGGTCGTGGCCCGGGGCGACGGGATCGAGCTTGACATCGAAGAGCCGCAGAAGCCGCGCCTGGCCGGAGCCAAGCCACCGCTGCTTACGGCGGGGTAAAGGCGTGGCCCCGGGTAGGGTGGGGCAGGTTCCAACGATCTGGCCTTGCCGAAGCGATGCGTCGGGCATTCTTCGTGCCGGTTCATTTCCAAGGATCGGCCTGAACCGCCCGGCGTGTCGCGCCCGCTACCTCTCCGTCAGCTTCAACTCGATCCGCCGGTTCTGTGCCCTTGCCTCGGGGCTGTCCCCAGCCGCCACGGGGCGGTATTCGCCGAACCCGGTCGCCGCCATCCGCTCCGGCGGAAAGCCCAGCACATCCTGCATGTAGCGCACCACGGCCAGGGCGCGGGCCTGGCTCAGGGCCCAGTTGTCGCGGAACTCGCCCCCGCCCGACAGTGGCACATTGTCGGTGTGTCCATCCACCCGGATGATCCAGTCGATGGACGGCGGAATTTTCCCGGCGATTTCGGAAAGCGTCGCCGCCACGCCCGCAATCTGTGCCTGCCCCTCTGGCGCAAGATCGGCCGATCCCGGCTGAAACAGCACCTCGGAGGAGAAGACGAAGCGGTCGCCCACAACCCGCACACCCTCGCGGCCCGCCAGCAGGTCGCGCAGCTGGCCAAAGAATTCCGACCGGAACCTCTCCAGCTGCCGGGCCTCGTCCTTTGCTTCGGAAGCCTCGGCGGCCAGACGCGCCGCTTCTGCCTCCAGCCGCTTGCGTTCGGCCTCTTCCATCTCTGCCCGCAGCCGCTGTTCGCCCGCGACCTGGGCCAGCGCCGAATTCAGTTGCCCGCCCAGCGTCTCGATCTGCACCCTGGCCGCCGCATCCTTGGCTGCCGCCGCATCCAGTAGCCCCTGCAGCGCGCCCAGCTGCGCGGTCAGCTGTGCGATCTGTTCGTTCAGCAGCGCCACCCGCCGCGCGCTTTCCGCCGACGCGGTCTTTTCCTGCGACAGTGCCGTCTGCGCCGCCGCCAGCAGGCCCGCGCGCTTCTGCGCCTCGGTCAGGTCCTGCTCGGTCTCGATCCTTGCCGCATCTGCCGCCGCCAGCAGGGTCAGGGTTTCCTCCGCCCGTTTGCGCTGTTCTTCCAGTGCCAGCGTCATCGCCGTCAGTTCGGCATCCGCACCTTTCAGCCGTTCGCGCAGGGCATCGGCTGCGGCAAGGTCGGCCAGTCGGGCCTTCTCTGCCTCGGTCAGCTCTGCCTTGGCACCGGACAGGTCCGCCTGCAGCGTAGCCATTTGCGCCTCGCGGTCGGCGGCCTTGGCCTTCATCTCCTCGATCAGCAGGTTCAGCGCATCGGTGCGGGCCGCCGCCAGCCGCGCTGCTTCGGTGCCTGCATCAATCTCGTCGCGGGCCTTGGCAAGCGCCAGCTGCAGTGCGTCTTCCTGGCTGATCAGCCGGGTGCGGGCCGCCTCGAGGTCGCGGACCTCGGCCGTCAGCGCGCTGGCCTGCCCGCGCGCCGCGTCGCGCTCCGACAGCAGGGTGGCGACCTGCTGTTCAAAGCTGGTGATTCGCGCCTGTGCTGCGGCAAGCTCGCCCTGGCGGGCGGTCAGCTGCCCTGACAGCGTGGCGATCAGGGCCGATTGCTCTTCGCCCTGCGCCTGTGCCGCCGAAAGATCGGTGCCCAGCCGGCCGACTTCGGCCTGCAACGCATCCGCGCGGCTGCGTTCAAGACCCAGCGCATCGGCCAGCCCGGCCACCTGTGCGGTCAGGGCATCCAGCTCGCCCCCCTGGGTGGTGATCGTTTCGCGCAGCACCGACTGGACCAGCACGAAGACGGTCAGCACGAACATCAGCACCATCAGAAGCGAGGTCATCGCATCAACAAAGCCCGGCCAGATCGGGCTTTCGCTGCGGGAACTGCGCCGGGACAGGGCCATGCCGGCTAACCCCGCCCCGCCGCGCCGCGCGACAGCTGGCGGACAGCCAGGGTCAATGCGGCCAGATCACCCCGCAGGTCGGCGATGCTTTCCTGGCGACCGGCCGAGATCTCTTCCAGAATGCGCAGAAGCTGCACATCGATCGATCGCAGGCGCATCCGGCTTTCCGCATCAACATGGGCCCCGGCTTCGGGCACGGCCAGCGCCTTTGCAAGCCGGTCCTGCCCATCGGCAATGCGCGACAGCAGCGCCTTCTGCCCGTCATCACGCCCGAGACGATCCACAAGGCGGTCAACCGACGCCGCCAGATTCACCAGCCGGTCATCAACCAGGGCCCTGGCAATGTCGGACTGGGTGTAAAGCGATTGCAGCGCTTCCATCTGTTCGACCATGCCATCCAGGGCACCGGCGATCATCGCCCCGTCCACGGGGGCGGTGGCTTCGCCTTCGGCTGTGAAGCCAAGGCGGGTGATGGTGGACAGCCATTCTTCCAGTTCGCGGTAAAAACGGTTGGTGCCGTGGCTGACGAACAGTTCCAGCAGCCCCACGACCAGAGATCCCGCCAGCCCCAGCAGAGACGAAGAAAAGGCCGTGCCCATGCCGTCAAGCTGGCCTTCCAGCCCCGACATCAGCTTGTCAAAAACCTGAACGCGCGTTTCGTTTTCCTGCGGTGCCAGCGACCGGATCGTTTCAACCATCGCCGGCACGGTCGTTGCCAGGCCGTAGAAAGTGCCAAGCAGGCCAAGAAAGATCAGCAGGTTGGCAATGTAGCGGGTGATGTCGCGCTGCTCGTCAATGCGGGTGCCGACAGAATCCAGTATCGACCGCGCGTTGGAGGAGGATATCTGCATCTTCGCCCCGCGCGACCGCAGCAACGCCGCAAGCGGGGCCAGCAGACGCGGCGGCGTCGTCTGGCCGTGACCGGGCCGGCGGCGCACGAAATCATCGATCCACCGGACCGACTGAAGCAGTTGGAGAAGCTGCAGGAAGCAGATGATGATGCCGAACAGGAAGACCAGCCCGACAAAGCCATTGAGCAGCGGCTTGGCCAGAAAGACACCGCGCAGCATCGGGAAAGTGGCATAAAGCCCCAGCGCCACGCCCCCGGTGACCATGACAAGCAAAACGACCTGGCGGATCGGACGCGTAAAGCGAAGGTCTGCCTCAAGTCTGCGCATCAACTGTCCTGTCCAATGGTTTCGCGGAAGAATAGGGATGCTGGCCCGGGATGCCAACTCCCAATCCTGCAAGGCAGGTCACCGCCTTCAATCCGCACCGATCTGCCGCACCCGTGCGGCCAGCCAGGCCAGATCGGGATCGCAGATGCCCAGGGACGACAGATGGTCAGCCGTGCTGAACAGGTAATCGCGGTTGCTGCCGCGCCCGCCCACAGACCGGGCGATGATCCGGGCCTGCTCTTCCGGGGGCAGGCCCCCGCAATACTGATCATGATCGGGATCAATCACATAGACCAGCGCGTTCACCTGCCCGCCCTGCCGCAGGGTGACAGGAAGCCTGGCTTCCAGATAGGCCGAAGAGACCAACTCGCGCTCGCGCAGAATGGCGATGGTGGCATCTTCGTGTCCCGGCTCCACAGCAAAGGCCACACCGTCGCAGCGGGCATCTTCCTGCCGGTCAAGCGCAAGGACCAGACCGGGTGCCTCGACCGACCCGCGATGATGGATCGAGCGCATGCAGAAACTGCGGTGCCAGCCGTCCAGCCGGGCGATCTGGCGGTCTGCCACGGGAAAACCGGGGTTCCAGATCAGCGAACCGTAACCGAATATCCACAGCCGGTCGGTCCGGTACGCTTTGCTCATGACTCTGGCCCTTGTCCTGCGGGGCTTGTAAACACCAGCCTTGGAACGATTGGAAGGGGCGGCGATGCGCGCTTTGCTGTGGGTGGTGGTCGCAGCGGCAGTCACCTGGGGCGGCTACTGGTTTGCGGGGGCCCGCGCGCTGGAAACCGCCGCGCAGACCTGGTTCCGGACCCAGACCGACGCCGGGCTTGTGGCAGAGCACAGCGCACTTTCCGTCGGCGGCTTTCCCAACCGGTTCGACCTGACGGTGACGAACCTGCGGCTGGCCAACCCCGCAACGGGCTATGGCTGGACGGCACCCTTCGTGCAGATCCTGTCGCTCAGCTACAGGCCCTGGCACATCATTGCCGCCTTCGCCAAGCAGCAGCAGGTTCAGACACCCTGGCAGGACCTTGCGGTGGCATCCGACAAGCTGCAGGGCAGTGTCGTGTTCGTGCCGGGCACCAACCTGGCCCTGGACCGGCTGACCCTGGCAGGCAACGGTATGCGCGTGACATCCGATCTGGGCTGGACCGTCGGCGTCGATAAGCTGCGCTTTTCTACGAGGCAGGTCGACGGCGACCGAATACGCCACGAGATCGGCCTGGAAATGCTGGGCCTGCAACCCGATTCGGGCGTCACCGCTGCCTTGCCGGATTTCCCCGAAACGCTGGAAAAGTTGCGGCTGGATGCCATTGTCACGCTGACGGTGCCGCTGGATCGCCGGGCGGGCCAGGCGCGCCCCCGTGCGTCGCATGTTGATGTGAAAGAGGTCCGCCTTGTCTGGGGCACGCTGGTTCTGTCCGGCTCGGGCAGCGTTGCGGCGGCAGCGGACGGGCTTGCGGAAGGGCGGATTGCCCTGCGGCTGACGAACTGGCGCGATGCCATGCCGCTGGCGGTCGCCGCCGGGCTGATCACGGCAGAAGTGGCCCCCACCTGGCAGAACATGCTGGCGCTGCTTGCGGCCCAGACCGGAACCCCCGAAGACCTTGATCTGCCGCTGATCTTCGCCAGGGGCAGGGCCAGCCTGGGGCCATTCCCGCTGGGACCGGCCCCCCGGATGAACTGATCAGCGGCAATAGGCCCCGCCGCGCTGGCTGGCGATATCGAAATGCAGGTGGTCGCGGTGATACCGGTCGGACTCGGGCCCCAGAGTCGTGTTGAAGGGGCCGCAGGCGGCCCGATAGGCCTTTCTCATCGGTTTGCCCGCTGACCTGCGCCAGTCTTCGGCGACGACAACGCGTCGTCCGTCCGCAAGCATGATGGCGGCAATGTCGATGGCATTGCCACGGCCGTGCTCGCTGATCTTTGCGCCCTTCACATTGTTGCGCGGGCGGCAGGCATAGCTGGCCGCAACTTGCAGCCCGACCACATCCTTGCGGCCGAACGCCGGTTTCAGGCCCTTGCGGACCCAGGTTTTCAGGGCGCGCGCCGTGTCGCAGTTGATGACGGCAGCATGGCTGAGCGCCACACCGTCAACCGAGGTGATGCGGACCGGATCCTTGATGCCGCATCCCCGCACGCGGGACGTGATCGGGGCCAGCGTCTCACCCTTGATCGACGGATCACCGCAGACCGAGCCTTTTTTGCCCACGACCGCACTCTTGCCGGGCAGGATGCGGACGGCGGCAACAGGTTCGATCTTTTCCGTGATCGGACCGCCCGATGAACCGCCTGCCGACAGGCGGGGCCGCGGTTCGGGACGCGGAACCTGGACCAGAGCCATGATCACAGGCTGCGCCGACGGGGCGGGTTCCGCTTGCCGGGTCTTGCGCGGCGGTTCGGAAGAGCCGGAGATGCGCAGCACCGGGCGTTCCTGCGGTCTGGGGGACGATCCGGGGCCTGCGGCACCCCTGCCCGAAAGTGCCATAGCCTGTACGTGCAGCGGGGTCGCTGCAGCGCCCCGCACCTGCGGCGCGTCAATTGCGGCAGGCTGTGCGATGCCAAGCGGGCTGGGCACGGGCCGCAGCGACTTGTCCGGCGCATCGGCCCAGCCGGACCCGGCCAGGATCAGGCCAAGCAGCAATCCCCAGGCAAAGCGTTGCATTCCGTCCCTATTCCGCAGGCTTTGTGTCCGCCCGCACCTGTGCCGTCCGCCCGAAATCGGGCGCGGCAGTGTCCTGCCCCGCTTCAATGATACCGCGCCTTATTGCCCGAGTCCTTGTAAAATATTCGTGCAGATGCGGACCATCGCCCAGGCGGATAGCGCGTTGCAAAGCAAAGAGTTCTTCAGTGAAGCGGCCCAGAATATCAAGGGTGGCTTCCTTGTTTGTCAGAAAAACGTCACGCCACATCGTCGGATCGCTTGCGGCGATTCGGGTGAAATCGCGAAAGCCGCTGGCGGAATACTTGATCACTTCCGAATTTGAAACCTGCTGCAGATGGTCGGCCACCCCCACCATCGTATAGGCAATCAGATGCGGGGTATGTGACACCACCGCCAGCACCAGATCATGGTGTGCGGCATCCATCTCGTCCACGTTGGACCCCATCGCTTCCCAAAGACTGCGCAGCTTTGCCACTGCCTCTGGGGTGGACCGTTCGGTTGGCGTCAGCAGGCACCAGCGGTTCTGGAACAGCGTGGCAAAGCCCGAACGCGGGCCGGAATATTCGGTTCCCGCCAGCGGGTGACCCGGCACAAAGGCAACGCCCGGCGGCAGATGCGGTGCCACCGCCGCGATCACGGCCTGCTTGACCGAGCCTACGTCCGTCACTGTGGCCCCCGGCGCAAGATGCGGCCAGATTTCGGCGGCAATGGCCCCCATGGCCCCGACAGGCACCGCCAGCACCACCAGATCGGCCCCCTGCACCGCCTGTGCCGCCGTATCCGTCACACGGTCAACAAAGCCGATCTCAAGCGCGGTCGCGCGGGTTTCGGCCGTCCGCGCATACCCCGCTATCTCCCGGGCAAGCCCGCCCCGACGGATCGCATGGGCCATGGACGAGGCAATCAGCCCCAGCCCGATCAGTGCGACGCGGTCATAAAGCTGCGCCATCACCGCTGCCCCTTGAACTGGGCCACGGCATGGGCAACGCGGCGGCACGAGCTTTCGTCGCCAACCGTGATGCGCAGGCAATGCGGCAGCTTGTAGCTGCCGACCTGACGAACGATCAGCTCCTGGGTCTTGAGGTAGGCATCGCAACTTGCCGCCTCGGCGGCATCGGCAAAGCGGGCAAGCACGAAATTGGCGGTCGAGGTATCGGACGGCACCCCCATTTCCGCAAGCGACTCCGCCAGCCAGGCCCGCATGCGGGTGTTTTCTGCCCGGCATCTGGCAACATGATCCTGATCGCGCATCGCGGCTTCGGCGACGTCAAGCTGCGTGGTCGACAGGTTGAAGGGCCCCCGGATGCGGTTGAGCACATCAATGATCGCCTGCGGGCCAAAGCCCCAGCCGATGCGCAGGCCGCCCAGCCCATAGACCTTGGAAAAGGTGCGGGTCATCACAACATTCTCGCGCGCCTCGATCAGCGCCTTGCCGCCGTCATAGCCTTCGACATATTCCGCATAGGCCCCGTCCAGCACCAGGATCGCCTGTTTCGGCAGGCCTTCGGCAAGCCGGGCGATGTCCTTGGCCCCGATCATCGTGCCGGTGGGGTTGTTGGGGTTGGCGATGAAGACAAGCTTCGTCTTTCTGCCGCAGGCGGCAAGGATGGCATCGACATCGGCGGTGCGTTCGCGCTCTGCCACCTCGACCGGGGTTGCCCCGGCGGCCAGGGCAGAGATACGGTACATCAGAAATCCGTGCTCGGTATGGATCACCTCATCGCCCGGTCCCGCATAGGCCTGGCACAGAAAGGTGATGACCTCGTCCGAACCGGCACCGCATATCACGCGGCCCGCGTCCAGACCGTGCACATCGGCGATGGCCTGACGCAGGGCGGCATGGTCGGTCGAGGGGTAGCGGTGCAGCTGGTGGACGCTGCGCAGGAAGACTTCCCTGGCGCGTTCCGACGGGCCGAACGGGTTTTCGTTCGACGACAGCTTCACCACATTCGACATGCCCGCAATCTGCGCCTGACCGCCCTGATAGAGGGCAATATCCAGGATGCCCGGCTGTGGGCGTATTGCGTTCGTCATGGCCGTCTCCCGCTGTCGGGCTGGTTCTAGCGGCGGGTCGGACCGTTTGCCAGCGGCATCTTGACCGCCCGGTCAGACGGCAAGACAGGTCACTTGCTGTGCAGGACCGCTGCGGATACGCCTAACGCCTGGCTTTTGAAGCCGGTTGCACCTGACCCTCGTCAGAAGTCCCCCGCGGAGCGATCCGTGCTTGCCTGTATGCCTGGCGGATATGGGGGTACCTAACGGGCCGACCACACCCTGTTGCGCTGCGCGGGCACCCTTGCGGCCGAGGAGATACACCGCGCAAGGGGACGTGATCCGGCACGGCGCGGGGACAGGAGCCGTCAGTTCCAAAGACGCATCAAGGGCATTGGCACCAACCTGATGGTGCACCGGGACTGCGGCCAGCCGAATGTCGCCGTCCTGCGCTTGCGTTACGTGAGGCGCCGCACGCAAACGAAAACGGTCGGCCTTCAGCGTGCAGATTACCGATCAGGGCTTGTTTTGTCTGGTGGAGCCGAGCGGGATCGAACCGCTGACCTCTTGAATGCCATTCAAGCGCTCTCCCAACTGAGCTACGACCCCACTGCAGGCGGACTTGGGGCATCCGCTGCGGCTATTTACGGAAGGGCGCGGGGGGGCGCAAGCCAAAAACGCGCCCCGCCGCCGGCAATCACACTTCTTCCTCGTCGCCGCCCACATCCGCCAGATCGTCCAGCGAAACGGTGTCATCGGCATCTTCTTCCAGCAGATCATCGTCCAGATCCGCGTCATCGGCGACGCCGGGTTCCAGGATGTCGTCTTCCGCTTCCAGGTCGTCGACAAGCACATCCTCGTCCTTTTCGGGCAGAGGGCGTGCAATCACGACAGAGGCCGCCTTGCGGCGGGCGGATTCGATATCCACGATCTCGCCCGAGTAGGGGCTGATGATCGGGGTCTTGTTCAGGTCGTAAAAGCGCTTGCCTGTGGTCGGGCAGATGCGTTTTGTGCCCCATTCCGGGTTGGGCATGGTTGTTCCCTTGAAATACTGGCGGATGCAGGATCGGGTTCGCTTGCCACAAGACCCTTCGGCTGTCAAAGCCTTTCGCGGCGGCGGCAAAGGCAGGCAAATGGGGGTTTTCTGCCGCCGCCGCGCGGGTATTCTGACTGCGCTCGGGACAAGACCATGCCACTTCTGCCAGGACCGCCCCCGCTGGAGATTACCTTGCGCCGCAGCGCGCGGGCGCGGCGGTTTTCGCTGCGCGTCTCGCGTCTTGACGGGCGGGTGACGCTGTCGCTTCCGCCTGGCGCACGCGAGTCCGAGGCGATGGCCTTTGCCCGCCAGCAGGAACCCTGGATTCGCCGCGCCCTGGCCAACCTGCCGCAGACGGCCCCGGTCGGGCTTGGCGCGATGATTCCGGTGGAAGGGCGGCTGTTACGGCTGGACGCAGGGCCGGGGCGGCTGATCCGCATCGAAGGCGATTCGCTGTTGATCCCAGGCAACCCGGCGCAGGCCGGGGTGCGGGCGGGGGCCTTTCTGAAACATCTGGCGCGCGACCGGCTGACCGAAGCCTCGGACCGGTATGCGCGGATGATCGGGCGGTCTTACAGCCGGATCACCTTGCGCGATACCCGGTCGCGCTGGGGGTCCTGCACGGCGGACGGGGCGCTGATGTATTCCTGGCGGCTGGCCATGGCCCCGCCGGCGGTGCTCGACTATGTCGCGGCGCATGAGGTGGCGCATCTGGCGCAGATGAACCATTCGCCCGCGTTCTGGGCGGTCGTCGCCCGGCTGGTTCCCGGCCATGCCGCGCAGCGCCGCTGGCTGAAGCTGCATGGTCAGACGCTGCACGGCCCCCGATTTGTCTCCTCAGCACCGGTCGAGGCGCACAGGGACCCGGAGTGTTGAACGCCGGGCAGGGTTCTGCCGAGCCCGTGTTGCAACACATGAGGAACGAGAACCGCATGCAGCTTCATGGCCCGCAGATCTCAGTATTTCTCCGGTGGATTGGAGTCGTTTCAAACGTGACGCGCGGTTTCATGCCGTTTTCAGGTCAGCCGGTGACTTCGGCATAAGTCCCCGGGGCATAACGGAGCCAATCCGTGGACCCTATGGCGACAGGGGGCTTCTGAGCGTGACGGCACCGGTCTCTGAAGCAGAGTGGCAGAAGCTGCGCCCGACCCTTCTGGGCGACCTGCAACTGGCGGCCGTGCACGTGCATGACGCTGTGATGCGGTCCGGTCTGCTGATGACGCCTTTGGCACACCCCCTGTTGTCTGGCCGCAAACGCGAAGTGCTGCAATGGATGGCCGCAGGAAAATCCCGGCAGGATCTTGGCGATATCCTTGGCATTTCCGCCCGCACGGTCGCGGTGCATCTGCGGTCCGCGCGGGAAAAGCTTGGGGTCCTGACGATGGTGCAGGCGGTGGGCCGCGCGATCGGCCTCAGAATCATTTTCCCCCGGCAGATCGGCCCCAAGGCCGCATGACCGGTGACCGGGCCGCAGGGGATTTCCGGGTGTCCTGTTGCCTTTGATCTTCGTGGCGGGCGGGATATGCGGGGCAGCCCGCAGGCCAGAAGCGCCGGTGACAGTTATCCAGCGCATTGGCAGCCCGGCTGTGTAGGGGTTGTGGTCAGCCTTGCAGCGTTCTTACCCCGATCTCGCCTTCCAGCCGGGCTTTCATCGCCGCAACGGCTGAGATTGCGCCGGCCGCCGTCGTGAAATAGGGGATCTTGTCATACAGTGCCACGGCGCGGATGTCGCGGCTGTCGCTGACGGCTTGCGTGCCTTCGGTGGTGTTCATCACCAGCGCGATGTCATCGTTCTTGAGCCGGTCCACGATGTTCGGGCGGCCCTCGTAGACCTTGTTCACGGGCGTGGTGGCAATGCCTTCGGCGGCCAGCCACAGTGCGGTGCCGCGCGTGGCGACAATCTCAAACCCCATCGCGATCAGATCGCGCGTGGCATGGGCCAGCATGGCGGATTTGTCGGCATCCTTGACCGACAGGAAGACGCGCCCCCCACGGGGCAGGACCACACCCGCGCCCATCTGCGCCTTGAGGAAGGCCAGCGCAAAGCTGCGGTCCCAGCCCATGACTTCGCCGGTCGAGCGCATTTCGGGGCCAAGCAACGTGTCAACGCCAGGGAAGCGGGCAAAGGGCAGGACCGCCTCTTTCACCGAAAACCAGGGCGTTTGCGGATCAGCCAGCGTCAGCGGATCAGCCAGCGGCAGCGGGCTGTCGGGGCCGACGCCCGCCGGGTAGGGCGGGCGCATGGGAAAGTTCGACAGCGGTTCCCCCGCCATCAGCCGGGCGGCGATGGAGGCAATGGCAGAATCGGTGGCCTTGGCCACAAAGGGCACCGTGCGGCTGGCGCGGGGGTTCACCTCGAGCACATAGATCGTGCCGTCCTTGATCGCAAACTGCACATTCATCAGCCCGACGACCTGCAGGGCAAGCGCCAACGCCTTGGTCTGCACTTTCAATTCGGCAATGATCTCGGCGGACAGGGAATGGGGCGGCAGCGAGCAGGCACTGTCGCCCGAATGCACGCCGGCCTCTTCGATATGCTGCATGATGCCCGCGACATGCACATCGGTGCCGTCGCATAGCGCATCGACATCCACCTCGATGGCACCCGACAGGTAGCTGTCCAGCAGCACCGGGCTGTCACCCGAAACCTGCACCGCCTCGCGGATGTACCGGTCCAGCCGGGCGTCATCCTGGACGATTTCCATGGCGCGTCCGCCCAGCACATAGGACGGGCGGATCACCAGCGGATAGCCGATGCGGGCCGCGATGGCAAAGGCCTCGTCCCGGCTGCGCGCCATGCCGTTGATCGGCTGCTTCAGGTTCAGCCTGTGCAGAAGCTGCTGGAAACGTTCGCGGTCTTCGGCCAGGTCGATGGCATCGGGCGTGGTGCCCAGGATCGGGATGCCTTCCCGCGCCAGCGCCTGCGCCAGTTTCAGCGGGGTCTGGCCGCCGAACTGCACGATCACGCCGTGCAGCGTGCCGTTTTCCCGCTCCACCCGCAGGATTTCCAGCACATGTTCCAGGGTCAGTGGTTCGAAATACAGACGGTCGGACGTATCATAGTCGGTGCTGACCGTTTCCGGGTTGCAGTTGATCATGATCGTCTCATAACCGGCCGCCGTCAGCGCAAAGCAGGCGTGGCAGCAGCAGTAATCAAACTCGATTCCCTGGCCGATCCGGTTGGGGCCGCCGCCCAGGATCACGACCTTGCGGGCGTTCGACGGGCGCGCCTCGCATTCCACATCGCCCATGACGGGATGTTCGTAGGTGGAATACATATAGGGCGTCTGGGCTTCGAATTCGGCACCGCAGGTGTCGATGCGCTTGAACACCGCCGTCACCCCCAGGCGCTGACGGGCGCGGCGCACCTGCGCCTCGTCCCGCCCGGTAAGGGTGGCCAGGCGGGCATCGGTGAAGCCCATCATCTTCAGCCGGCGGATGCCCCCGGCGGTCAGCGGCAGGCCGTCGCGGCGCAGCTGCGCCTCGGTGTCCACGATCTCGCGGATGCGGGCGATGAACCAGGGGTCAAAGGCGGTGGCCTGCTGGATGGCGTCATCGTCCAGGCCGTGGCGCATGGCCTGGGCGATCAGGCGCAGGCGGTCTGGCGTTTGCGGGGTCAGCGCCTTGATAAGGGCCATGCGTGCCTCGGGGGCGGGCCTCTCCCCCTTCCCCTCTCCCAGGGGAGAGGGGGGCGCGGATGGCACCTTTTGCGCTTCCCCTCTCCGCCCCGGAGAGGGGGGAGGGGAGAGGGGCAGGCCGGGGATGGCGATTTCGTCAAAGCCGGTCAGGCCGGTTTCCAGGCTTGCCAGCGCCTTTTGCAGCGATTCATGGATGGTGCGGCCGATGGCCATGACCTCGCCCACGGATTTCATCGCGGTGGTCAGTTCGGCTTTCGATCCGGGAAACTTCTCGAAGGCAAAGCGCGGAATCTTGGTCACGACATAGTCGATGGTCGGCTCGAAGCTGGCGGGGGTGACCTTGGTGATGTCGTTGTCCAGCTCGTCCAGCGTATAGCCGACGGCCAGTTTCGCGGCGATCTTGGCGATAGGAAAGCCGGTTGCCTTGGACGCCAGCGCAGAAGACCGCGAGACGCGGGGGTTCATCTCGATCACCACCATGCGCCCGTCCGCCGGGTTGACGGCCCATTGCACGTTGGACCCGCCGGTTTCCACCCCGATCTCGCGCAGCACGGCGATAGAGCCGTTGCGCATGATCTGGTATTCCTTGTCGGTCAGGGTCAGGGCGGGGGCCACGGTAACGGAATCCCCTGTGTGAATGCCCATCGGATCGATGTTTTCGATGGCACAGACGATGATGGCATTGTCCGCGCGGTCGCGGACCACCTCCATCTCGAATTCCTTCCAGCCCAGAAGGGATTCATCGACCAGAATCTGCGCCACGGGCGAGGCATCAAGGCCGGACCGGCAGATACGCTCATAGTCGTCGCGGTTATAGGCCACGCCGCCGCCGGTGCCGCCCAGCGTATAGGCGGGGCGGATGATGGCGGGCAAGCCGACATGGTCGATGGCCGCAATCGCCGCCTGCACGCCGGCGTTGATGTCATACTTGCCATTTGCCAGCTTGGGCGCGGCGATGATGGTGGCTTTGGGGTTTTCCAGCCCGATACGCTCCATCGCCTGTCGGAACAGGCCCCGGTCCTCGGCCATTTCGATGGCGCGGCGGTTGGCCCCGATCAGCTCGACCCCGAATTTCTCCAGCACGCCCATGTCGGCCAGCGCCAGCGAGGTGTTCAGCCCCGTCTGCCCGCCCATCGTCGGCAGCAGCGCGTCGGGGCGTTCCTTTTCGATGATCCGGGCGACGATTTCGGGGGTGATCGGTTCGATATAGGTGGCGTCGGCCAGACCGGGGTCGGTCATGATGGTGGCGGGGTTGGAATTGACCAGGATCACCCGGTAGCCTTCCTCACGCAGGGCCTTGCAGGCCTGTGCGCCCGAATAGTCGAACTCGCAGGCCTGCCCGATGACGATAGGACCGGCACCGATGATCATGATCGACTCGATGTCGGTTCTTTTCGGCATGTCCGACCCCCTGTGCGCAAACTGACGGGGTTATAGAGGGAAGACGGGGCGGCACAAGGGGCAAACCGCCACCGCTGCCTTGACGCGGGCGATGGGGTTAGCTAAGTTAGCTAGGCACAGAAAGGGGCCGATCATGCAGATGACCATACATGCTGCCAAGACCAACCTGTCCAAACTGATCGACGCTGCGCTGAAGGGCGAAGAGGTGATCATCGCCCGTGGTGGAACGCCGGTGGTTCGGCTGGTGCCGGTGGAAGCGAAGAAGACCTTCAAGTTCGGCGTGATCCCCGAGCTTGTCGGCACACAGGCCCCCGATTTCCTGGAACCGATGACCGAGGAAGAGCTTCGCGAGTGGGAATAGGCCCGTGGCGCTTCTGGATACGCATATCTGGGCGTGGATGCTGACGGTCGACCCGATCCTTTCGCCAAAAGCCCGCGCGGCAATCGACGGTGCCACGTCGCTGTTCCTGAGCCCCGCCAGTCTTTATGAGATCAGCCAAAAGGTGCGTCTGGGCAAGTGGCCGCTGATGGAGCCTTTCGCCGGCAATCTGCCCGACTATGCCACGGCGGCAGGTCTGACGGTCGCCCCGCTGACAGCGGAGGTTGCCGTCGTGGCCGGATCACTCGACTGGCCGCATCGCGACCCGTTTGACCGCCTTCTGGCGGCGACCGCGCTGGTCAATGGGTGGCCGTTGATCTCGGCAGATCCTGCGTTCGACAGTCTGACAGGGTTGTGGCGGGTCTGGTAGCGTGTGGCGCGGCAGCCCACCAAGGGTAACGGGTGAAAGGACGCGAAATGCTGGAACTGCGACCGAATTGTGAACTCTGCGACAAGGATTTGCCGCCGCACAGCCCCGAAGCCCGGATATGCACCTACGAATGCACCTATTGCGCGCATTGCGTCGAGACGGTTCTGCACAATGTATGCCCGACCTGCGGGGGCGGATTTTCTCCGCGCCCGTTCCGTCCCCAGAACGCCTGGCGGGCAGATGAGTCCCTTGGGCTTGGCCATCACCCGGCCAGCACGGTGCGGGTACATTCCCGGTTTACGATGGAAGACATTGCGGCTCATGTGGCGCGCATACGGCACCTGGCACCTGAGCAACGGTGAGGCACGTCACATCGCGTCGCGCTTTTCTTTCGGCCAACCCTGCGTTCGGCAGCCGGACAGGGTTGCGGCGGGTCTGGTAAACCCTGCGCATGAAAACGGGCCGGGGTTTCCCCCGGCCCGTTTCCAGTTCCCGTATCGCAGCCGAGATCAGCCCTTCTCGCCAACCGCAGCTTCGGCTGCGGCGATGGCTGCCTTGCGCTTGGCGATGCGGTCGCCGATCGGCGGGCCTTCGAAGCGGCGGTTCTCGACCGTGACCCACAGGATCAGCGCCAGAACGATGAAGCCGGCGACGACCCAGAACACACGCTCGTTCGGCGGAGCCACGGCGATGAACAGGATCACGCCCATGCCGATGATCGCCAGCAGCGTGACCAGCTTGTACACACCCGCGCTCATCGCCCAGGGGCCGGGGGTCGGCCATTTGGCCGTGCCATAGGCGAAGAGACCCGCCACCAGCGGAACGGTGAAGGACAGGAACAGGAACACCAGGGTCGAGTTCACCACGATCACATAGATCGAGGTGCCGCCGACCTTGATCGACATTGCCAGCACTACGTAAAGGATGCACAGGACCGTCGACGTCCAGATCGCGGTCACCGGGGTGCGGTACTTCGGCGACACAGAAGACAGCGCCTTGGAGCCGACAGGCATGCCATCGTCGCGGGCAAAGGCGAAGAGCATGCGGCTGGCCGAGGTCACCGTGGCAAGACCGCACAGGAACTGGGCAATCAGGATGCCGAGGTAGATCGCCATCTTCAGACCGACGGGCAGGATCGCATCCATGGTGGCAAAGAACATTCCCCAGCCCTGCGAGGCTGCCGTTGCCAGATCAGGGATCGCCAGCGTGATCGCGCAGATCATGATCCAGCCGACCAGCGAGGACCAGAACACGGCCGAGACGATGCCCCGCGGCACGGATTGCGCGGCATTCTTGGTTTCTTCCGAGGTGTGGGCCGAGGCGTCATAGCCGGTGATCGTGTAGACCGGCAGCAGAAGGCACAGCAGGAAGAGGTAGCCCATGTTGTCTGACTGCGGGAACACGCCACCGCCGGCATCGCCCGAAAAGTTGGTGAAGGTCCACAGCCGCGAGATGTCGATGGCCGGTGCGAAGTAGAGGCAGGCCAGGACCAGTACGGCGGTCGTCAGAAAGATCAGGTAGCCCGACACGTCGGTCAGCATCGTGGTCACCTTGATGCCAAGGTGGTTGAACAGCGCCTGGACAGCGGTGATCACGGCAACGAAGGTAACGACCTGTATGTCGGTTCCGGTGAAGCCGAACATGCCGCCAAAGGTGCCGGCAAAGAAATAGGCGGTGCCGATGTTGATGGCGCCCAGCACGGTGATCAGCCCCAGCAGGTTGAGCCAGGCAGTCAGCCAGCCCCAGAACCGGTTCCCCAGGATCGACGCCCAGTGATACAGCCCCCCTGCCGTGGGAAAGGCGCTGGCGATCTGCGCCATGGCCAGGGCGAACATGGCCGAGACAAGACAGCCCACAATCCAGCCGATGCCTGCCCCCGCGCCGCCGACGCCGCCCAGCGCCTGCGGGAAAGAGTTGATGCCCCCTGACAGGATGCAGATGATCGAAAACGAAATCGCGAAGTTGGAAAACTTCGACATGCTGCGCGACAGTTCCTGGGCATAGCCCATGCCGTGAAGGACCTTTATATCCTCGCGCCGCTCTTTGTCGGTGTAATCGTCGATGGCCATTGTCTTCCCTCTGACCTGCTGGTCTGTCTGTTATGATTGAAGGGCGGATCGGACGCCCTCGCAGACCATCGAAGCCCCAAAAACCGGGGCTGGCAACAGAATTGTTCGATTTCTGCGCACACTGCCCCCCAAACCGTCGCGCGGGTGTCGCAAAAGACTCACGTTGCGCGGCAAACCGGCGGGCCATATGTGACGGGTCCGGCAAGGTTGCAGGCCAGAGGCCGCCGGATGGAAAGGGCAGACGTGATCCTGTGCGAACATGGCCCCCAAGACCGCCCGGCGGTGTTCGGCCCCCCCGACTCGGTCATCACTGCCGACGTGGCCGGGGACCTGCCCGGTGCCTTGGCGGCTGTGGATGCAGCACTTGCGCGCGGGGCCTGGATCGCCGGTTATGTCGCCTACGAGGCGGGTCTGGCGCTGGAGCCAAAGCTTGCGGCACTGCTGCCCCCTGATCGTGACGGGCCGCTGCTTGCGCTGGGGGTCTACAGCGGCCCCTCTGCTGCCGGGCCGCTGCTGGAGCGGGCGGCCCGCGAAGCGGCAGACGTGCGGCTGACCACCCCCCGGCCCATCCTGGCCCGCAGTGCCTATGATGCGGCCATGGCAAAGGTGCTGGCCTATATCGCTGCGGGCGATTGCTATCAGGTCAACCTGACCTTTCCGATGGAGGCGCGGCTGGATGGCGGCACCGCGCTGGGCCTTTATGGCGCGCTGCGGCGCACGGGCGCGGTGGGGCATGGCGCGCTGGTGGACCTGGGGGTTGGGCCAGTGGTCGTGTCGCGGTCGCCCGAACTCTTCTTCAAGGTCGATGCCGGGGGCCAGATCATGGCGCGCCCGATGAAGGGCACGGCCCCGCGCGACCCCGATCCGCAGCGCGATGCCGAAATTGCCGCGCGGCTGGCAGTCAGTGAAAAGGACCGCGCCGAAAACCTGATGATCGTCGATCTGCTGCGCAACGACATCGCGCGCCTGTCCCGGGTGGGGTCGGTCAAGGTGCCGCAGCTGTACCGGATGGAGACCTATTCGACGGTCCATCAGATGACATCAACGATCATCGGCCAGCTGCGCGGCAGGCCCGGCTTTGGCGCGCTGATGCGGGCGCTCTTTCCCTGCGGTTCGGTCACGGGTGCCCCGAAAATCCGCGCGATGCAGATCATCCGCCAGGTGGAGCCCGCCCCGCGCGGCGTCTATTGCGGTGCGGTCGGGTGGATGGCCCCCGACGGGCGGGCCGATTTCAGCGTGGCGATCCGAACGCTGTCACTGTTTCCCGGCGGGCGTGTGGTGATGAACGTGGGCGGCGGCGTGGTGACGGATTCGACCGCCGAAGGCGAATGGGAGGAAGCCCTGTGGAAAGCGCGCTTCGTCAAGGCGGCCGTGACCCGTCCCTGAAGCTGATCGAAACGCTGGCCTGGGACGGCACGCGGGCGGTGCGCGCCGCCCGTCATCTGGCGCGCCTTGCGCGGTCTGCCGCCCTTCTGGGCTGGCACTGCGATCCGGCCGCGGCCGAGGCGGCGCTGCTGCACGGGCGGGCCGGCCCGGCCCGGCTGCGCCTGACACTGGACCGCAGGGGCCGGATCGAGGTGACGGAAAGCGCCCTTGTGCCCTTTTCGGGGCCGGTCCGTCTTGGGCTGGCCGGGGCGCGGCTGGCGGCGGGCGACCCATGGCTTGGCGTGAAGACCACACGGCGCGCCACCTATGACCGGGCGCGGGCCGAGTTGCCCGCCGGGCTTGACGAGGTGATCTTTCTGAACGGCGCGGACGAGGTTTGCGACGGCACCATCACCACGGTCTTCTTCGATGCGGGGCAGGGGCTGCGCACGCCGCCCCTGCGCTGTGGCCTGCTGCCCGGCGTGCTGCGCGAAGAGATGCTGGCAACCGGGCAAGCGCAGGAAGCGGGCCTTCTGGCCGCCGATCTGCCCCGGGTGCGGCTGTGGGTGGGCAATTCGCTGCGCGGGCTGGGTCCGGCGGTGTGGATGGGGTGACCTGCGCCCGGTCGCCCGATCTGCGGCAGGTGCCGCCGCTTTCCCCTTTCGGGAAGGGTTTGCCACGGGTCTGGCGGGCACCCTCCGGTCCGGCTGTGCCCGGCACCGGGCCGGGCAGCGGCTGCGCTGCGGCATAAGCCGTGCCGTCTGGCCGGAAGATCGCCGAAGGCCCGCCGGTGCAGGTGCCGCGCGGGGTGCGGCCTGCCTGCCGCTTTCGGGCCGCTGCATGGACGGGCCAGGCCTGCCCGGCCTGGCCATGATCGCCTGCGTCCAGTCCAGATGCCTGATCGGCGAGAGTACGGCCACGGCCAGGCGCATCCATGTCTCCCCGGCCCGGCTGACAGCCGAAGCCGTCGCGAAAGCCGCAGGCACCCGTTGATTGATCGGGAACAGCCTGCACCGGGTGCTGGACATGGCTTTCGACGAGGACCGCGCCCGCAACCGCAAAGGACAACGGGGCGGAAACCCTCAGCCTTCTGCGAAAGCTTACCCTCAACCACCTGCGAAAAGCCCGCCCCGAACTCCCCGCCTCCCGCCAGATACAAACGCGCAGGATAGTCCGGCGACGTCGCAAGAACCATCCTCGGCCAAATGCGATAGCCCTGCAAGCGCCCTGGCCCCCTTTTCGTTTCGGGCCGTTCCATTATATAGTCAAACTTCGTGAACCGAGTCTGACCGGGAGCCTGCCTTGACGCGTCGCCCTTTCCTCATGTCGGGAAAGACCAGTGGAAATGACGGGGAAACCTCTGTCATCACCAAGACACGTTCCAGGACCGAGCGTCCCCCCCTGTACAAGGTCATGCTTCTGAACGACGATTACACACCGATGGAGTTTGTCGTTCATGTGCTGGAAAGGTTCTTTGGCCTGACCCATGCACAGGCGTTCGAGATCATGCTGACGGTGCACAAGAAGGGGCTGGCGGTGGTCGGCGTGTTTTCCTTCGAGGTGGCGGAAACCAAGGTGGCCCAGGTGATGGATTTTGCCCGTCGCCACCAGCATCCGCTGCAATGCACGATGGAAAAGGAATAAGGCCGCCTGCGGCCGCCCATGCGATCTGCACGCCTGACCCTTGCACTGGACAGTGGCGCGATCACCCTGCCAGAGACAGGAAGAATTCACGTCTTCCGGCCCCATGCCGGGGATGACCTGTCGGTCCTGCCGAAAGACCGGGTCGGCATCATCACAGGATTTCGCCCGGATTATGATGCTTTTGCCGCAGCAGGCTATGCCGTGTCGGTTGCCGCAACCGGTGGGGCTGCGGCCGCCTTGGTCTGCCTGCCGCGCAGTAAATCCGATGCCCGTGCGCTGGTGGCAGAAGCATCGGCCCTGGTCGCACCGGGTGGGCCGGTGATCATCGACGGTCAGAAGACCGACGGGATTGATGCGATGCTGCGCGACATCCGGGCGCGGGTCGAAACGTCGACCCCTATCGCCAAATCCCATGGACGGATTTTTTCCTTCCCCGCCGGTCCGGTGTTCAGCGACTGGGTCAGGGTCGGGACGGTGACGGATGATGGCTTTGTCACCGTGCCGGGCGTGTTTTCCGCCGATGGTCCCGACCGTGGATCGCGTCTGCTGGCGTCGGCGCTGCCGGGCAGGCTTCCGGGCCGGATCGTCGATCTTGGTGCTGGCTGGGGGTTTCTGGCCCGTGCCATTCTGGCGCGGGACGGGGTGCGGCAGCTTGATCTGGTGGAAGCCGAAGCGGCTGCGCTGGATTGTGCCCGGCGCAATGTGACCGATCCGCGGGTGCGGTTCCACTGGGCCGATGCCATGGGCTTCCGTCCCGAAGGGGTGATCGATGCCGTGGTCTGCAATCCGCCCTTCCATGTGACGCGGGCCGCCGAACCCGGACTGGGCGCGGCATTCATCAGGGCGGCCGCTGCCATGCTGCCACCGGCCGGAACGCTGTGGCTCGTGGCCAACCGTCATCTTCCCTATGGCGCCGTTCTGACCGAAAGCTTCCGCGAGGTGGAAGACATCGGCGGTGACGGCGCTTTTCGACTTGTACATGCGGCACGCCCCGTTCGGGCGCGGCGCTGATTTCTGGATCCGGGGGGACCCCATGTCGCTTTCCATCGCGGGCAAGACCGCCATAGTCACCGGCGCGGCCAACGGCATCGGCCTGGCCATCGCCCGGCATTTTCTGGACAAGGGGGCGAATGTGATGTTCGCCGATATGGATGAGGACCGGCTGGAAGACGAGGTTGGCACCGAGGCGCGCGCCGAGGGCGCGGTGCGCATGTTTGCGGGCGACCTTCGCGAGAAACTGACGATTGCCAACCTGCTGTCGGCCACCATGGATGCGTTTGACCGCGTGGACATCCTGGTGAACGCCAGCCGCCAGATGGCGCTTTCAGAACCGCTGTGCATCGGCGATGATGCAGTTGAACAGCTGTTGCAGCAGAACCTGATCACCAGCCTGCGCCTGACCCAGATGACGGCAAAGCGGATGATCGCGATGGCCGAGAAATCCGAAAGGACAGGGCCTGTCGGCGCAGTCGTCAACCTGTCTTCGATTGCGGCAACCCGGACGCGGCCGGAACTGCTGGGCTATTCGATTGCCAGTGCCGCGCTGGATCAGATGACACGATCAATGGCGGTGGTGCTGGCCCCGAAGGGCATCCGGGTCAATGCGGTTGCCTTTGGCAGTGTCATGAGCGCAAGCCTGCAGGACAGTCTGCAGGAAAACCCCGGATATCAGGATATGATCACCGCCCAGACCCCGATGGGCCGGATCGCGGCGGCAGCGGAACTGGCAGAGACTGTGCAATTCCTGGCGTCAGACGCATCGGCCTTCATGACAGGTCAGATCGTGACCGTGGATGGCGGTCGCAGCCTGCTTGACCCGGTTCAGGTCCCGGCACACTGACCCCTATTGCGGGTGCTGAAGGCGGCAGAGCTCGATGGCGGGCGTCGCCTGCCGCGTCAGCAGGGCCTGCTGCGCGATCAGCCCGTCGAGTTTGCGGCGCTCTTGCTCGGGGTCGATGGCGCGGGGGCGCTGGGTGGTCCGGGTGTAGTCATCAAGGCACATGCCGCCCCCGTTGATCCAGATGCGACTGCCATCCGGCTGGGCCACAAGCACCGGTTGATCGTAGTAGACCCAGGTCGGTGTCGAGATGACAACCTCTTCCAGGCTGTAGCCCCGGGCCAAGTTGGCCTGTGTTTCGGCAATCAGCCCGTTCACCACGGTCAAATCGCGCGTCACGGATGCGATGCAGCGCTCCTGCGGGGTTGCGCAGGACATCAGGGCCAGAGGCAGGCACAGCAGCGCAGGACGGATCATGGCATCACCCTCTTTCCGGCGTTTGTGCAAACCTAGCGCGCGGCTGCGGTCAGTGCTAGCAGAAGGCAACATGTGAGGGATGTCTCCGATGCCCAAGGATTTCGACCACCGCAAGGCCCGCGCCGCAAGCTGGTTCCGGCAGTTGCGCGACCAGATCGTTGCTGCTTTCGAAGCGCTGGAGGACACACAGCAGTCCGGGCCGACGGCGGAACTGCCCGCCGGTCGGTTCGAGGCCAGCGAAACCGCCCGCGCCGATGGTGGCGGCGGATTGATGAGCGTGATGCGCGGCGGCCGGGTGTTCGAGAAGGTGGGCGTCAATGTCAGCGAAGTCTACGGCACATTGGGCGAGCGGGCGCAAAAGGCAATGGCGGCGCGCGGCGTGCCCGGCATGGCAGAGGATCCGCGTTTCTGGGCCAGTGGCATTTCCCTGGTTGCCCATATGCAGAACCCGCATGCCCCGGCGGTTCACATGAACACGCGCATGTTCTGGACACCGCATGCCTGGTGGTTCGGCGGCGGGTCCGACCTGAACCCCTGTCTGGAGGTGCCCGAGGATACGGCGCAGTTCCATGCCACGCTGAAGGCGGCCTGTGACGCGCATTCGCCGGACTATTACCAGAAATTCAAGGCCTGGGCGGACGAATACTTCTTCGTGCCGCACCGGGGACGCGCGCGCGGTGTGGGCGGCATCTTCTATGATGACCTGAACACGGGGGACTGGGAGGCGGATTTTGCCTTTACCCAAGCGGTGGGCCAGGCCTTTCTGCCGGCCTTCGTTCCGCTGGTCGAACGGCGCCGCAATCAGGCCTGGACCGGGGCCGACCGGGAAGCCCAGCTTCTTCACCGCGGGCTTTATGCGGAATACAACCTGGTTTACGACCGTGGCACGAAGTTCGGGCTTGAGACGGGCCATGACGCCAATGCGGTGCTGATGAGCCTGCCCCCGGTGGCGAAATGGACCTGACGCTGATCCGTCACGCATCCGCCGTCTGGCCGGCCGATCAGGGCGTCTGGGCCCCCTGCCGGTTCAGGGTGACGGTGTAAAGGCCGGTGGTTGCGGTTATGAACAGCTGGTGCTTCGCCCGCCCGCCGAAGCAGATGTTGGATACCAGTTCCGGCACAAGGATCTTGCCCAGAAGCGTGCCGTCCGGGGCGATGCAATGCACGCCGTCGCCCGCCGAGGACCAAAGATTGCCATCGGTATCGGTGCGGATGCCGTCGGCGCAGCCGGGCGAAATGGTGTGAAACACCTCGCCCCCCGTCAGCCGCGCGCCGTCAACGGCGAAGACACGGATGTGCTGCGGATCGGGGTGGTACATCCGCCCGGTGTCGGCAACATAAAGACGGGTTTCGTCAGGTGAAAACGCAAGCCCGTTCGGACAGTGGAAATCGCTGAGCACAGCGTCAATCCGGCCCGAAGGATCAACCCGGTAGACCTGGCAGGGCAACTCCTGCTCTGCCTTGTAGCCTTCGTAATTGGTCCTGATCCCGTAATGCGGATCGGTGAACCAGATCGAGCCGTCGGACTTGACCACAACGTCGTTCGGCGAGTTCAGCGGCTTGCCGTCAAAACGGTCGGCAATCACGGTGATCGAGCCGTCGAGTTCAGTCCGGGTCACACGCCGTTTTCCATGTTCACAGGACAGAAGCCTGCCCTGACGGTCGCGCGTGTGCCCGTTGGAATGATTCGAGGGGCTTCGGAATGTCGTAAGCCCTGCGCCGGGTGTCCAGCGCAGGATGCGGTCATTCGGGATGTCGGAAAACAGCAGGCAATTGGCATCGCCGAACCAGACCGGGCCTTCGGCCCAGTCAAAGCCGGTGGCCAGCTGCTTGACCGGGGCATTGAACATCACAAAGGCGCTGAAGCGCGGATCGATTGCGTCATAGAATGACATCTGTTCCCCTTTGCCTGGCCAAAGGCGATCCGGTCCTGCATCGCCCGTAACCCGCCTGCCGCAGTATCGAAGGCTTGCCCCGCGCGCGCAAGGGACATGGTTCGGGCGATCAGCGGTTTCGCACCGATCAGACCCTGCTGCATCGGCGCAGACTTGGCCACGAAGCCTGTGTGACAGCGGAAAGCCCCTGGCCGTGATTGACGGCATCGGCAGGGTCATCCTGCGCGGGGTACCGCGCCCGGACATTGGTGACGGGTGCCGACAAGGCCCGTATCGGCGGCGTATGGCCGCGTCCGTGATCGTGGATGTGCGGGAATGACGCCGGAGAAAGGCCGCACAGGTGCCGACCAGGCCGCAGCTTGTCATCCGGGACAGCAGCAGCGGCAGCCTTCAGCTGTCATAGCGCGTGGCTCCGCGCCGTCTTTCATCAATCGGGCGGGACAGGATGGCCGCATGATGGGCGCGCTGGTCACAGGTGGCGCGCGGGCAGATCCGGCAGTTGATGCCGATGGGTGTCATCCGGGCCCCGCTGACGGTGAACTGTTCGGCATATCCGATATCGCCGGCATGTTCGACAGCGCAGCCCATTGCCACGGCAAGCCGGTTGTCCTGGGCATGGCGCGCCGAAGTGGGCCTGTCAACGGTGCGGGACATGACGAAGTATTGCGACGAATCCGGCATTTCGACAAACTGCGGCACGATCCGGCCCGGCATGCGGAACGAGGTGTGGACATCAAGCCGCGGGCAGGCCCCGCCGTGTTCCGCCAGATGAAAGCCGGTTGAGTTGAACCGCTTTGTCACGTTCCCGGCCTTGTCGATGCGCAGGAAGAAGAAGGGCACGCCTTGCGCCCCTTCGCGCTGCAAGGTCGTGGCCCGGTGGCAGGCCTGTTCGAAACTGACGCCGAAGCGGGTGGCAAGATGATCGAAATCGTATTTCGAGGCCCGCGCTTCTTTCAGGAAAGGGCCATAGGGCATCAGTACCGCGGCGGCAAAGTAATTGGCCAACTCGACACGGCATCGGGCCAGCCCGCGCGTATCCGTAAGGCCGGAGCGGGCAAGCACAGTATCAAGCAGCGCGCGCTGTTCGATCAGACCGATGACATGGACCAGCTGGAAGACGCGGTTCGGGTAATCCAGCGCCTCGGACAGCAGAATTTCGCGGCGTGCCTCGTCATGGCGGCGCAGGGTGTTGGGCATATCGGCGACGGAAACCACACGGACGGCAATGCCCAGCCCCTCGCGCAGGCGGCGCTTGAGCAGGGAATAGACCTCGTCCGTTTCGATGGGGTCACTGCCCCAGAAGGCTTCGGCGGCATCCTCGATCTCGCGGAAGTGATTGCGGTGCCGCCGGAAGTAGCTGTGCACCGCAGATTCGGGCGAACTGGCAAGGATGGGTTCCGCGCCGGCAGCCGCGCCTGACAGCGCCAGAAGCTGATCCGTGGCGGATTGATAGGCCCGATGCAGGGTCAGAAAGGCCGAAGCCAGGGTGGGGCTGTGAACAAGGGCCGCCCGGATCTGGGCAAGGTCGGGGCGGCCCGCATCGAAGATCGGGTCCTGGATGATGGCCCTGAGGTCGGCAAGCTGACCCGATCCGTCTTCGTCCGCGATGTCGCGCCAGTCAACCCCGTAAACATCGAACAGGCGCAGCATCACCGGGACAGAGACAGAGCGTTCGTTGTTTTCCAGCAGGTTCACATAGGATGTGCTGATGCCAAGCGCGCGCGCCATGGCCCCTTGGGTTTCGCCACGTTCGGTACGAAGCCTGCGCAGATGAGGGCCGATGAACGTCTTTTGCATGGGCGCACCTGAAAGAACGTGGAGTTTATAGTATTACATAAAGTGAAAAATGTAAACTCTCGCATTTACAGCAGGACGCGCATTGGTCTTGCGGGCAGCGCCGATGCTGGCATAGGGGGCTGCATCAGTGCAGCGTTGGGGAGGACAGCATGCGGACCGGCACCAATCACCTTTTCATTCCCGGCCCGACCAATGTGCCAGAGCCGGTCCGGCAGGCCATGAACGTGCCGATGCAGGACATGCGCGCACCGGATTTCGGTGATCTGACACTTGGCCTGTTCGCCGATCTGAAGCGCCTGTTCCGGACTGACTCTGGCCGGGTGATGATGTTTCCCGGCTCTGGCACCGCCGCCTGGGAAGCCGCGATCACCAACACCTTAAGCGCCGGCGACAGGGTGCTGATGTCACGCTTCGGCCAGTTTTCGCATCTTTGGGTGGAAATGGCCGAGCGTCTTGGCCTGAACGTGGAATGCATAGACGTGCCCTGGGGCGGCGGCGTGCCGGTACAGGACTATGCGCGCATTCTGGCGGCGGATACCGGGCATGAGATTCGCGCCGTCTTTGTGACGCACAACGAAACCGCAACAGGCGTGACATCCGACGTTGCGGCGGTGCGGCGGGTGATGGACGGCTGCGGTCACAACGCCTTGCTGTTTGTCGATGGCGTCAGCTCGATCGGCTCGGTCGATTTCCGGATGGATGACTGGCGTGTCGATCTGGCGGTGACCGGAAGCCAGAAGGGGCTGATGCTTCCCGCCGGGCTGGGCATTCTTGCGGTCAGCGAAAAGGCGATCGAGGCGTCAGGGACGGCAACGTCGCGCCGGGCCTATTTCGAATTCAAGGACATGCTGACGCTGAACGAGACCGGCTATTTTCCCTACACCCCCCCGACGCAACTGTTCCATGGTCTGCGCAAGTCGCTGGACCGGATTTTTGCCGAAGGGCTGGACAGCGTGATTGACCGCCATCACCGGCTGGCCGAGGGCGTTCGGCGGGGGATCGAGGCCTGGGGCCTTGACCTGTGCGCGGAACATCCGTCGCTGCATTCGAATACCGTATCCGCGATCCGGGTGCCCGAAGGCGTCGATGCCCGCGAGGTGATCAGGATCGGTTATGCGCGCTACAATGCGTCCTTCGGATCGGGCCTGGCGCGGCTGGCCGGAAAGGTGTTCCGCATCGGTCATCTGGGGGATCTCAACGAAGGGATGTGCCTGACGGCCCTTTCGATTGCTGAAATGGCTCTGGTCGAGGCCGGGGCCAGGATCGACTTCGGATCGGGGGTGGGTGCGGCGCAAGGCTGGTACGCGAAATCCGCCATTGCATCGGACCCGCTGCGTCTGGCAGCAGAATAGCTTACAGGACAAGACCATGAGCCATACCCTTTTCCCGCTGCGCCGTCAGAGGCTGCAGCGGTCAGAGCTTGCCGTGCCTGCCTCGAACCCGTCGATGATCGACAAGGCTGCCGACGGGCCTGCGGATTACGTCTTTCTGGACCTCGAAGATGCGGTTGCCCCGCCCGAGAAGGAACAGGCCCGCCGAAACGCCGTTCAGGCCCTGAACGACATCGACTGGGCCGCCAGGGGCAAGACTGTTTCCGTGCGGATCAACGGGCTTGATACGCATTACATGTACCGCGATGTCGTCGACATCATGGAACAGGCCGGCAACCGTGTTCACACGCTACTGGTGCCGAAGGTGGGCGTGCGCGATGATCTTTACATGGTCGAGGCGATGGTCAACCAGATCGAGCAGGGCAAGGGATACAGCAGCCGCGTCGGGCTGGAAGCGCTGATCGAAACGGCGCTGGGCATGGCGAATGTGGAAAGCATCGCGCAGTTCGGCGGCCGGCTTGAGGCGCTGCATTTCGGTGTCGCCGATTACGCCGCCTCGATGCGGGCCCGCACGACAAACATCGGCGGCCTGAACCCGCATTACCCCGGCGACCAGTGGCACGCCGCGATCAGCCGCATGGTCATCGCCTGCCGCGCCTACGGCCTGCGCGCCATTGACGGACCCTTTGGTGATTTCAGCGACCCCGAAGGTTACAGGGATGGCGCGCGGCGTGCGGCGGCGCTGGGATGCGAAGGCAAGTGGGCGATCCACCCCAGCCAGGTTGCGCTGGCCAACGAGGTATTCTCGCCGCCCGAGTCCGAGGTGACCAAGGCCCGGCGGATAATCGAAGAACTGCGCAAGGCCGAAGCACAGGGCAAGGGGGCGGCGTCCCTGGACGGCAAGATGATCGATGCCGCGTCCGAGAAGATGGCCAACAACGTGCTGCTGCTGGCAGAGGCGATTGCCGCGCGCAGCTGAGCATCGAATTTTCCGCGAAAATTCGTATCTCGACCGAAGAGGAGGTTCGGCATGGATATTCACGAATACCAGGCGAAAGAGATTCTTGCGCGTTTTGGCGTGCCGGTGCCGCGTGGCGGGCTGGCCTACAGCCCGGAACAGGCGGGTTATCGCGCCCGCGAACTGGGCGGAAGCGCCTGGGTGGTGAAGGCGCAGATCCATTCCGGCGGTCGCGGTGCCGCAGGCGGCGTCAAGCTGTGCCGCAGCGAAGACGAGGTGCGGGAATTCGCCTCGACCCTGTTCGGGCGTCAGCTGGTGACAAAGCAGACCGATGCCAACGGCAAGGGCGTGTACCGCGTCTGGGTGGAAGGCGCGTCTGACATCGCGCAGGAACTGTATCTGGGCTTTGTGCTGGATCGCACGTCCGAGCGGATCATGATCGTGGCGTCTGCGCATGGCGGCATGGAGATCGAGGACCTTGCCGCGACCGATCCCGCGTCGCTGCAGCGCATGACGATCGACCCCGCCGTCGGACTTTCGGAATTCCAGGCACGCGAGCTGGCCTTTGCGCTGGGCCTGAAGGCGGGCCAGGTGGCGCAGATGGTGACGATCCTGCGCGCCTGCTACCGCGCCTACCGCGATCTGGATGCCACCATGGTCGAGATCAACCCGCTGGTCATCACCGGCACGGGCGAACTTGTGGCGCTGGATGCCAAGATGAGCTTTGACACCAATGCGCTGTTCCGCCGCCCGGAAATTCATGAACTGCGCGACCGCAGTCAGGAGGACCCGCGTGAATCGACGGCCGGCGATTATGGGCTGGCTTATGTCGGGCTGGAGGGCGACATCGGCTGCATCATCAACGGGGCCGGGCTGGCCATGGCCACGATGGACATGATCAAGCTGGCGGGCGGCGAGCCTGCCAATTTTCTGGATATCGGCGGCGGGGCAAGCCCCGAGCGGGTGGTGCGGGCGTTCCGCACCGTTCTGGCGGACCGGAATGTCGCCGTGATTCTGGTCAACATCTTTGCCGGTATCAACCGCTGTGACTGGGTGGCCGAAGGGGTTGTGCAGGCCTACCGCGAGGTGGGCCTGACCCTGCCCGTGGTGGTGCGCCTGGCCGGCACCAATGTGGAAGAGGGCAAGCGGATTCTGGAAGGGTCCGGTCTGCCGCTGATCACGGCAGACACGCTGGCAGAAGCAGCCGACAAGGCCGTGGCTGCGCGTGCGAAACTTGCGGCCTGAGGAGGAGACAGCATGGCAATTCTGATTACGGACCGGACCCCGGTCATCGTTCAGGGCATTTCCGGGCGGATCGGCCAGTTCCACGCAGCGGATATGATTCGCTATGGCACCAATGTGGTGGGAGGTGTGACGCCCGGAAAGGGCGGATCGCGGGTATTGGACCGCCCCGTCTTCAACACCGTGCGGGAAGCGGTCGCGGCGACCGGTGCCGAGGCGAGCCTTGTCTTCGTGCCGCCGCCCTTCGCGGCGGATGCCATCATGGAAGCGGCGGATGCCGGAATCCGCACGGCGGTCTGCGTGACCGACGGCATTCCCAGCCAGGACATGATGAAGGTGAAGCGGTTTCTGCGCCGCTATCCGGAAGACCGCAAGATGCGCCTGGTCGGACCGAACTGCGCCGGGGTCATCAGCCCCGGTCAGGGATTTCTGGGGATCATGCCGCCGCATATCTACATGGCAGGCCGGGTCGGCATCGTGGGCCGGTCGGGCACGCTGGGATACGAGGCGGCCAGCCAGATGAAGGCGCTGGGCATCGGGGTTTCGACCAGTGTCGGCATCGGCGGCGATCCGATCAACGGATCAAGCTTCAGGGATATCCTTGCGCTGTTCGCCGCAGACCCGGATACCGATGCGGTCATGATGATCGGCGAAATCGGCGGCCCGCAGGAAGCCGAAGCGGCGGCCTGGGTGCGCGATCACATGACAAAACCCGTCGTGGCCTATATCGCGGGCCTGTCGGCGCCGAAGGGGCGCAAAATGGGGCATGCCGGGGCCATCATCTCGGCCTTCGGGGAAAGTGCGCAGGAAAAGGTGGAAATCCTGAACGCGGCGGGAATAACGGTTGCCCCGAACCCGTCTGAAATGGGTCAGACGGTGGCGCGGGTTCTGGCATTGCGGGCGGCAGCGTAACCTTCTGTCTTTTATAAGAAATCTTCACCTGCGTCGGCGGAGCTCCGGCGTGGTGTGTTGCACGGGGGCTGGTCCCTGCGTGCGGACAGGCAGGGCATGGTTAAGGCTGTGCGGGCTATTGGGCGGAAAGACCCGACGCCCAAGGAGATGCCATGGCCTTTCAGTTTTCGGTTGCCGCGCGGAATGCGGCGCTTGACGCGATCGAGGCCGCAAGCGGCCTTGCGCCCATATTGACGATCAGAACAGGGGCCGTTCCGGCAGATTGTGCGGCAGCCGACAGCGGCACGGTACTTGCCACGCTGACCTTGCCTTCGGACTGGCTGGGGCCGGCATCGGGCGGGGCAAAGACCCTGCTGGGCACCTGGCAGGATGCGGCAGTGGGTGCCCCCGGCATCGCCGCGCATTTCCGCATCAAGCAAGGGGCCGTTTGCCACCTTCAGGGTACGGTGACCGCAACAGGCGGCGGCGGCGACATGACGCTGGACAATGTTTCGATTGCCACGGGCCAGCAGGTGACCATCACCGCCTTCACGCTGACGGCAGGGGGTGCCTGATGCCGGAACCGGGCCAGCGCGCCTGCATGGTGCTGACAGATACGCCGCAGGTTCCGGCTGATACGCATGGGATGGATGCGGCAGGGATTGCCGACAGACTTGCACGGGGGGCAATCTGATGAGCGTCGCAAAATGGGCTACACCGTCAGCCCGCAGTGCCAACCTGGCCGGGACCGCGCTGAACAGCCTGGCGAACGGCAGCGAAAGCGCCTTTGTCGCCTATAACAACAGCAGCAATCTTGATCTTTACGCGGCGGTCACGGTCAAGCTGGGGTCGCTGAACGCCGTTGCGGGCGGGTCGGTCACGCTGCGCATCTATGCCGGTGACGGCACCGACACGCCAGATCGGGGGGCAGGTTCGTTCGACACCTACACCGAAGCCCTGACAACGGGGACTTCGGCGAAGGTTGTGGTGTTCCGCATGGTGCGGCTCTATCCGTTCCCCTGCCAGATCACGGTTGTCAACAACGCCGGAAACAGCACAGCCGCAAGCGGCAACGAATTGTACGTCCGCCCCTTCAACGAGGATGTGACCTGACATGCCGCGCGGGATATCGCCCCTGGACGAGGCGCGGTTGCAGGGGCGGCTTTGGACGCCTGACTTATTGCCTGCACCCTTTCGCCCTAACCTTTGGCTCGACGCGATGGACCTGTCCACAATTACAGCAGGCACTGGCGTGAGCGGGTGGAGGGATAAGTCGGGGCGCGCAAACAATGCCGCGATGGCGACCACGGCAAACCAACCGACCTATCAGCCGACTGGTTTTCTGGGTGGGCCGACAATTCGCTTCAGTGGTGCGTCGCAGCGATTGCAGGTCGCCCATGCCGCTTCGCTGGACAGCACCGAATACTCCTTTTTCGGTGCGGTCATTGATGATGGCGTGTCTGGTTCCTTTCGGGCTTGGCTGGAAAAGTCGGTCAACAATTCACAGACGAGTCGCAAATACTGGCTCGGCGTTTCCAACGCCGACCAGTTCTGGGACATTTCCGAAAACGTAACTGTAACTTCTACCGGGACAGTCACCAAGGCGCCGCAGGTTGTGGCGGCGGTGAAGCCAACCACGCAAGCTGTCGGCCCGGCAAGGTTTTTCCAGAACGGCGTGCAGACTGCTTCAGATGCAACCTTTACCAACGTGACCGGCAACACGTCGGTGCTTTCAATCGGCGGCACGTTCTATCCCTGGAATGGGCGAGTTGCGGAAGTGATTTTCATTCCAGCCGCAGTGCCGGATTATGTGCGCTGGCTGATCGAGGGGTACTTGGCGTGGCGACGCGGAATGCGCCTTGCCGCCGCACACCCCTACCGCAACCGCCCGCCGCTGATCGGGGTCTGAGATGTCGCTGCGGATCAGGGTTCCCCGGATTGCGGTTGCGCTTCCGCCGATTGCTGGCACGGCCAGCGGCACACTGCCGCTCAGCGGGGCAGCTACGGGGAGTGTGGCGATCAGCGCGCTTGCCAGCGGCACACTGCCGCTCACAGGCGATGCAACGGGCGGGGTTGTGGTTTCTGCCATTGCATCCGGTGTCTTGCCTTTCACTGGCAGCGCCCAGGGCGGCGGGGCGGTCCAGTTCGCAGCCCGGTTTGCGTTCCCCGGCGATCCGGCAAATGGCGGCGGGGTTTTCGAGTCAAAACGCGACGGGAGCGTTGCCGAATCCCGGCGTGGCGGTCGCATCATCAACTGAGGTCAGCATGGAAACCTTTTACATCAAGCGCAACGATACCTCGCCCGCAATTCGCTACGCGCTGGACCCGGCAACGGTCGATCTGACCGGGGCGACAGTGCGGTTTCAGATGCGGGCCCGGAACGGCGCGATGGTTCTGGATGCTGCTGCGGCAATTGTCACGGCGACGGGCACGCCGACGGTCCAGTATGGCTGGCAGGCATTGGACACTGCGGCGGCGGGCCTGTTCGAGGCGGAATTCCGGGTGCTGTACAGCAATGGCACCGTCGAGACATTTCCGAACCAGGGTTTCATTGTGATCCGCATTTCGGAAGATGTGCGCCCAGCCTAAGCAGGGTGGCCGGGCTTGAGAGCACGGTCAAGGTGGGTGTAGCCGCCGTCCACAAACAACCACTGTCCAGTGGTGTGGCCGGATCGGGGGGACAGAAGAAAGACCACGGTTGCGGCGATTTCATCTGCTTCGGTCATCCGCTGCCCCAGCGGGATGTGGCGGACGATTTCGGCCAGCCGCGCCTGCGGATTGTCAAACGTATCAAGCCAGGTGCGATAGAGCGGCGTCATCACCTCGGCCGGGATGACGGCGTTCACCCGCACCCCGTCGGCGGCCAGTGCTGCCGCCCATTCCCGCGTCAGCCCAAGCTGTGCCGCCTTGGCGGCGACATAGGCCGAGGTGTTGCCCTGCCCGGTGATGGCCGTTTTCGATGAGATGTTCACGATGGCCCCCCGGTTCGCCTTCAACTGCGGCAGGGTCAGATGGGCCAGGGTGTAGTAATGGATCAGGTTGCGTTCCAGCGAGGCGCGGAAGGCATCGGGGCCGGCATCCAGCCCGATGCTGTCATTGGCCCCGGCATTGTTCACCAGCGCGTCGATCCGGCCCCAGCACGCGAGAGTCGCCTCCACGGCCACGCGACATTGATCATCGTCTGACAGTTCGACCTGAACCCAGCCCGCCTGCGGGCTGGCTGCCGTCACGCGGCCCAGCAGGGCGGGGTCAGGCGGGCGGCGCGCAAAGATGACCGGCACTGCGCCTTCCTGTGCCAGCGCCTGGGATATCGCGGCACCGATTCCCGATGCCCCGCCAGTGACGATGACGACTTTGCCTGTCAGTCCCAGATCCATGCGCTATTCCATGCAGAACTGCTTGGGCAACAGATAGGGGAATTGCGTGGCCGGGTCGATCTCGACCTTCATGATCGGGGCCATCCATTCGGCCCAGCGGGCGTTCACCGGGCAGGTGGCCAGATGGGCCCTGGTCGCGGCCAGATCATCGGTTTCGAAATAGCCGAACAGGGTCAGGCCGTGGCGGAAGATATTGTAGTTGCGGATGCCGGACTTGCGCAACGTTTCCAGCATTTCGGGCCAGCATTCATCGTGGCGTTTCAGATACTCCACCTCATATCCGGGGCGAACTTCAAGAACCCAGGCATATCCCGGCATCAGGCGGCCTCCTGCCAGTGGCGGAAACAGTTCCGCATGGTGATGGTTTCGGTCAGCACATCTTCGCTGAGCGTGTTCATATAGTCCTGGTGGGTGTTTTCCAGCGCCAGCCAGCCGGAATAGCCCGCATCGCGCAGGGTGCCGAACATCGCGGGGAAGTTCAGCGTGCCTTCGGCGAATTTCGTCTGCAGCGCGCCCATTTTCGCCTGCCGCAGGTGAACGTGGACGGCGTGTTTCGCCAGCGGGTCCACCTCGTCCTGCCGATATCCAAGGCAGGCGAAGTGCGAATAGTCAAGCGCAAGGCCGATGCCCGTCTCATCGATCAGGCGCTGCACCAGGGCGGGCGATTCGGCCCAGCTTTGCACATGCGGCTCGATGCAGATGCGGGCGCGGTGGTGGCTGGCGACATCCAGAAGGGCCGTCAGGCTTTCGGCGCTGGTGCGGGCGGCGTCGGCGCGGGACTGGCCCGGGTTGACGATGCCGGGCAACAGAAACACGCTGTCAATCCCGGCGGCATCGGCGAAGGTCAGCACCTGGTCAAGGTCGTGGGCGTTTGCATCGATGGTGCCGGGCAGGGCCAGGTTGCGCCCGCCCAGGCCATCCCCAAACAGGTGGTAGAAGTTCGGAAACGCGATGCCATGGGGCGCAAGCCGCGCCGCCGCCGCCCTTGGGTCTGACAGGATCTCGGCCTTGTCCAGTGCCGGGCGGTAGAACAGCCCCACATCCAGCGCGTTGATGCCCAGCGCCTTTGAAATACCCACGCATTCGTCCAGCGTGCAGGCCGGGAAGGACCAGGATGTCAGCGACAGTTTCATGATTGCCCCCCGATCCGTTCCAGCCGGCCGCTGCGGGCCGAGCGGTACATGGCATCCAGCGCCTCGGTCACGCGCGCCCCGTTTTCGGCATTGGCGGCGTTGGTCACCGGCTTGCCCGCGCAAAGGGCCGCAAAGACGCGCACCGGCAGCGCGCCGTCATAGTCCGCCGCGCCGCCGGTCAGCAGAACAGTTTCATCCTGCCCGTCAAGGCGGCTCAGCTCCAGCCGCGCCCGGCCCGCTTCGCAGTCGAAACAGATCATCCCTTCGGTGCCATAGATGCGGATGTCCATATGCATGCCCCGGTGTTTCGGCACGGTGGCCGCGCCGGACAGCGCCACGGTCGCCCCGTTGGTCGCCCGCGCCACAGCGGCATCGTAGAAATCGACACCGGTTTTCGACTTGCCATCCATGGCGTACAGCGAGTCAAGCGTCAGGTCGGACACATGCAAAAGCCAGGCCAGGGAATGGGACATCTGGCCCCAGCCATAGCCGCCTGACCTGGCCGGATCGGCCCAGGTCGAGGCGGGCGGGCGGAACAGGTGGTCTTTCGTCTCCAGCATCGGCTCGCCCGCGAACAGGTCGTCCAGGGCCGACCCCATCTGGCAGATGGCGTGCCGGACAGTGCCGATGCGGCCGCCCCTGACAAAGGCGGCGGCTTTGGCGGTGAAGGCGGTGAAGTTCATCCCGCAGGGCACCAGAACCTCACGCCCTGCCGTTGCGGCGGCGGCGGCAATGGCGCGCCCGTCTGCCGCCGATGTGGCCATCGGCTTTTCGACCAGCACATGACAGCCCGCTGCCAGCCCGGCCAGCGCCGGGGCGGTGTGGGCGACATGGGGGGTGGAGACGATCAGCCCGTCCAGCCGTTCTTCCGCCAGCATTGCGGCCAGATCGGTGTAGCGGGCCGCAATGCCGAAGCGGTCACCCGCCACCAGCAAGCGCCCTGCGTCCAGGTCGCACAGCGCCACGATCCGGGCATCCCCGCCCGCCTGCACGGTGGGAATGTGGTTGAACGTGGCCCACCATCCCACGCCCACGACACCGATCCTTGCCGTCATTCCCTTTCCCCTTCAACTTGAGCGATGGTTGATTGAAAGACCGTCCGCATGTGCAGTTGCGCCGCGCGGGCCGCAGCATCCGGGTCGCGGGCCTGCAGCGCGTCCAGCAGTCTGCGGTGGTCCTGATAGCTGCGCTGCAGGACCCCGGCGGTTTCGGACGCCCGCTTGCGGAATTCCAGCCCGAGCACATTCAGGCTTTGGCCGATCCGCTTCAGGAAGGCGTTGCGCGAGCCGATCCAGATCGCCTCGTGAAAGGCATAGTCGGATTTGCGGAAGGCGATGGGATCGCCCAGCGTATCGGCCTGTGCGGCAAGAATGGCCTCAAGCCGGGCCAGTTCATCGGCACCGATGTTTTCGGCGGCGCGGCGGGCCACATCGCTTTCGATCAGGCTGCGCGCATCGTAAAGCTCGCGGATGTTCATATCCTGCAGGGACAGAAAGAACTGGATCGGCCCCAGAAGCGCCTCTGCATCCAGCTCGCTGATATGGGCACCGCCGCCCTGACGGCTGCGGACAACGCCCAGCACGGTCAGCCCGCGCATCGCCTCGCGCAGCGAAGGGCGCGACACGTTCAGCGACAGCGCCAGATCACGTTCGGGCGGAAGCGGATCGCCCGCCTTCAGAACCCCGGTCCGCACCATGTCCAGAATCCGGCGCACCACCATTTCCGCCACGGATTCCCGCACGATGGGTGCGTGAAACCCGATGCGGGTGACCTGTCCGGTCATGCTGCTTTCTTCCCTGCAAAGCCAAGCCGCAGACGCGGCACGATGACCGAGGCAATCAGCAGCAGGCCGATCACCCCGGTCTGGATATGCCCGGTGATGTTCAAAAGCGCCATGCCGTTGCGGATGTTCAGCACGATCAGGATGGCCAGAAGCGTGCCGGTCAGGCTGCCGGTCCCGCCAAAGATGCTGACGCCGCCCAGCAGGACGATGGTGATGATGTCCAGCTCGAACCCGTTGGCCACATCCCCGCGCACGGCCCCGACGCGTGCCGCATAAAGCAGGCCGGCAAAGGCGGCGATGGTGCCCGACGCGATGAACAGGATCATCTTGTGGCGGTTGGTGTCGATGCCCGCGAATTCGGCCACCTCGCGGTTGGTGCCGATCACCTGTGTCTTGCGGCCAAAGCCCGACCGTTCCAGCACGATGTGGAGAACCCCGAACAGCACGGCAAAGGCGATCAGCGCAAAGGGCAGCGGGCCGATCAGGCCCTGTTGGCCCAGGGCATCGAACCATTCCGGAAAGTCTGTCAGACCCCGGTCTTCGACCAGCACCCGCGCGAGGCCGCGAAACCCGATCAGGGTTGCCAGGGTGACGACCAGCGACGGCAGGCCGACGCGGGTGATGAACCAGCCGTTCAGCGCCCCGCCCAGCACGCCGATGCCCAGCGCCATGGCAATGGCGGCGGGGGCGGCCACGCCCTGTTCCTTGACCATCCAGCCAAAGGCGCAGGCGGCAAGGCCCATCATCGAGCCGACCGACAGGTCAATCTCGCCGTTGATGATGATGAAGGTCATCACCAAAGCCACGATGACCTTTTCGATCGAAAGCTGGAACAGGTTGATCTGATTGCCCAGGGTCAGGAATTCCGGCGACAGGGATGCATTCACGCCGATGATCACCAGCAGCGACAGCAGCAGGAAGCCTTCCCAGCTTTTCAGCCGTGCGGTCATGACCGCGCCTCCCGTGCCAGGGCGGCGTCGCGCCGGGCATGGGCGCGGGCGGCGCGCCAGGCGAAAAGGCGGCGGGTGAACAGCGTGTCGGTGGTGACCGACAGCAGGATCAGCGCACCCAGCACCGCCTCGCGCCAGAATTCGCTGACGATGGCCCAGCGCACCAGACTGGTGTCGATCACATCGACCAGCACCGCCCCCAGCAGCGCGCCGATGACCGACCCCGATCCGCCAAAGATATTGACCCCGCCCACCACGGCCGCCGCCACGGACTTCAACTCGAACCCAAGGCCCGCGACGACGGTGATATTGCCAAAGCGTGCCAGGAACATCAGCCCGGCCAGCCCGGCCAGCGCGCCCGACAGCACGAAGGCGGAAAACACCACGCGTCTGGCATCGATCCCGGCCATTTCTGCCGCCTCGGGGTTGGACCCCACGGCAAAGAACTGGCGCATCGGGCGCAGGCGGGTCAGGGCCAGGTGCACGGCAAAGACCACGATCAGCGCCGTCACGAAAGCCGCGCGGAATTCCAGCCCGAAGATCGTGAAGACCGGCATGTTCGGAAACTCGGTCAGCCAGGCGGGCAGGGTATTGGTGGTGATGGATTTGCCGTCGGAATATTCCACCAGCAGCGACCGGAAGATGGCCATTGTGGCCAGCGTCACGATGATGGACGGAACGCGGCCATAGGCCACGATCAGGCCGTTCACCGCGCCAAAGCACGCCCCGAAGCAACAGCAGAACAGCACCAGCAGCAGGGCACTCATCTCGGGGTTTGCGCTGACAAGGCTGCCTGCGGCAAAGGCGGTAAAGCCCACGACCGAGCCGATGGACAGATCAATGTTGCGCGTCAGGATCACCAGCGTCTGCGCCGTGGCGATCAGCGCCATGATCGCGACCGAGCCGGATATGCGGGAAAACAGGCGTGCGTTGAGATAGCCGTCGATCTGGCTGGCAAAGAAGGCCAGCAGCAGCAGGATCACCGCCAGCAGGGCCAGAAGGCGCAGCCCCTGCGGGCCAAGGCGGTTGAACAGGCCGGTCATGCGGCCTCGCTCTGGCCGGTGGCCAGGGCCATGATGCCTTCCTGGGTGGCGCGGGCGCTGTCGATGATGCCCATCTGCTGCCCCTCGCGCATCACCAGAATGCGGTCGCCCAGCGCCAGCACTTCCGGCAGGTCGGACGAGATGACCAGCGCCGTGCCACCGTCGCGCACGAAGGCGCGGATCAGATCATGCACCTCGGCCTTGGCACCCACGTCAATGCCGCGCGTGGGTTCATCGACGATCAGCAGGTCCGGCTGCATCGCCAGCCATTTGGCCAGCATCACCTTTTGCTGGTTGCCGCCCGACAGCACGCCCACGGCCATGTCCACATCCGGCGCACGGATGTTCAGCCGTTCGCGGTATGCCATGGCCGTGTCGCGCTCTTGTCGCCGGTCGATCAGGCCAAGGGGCGACAGGTACTGCGCCAGCGTGGCAAGGGAAATGTTGGACCGGATCGGCAGCGGCATCGCCAGCCCCAGCTTGCGGCGGTCTTCCGAGACATAGGCGATGCCCAGCGCAATGGCCTGCGCGGGCGAGGTCATGCGCACCGCCTGCCCCTTGTAGCGCACCTCGCCCGCCGTCGCGGCATGCACCCCGAACAGCGACAGCGCCACATCGGTGCGCCGCGCGCCGATCAGACCGGCCATGCACAGCACCTCGCCCCGGTGCAGATCAAAGCGGATGTCTTCGAACACGCCCGCCCGGGTCAGGCCGCGCACCGACAGGATCACCTCATCGCGCGCGACGGACGGCATCTTGGTGAAATAGTTGCCCACGGCGCGACCGACCATGTCGGCAATCATGCCCTGCGGCGTTACTTCGGCCACGGGCCGGGTGGAGATATGGCGCCCGTCGCGGATCACCGTCACGCGGTCCGCAATCTCGAACACCTCTTCCAGGCGGTGCGAGATATAGACGACCGCCACGCCCGAGGCCGCAAGGCTGCGGGCAATGCGGCGCAGTTCCGCCGCCTCATGCGCCGACAGGGATGCGGTAGGTTCATCCATGATCAGCACGCGCACATCCTGCGACAGGGCGCGGGCAATCTCGACCGCCTGCTGTTCGGCCAGCGTCAGCCCGCGTGCCTCGCGGTCCACGTCCAGCGTCATGCCGATGCGGTCGATCAGCGCCAGCGCACGGCGGCGCATGGTGCGGCGGTCCGGCACCAGGCCCGCATCGGTGGCGGAAATGAAGATGTTCTCGGTCACGTCCAGATCGGGAAAGACCATCGGTTCCTGATAAATCGCGGCCACGCCGCGCAGGCGCGCCGCCTTGGTCCCCGACAGGACCACGGGCGCGCCGTCGATTTCGACCTGACCGGACGAGGGTTGATGGATGCCGGTCATGATCTTGATCATGGTGGATTTTCCGGCCCCGTTTTCGCCGACGATGGCGTGGACTTCGCCGGGGAACAGTTCCAGCGTCATATCGGCCAGCGCCGCCGTCATCCCGAAGGATTTGGACACATCGCGCAGGGCAAGGGTGGGGGCGGCGGGCATGGGATACTCGGCGGCGGGGATGACGCGGGCGGGGGGCCGGGGCCCCGGATCAAGTCCGGGGCGTGGTGTGCCCCGCCCGCGCGATGGTTTCGAAAGGCCCCGGATCAGGTCCGGGGCTGCGGCCCCTGTGGCCGCACCGGCTTCACTTTGCGGCGGCTTCGACATTGTCCTTGTTGTAGACCGTGAACGGCCCCATCAGGATGCGCTTGGCACCTTCGCGGCCTGGATCAGCCTCGATCGTGTAGTCGCCCATGCGCCCGGCGGTAAACGTCTCGCCGATCTCGCCCTTCAACTGGCCGGTGGCCAGGCCATAGGCGGTGTAGTAGGACAGGTAGCCAAGATCGCGGAAATCCCACAGCGCGAATTCCGGCGCGCAGCCGTTCAGCGTGTAGCTGACCATTTCCGAAGGCAGGCCCAGGCCCGAAACCCTTACCCTGTCGCACAGGCCTTCGTCCTGCATCGCCTTGGCCGCCGCCTGGATGCCCACCGTGGTCGGGGCCATGATCAGGCCAAGGTTCGGATACTTGTCGACCAGCGCCAGCGCACGGTTGTAGCTGACTTCGGACTGGTCATCGCCATAGACGACGTCGACCAGCTTGATGTCCTTGAACTTGGCATCTTCCGCCAGGGTCTTCTTCATCGCCTCGATCCAGGCGTTCTGGTTCGCGGCGTCCGGCGTGGCCGAAAGCACGGCCATCTCGCCGGCCCCGCCCAGGATCGAATGCGCCATATCGGCCATCACCACACCGATGGAACCGAAATCGACCTGCGCCACGAAGACGCTTTCGCCCTTGGCCGAGGGGATCGGGCTGTCCCAGGTCACAACCTTGGTGCCTGCCGCCTGTGCCGCTTCGGCTGCCGGGGCAATCTGGTCGCCCGCGTTGTTGGACAGCATCACGGCGCCCAGCTTTTGCGTGGCCGCCGTTGTCATGATCTCGATCTGGCCGGCCACCGAGTTTTCCGGGGTCGGGCCGACAAAGTCGAGCTTGCCGGGGTTTGCCAATTCCTTGTGGGCTTCCTGCGCGCCTTCATTGGCCTGATCGAAGACCAGAATGCCAAGGAACTTGGGCAGCAGGATCATGCTGCTGTCCTTGCCGCCTTCCAGTTTGATCGCATCGGCATAGGCAAGGCCTGCCCCGCCCAGCATCAGCGCGGCGACCGCGCCGAGAATTTTGGTCGTCTTCATCAGAGTCCTCCCAGGTTTCGGCACGGATCTGTGCCTGGTCGTTTTGCCGAAGGCGGATGCAGGCTCTTCCCCCATCGCCCGGCGGTCTTCCGCGCCGGGGGGCCGCCCCGGCGGAATTCTGGTCCGGCCTAGTCAGGCACGGGTTTTCGCGGCCCCTCGCCGCGCAGGGCGCGGGCGATGTCTTCGGCCACCAGCTGTTGCAGCCGGTGGATCGCCGCTTCGGAATACCAGGCGGCATGCGGTGTCAGCAGCAGGTTCGGGGCCTGCCGCAGCACATGGTTCGGGGCCAGCGGCTCCTCCTGGAACACATCCAGCGCCGCACCCGCGATGGTGCCGCTGGTCAATGCTGCCGCCAGGTCTTCCTCGACGATCAGTTGCCCCCGCGCCGCGTTCACGATCAGCGCGTGGGGCTGCATCGTGGCCAGCCGGGCCGCGTTGAAGAACCCGGTCGTCGCGGATGTCGCCGGCGCATGCAGCGCAACAAGGTCCGCCTCGCGCAGCAGCCGGTCGCCATCCACCAGCGTCACGCCCAGACCCTGCGCCTCTTCGGCCGACAGCCCCGGATCAGCGGCGATGAACCGAAAGCCGAAGCCCTGCAGCCGCGCCAGCACGGCCCGCCCGATCTGGCCCAGGCCGAAAAAGCCGAACACGGTCTGCGAGAAGGGCTTCATCGGCTTTGCAATCTTCACCGCCGCCCAGTCGCCACGCCGGACCGAGGCATCAAGCTGCGGCAGCTTGCGCAGCAGGCTCAGCGCCGCCGCCGCCGTGTGGTCGGCCACCTCATCGGTGCAATAATCCGGCACATAACCCAGGCGCAGCCCGGCGGCCCTGGCTGCGGGCAGATCGATATTGTTGTAGCCGACGCCATAGCGGATCACGGTTGCGCCGGGTGTCACGGCCAGCGCCGCCTCTGGCCCGAAGCTGGCGAACTGCACCACCGCCACATCCGCCCCCGCCACGGCCTGCGCGACTTCGGCGGCTGACTTGCACTGAAAGGCGGCAAAGCTCGCACCGCCCGCGCGTGCCGCCGCCTCTTCCTGTGCCAGGTCGGGGAATGTGTAATCGGTCACGACAACGCGCGGGGTCATGGCGTTTCCTTGAGGTAATCGTGCAGGATGCGGCCCGCCACCAGCGTGAAATCGGCCCGCCAGTGGATGCCGGTCAGCGGTTCCAGCACTGGCAGGCGAAAGACGGGAAGCTGCGCGTTCGGGCGCAATTCCACCGTGCAGGGGCCTTCCCAGGCCTCGTGTACCGTCACCTCGGCCAGACGGCGCGAGGTGATCTGGCGGATCGCGGGACGACCGTCGATATGATCGACGGCTTTCAGGTTCAGGTTGGTGCCGAAATCGAAATAGGGGGCCAGCGCCTCGGGCGCGACGCGGCGCTGCTTGTAAGGCATTGTGCCGGTGATCACGTCGATCCCGTTGCGTTCGACCGTGCCGACCATCAGGTCACCGCGCGCCTCAAGGCCGGGTTTGCCCAGTTTTTTCGGCTGGCCATGAATTTCCCGGCCATGCGCCACGCCGATGTCGGAAGACAGCACAAGATAGGGCGAATAGGCCCCCGCCCCCTTGCCGGGCAGTTCCGCGCCGAACATCACGTTCGCTTCGGTGTATGGCCCCAGCCAGTCGGTGTCGTTCATCCTGTAGATATGCACGCAGGCCACATCGCCCACCGGCACCAGCGGCGGCGGCAGAAGAAAGGCCATCGCGGCAGGGTCGGTGCGCCAGTACAGGGTCAGAATCTCGGCATTGCGGAAGCGGAAGGGAAAGGGCGGAATCATCGGCGCATCCCAGGGCGTGGAAAAGCCCCCCTGCCGGATGTCGGCCAGGGTTGGCCGGGTGACGCCGTATCTCGCCTGTTCCGTCATGGCATCGCCAGCCGCTTCACCACCGCTTCCTGCACCTCGATCCCAAGGCCGGGGGCGTGGATCGGATAGGCCCATCCCTCTTTGTGCCACAGCTTTTCGGCCACCAGATCATCCTGCACGACCACGCCGAAGGGCTTGTATTCAAAGATTTCCGTATTGGGCGAGGCCAGCGACAGATGCAGGCTGGCCGCCGTGGTGATGGCGGTGGACCAGGCGTGCGCGTTCATGCCCTTGCCAAACCGGGTGGCCAGCGCATCGACGCGGCGAAAGCCGGTAACCCCTTCGACCCGCGCGGGATCGACGCCATAGATGTCGATGGCCTGCACGAATTCCATCTGGCGGCGATAGCCCGCTTCGGTGAACTCGCGTTCACCGCTGGCGATGCGCACCGATGTGTTGGCGCGCAAGCGGCGGTATCCGGCATCGTCGGTGGGATAGAGCGGTTCCTCATACCAGCCGATGCCCAGCGCCTGCATCCGGTTTGCCACCGAAATGGCCGTATCGGCATCCCAGCGCACGCCATTGCCGATGTCCACCAGAATGCCCGCCTCATCCCCCAGCGCCGAGCGCAGGGCGCGGATGAAGCTGACATCGGTATCAGGATCGCCGCCGATGTTGCTTTCCCCCTTCTTGGCAAAGCCCAGCTTGCAGGACCGGAACCCCGCTTCGAAAAAGCCGACGACTTCGGCGACGCAGGCCGCCTCGCCCTTCTTGTTGACGTGGGACGAGGCATTGGCCAGCAGCCGGTCCTGCTTCAGCCCGCCGAGAAGATCATAAAGCGGTTTGCCCGCGATCTTGCCCGCAATATCCCACAGCGCCATGTCGATGCCCGATATGGCAAGCGATGCGATGCCCCCCTCGCCGTACCACCAGACATGGCGGCGCATCCTGACCCAGTTCGCCTCGATCTCCTGCGGCGGTTCGCCCTGCAGCAACGGCAGCAGGCCTTCGGAAATCACCAGCGCCACGGCCTTGCAGGCCTCGGGCCACATGGCGATGCATTCGCCCCAGCCGACCACGCCATGATCGGTTTCAACCCGGACCAGCACCGTGCGGCGGATCGTGTTGAAATCATTGGGGTCGGGGTAATGAATGGGAAAGGGTTCGATCCGGGCGATCCGGTCCATCTGCTTCCCCCTCCCCAGGGTCCCTGTCCGCTATTCTTTTGACAGCCGGGTCCGGCTGCATTAGCGGTAAATTGGTAAGGCCAATTAACACCTGTCACCGCACAAGGGTCAACAGAAATGTTCAACCTCGCCCCCATTCCTGTCCCGAACCTGTCCGGCCGCAGCGTTCTTGTCACCGGGGCCACGCGCGGCATCGGTGCCGCGCTGGTAAGGGTGCTGGTGGCGCAGGGCGCACGGGTCTTTGCGGGTGTGCTTGACGGTCCCGAAGCCCTGCCGGATGCGGCGACGGTCTTTCAGCTTGATGTCACCTGTCAGGCGGATGTCGATGCCGCAATCGCCCGGGTCCGGGCGGACGCGGGGCGGCTGGACGTTCTGGTGAACAACGCAGGCATTATTTCCCCCATCGGCCCGCTGGCCAGCCTTGCAAGTGACAGTCTGGCCCCGGCCTTTGCGGTGAACGTCATCGGCGTTCACCGGATGGTCGTGGCGGCGCTGCCCTTGTTGCGCGCGTCACAGGGCACGATCGTGAACGCGGGCACCGGGGCTGCGACCACCCCGATGGAAGGCTGGACGGCCTATTGCACCTCGAAGGCGGGCGTCCACATGCTGACGCGCCTCATGGCGCTGGAACTGGGGCCAGAGGGGATTCAAAGCTTTTTCATTGGCATTCCGCCGACAGATACCGCGATGCAGGCCGAAATCCGCGCGGCGGGCCTGAACCCGATCAGCAGGATCCCCCGGGATCAACTTGTGCCCGCCGCTGTGCCCGCGTCGGTCATGGCCTATCTCTGCAGCGCCGAGGCGCGCAGCATTGACGAGGTTCTGCTGGATGTCCGCCAGGACCGGTTCAAGGCGATGATGCCGCTTTGACACTGCCGCGCAGCCGCGCGACACTTCGGGCATTGTCACCCCGGAAAGGCTTGCCCATGGCTCAGGACACCGTTCCCGACCGCAGTCAGGACGACCTTGGTGTGGTCCTGACCGGGCTTACCCTTGCCGGCATGATCGTGGCCGCAGCCGCTGCCTATGGCGGTCTTTCGGCCCAGGTGACGGCCTTTGGATTGTCGCTGGTCTATATCTTCGGCGGGCTGCCCTCGGCGGCCAGGGCGCTGCATAGCCTGTGGGTTGATCATGTGCTCGACATTGATCTGCTGATGGTCGTTGCCGCCGTGGCCGCCGCCGCCGTGGGCGCGACATTTGAAGGGGCGGTGCTTCTGACCCTGTTCAGCCTGTCGGGAACGCTGGAGAATCAGGCGATGGGCAAGGCCCGCCGCGCGGTCGAGGCGCTGATGGCCCTGCGTCCGGAAACCGCCCTGCTGCGCCGGGACGGAACGGTCGCGCAAGTGCCGGTGGCCAGCCTTGCAGCGGGCGATGTCGTGGTGATTCGTCCCGGCAGCCGCATGCCCGTTGACGGAACCATCCTGTCGGGCGAAGGGGCGATCAACGAATCGACCGTCACCGGTGAATCGGTTCCGGTGGTGAAAGGTCCGGGAAGCAGCGTGTTCGAGGCGACCGTGAACCTTGACAGCGTGCTGGACCTGCGGGTGGACCGCAGCGCATCCGAAAGCACGGTTGCCCGGATGATCCAGCTGGTGACGCAGGCCCAGGCGGCCAAGGCACCCTCTGAACGGTTCAGTGCCTGGTTTGGCCAGCGTTACACTGCGGCGGTGCTGGCGGGGTCTGTCATCGCTTTTGCCGTGTTTCTCTGGCTTGGCTGGCCGCAGCAGGACGCGCTGTATCGCGCGGCAACGCTGCTGGTTGCCGCCAGCCCCTGCGCCATTGTCATTTCGGTGCCGGCCGCGATCCTGTCGGCGCTGTCTGCCGCCGCGCGGGGCGGGGTGCTGTTCAAGGGGGGCGCAGCCCTTGAAACGCTGGGCGCGGTGCAGGCCTTTGCCTTTGACAAGACCGGCACGCTGACCACGGGGCAGGCCGAGGTGACCGGGATCGTCAGCCTGACCGACAGCGAAGACGCCTTCCTTGCGCTTGTCGCCGGGATCGAGGCGCAGTCGGAACATCACATTGCCAGTGCCATCCGCCGGTTGGTCGACCGGCGCGGGTTGACGCCCGCATCGGTCACGGGCGTGACAGCCATTCCCAGCGAAGGCATTGTCGGAACGGATGACATCGGCCCGCTGTGGGCCGGAAACCGGCGTCTTGCCGCGCGCATGGGGGCGACGCTGGATGACCCGGCGCTTTTGCCCTTGGCCGATGGCGACCAGACCGTCATCTACCTCGGCCGCGGCGCGCAGGTGCTGGGTGCCGTGGCTGTCGCGGACCAGACGCGCGCATCGTCGCACGCGGGGATACTTGCCCTGCGCAAAAGCGGCATCCGGAAGATCGCCATGATGACGGGGGATCGCCGCCCGGTGGCGCTGCGGATCGGCAGCGCACTTGGCCTGCGGGACGATGAAATCCATTCGGACCTTTTGCCCGAGGACAAGGTTGTGCTGATTGCCGATCTGGCCACCGGCGGCAAGGTGGCCTATGTCGGCGATGGCGTGAACGATGCCGCTGCCCTGGCGCGCGCCGATGTTGGCATTGCCATGGGGGCGGCGGGCAGCGACGTGGCCCTGCAGGCCGCCGACGTTGCACTTCTGTCGGAAAACATGGAACGCCTTGCGGCGGCGCATCTGCTGGCAAAGCGGACGGGGCGGATCATCCGGCAGAACCTGATCTTTGCCATGGGGGCGATGCTGGTTCTGGTCACCGGCTCGCTGTTCTTCAACCTGCCATTGCCGCTTGCGGTGGTGGGGCATGAAGGCGGGACGGTGCTTGTGGTGCTGAACGGGCTGCGCCTGCTGTTCGATCCGATCCGGTCGGACCGGGCCTGAGCCATGCCCGCAGTGATCTTCGATCTTGACGGCACGCTGGTGGACAGCGCCCCCGACATCCATGCAGCCGTCAACCGCCTGCTGGCCGATATGGGCAAACCCGCGCTGCCCGCGCATATGGTCAAAAGCTTTATCGGCAACGGTGTGCCCACCCTTGTCGCCCGTGTTCTGGCGGCCTGTGGTCAAGACCCCGATCCGGCCCGGCAGGCAGAGTGGCAGGCAGGCTTCCTGCGCCATTACGAGGCGGACAGCACAACCCTGACGCAGCTTTATCCCGGTGTGACGCAGGCCTTGTCGACCCTGGCCCGGGGCGGCCACAGGCTTGCGCTTTGCACCAACAAGCCGGAACTGCCCGCCCGGAAGATTCTGCGCGCCTTCGGGCTGGCGGGGCTTTTCCCGGTTGTCATCGGCGGCGACAGCCAGCCGCAGCGCAAGCCGGACCCTGCCCCGCTGCTGGCCGCCGCTGCCGGTCTGGATGGCCCGGTCCTGTTCGTGGGCGACAGCGAGGTGGATGCCGAAACCGCCCTTGCGGCGCAGGTGCCGTTCTTGCTGTTCACCGAAGGTTACCGCAAGGCCCCGGTATCCGCCCTGCCCCATGCGGCGCGCTTCGCCCGGTATTCCGACCTGCCCGCGCTGGTCGCCCGGCGTGCCGCCGATTGACAGCCCGGCGGTTTTGCCCGACCGAGGGGCAGGCGGCGGGGGGCGGGCATGGCAGCGTGGGAATTCTGGATCGACCGGGGCGGCACCTTCACCGATATCGTGGCGCGGCGGCCGGACGGACGGCTTGAAACCCGCAAGCTGCTGTCAGAAAATCCCGAACGCTACGACGATGCCGCCGTGCAGGGCATTCGCGACTTCCTGGGGCTGGGCCCGGAGGATGACCTGCCCGCCGGTGCCATATCTGCCGTCAAGATGGGCACCACCGTTGCCACCAATGCCCTGCTGGAACGCAAAGGCGAACGGGTTCTGCTGCTGATCACCGAAGGGTTCCGCGATCTTCTGCGGATCGGAACGCAAGCGCGCCCGGCCCTGTTCGATCTGGACATCCGCCGCCCGGACCCGCTGTTCGAGGCGGTTGACGAAGTTCCGGGGCGCCTTGACGCCGGGGGGGCCGAAGTTGCGCCGCTTGACGAGGCGGCTGTTCGCGCGGCGCTGCGCCGGGCGCATGACAAAGGCATCCGTGCCGTTGCCATCGCGTTCCTGCATGCCCCTGTCAACGCCGGCCACGAGGTGCGGGCAGCCGCCCTTGCGGCGGAAGAAGGGTTTGCCCAGATTTCCGCCAGCCACCGCGTCAGCCGTCTGGCCAAGCTGGTGGCGCGGGGCGATACCGCCGTGGTCGACGCCTATCTTTCGCCCCTCCTGCGCCGATATGTGGCGCGCGTGGACAGTGCCCTTGACCTGGACTGGGCCACGGGCCGGCTGCTGTTCATGCAGTCGAACGGCGGCCTGACCAAGGCGGCGCGGTTTCAGGGCAAGGATGCGATCCTTTCCGGCCCGGCCGGCGGGATCGTCGGCATGGTCCGCACCGGACAGGCGGCGGGATATGACCGGCTGATCGGCTTCGACATGGGGGGCACCTCGACCGATGTCAGCCATTTCGCCGGTCATTTCGAACGTTCTTTCGAGACGGAGGTCGCCGGGGTGCGGATCTGCGCCCCGATGATGGATATCCATACCGTGGCGGCAGGCGGCGGGTCGGTCTGCACCTTTCGGGATGGCCGCCTTCAGGTCGGCCCGGACAGTGCCGGGGCAAACCCCGGCCCGGCCTGCTACCGCCGTGGCGGCCCGCTGACCATTACCGACTGCAATCTGATGCTGGGGCGGATTTCGCCTGCGCATTTTCCGGCCGTGTTCGGCCCTGATGGTACGCTGCCGCTGGACGCAACCGTCGTCCGCGCCAGGCTGGAGGCCCTGGCAGCCGAAATTGCCGCCGCGACCGGGACAGCACCGGCCAGCCCGGAAGAGGTGGCCGAGGGGTTCCTGCGCATCGCGGTCGACAACATGGCGAACGCGATCAGGAAGATCAGCGTGCAGCGCGGGCATGATGTGTCCGGCTATACGCTGCAATGCTATGGCGGCGCAGGGGGCCAGCATGCCACGCGCGTCGCCGATGCCCTGGGAATGCGGCGCGTTCTTTTGCATCCGCTGGCCGGGGTGCTTTCTGCCTATGGGATGGGGCTGGCGGAAACCCGGTCACTTCGTGAGCGACAGTTCGATCAACCGCTGCAGGATTGGGAACAGGCATCGGCGGTGCTGGATGCCCTGACGGTCGAGGCAGAGGCCGACCTTGCCGCGCAGGGCGTGGTGCTGCGCGCCGTGGAACGGCGGGCACATCTGCGCTATGAGGGGTCGCATCAGGCGCTGGACGTGCCCTTCGGACCGGTCGCAGCCCTGCAATCCGCCTTCGAGGCGGTGCATCGGGCGCGGTTTGGCTTTATCTCGCCCGAGCGTCCGCTTCTGTTCGAAATGCTCAGTGCCGAGGCTGTCAGCGAAACCGCAATGCAGGACGCCGCCCTGCCACACCCGGATCCTGCGGCCCGGGGAGGCCAGGTGACCATGTGGTCGAAAGGCTGGTCAGCCGTGACGCTGCATCACCGCGCCAGCCTGGTGCCCGGCACAGTGCTGTCCGGCCCGGCGATGATCGCCGAGGCGACGGGGACGGTTGTTGTTGATGCAGGATGGACGGCCCGCGTCGATGCCATGGCAAACCTTGTGCTGGAACGGACCGCGCCGATCCGGCACCCGCCTGCGGCCGGAACCGGTGCCGATCCTGTGCTGCTGGAGGTGTTCAACAATCTGTTCATGTCGGTCGCCGATCAGATGGGTGCCACGCTGGCCAATACGGCGTGGTCCGTCAACATCAAGGAACGGCTGGATTTTTCCTGTGCCATCTTCGATGCGCAGGGCGATCTGGTGGCGAATGCGCCCCATGTGCCGGTGCATCTTGGGTCGATGTCCCATGCCGTCAAGGTGGTGATGCGGCACGTCGCGGCGCAGGTGCGCCCCGGCGATGCCTTCATGCTGAACAGCCCTTACAACGGCGGCACCCACCTGCCCGATGTGACGGTGATCACACCGGTCTTCGAAGGGGGCCGCCCGGTGTTCTGGCTGGGGTCACGCGGGCATCACGCGGATATCGGCGGGCGCACGCCGGGGTCTTCGCCGCCCGACAGCCGCGACATCAGCGAGGAAGGCGTTCTGATCGAGGTGACGCCGCTGGTTCTTGGCGGCCGGTTCCGCGAAAGGGAAACCCGTACCCTGCTTTCCGGCGGCCGCTATCCGTGCCGGGCAGTCGATCAGAACCTGGCCGATCTGAAGGCGCAGGTCGCCGCCAATGAAACCGGACGGCGCGCGCTGCAGACGGTGGTTGCGGCCTATGGCGAACCTGTCGTTTCCGCCTATATGACGCATGTGCAGCGCAACGCCGAGGAAAGCGTGCGCCGGGCAATCGGACAGTTGCGGGACGGATCGTTCATCTATCCGATGGATATTGGAACGCAGATTCAGGTTCGCGTCATGATCGATCATGCGAATCGCGCGGCGACCGTCGATTTCACCGGAACCTCACCGCAGCATTCCGGCAATTACAACGCCCCCCTGGCAATCTGCCGGGCGGTGGTGCTGTATGTGTTCCGCACCCTTGTCGGCAAGGCCATTCCGCTGAACGAAGGCTGCCTGGCCCCGATCACGCTGATCGTGCCCGAAGGATGCATGCTGAACCCGCGCCCGCCTGCGGCGGTGATCGCCGGCAATACCGAGGTCAGCCAGGCGGCCTGCAACGCCCTGTACGGGGCGCTGGGGGTGGTGGCGGCTGCCCAGGGGACGATGAACAATTTCGTCTGGGGCAATGACCTGTTCCAGAATTACGAGACCATCGCAGGCGGCACCGGGGCAGGCCCCGGTTTTGCCGGCTGCGATGCGGTGCAAAGCCATATGACCAACACGCGGATGACCGACCCTGAAATTCTGGAACGGCGCTTTCCGGTGCGGCTGGAACAGTTCGGCATCCGCCGCGGTTCCGGCGGTGCAGGCCGGTGGCAAGGCGGCAACGGCGCGGTGCGCCGTTTGCGGTTCCTGGCCCCGGTCACGGTGACGACGCTCTGTTCCAGCCGCCGGATTGCCCCCTTCGGGGCCGCAGGCGGCGCGCCGGGTGCTGTCGGTCACAACCGGGTGATCTGGCCCGACGGGCGGGTGGAAGACCTCAAGGGCAATGCGGAACGCAACCTGCCCGCAGGGGCCGTGTTCGAAATGCTGACGCCGGGTGGCGGCGGCTGGGGAACGGCAAGTTGACAGGCGCAGTCACCGCACAGCCTGCGGTGGCGGTCTTTTCCCCTGTGGCGGTCGACCAGAGGTTTCTGACAATCCGGAATCGACCCTGCTTTTGCCGATGACGGACCGATGCCGATCAGGGCGCTTGCGGCTGCAAACCTGTGGCCCCGCGCTTCTGCCTCTGTGCTTCGGGGCCGTACTCTGCCGCCCGCATTTGCCTCTTTCCGGGTTGCGGCCTTCACTGCCCTGCGTTGCCTGCGATCAGGCCTCGGGCACCGGCCGGTAGCAGAATCACCGTCCCGCATCGCCAGCGGGGTCTTCCGCTGCGGCGCAGGGTACGTGGCGCGGGAAGGCGGCTCTGCCAGGCCCCGGTCACGCCGGTTTGGCGGCGTCTGCGGTTGCCGTCTTGTGGCGCCGGTCGGCGAGAAGTGCTGCCTGAAGGGTGGACGACCCGCCCCAGCGGGATCGTCGAAACGGGAAACACACCAAGGCGTTTCAAGAGCCGTGCCTGACACCGGCCAGGGCCTGACCTGCCTGCGTCCCGTGATCGGTTCAGTCGGCTCGGGTCCTGATCCTGGCGTCTCACAAGGGGGTCAGTTCCGGGTGCCGTCAGGGCGGCGGTTCCGGGTGCGGTGACAAGAATGCCTGAGCTGTTCTTGCCGGCAGGATCACGGGGCAACACCCGTTCGGCGCAGGAAGGATGGCAGGGAACCTTCCGGCGGAACAGGGGTGCCCTAATCAGCGGGCGGCGACTGATCCGCGACAGGTTCCCATGGGGCCCGTCTGCGCGGAGGATCGGCCGGAACATAAGGCGCATCAAGTGACAGGTTGGGCGAATAATGGGGATCGGCAGCGAACATATCCGGATGCCGGGCGCGCGCACGGGCTGCTGCGTCTGCTTCGCGCTGCTCTTTCTCGGGGTTGTCCAGATTGCCGCGCGTTCTGCTTTCAAGATGATAGAACAAGGGTTCCGCCACATAAAGGTTGCGATACCCCTTTTTCATCAGGTCGCCGCAAAGGACCATGTCATTGTAGGCCACGGGAAAGCCCTCGTCGAAGCCTCCGACAGCCTCAAAGGCCGCCCTGCGCACGGCAAGGCAGGCCCCGGTAACGCCAGACACCTCGTGTGAGACAGCGGCAAGCCCCTGATAGCCGCCCGCATCCGAAGGTAACCCCACATGGACATGAACCGCGCGGCCATAAAGCCCAAAGACCAGACCGGCATGCTGCACCCTGCCATCGGCGTAAAGAAGTTTGGGTCCAACCGCACCTGCCCTGGGAAGTGAGGTAAAGGCCGCCAGCACCGAAAGCCAGTCGGGGCGCAGCGCCAGGGTATCGTTATTCAGGAAGATCAGCAGGTCACCTTTGGCCTGCGATGCGGCGCGGTTGCTAAGCGCTGCAAAGTTGAAAGGGCGTGGATCGCGCAGCACACGCACAGACCCCACAGCCTCGGCACGCTGAAGGCCGGCAAGGCAGGACGGGTCAGTCGACCCGTTGTCCACGACAAGAATCTCAAGCCTGTCGGCGGGCCAATCCGTCTGGCCAAGCGATTCCAGGCAGGGCCCCAGCAGATCCCACCCGTCCCGCGTTGGAATGATGATGCTGACAATCGGCAGGGGATAGGGGACCGGCGGCCTGATCTGTTTCCGCGGCATGACAGCGCGTTCGAAGCGAAAGGCAACAACATGCGGGCAATGCAGGACTTCGTCGCGCGACACTGCCGTCGCGATGGTGATGAGCGGGTCATCAAGTTCCATGTTGTCCCCGCGCAGGCTGGCCCATACCGCTTGCGGGTTCTGCAAGCGGTCAAGCCTCAGGGCTGTCATCGGACCAAACAGCATGCCTTGGGCAGCCAGAAGCGGATCAAAACCTGGCTTGAACCAGGGATCGGACATTTGCCCGTGGCGGTCGATCACCATGTCATCGCCAAAGGCGATTACAGCGGCGGTCTGACTGCGAAGCGCATCAAGCAGAAGGTACATTCCGTGCTTGCGCGGAAGTGTCCGTGGATCAACAAGGATGATCCGGTCAGGGGCATCGTCCGGCATGGCACCCGGCCAATACGATCTGGCCTTTTGGCGTATGGCATCCGGCACGTCCTGCGTGAAACGCGGTACCACCAGCAGGCCCGGGGCACCCTGCAGTCCGCTGCACCGTCGCAGGCGATCCAGAAACGCAAGATCAGTCTTGCCATCAATATGCAGCAGAACAAGCACGTCCCGCGCCTGTGACGGATGATCCTGGCCCGGCTGCAACGGCCATCCCGCCGGTGGTGTGTCATATCGATCAAGCCATACCCTCCACCAGGGTGCCCTGATCACAACTGCAAGCCGCTTCGGCAGGATCGGCCGCGTTGCCCCGTTCTTTCGCAACAGCAGTTTGCGCAAGGGCTGACGAAGATCGCCGTCCGACCGGCGGAATGCCAGGACAAGTGCAGTGGGCCGAAGGGCACCGTCCTGACGCACAAACATGCGTTCCAGCAAGGACAGACCAAGACGCAGGGTCAGCGCAGGCTGGCGGCTGGTCATTGCCACACCCCGAACCGGTGCCGCAGATGCTCGACAGCCAGCCGGTTCGCCCCGTCGCGTCCGATGCCACGTTCGACATGTGACGTCAGCGACCCGAGCCGGTCATAGGCTCCGTCGGCGAATACCGGCCTTGGCTGGGCGGTCACCCAGACCTTGACCCCCTTCCGATAGGCCATTCCCGAAAGCCAGACATCATCGACCGTCCAGACGATGTCGGGTATGGTCCAGGCTTCGTCAGGGAAGCTGTCGGCAGGCACCAGGGCACCGAGGAAACCCTCAAAGACATCGGCATAGCCGGACGAGGCATAAACGGCCCGTGGCGGATGCGCGAGGCCCAGCGACAGCAGTCGCCTCAGGCGGTAGGCCACCGTGCGGCCGCGCCTTGCATCAAGAACTGCGCGCGGAAGTTCCGGCGCAATCCGGGCAATTCCGACCTGCCCGTCAATATTCCAGCCGCGCTCTGCGATGATGTCTTGGGGGCGTTCCCGCCGTGCCGTGACGAAACGCGATATCCATCGCCGGTCCTGAATGCGGTCATCATCGCACAGCAGAAGATCCGTGTCCGTCCCGCGCCAGCGCGCAGCGGCAGGCAGCACTTTCGTGGCCGGACCAAGGTCGTCATCGCAATAGATCACGTCCACCCACTCCGGAAGGGGCGGCAGCGACGGAGCCGCGCCGGGAAAGCGGCGGTATGTTCTGGGAAGGTGCAGCTCTACCTTGTCCGGTCGGACATCCTGCCGCACGACAGAGGCCAGTTTGCGCGGAAGGTTCGGGAACCGGGGCGGGATCGCGGTCAGGGTCACGACAAGCTGTTTCTTTGATCGGTGTGACACCGCAACAGGCTCCGCTCCGCATGTTCCCACGGAAATGATGAAGAGAGGCCCCGTATATCCGGTGGCCGGTTTGGCCGAAAGGGGCAGAGGTTGCGAATCAACGCGGAACTGATGCCGCATACGCCCGCTGGACGATGCACAGGACCACAGCTTCGTCCGGTGCCGCGGAAGAGGGCAGGGGGGCCGCTTTGCCCCCCGCGTCGCGTCGGGGGGCAACCTGGTCCTGACGGGCGACAATATCCGTCACCTTGTGCGGGATCATCGACCTTGCCCTTGGCTGAAACCGCAAGCCGCAATAAAGCTGCGCAAAGTGGTATCAGGGAAAAGACATGTCCGAAGAGTTCGGTTCCTGGATTGGGCGGGTCCAAGAGGCCCAGGACATCGTATCCGCCCGCCAGGTGCGGCAGATGGCGGCGACCCTGGACCTGTCCGGCAGCTTCGCCGACGGCGATCCCCTGCCGACCCTGTGGCACTGGATGGGGTGGCCACCCGAAACCCCGATGGCGGACCTGGGGCCGGACGGGCACCCTGCGAGGGGCGGTTTTCTGCCGCCAGTGCCGCTGGAACGGCGCATGTGGGCGGGGGGGCGGCTGGCCTTTCTGGCCCCGCTGCGGATCGGTGAAACCCTGCACCGGCGGTCGGAAATTCTGAAAGTGGCCGAAAAGACCGGCACCACGGGGCGCATGGTCTTTGTCACGGTGCGGCACGAGGTGACGGGGCAGGCCGGGCTTGCGATCCGCGAAGAGCAGGACATCGTATATATCGCGATGCCTGACCGTTTCACCCCGCCGCCGCCCGTTCCTGCCCCTGCCGCCGCCTGGCGGCAGGATGTGCCGATGGATAGCGTGCGGCTGTTCCGCTTTTCGGCGCTGACCTTCAACGCGCACCGCATCCATTTCGATCTGCCCTATGCGACGGCGGTCGAGAAGTATCCGGGGCTGGTGGTGCATGGGCCGCTGCAGGCGATGCTGCTGATGCAGGCGGCGCGGGACCGGTCCGGGGGCGAAGGCCCACGCAGCTACCGGTTTCGCGGCCTGCGCCCGCTGTTCCATTTCGACAGGCTGAGCCTGCAAGGTCAGGGGCTGGCGGACGGGACCGAGGCGCTGGCGACGGTCAATGGCGATGGGCTGGTGTGCATGCAGGCCGATATCACCTGGTAAGGTGCCGGTCCTGCTGCGCGTCAAGGGGAGGACGGGGCTTGGGCGTGCTGAAGGGAATGCGGGTGGTCGAAGGGTCGGCCTTTGTGGCTGTACCGCTGGCAGGCATGACGCTGGCGCAAATGGGGGCGGATGTGATCCGGTTCGACCGTCTGCAGGGCGGGCTGGACGCGCGGCGCTGGCCGGTGACCGACCGGGGCGCAAGCCTGTTCTGGGCCGGGATGAACAAGGGCAAGCGGTCGCTGGCGGTGGACCTGGGGCACCCCGAGGGGCAAGAGATTGTCACCAGCCTGATCTGCGCGCCGGGCGCGGATGCGGGGCTGTTCCTGACCAATCTGCGCGCCCGCGGCTGGATGGATTACCCCGCGCTGCAGGCGCGGCGCGCCGATCTGATCATGGTCAGCCTGATGGGCACCCGGCGCGGAGAGCCCGCAGTCGACTACACGGTCAACCCTGCCCTTGGCTTTCCGATGGCCACGGGGGCGGAAGGCTCGACCGAGCCGGTGGCCCATGTGCTGCCCGCCTGGGATTGCATCGCCGGGCAGATGGTGGTCAATGCCCTGCTGGCTGCGGAACGGCACCGGATGCGGTCGGGCCAGGGCCAGCTTGCCGAACTATCGCTGAAGGATGTGGGCGCAGCAATGCTGGGCCACCTTGGCATCGTCGGCGAGGTGACGGTCAATGGCGTGGACCGGGCCAAGGCAGGCAACGCGCTTTACGGGGCCTACGGGCAGGATTTCACGCTGGCCTGCGGGCGCAGGGTGATGGTGATCGGCCTGACCGACCGGCAATGGCGCGGTCTGGTCAGGGTGCTGGGGATGGAGCAGGAGATTGCCGCCCTTGGCGACCGGATGGCGCTGAACCTGTCGCTGGAAGGTGATCGCTGGGCCGCCCGGCACGACATCAGCGCGCTGTTCCGCCCCTGGTTCACGGCGCGCACCCTGGCCGAGGTGGCCCCATTGTTCGATGCAGCCGGCCTGACGTGGTCGGTCTTTCGCAGCTTTGCCCAGGCGGTGGTGGAAGACCCCGATCTGTCGCCGGACAATCCCATGTATCAGATGCTGGATCAGCCGGGCATCGGGCGCATGCCAGTTCCGGGATTGCCCGTCAGCTTTGGCGCCATCGGCAGGATGGCCCCGTCCCCGGCACCGGTTCTGGGCCAGCATACCGAAGAAATCCTGTCCGAAGTGCTGGGTCTGGGGGCCGGGCAGATCGGGCGGCTGATGGACCTGGGCGTGGTCGCAGGCACCTGACTGCGGCAAGGCCCTGACCGGGTGCGGCCCCCGGGGGCCCCTGACCTGTCGCTGCGGCAATGCCCGCGTTCAGACCGTGCAGGCTGACGGCGGGCAGCCACCCTTGCAGGTGCCGCCCGGCAGTGTCGGGTTGCACCAGGTCACCCGGCGGGCGGGGGCAATGGCACGGGGGTTGCCGGCAGCCGCACCGGACCAGACGGCTTCGGTGGCCTGCCGTGCTGCCCTGCCTTGCGAAGGCCTTGCAGTTTTCCGGCAGAGACCGGCCTTGCCCTGCCCTTGTGCTGCGGTTGACCGGCAAGCATGGATCGGCCTTTTGCCTGTGTGAAGCGGCAGATCACGCAGCCTTTCGGCCCGTGGGGCAGGGGCGGATGCCAGCCGGACCGGGCAAGGGGCAGTCCGCAAACCGCCCGTCACCCGGTCGCCCGCCGCCAGAAACGCTTGCCACCTGACGAAAAGCCATCCGACCATCCCCGCCGGGGCCGTCCGGTGTCGCACCGCACTGGTCCTGACAATGACGGGCACCGGCGCGGGGGCGGGCCTTTGGCCGCGCATTCGGGCAGGCCGGTGAAGCCGATTGATCAGGATCAATGTCCGGTCTTGCGCCGCAAGGCAGGGTGGAACGCGCAGGCGCAGGGGTTGCGCCAGTTTCAGGGGAAGACCATGATCAACAGGATAGTATGCGGTGTCGACGGAACGGATCATTCGCAAGTGGCGCTTCTTGCAGCTGCGGAACTTGCCGCGAAATTCGGGGCGGATCTGACGATCTGTCTTGTCAACGTCGTGTTCGGCACATCTCCCCGCAGCCCGCATGTCCCGACCTGGACGGACGCCGAGGCCCAGCAGATTCTGGATGATGCTTCGGGTTTTCTGGCCAGCCATGGCCATGGCGCTGCAAAGGCCGTCGTGCTGAAAAACCGCGAGGCGTCATCGGGCCTGATCGATTTTGCCCTGGCGAACCAGATCGATCACATCGTGATCGGCACGGGCGACAAGCGCGGGCTGTCCCGGCTTTTTCTGGGCTCTGTGGCCGCCGATGTCGCCGCCAGGGCACCCTGCACGGTGATTATTGCCCGCTGAAAGCAAGGTGGTCCGTGCCGGACTGCCAGCGCGGGCCGGACCCGGCAGCCAGATCCGTGCGGCGCTGTGCCTGCCGGGCACAGCCGGCGGTCGCACCGATATGCCGTCCCGGTGCCCGCAGGTCAAAGGTCCAGGGTCAGTTGTCCGGCATCTGCCAGCTTCGCCCGTTTCGGGCGTGCGGCACGGTCATTGACAAAACGCCCCTTGCCATCGGCCCGGCTGGCATGCGCCTCGGCCACGCGGGCCGCCTCGGGGGCGAAACCGGCATTCCGGCGCAGGCCCCAGACCGTGTCGCGCGCCCTGCGGGCGGCGGCGGCCACATCGACCAACGGCTCGGGATAGCGCCGCCCCAGCAGCCCGGCAGCCCCCGGCCATTTCCACGGCTCCTGCAGGAACCCGTCCGGAACGGGCGCAAGTTCCGGCACCCAGCGGCGGGTAAACGCCCCCGTCGGGTCCTGATCCAGCCCCTGCTTGACCGGGTTGTAGATGCGGATCGTATTGATACCGGTGGTCCCCGACTGCATCTGCACCTGCGGCCAGTGGATGCCCGGCTCGTAATCGGTGAACAGCCGCGCCAGAACCGGCCCGGTCGCCCGCCAATCCAGCCACAGCTGATACGAGGCCACCGCCATCACCATGCTGCGCATCCGGAAATTCAGCCACCCCGTTGCCGCCAGATAGCGCATGCAGGCATCCAGAAACGGCAGCCCGGTTTCGCCACTGGCCCAGGCTGCAAGGCGCTGCGCATCCGCCTCGCGCGGGCGCAGCCCTTCAGTGGCGCGGTGCAGACAGCGCGTTTCGATATCCGGCTGGCTTTCCAGCTTTTGCATGAAATGGTCGCGCCAGGCGAGGCGGCTTTGAAAGCTTGCCAGACTGCCCCCCCAGCCGCTGCCGGGCCGTTCGGCCTGCCGGGCGGCGGTGGCCTGCGCCACCTCGCGCACCGACAGGCTGCCCAGCGCCAGATGCGGCGACAGCCGCGAACAGGCCCGCTCGGCCGTCAGGGGCGAGGACATGGCGGCGCGGTAGGGTTGGCCCCGCGCGGTCAGGAAACTGTCCAGCGCGGCCAGCCCGCGCCCGCGCCCGCCCGCCTGCCGGTGCAGGCAGCGGTCATCGGGCAGCCGCAGCATCCGCGCGGTGGGGATCGTCCCCGGCTCTGCCCCCGGAACACCGGTCAGCGCCGGCACATCTTCCAGCGCCCGCGCCATGAACCTGTCGCGCCGGCCCGCCCAGCCATCGCGCCCGGTCAGGCGGCGGACCACGCCCGATTGCGGCACCTCCACCCAGTCAATCCCGGCCCCGCGCGCCCAGGCCCGGACCCTGCGGTCACGGGCAAAGGTCCACAGGTTTCCCGTTTCCTCATGGCTGAGGATTTGGCCAATCCGGTGCGCGCGGCAGAGCTTGTCCAGCACCGCGACCGCATCGCCCACCCGCACCACCAGCGGCGCGCCAAGACCGGCCAGTGCCGCGCGCAGGTCCGTCAGACAGTCTTCGGCAAAAGCCCATTGGCGGGCGGATGTGTCGGGCAGCGCCCAATACTCGGGCTCCACGACATAAACGGGCAGAACCGCACCCATCCCCGCCGCAAGGGCAAGGGCCGGATGGTCGGCCACCCGCAGGTCGCGCTTGAACCAGACAAGAACATTCATGGAACATGGATGTAGCAGCATCTGCAGATTCGTAAAGCCCACGCTTGCGCACAGCCCGCGGCGGGCTAGGGTGGCAGACTGGGGGAAGACATCGATGACCAAGGCCGTCCACCTGTCCGATTACGCTGCCTTCACGCACCTTGTGGTCCGCACCCGGCTTACGGTCCGGCTGCACCCTGGGGCAACGCGGGTCAGCGCGCGGATTGATCTGGCCCCGAACCCCGGGCGACCGGGCCGGCACGATCTGCGTCTGGACGGAGAGTTGCTGCGACTGGTGTCGGTTTCGCTCGACGGTACCCCCCTGTCTGTCCGGCCCGATGCCACCGGCCTGACCCTTGCCGCCGATCTGCTGCCGGAAGGCCCATTCCGGCTGGAAACCGAAGTCGAGATTTCGCCGCAGGCCAACACCGCGCTTGAAGGGCTTTACATGTCGAACGGCATGTATTGCACGCAATGCGAGGCGGAAGGCTTTCGCAGGATCACCTTCTACCCGGACCGGCCCGATGTGATGGCCCCGTTCCGCGTGCGCATTGAAAGCGATCTGCCGGTGCTCCTGTCCAACGGCAATCCTGTGGCGCAGGGGCCGGGCTGGGCGGAATGGGACGATCCCTGGCCCAAGCCCGCCTATCTGTTCGCGCTGGTCGCGGGCGATCTTGTGGCGCATCCGGGGGCTTTCGTTACCGCCTCGGGGCGCAAGGTCGCCCTGAACATCTGGGTGCGCCCCGGTGACGAGCGCAAATGCGCCTATGCGATGGATGCGCTGAAACGCGCCTTGCGCTGGGACGAAACCGCCTATGGGCGCGAATATGATCTGGATGTCTTCAACATCGTCGCCGTCGATGACTTCAACATGGGGGCCATGGAAAACAAGGGGCTGAACATCTTCAACTCCCGCTACGTCCTGGCCCTGCCCGAAACCGCCACGGATGATGACTTTGCCCGGATCGAGGCGATCATCGCGCATGAATACTTTCACAACTGGACCGGCAACCGCATCACCTGCCGCGACTGGTTCCAGCTTTGCCTGAAGGAAGGGCTGACCGTATTCCGCGATCAGCAGTTCACCGGCGACATGCGCTCGGCCCCTGTCAAGCGCATCGAAGATGTGATGACCCTGCGTGCCCGCCAGTTCCGCGAGGATAACGGCCCGCTGGCCCATGCCGTGCGCCCCGACCATTATGGAGAGATCAACAACTTCTACACGGCCACCGTCTATGAAAAGGGGGCCGAGATCATCGGCATGCTCAAGCGGCTGGTCGGCGATGCCGATTACGCCCGTGCGCTGGACCTTTACTTTGACCGGCATGATGGTCAGGCGGTGACGATCGAGGATTGGCTGCGGGTCTTCGAAGACACCACGGGCCGCGACCTGGCGCAATTCAGGCGCTGGTATACCGAAGCCGGAACGCCCCGGCTGCGGGTTCAGGAAGACTGGCGGGACGGCACCTGCACGCTGCATTTCGAACAGGTGAACCCGCCCACGCCCGGCCAGCCGGACAAGGCGCCAAAGGTCATCCCCATCGCGGTCGGTCTGCTGAACCCGAACGGGGACGAGGTGCTGCCGACGACAACGCTGGAAATGACGGCGCAGCGGCAAAGCTTCCGGTTTCCCGATTTGTCCGCGCGGCCCATCGTCTCGCTTTTGCGCGGGTTCTCTGCCCCCGTCATTCTTGACCGGCACTCCAGCCCGGAAGAACGGGCCTTCCTGCTGGCGCATGACACCGACCCGTTCAACAAATGGGAAGCGGGCCGCGCCCTGGCCAAGGATGTGCTGGCCGGCATGATCCGGGACGGGGCGCAGCCGGGGCCGCAGTGGCTGGATGCGCTGGCGCGGGTGGCCCAGGATGCCAGCCTTGACCCGGCCTTCCGGGCCCTTGCCCTGTCGCTGCCCGGCGAAGATGACATGGCGCAAACCCTGCATGATGCCGGTGTCACGCCGGACCCGGATAACATCCATGCCGCCCGCCGCCGCATGGGCGATGCGCTGGCGCGCCATCTGGCCCCGGCCCTGCCCCGGCTGATTGATGATCTGGCCGAACCCGGCCCCTTCACCCCCGAGGCGCGGGCGGCGGGGCGGCGCAGCCTGCGTCTTGCCCTGCTGCGGCTGCTGAGCCGGATCGATGAGGGCGCAAGGGCCGCGCAGACCTTTCACAGCGCCGATAACATGACCGAACAGGTCGGCACCCTGGGCTGTCTGCTGGATATCGGTCGCGGTCAGCCCGAACTCGCGGCCTTTCAGGCGCAATGGTCAGGCGACCGGCTGGTGATGGACAAATGGTTCAGCCTGCAGATCCTGTATGCCGCACCCGACCGTGCGGCAACCGTTGCCACCCGGCTGGCGTCGCATGCCGCCTTTGACTGGCGCAACCCGAACCGGTTCCGGGCGGTGATCGGCGCGCTGTCGGCCCACCATGCGGGATTTCACGCGGCCAACGGGGCCGGATACCGTTTTGTGGCAGACTGGCTGATCCGGCTGGACCCGCTGAACCCGCAGACCGCCGCCCGCATGTCGACGGCCTTCGAGACCTGGTCACGCTACGACCGCGCCCGGCAGGCGCTGGTGAAGGCCGAACTGACACGCATCCGGTCAGCCCCCGGACTGAGCCGTGATCTGGGCGAAATGACGGGCCGGATGCTGGGGTTGGAGGAATGAGCCTGCCAGACTGTTCAGGGGATGGCAGACTGCGGGGGACTCGCCTTTGCATGTGTCAGGCCGTCCCCGGCTTCTGTCGGAGGAAATCTTGGTGACGACATCGCCCGGAGCCTGTGTTCTGGTCACAAGATGGTCCTGTGACCGCCGAAAAGAAAACCCAACGCGATAGCCCTGCGCGGCGGAAGGTGGTGCCTTGCGTTCCCTCCCCTGCCCAACCGCCCCCTTGGCAAAGGCCATCGCCTTTGCCACGCCGCAACGTCGCCTCCCGCCCCCCCCAACCCGCCCTCGGCGAGCGCTGGCCTGTCGTGTTCCCGGACCTGCCGGTCTTCAGGGCACCGTCCCGCATGGGCGGGGGAAACGCGGTGCATTTCAGGGTCCGCCCGGACTGGAGGCGGAACTGCGTCGCTGCTATGGCAGGGGCTATCGCCCCTGCCGCGTCGGCACGGTAACACTTGACCAACCGGGGGGGCCGCAGCGCCCTGCCCCGCCCAGGGCCAGCGGGACCGGTCCTGTGCGACGGGGATTGCCGACCGGAATGGCAACCCCTTTCGGCAGGATTTTCCCGCCCGGCAGGCGGTCGGAGTGCGGTTTCAGCACCCTGTCCGTCGTCCGATCCCGGTTTTGAGATGACGCCCCGCCTTGCGCCAATGCTGCAACCGATGCCTCAGCTCGCATTGCCCGACTTGGTCGAAACGGACATGGCCCCAAGGACCGACGGACCTTTCTTCTGGCAATAGGATTGCGCCCGCGTCCAGGACGCCATTTCAGCGCGTTTGGAGTTGTTGCGGAACGGGGCCCAGTCGCGGCCCATGCCCTGCGCCCCGCCACCAGCCACCATGCCGTCGCGGCGCACCTGGACGGCCGCAATCCGGACAGCACAGCTCAGGTTGGACGCACCATCCTTCAGCTCTGCCGTCGTGGTGGCCTCGCAGCCGAAGTGCCGCGCGGTCGACGGCGCGATCTGAAGCAACCCTATCCACCGTCCTCCGCCGCCCGAGGCGCGCGGGTTCCAGGTGCTTTCGTGCTTGGCCAGCGCCGACATCAGCCCGGCCCAGAAGGCTTCCCTCTCTGACTCTGCAGCTTCGGCATAGCCGGGGCACCAGGCGGAGATATCGGCAGGAATGATCTCGGGCAGGTTGGCAGAGTGGTCATCAATGGCGGCCAGGGCTTTTGTGGTCCAGATCGACGCTTCCGGCCGGTGATCCCAGCGCATCGGCGGCAATTCGGCCTTGGTCCCGTTTGCATCGGCACAGCCCATGGGAAGCGCCAGAATCAGGCCAAGACAGACCGCTTTTATCCCCGAAACCACCATTGGTACGACTCGCGTTGCGCCATGCTCACGGCACGACCCGAACCTGATGCGTCAGAGTTACATCGTCTGGCAACCCATTCGCGGGTGCCGGGGCATCGCGTCGGCGGGTATCCGCCCGCTTCGCCGGGCACTGATCGGCGGCTTTCCGCCCGCGAGCCCACCGGCTGGCCCCCTTGCCCCGACAACCGCCGGACCCTAGAAAGATGGCAACCCGCAAGGAGTGCGCGATGCTCGACCTGACCCATGACGCCCCGAAACCCAAAGTGATTGCCGGGGCAAAGCACGATTGGGAACTGGTGATCGGCATGGAGATTCATGCCCAGGTGGCATCGAACGCCAAACTGTTTTCGGGCGCTTCCACCGCCTTCGGGGCCGAACCCAATGCCAATGTCGCCTTTGTGGATGCGGCGATGCCGGGGATGCTGCCGGTCATCAACGAGTTTTGCGTGGAACAGACGGTTCGCACCGGGCTGGGGTTGAAGGCGCGGATCAACCTTGTTTCGGCCTTTGACCGCAAGAATTACTTTTATCCCGATCTGCCGCAGGGCTACCAGATCAGCCAGCTGTACCACCCCATCGTCGGCGAAGGTGAGGTGGTGGTGGAGATGGGTCCGGGCGTGGCGCGGCGCGTGCGGATCGAACGCATCCACCTGGAACAGGATGCGGGCAAGTCGATCCATGACATGGACCCGGCGATGTCCTTCGTCGATTTCAACCGCACTGGCGTGGCCCTGATGGAAATTGTCAGCCGCCCCGACATCCGTGGCCCGGAAGAGGCTGCGGCCTATGTCACCAAGCTGCGCCAGATTCTGCGCTATCTGGGCACCTGCGACGGCAACATGCAGAACGGCAATCTGCGCGCCGATGTGAACGTCTCGGTCTGCCGGCCGGGGCAATATGAAAAGTATCAGGCCACCGGGGATTTCGGCCATCTCGGCACACGGTGTGAGATCAAGAACATGAACTCGATGCGCTTCATCCAGGCCGCGATAGACTATGAGGCACGCCGCCAGATCGCCATTCTGGAAGATGGCGGCACGGTGGTGCAGGAAACCCGGCTGTATGACCCCGACCGCAACGAAACCCGGTCGATGCGCAGCAAGGAAGAAGCGCAGGATTACCGCTATTTCCCCGATCCCGACCTGCTGCCGCTGGAAATCGAACAGGCCTGGGTCGATGGCATCGCCCGGACCATGCCCGAACTGCCGGATGCCAGGAAGGCGCGGTTCATCGCCGGTTTCGGCCTGACCGACTACGACGCCACCGTCCTGACCGCCGATCTTGACTCCTCGTCCTTCTTCGAGGCGGTGGCACAGGGGCGCGACGGCAAGACGGCAGCAAACTGGGTCATCAACGAATTGTTCGGGCGGCTGAACAAGGAAGGGCGCGGCATTGCCGATACGCCCGTGTCGGCAGGCCAGCTTGGCGGGGTGATCGACCTGATCACCTCCGGCGAAATCTCCGGCAAAATGGCCAAGGACCTGTTCGAGGTTCTGTGGACCGAAGGCGGTGATCCCGCCGCCGTCGCCGCCGCGCGGGGGATGAAGCAGGTCACCGATACCGGCGCGATTGAGGCGGCGGTAGATGAGATCATCGCGGCCAATCCGGCGCAGGTGGAAAAGGCAAAGGCCAACCCCAAACTGGCAGGCTGGTTCACCGGGCAGGTGATCAAGGCGACCGGCGGCAAGGCGAACCCGGCGACGGTTAATGCACTGGTGGCGGCGAAGCTGGGGCTGTAGCTGCCGGGAATCAGCGACCCGGTCCTGATCTGGAACGAAAGGCTGAAACTGGTTGTCGCCTTCCTCAACGCCATCGGGTTTGGGATGATCGGCTTTGCCGTTCTGAAGCCCCTGACCGGGGATTTAAGCATGTTCGCGCGGGCTGTCCAACGTATTGCGGCTGTGATTCAGTTTTGTCGTGGTTTGGCGGAGGCACGACATGGCTGGAATATCCCCTGTAACGGCGACGCAAGAGCAGACGACGGCGTTGAAGGTTCTGGCGCG
>JADCEN010000070.1 GCA_020250175.1 Rhodobacter sp.
AGAACCTCGCCATTGCCCTGCAAGACCAGGGCATCCGCACCGGGGGGGCGGCGGGGGCCGCGCTGCTGGGGCAGGCGGTGGAGGCCTACCGCGCGGCGCTGGAGGTGCGCACGCGCGCGGATCATCCGGTGGACTGGGCCAGGACGACGCAGAACCTCGCCATTGCCCTGCAAGAACAGGGCAGCCGCACCGGGGGGGCAGCGGGGGCCGCGCTGCTGGGGCAGGCGGTGGATGCCTACCGCGCGGCGCTGGAGGTGCGCACCCGCGCGGATCATCCGGTGGACTGGGCCATGACGCAGGAAAACATGGCGCTGCTGGAACAGGCACGCGCCGCGCATGACACCTGCACCGACCCTGCCCCGCATCTGCGTGCAGCCCTCGATTATGTGACGGAAGCGCTGACGGTGTTTGACCCTGACCATATGCCGTACAACCACGCCAAGGCCACCCGGCTGCGCGACGAACTGCTCGCCCAACTCGCTGCCCTTTGACCCGCAGGCCTCGCGCCGCTTGCAGCCGCCAGCGCCACCCATGGCCCCTGTGGCGGAACCCCCCGCCTGCCCGGAACGCCTTTCTTCCCTTGGCCCTGGCCTGCGAATCCCGCTAGTCTGTGCGTCAAATCTGCAAGGGGACAGACATGCAGCGGTACGAATATCATGTGGTTCCCGCGCCGCGCCGGGGCGAAAAGGCGCGGGATGCGAAAACCACGGCAGACCGGTTTGCGGTGGCCCTGACTCGGCTGATGAATGACCTGGGCCGCGACGGCTGGGAATACCTGCGCGCCGATACCCTTCCCTGCGAGGAACGTGCCGGGCTGACCGGCAAGACAACCGCATTCCAGCACATGCTGGTCTTCCGCCGCACCGCCGCACCGGCGCAGGCCGCCCCGGCGCAGGCCGGGGCCTCGCCCCACCTGGCCGAACCGCTTGCCATCGCCGCTCCGCTTGTCGCCGCCCCCGCCCCGGAAGGCAGCGCACCCCCCATAGCGACCCCGGCAAACGATGCCCCTTCATCCGCACCGCCCCTGGGCCCTGCGCAACGTGCGGACGGGGTGCCAGATTAAAACCTCCCCGGCGCAGGCCGGGGCCACTCAGCCCAAACCCGGCACGCTGATCTCCAGCGCCAGCGCGTGAATCCGCCCGATCAGGTCGGGGCCAAGGGCGGTATGCACCGCCCGGTGGCGTTCGATCCGGTTCATCGCGGCAAAGGCAGGCGATGTGATGGTGACGCGGAAATGGCTTTCGCCTTCCTTACGCCAGCCGCCATGCCACCGGTGCTGATCGCTTTCATCCACAACGGTCAGCTCCGTGGGGGCAAAGGCACCGCTCAGCCGCGCATGAATTTCATCCGATATCCGCATTTTCAGCCCTTCACCCCCTTCTATCCCCCGGCAGAACCCCTAAACTCTTGCGTCCGAGTCAGAAAGGCAAGACCGATGGCAGACCGCCCCCCCTTCGAGTTCGACATCCGGGTGTCGTCCGACAAGAAACGGCGCAAGACCGGCCGGCGCGGCATGTCCGGGGCTTTTGACACGTCTGACCGGGGCTGCGACCATGCGGGCTGCACCAGGGCAGGTCAGTACCGTGCCCCGAAATCGCCCGACCTTCTGGATGAATTCTTCTGGTTCTGCCGCGACCACGTGCGCGAATACAATCTGAAATGGAACTTCTTCCAGGGCACGACCGATGACGAGTTCCAGAAATTTCTGGACAGGGACCGGCTTTGGGGCCGCGAAACCCAGCCCTTCGGCAAGCGCCCGGACGAAGGCAGGGCGTGGTCGCGCCTTGGCGTCAGCGATCCGCTGTCGATCCTGGGCGAAAAAGCCACCCAGAACCCCGGGAAGCCGACCGGGAATGCCACGCGCAAGCTGCCATCGACCGAACGCAAGGCGCTGGAAATTCTGGATGCGCGCGACAGCTGGACCCGCACCGAAATCCGCCGCCAGTACAAATCCCTGGTGAAAGACCTGCACCCCGACATGAACGGCGGCAACCGCGATGACGAGGACCGCCTGCAGGAAGTGGTCTGGGCCTGGGACCAGATCAAGGAAAGCCGCTACTTCCGCGACTGATCCTGCGCCCTGTGGCAGCCCGCAGGGACCATGGCGATCAGCCCCCGGCCCTGCACCGGTGCCCTCCGCAGGGCTTTTCCCCGTTGCCGGGCAATGCCGCCGATGCCCGCCAGGATGCCACCGGCAGACCGCATCCCGCAGGATGACAGGCACCGGGCGGCAGGCGCGGGCACCCCCGCCCCGGTCGGAAGTTTCGTCCGCTTGCACCGGCAGGCCAACCGCAGCGGCGGCCGCGAAAAGGCCCCGGTCCCGGAAGACCCGTTGCGTCCTGCCGGCCTTGATCCCGGTCAGGGCAATGCACCGGCGCAACGGCACCCTGCCGTCCGGCCAACCCCCGGCCCTGTCGCAAGCGGCTGGTGCCGGGACGTCCTGCCTTCCCCTTGCACCCCCGCGCGTTATGTTCCATCACACAGCGGATCAGCGCGGGGCGGGACGGAACATGGCAGACGGTGTCTTGGACAGAAACATGAAACCGACCGAGGATATCCTGGTCCGCGATGTCTTCGGCATCGACAGCGACATGCATGTCAAGGGGTTCGCCGACCGGTCCGACCGCGTGCCGGACATCGACCCGACCTACAAGTTCGATCCCGATACCACATTGGCGATTCTGGCGGGGTTCCAGTACAACCGCCGCGTCATGATCCAGGGCTATCACGGCACCGGCAAATCCACCCATATCGAGCAGACCGCAGCCCGGCTGAACTGGCCCTGCGTGCGCGTCAACCTGGACAGCCATATCAGCCGGATCGACCTGATCGGCAAGGATGCGATCAAGCTGCGCGACGGCAAGCAGGTGACGGAATTTCACGAAGGCATCCTGCCCTGGGCACTGCGCAACCCGGTTGCCATCGTGTTCGATGAATATGACGCAGGCCGGCCCGACGTGATGTTCGTGATCCAGCGCGTGCTGGAACATGACGGCAAGCTGACCCTGCTGGACCAGAATGAGATCATCACCCCCAACCCCTATTTCCGCCTGTTCGCCACCTCGAACACGGTGGGCCTCGGCGATACCACCGGCCTGTACCATGGCACGCAGCAGATCAACCAGGCGCAGATGGACCGCTGGAGTCTGGTGGCCACGCTGAACTACCTGAGCCATGATGCCGAAGCCGCCATCGTTCTGGCGAAATGCCCGCATTACAACACCGACAAGGGCCGCAAGACGGTCAGCCAGATGGTGACCATTGCCGACCTGACGCGCACCGCCTTCATGAATGGCGACCTGTCCACCGTCATGAGCCCGCGCACCGTCATCACCTGGGCGCAGAACGCCGAGATTTTCCGCAACGTCGGCTACGCCTTTCGCCTGACCTTCCTGAACAAATGCGACGAGCTGGAACGCCAGACGGTGGCCGAATTCTACCAGCGCTGCTTTGCCGAGGAACTGCCGGAAAGTGCCGCAAGCATGGCGATGCGGTGATGTGCCGGGCCGCGCAGGGGCTTGCCCTTGCCGTGACCTTGGCGGCGCCTCTCTTTGCCGGTGATGATCCCGCCCTGTTTCCGGCAGCACAATGCGCGGCGCTGTGGTTCGGGCAGGATGATTACGCGCAGGTTTCGGCCTGGCTGGACCGCGATCCGAAAGACCTCGCGCTGGCCGAAGCCTTCCGTCAGGTCGCCCTGCGCCAGACCACGCAGAGACCGGCCTCGATTGATGCCTTTATCCAATCCCAGCGGCGGCAGATGAGCCTTCTGGTTGAGGCTTTCATCTTTGGCGGCGACCGGCAAAGCAGGGACCTGCATGAAAGCCTGATGCAGGACTGTGCGGATTTCGCCGCCACACAGCCGGAAACCCGCGACCTGCGCTGAGACCCGCCTTGCGGGGGGGGCTGTCTGCCCCCCACGGCCTGCGTCCGTTCCGCCTGGGGATATTTCTGAACAGATAATGGGGGGTTGCGGCGGGGCGGAAATTGACCGGCGGGCCTTGCCGCGCCGGGGCGGGGGTGATTTATCTTTTGCCATGACCAAGCCGACAGAAAACCCCGCCGATCCGTTCAAGAAAGCCCTGGCCGAGGCGACCAGGGTCATGGCCGATGATCCTGATCTGACCGTCACCTATTCGGTGGATCCGCCGGGCCTGACCAAAGACGGCGTGCGCCTGCCCCAGGTCAGCCGCCGGATGACGCGGGACGAGGTGCTGCTGGCCCGTGGCACGGCGGATTCCTTTGCGCTGCGCCACCGATTCCATGATGCGGCCACCAGCGCCCGCTATGCCCCCACCGGGCAGATGGCGCGCGACATCTATGACGCGATGGAAACCGCGCGCTGCGAGGCGGTGGGCGCGCGCGCGATGCCCGGCACGGCAGGCAATATCGATGCCCGGATCGGCCATGACGCCGACCGCAAGGGCTATTCCCAGATTACCCAGGCCGCAGATGCGCCGCTTGCCACCGCTGCGGGCTATCTGGTGCGCCATCTGGCCACCGGGCGCGACCTGCCCAAGGGGGCCGCCAATGTGATGGCGCTGTGGCGCGGCTTCATCGAAGAGCAGGCCGGCCCCAGGCTGGAGAACATCGACGATGTGCTGGCCGATCAGGCGGCCTTTGCCCGGCTGACCCGCAAGGTGATCGCGGACCTTGGCTATGGCGACCAGTTGGGCGACGACCCGGACATGGACGATCAGGACGAGGCCGGCGACGACGCCGAACAAGACCCCGACAGCCCTGAGACGGCCGGGGACGAGCAGGAGCAGCCGGACGACAGCGAGGCCAGCCCGGAACAAAGCCAGGACGAACAGCAGGACGCCGCACAGGCCCGGGTCTCGATGGATGACAGCGCCGAGATGGAGCAGGGCGACGCGGCCGAACTGCCCGAGGGCGAGGCCCCGATGGAGCCGCCGCCGCCCGCCCCCCATTCCGATGCGGACCCGAATTATGAGGTCTATGCCACCGCATTCGACGAGGAAATCCGCGCCGAAGACCTGGCGGAACCGGCAGAGCTGGACCGGCTGCGCGCCTATCTGGACCAGCAGCTGGAGCCGCTGAAGGGCGCGGTCAGCCGCCTGGCCAACAAGCTGCAGCGCCGCCTGCAGGCCCAGCAGAACCGCAGCTGGGAGTTTGACCGCGAGGAAGGCATCCTGGATGCGGGCCGTCTGGCGCGCGTGGTGGCCAATCCGACCACGCCCTTATCCTTCAAGGTCGAGAAAGATACCGAATTCCGCGATACCTGCGTTACGCTGCTTCTGGACAACTCCGGCTCGATGCGGGGCCGCCCCATTTCCATCGCCGCGATCTGTGCCGATGTGCTGGCGCGCACGCTGGAACGCTGCGCGGTGAAGGTGGAAATTCTGGGCTTCACCACCCGCGCCTGGAAGGGCGGCCAAAGCCGCGAGCGCTGGCTGGCACAGGGCCGCCCGCAGCAGCCCGGCCGCCTGAACGACCTGCGCCACATCATCTACAAATCCGCCGATGCGCCCTGGCGGCGCGCCCGGCCCAACCTTGGGCTGATGATGAAGGAAGGGCTGCTGAAAGAGAATATCGACGGCGAGGCGCTGGAATGGGCGCATCGCCGCATGGCCGCACGCCCCGAGGCGCGGCGCATTCTGATGGTGATTTCCGACGGTGCGCCGGTGGACGATTCCACACTGTCGGTGAACCCGGCCAATTACCTAGAAAAGCATCTGCGCGATGTGATTGCAATGGTCGAACGCCGCAGGCAGGTCGAACTTATCGCCATCGGCATCGGCCATGACGTGACGCGCTATTACAACCGCGCCGTCACCATCACCGATGTGGAACAGCTGGCCGGGGCAATGACCGAACAATTGGCCGGCCTGTTTGACAGCGATCCGCGCAAGCGCGCCGGGGTGCTGGGGATGCGCAGGGTCGGGCACCGGTAGCTGCAGGGGATGATCCCCGGGAAAGACATCGCGACACTTTTCGAAACGGGGCGGCAGGCATGTTCCAGACCTTCGAGACCACGTCCAACCCCGCCGCCGGTGCGGCGCGGCTCGCCATGCTGCGCGCCGAGTTGTCCCGCCGGGGGCTGGACGGCTTTCTCATCCCCCGTGCCGATGCGTACCAGGGCGAATATGTGGCCCCGCGCGATGAACGTCTGCAATGGCTGACCGGATTCAGCGGCTCGGCCGGGTTCTGCATCGTCCTGCCGGATGTGGCGGGGGTGTTCATCGACGGGCGTTACCGCACGCAGGTGAAAAGCCAGGTTGATCTGGCCCGGTTCACCCCGGTGAACTGGCCCGAAACCAGGCCGGGCGACTGGATTGCGGGCCATCTGGCCGAAGGCACCATCGGCTTTGATCCCTGGCTGCACAGCGAAGAGGAAATCGCCCGCCTGAGGGAAACCGCCGGACGCGGCATTGCCCTTCAACCCATCGAGCGGAACCCGGTGGACGCGATTTGGCAGGATCAGCCCGGCCCGCCGCAGGGGCGCGCCTTTGCCCATCCGGTCGCACTTGCGGGGCAGACCAGTGCCGCCAAACGCGCCCGCCTTGCCGCGGTGTTGCAGGCCGAAGGCCAGCGCGCGGCGGTGCTGACCCTGCCCGACAGCCTGTGCTGGCTTTTGAACATCCGCGGGTCAGACGTGCCGCGCAACCCGGTGCTGCACGGCTATGCCATCCTGCATGATGATGCCCGCGTCAGCCTGTTTGCGGACCCGGCAAAATTCGATGCCGCGACACGGGCGCATCTTGGCCCCGAGGTGGCCCTTGCGCCGCCCGATGCCTTTCCTGCCGCATTGGATGCCCTGACCGGCCCCGTCCGGCTGGACCGCAGCTTTGCCCCCGTCGCCCTGCGCCAGCGGCTCGAGGCAGCGGGCATCGCCATTGCCTGGGGCGATGACCCCTGCCGTCTGCCGAAAGCCTGCAAGACCGAGGCCGAGATTGCCGCCACGCGCGAGGCGCATCTGCGCGACGGGGCGGCGATGGTGGAATTCCTGTGCTGGCTGGACACTGAGGCCCCGAAGGGCACCCTGACCGAAATTGACGTGGTCCGGGCGCTGGAAGGGTTCCGGCGCGCCACCAATGCGCTGCATGACATCAGTTTTGACACCATCTGCGGGGCCGGACCGCATGGGGCCATCATCCATTACCGCGTGACCGAAGATACCAACCGCCGCCTTGGCACGGACGAGCTTTTGCTGGTGGACAGCGGCGGGCAATATCTGGACGGCACCACCGACATCACCCGCACCATTGCGCTGGGGGATCCGGGGGATCAGGCCCGCATGGCCTTTACCCGCGTGCTGCAGGGCATGATCGCCATCTCGCGCGCCCGCTTTCCCAAGGGCCTTGCCGGGCGCGACCTTGATCCGCTGGCCCGCGCCGCGCTGTGGCTGGCCGGGCAGGATTATGACCATGGCACGGGGCATGGCGTGGGGGCCTTTCTGTCGGTGCATGAGGGGCCGCAGCGGATCAGCCGCATTTCCGAGGTGCCGCTGGAACCCGGCATGATCCTGTCGAACGAGCCGGGGTATTACCGCGAAGGACAATTCGGCATCCGCATCGAGAATCTGATCGTGGTGCAGGTGGCCCCCGCCTTGCCCGGCGGCGATGACCACACACAGTATTGCTTCGAGACGCTGACCTTCGCCCCCATCGACCGCCGCCTGATCGTGGTGAAAGCACTGTCGCCGGGTGAACGGGACTGGCTGAATGCCTATCATGCCGAGACGCTGGTCAAACTGTCGCCGCGCCTGTCGGCGGGGGCACGCGCCTGGCTGGAGCAGGCGGCAGCACCGCTTTGACATCCCCCCGGTCGCAGGGCAGTCTGGCTGCGCAGCAGGAAAAGGACACACCGCCATGGCCGACCACATCCGCATCCGCAAGTCCGGCGGCACCTGGACCGTCCGCGCAGGCGGGGCCGTTCTGGGCGAAAGCCGCAATGCCTTGGAACTGACCGAAGGGTCCTATCCGCCGGTCATCTATTTTCCACGCGCCGATCTGGCGATGGCGATGATGGACGCCAGCCCCACCACATCGACCTGCCCGTGGAAGGGCAAGGCAAGCTATTTTTCCCTGGTCACGGAATCCGGGACCATCCGCGATGCCGCCTGGTCCTATGAAACCCCGAAGCCCGGGATGGAGGCGATTGCGGGCCACCTGGCGTTTTACCCCGACAAGGTGACGGTCGAACAGCTTTGAGCCGATCCGCCGGTCTTGACCCGTCAGACAGGGGTTTCAACGGCCAAGGGCCGCACCGATGCTGAATGCCCCTGACGGCTTTTCGCGCAGCTTCGTGCTTGCCTGGGGCGGGCGCGATGCCGCCGCCCTGGCCGCCCTTTGTGCTGAGGATGCCGAAATGCTGACCATCACCGGCCTGTGGTGCGAAGGACGGCCGCGCATTCAGGACGTTCTGCAGGCCGAACTTGACGGGGCCTTTGCGCAGTCGCGGCTTGTCACCGGCAAGGGGCGGCTGCGCCCGCTTGGCCCTGGTGCTGCCGTGCTGACGCAGCGCTTCGTGCTCAGCAGTGTTCTGGATGCCGAAGGCCGCGATGCAGGGCGTGTCGGGGCAGTGCTCAGCGCCGTCCTGCTGGCGCGCGCCGAAGGCTGGCAGGCGGCGACGCTGCATTTCGTGGCCTTGGCGGGCTGATCAACCGCCCAGCAGCGCCCGTGCCGCCTGACGCGCCGCCTCTGTCACCGTGTCGCCCGCCAGCATGCGGGCAATCTCGTCCACCCGGTCCGCCGGGCCAAGCGGCGTGACTGTGGACGTGGTCATGCCATCCGCCACTTGCTTTTCCACCCGCCAGTGATGCGCGCCCAGGGCGGCCACCTGCGGGGAATGGGTTACGACCAGCACCTGCGCGCCGCTGGCCAGCGCCTGCAACCGGCGGCCCACGGCATCGGCGGTGGCACCGCCCACGCCCCGGTCGATCTCGTCGAAAATCAGCGTCAGCCCGGTATTGCCGCGCGTCAGGCACACCTTCAGCGCCAGCAGAAACCGCGACAATTCGCCCCCCGAGGCGATGCGGTTCAGCGGCCCGGCGGGCGCGCCCGGATTGGTCGCGACGGCGAAGGTCACAGTATCCTGCCCTTCTGGCCCCGCCTCGCCTGCCGTCACCCCTGTGGTAAAGACGGCGCGCTCCATCTTCAGCGGCGCTAGCTCGCCCGCCATCGCCGCATCCAGCCGCCCCGCCGCCTTGCGCCGGGCCGCCGACACCCCGGCAGCGACCGCCGTATAGCTGGCTTCAGCCTCGGCCACGGCGCGGCCCATCACCGCCAGGTTCATGGCCCCCCCGTCCAGGGCGGCCAGCCGCGCGCGCAGCCCGTCGGCGAATCCGCCCAGATCATCGGCAAGCACGCCATGCTTGCGCGCCAGCGCGCGGATTGCGAACAGCCGCTCTTCCACCGCCTCAAGGTCGGCGGGGTTGAACTCCAGCCCGCGCAGCGCGCTTTCGACGCCTGACTGTGCCTCGCCCAACTCGGTCAGGGCGCGGCCAAGCGCCGCCAGCGGCGCTTCCAATGCGCCGCCCGCGCGGTCGGCCGCTGCATCCAGCCAGCGCTGCGCATCGATCATCAGACGTTCGGCCCCTTCGTCTGACAGCGCGGCGTGCGCGCGCGCGATATCCTGACGGATTTTTTCCGCCCCCTGCATCAGGCGGCGGCGCGCATCCAGCCTGGCATCCTCGCCCGGTTGCGGATCAAGCCTGTCCAACTCGGCCACGGCGTGGCGCAGATAGTCTTCCTCGGCGCGCACGGCCGCGATCGCCGCCTGGGCTTCGGCCAGCCGCCGCCGCGCCTGCCCCGCCGCTGCCCAGGCGGCGCGCAGCGGCCCCAGGTCCAGCCCGGCGTAGCTGTCCAGCAGCTGGCGGTGCCCGCGCGGGTTCAAAAGACCCCGGTCGTCCTGCTGGCCGTGCAATTCCACCAGCGTGTCGGACAGGGCGCGCAGCACCTCGCCCGTCGCACGGCGGTCATTGATGAAGGCGGTCTTGCGGCCATCGGCCATGTTGATCCGGCGCAGGATCAGCTCGTCCTGCGTCTCGATCCCGGCCTCGTCCAGCACGGCCCGCGCCGGATGACCGGGCCCAAGATCGAAGACGGCGGTCACTTCGGCCTGCGCCGCGCCTGCGCGCACCAACTCGGCCCGGCCGCGCCAGCCCAGCACAAAGCCCAGCGCATCCAGCAGAATCGATTTGCCCGCCCCGGTCTCGCCGGTCAGCACGTTCAGCCCCGGCTCGAACCCAAGGTCCAGCCGGTCGATGATCAGCATGTCGCGGATGTGAAGCCCGCGGAGCATTCCCTGCGCCCCGCCGCGTTACAGCCACTCGCCGCGGATAACCTGGCGGTAGACGGAATTCAGCCAGCTGTTGCCCTGCGCTTGCGGACTAAGCCCCTTGCCGGTCAGAAGCAGATAGGCATCGTCGTAGAACGGGCTGGAACGGTAGTTGTAGCCAAGAATTGCACCCGCCGTCTGTGCCTCGTCCGTCAGACCCAGGGCCAGATAGCTTTCCACCAGCCGCATCAGCGCCTCGGGCGTATGGGTCGTGGTCTGATACTGCTCCACCACCACCCGGAACCGGTTGATCGCCGCCGCGTAATGCTGGCCCTTCAGGTAATAGCGGCCAATCTCCATTTCCTTGCCGGCAAGATGATCATAGGCCAGATCGAACTTGAGCATCGCCGAGCGCGCATAATCACTGTCTGGATACAGCTCGATCACCTCGCGCATGCCCTGCAGCGCCTGAAAGGTCAGCCCCTGATCGCGTCCGACCTCGTCGATCTGGTCGTAATAGGACAGCGCCAGCAGATATTGGGCATATGGCGCATCCTCATCGGTTGGATAGCTGTCCAGATAGCGCTGCGCGGCTGCGCGCGCCTCTTCATAGGCCCCGCTCTGGTGGTTGGCGAAGGCCTGCATGATCAGGGCGCGCTTGGCCCATTCCGAATAGGGATAAAGCCGCTCCACTTCCGAGAAATACCTGATGGCCTGGTCGGGCCTGCGGTCATTCTCAAGCTCGAACTCGCCACGCTTGTAGATTTCCTCGGGGGTGAAATTCTCCAGCGGCGGTTCCCTGTTGCCACCAAGGCCGCCTGCGCAGGCGGAAAGCGAACCGGCAAGCAGAACCGCACCGATCCAGCGCGCCCCGGAAGTACCGCCTGTCATCTGCGCTCACCTCAAACGATCCGTTCTGTCCGGAACGGCGCGCGTCCCGGCTTTCTTTGCCGTGTCCTAGCACAGTTGTTTGGGGTGCGCAAAATGCGATGTGCCGCAGTGTTACAGCCGTGGCTGCCCGCTCAGGCCCGTGCCGGAAGATCAAGCCAGGCCACCCCCGCCCCCGGAAGCTTCCGTCCGGCCTGGGCACCGCAATCCACCACCCGGAATGCCTCGGGGCGCGCAAACAGCGCCCGCAACAGACGGTTGGTCAGCGCATGGCCCGCGCGAATACCGGTGTAACGGCCCAAAATCGGCCCCCCCGCCAGCGAAAGATCCCCCAGCGCATCCAGCATCTTGTGCCGGACCGGCTCATCTTCATGGCGCAGACCGCCCGGTGTCAGAACCCGGTCGCCTTCGATCACCAGGGCATTTTCCAGCGTTCCGCCCAGAGCCAGGCCACGCGCACGCATCTCGTCAACATCCTGCTGGCGGCAGAAGGTCCGGCTGTTGCACAGTTCGCGCACGAAGGCCCCGTTCGCCATGCGGAGCGATTTGGCCTGGGTCCCGATCACGCAATCCGCAAAGTCGATACGGAAATCAATCTCCATCATGTCCGAGGGATCAAGCCTGGCCACCGCATCGCCGTCGCGCACTTCGACAGACTGCAGAATACGAACGGCACGGACCGGGGCGGTCTGTTCCCGCAGCCCGCGCGCCAGAAACCCCTTGACGAACGGCTCGGCGCTGCCGTCCAGAATGGGGACTTCGCCGGCATCAATCTCGATCAGCGCATTGTGAATGCCACACCCGGCCAGCGCCGCCAGGACATGCTCGACGGTAGAGACGGTGGCCCCGGCCGTATTGCCCAGCAGCGTGCAAAGCCGTGACGGGATCACACAATCCCAGCGGGCGGGAACCAGCGGGTCAATGCCAGCAAGGTCGGTCCGCCGGAACCAGATGCCATAGTCAGCCGAAGCCGGATTGACCACCATGCGCGCCGCGGCACCCGAGTGAAGCCCTACACCGGTAAACACAACCGGAGATTTCAGCGTGTGTTGCACGTCATTCCCTTCAGCGATGCGGGACAAGGCCCCGCACAGACTTGCAACAGTCAGCTAACCATGGGTCCGGTCAATCACAATTCACTCTTTGTGACGGCCTGTAACATGCGCTGCCGCGCTTGGCACCATTCCGCCACCACACCTTTAAATCTTTGTTCCTGAAAGAAAAAAGGCCCGGAAAGCCGGGCCTTCGTTTCAGAATCGTTACCGCAGATCAGTTGGCCTGGCGCCGCAGGAAGGCGGGGATTTCAATACGCTCGTCATCCGCGCTTGGCTCTGCCTCGTCATCATATCCGCTAACGGGCGGCTTCTGGCGGGCGGGTGCTGCGGCTTCGGAATTGCCGGACATGCGGTTGATCAGCGATCCGATCCCGAAACGCGGCTTCTCGGCAGCTTTCGGGGCGGCCGCCGCACGGGCCTGTGGCGCGGCACCGCCAGCAGCCGCAGGACGCAAGGCAGATCTGCTGGCCGCCGCCTGCAACCGCGCAAGGGCCTCGGGCGAAGGCTGTCCGATACCACGCGCGCGGGGGGCGACAAAGGCTGTCGGGTCACTCTCGGGTCCGGCCGGGGCAGATGCACGGGCTTTGGGCGCCGCCTGTGCCGTTTGCGGGCGGTAGGCGGGCGGCGGCAGATCTTCCCCGGTTGCCCCGTCGAAATATTCCTCTGCCCGATCATCGCCTCCGGCTTCAAACAGCGACGGCCCGGGGTCGGCAGGCGGTGCCAAGCGCTGATCCTGCCGCAGGCTCATGCGCGGCTCCCGGCGTGCTTCGGGCGCATGGGCCGCGACTGGCGGCTGCACCGGCTGCGCCGGGGGCAGCGGGGCCGCCATCGACCGGCGCGGCACGGGCGCATCGGCGCGGCCTGCCGAAGCGACGTCGATGCCTGTTGCCACGACCGACACGCGGATCGCCCCTTCCATGGTGGTGTCCAAGGTCGAGCCAACGATGATGTTCGCATCCGGATCGACCTTTTCGCGGATGATGTTCGCGGCCTCGTCCAGTTCGAACAGGGTCAGGTCATAGCCGCCCGTGATGTTGATCAGAACGCCTTTGGCACCATGCAGGCTGATCTCGTCCAGCAGCGGGTTGGCAATGGCCTTTTCGGCGGCCTGCACGGCCCGGTCTTCGCCGCGCGCCTCGCCGGTACCCATCATCGCCTTGCCCATCTCGTCCATCACCGCGCGCACATCGGCGAAATCAAGGTTGATCAGGCCGGGGCGCACCATCAGGTCTGTGACACCCTTGACGCCCTGATACAGCACATCGTCAGCCATCGCGAAGGCTTCGGTGAAGGTGGTTTTTTCGTTGGCCAGCCGGAAGAGGTTCTGGTTTGGAATGATGATCAGCGTATCGACAACCCTCTGCAGCGCTTCCACGCCCTCTTCAGCCTGCCGCATCCGCTTGGCACCCTCGAACTGGAAGGGCTTGGTCACAACGCCCACGGTCAGCACGCCCAATTCGCGCGCCGCCTGCGCGATGATCGGCGCAGCCCCGGTGCCGGTGCCACCGCCCATGCCGGCCGTGATGAAGCACATATGCGCCCCCGCCAGATGGTCGACGATCTGTTCGATGGATTCTTCGGCGGCAGCGGCCCCCACGGTCGGGCGCGCCCCGGCACCCAGACCTTCGGTGACCCGCAGCCCCATCTGGATGGTCGCATTGGCGCGACTTTGCGTCAGCGCCTGCGCGTCCGTATTGGCAACGACGAATTCGACACCTTCCAGGTTCTTGTCGATCATGTTGTTGACGGCATTCCCGCCCGCACCGCCGACGCCGAAGACCGTGATCCGGGGCTTCAGCTCTTCCCTTTCCGCATTCATCACAAAGTTCAGTGGCATTGCCAATCCGCCTGTTCCTGTTGCCCCGGTCGCGACTTTCGGGCGCTTTTGCCAGTGCCCTTCACGGGTTTTTCCCGAACTTGGCCGATTCTACCCACAGATGGACGTGAGGTCACGAGAAAAACGCGTATTGTCCATAAAATATGGACACAGGTTCAGGTTATTCAGCAGCTTTTCGCAGGTGCCTGCGGTCCGGTTGTCACCAGTTGTCACGGAACCAGCGGATTGCGCGCTTCAGCGACCGTGTGGGCATGCGTTCGCTGGGAATGTCAAAGTCCCACCATTCGTCCTGCGGATGGGCCGCAAACAGGGACAGGCCGACTGCAGCGGCAAAAGCCGGACCTGTCGTTGCCTGGGGCAGCCCCTGCACCCGCAGCGGCCGTCCCAGCCGGACGCGCTGGCCCAGAATCCGCGCGGCAAGGCCGTCAAGCCCGGGAATCTGGCTTGCGCCGCCCGTCAGCACGATCTGCTGGCTTGGCAGGCAATCAAAGCCTGCCGCATCCAGCCGCCCGCGCACCTCTTCCAGGATTTCCTCGACGCGCGGGCGCATGATGCCGATCAGCTCGGTCCGGCTTACGGACCGGCGGTCCTTTTCCCAATCGCCGGAATTGCCGCCGGTTTCGATCATCTCGCGGTCATCCATGCCCGTCGCATGGACGCCGCCGTGCCGCGTCTTGATGCGTTCGGCCACCGCAACCGGCACCTGCAGCCCCTTGGATATATCCGATGTCAGATGGTCGCCGCCCATGCGCACCGCATCGGCATAGATCATGTGCTTCTTGATGAAGATCGACAGGCCTGTGGACCCGCCCCCCATGTCGATGCAGGCCGCCCCCAGCTCCTGCTCGTCCTCGACCAGCGAGGATACCCCCGCGACATAGGCCGACGAGGCGATGCCGGCCAATTCCAGGTCGCAGCGCTTGATGCAGTACAGCAGGTTCCGGATGACCGAAGCTTCGACCGACAGAAGGTGCATGTCGCAGGCCAGGCGGTTGCCGATCTGCCCCCGCGGGTCGCCCAGGCCGGACCGGTGATCCAAGGCAAAGTTCACCGGCTGCGCGTGCAGCACTTCGCGGCCATCACCGATATCGGGCACATCACAGGCGGACAGAACGCGCGCAATATCCTGGTCAGTCACGACGGAATCCTGCAACGCCCACTCTCCGGCCAGACCGTAGCTGCGCGGTTCGCCACCCGAAAAACAGACGATCACATGATCGACCCGCACATTCGCCATCTTCTGCGCGGCCTGAACAGCGGTGCGGATCGCGCGCTCGGTCTCGTTCATCACGCTGATTTCGCCAAAGCGCACGCCGCGCGACCGTGTGGTGGCCGCGCCGATCACCCGAAAGCCCGACTGGCCTGCCATCGGCCCCACGCCATCCGCCTCGCGCAGGCGGTCCGGCCCGTCAAAGCGCAGGATCAGGCAGGCGATCTTCGATGTGCCCACATCCAGAACGGCAATGACGCCGCGCTGCATGGCGGCACGGCGCATGTTCCGCATGGCGCGCTGTGACTGGTAAAGGTCGGTCATAGGGAACTTGCTCCGGGTTCAACGCCTTGCGAGGCGCGCAGGTTGGTCATCGCATCCGGTGCCAGACGCAGCACGGGACGGTCCTTGTTGCGCAGATCGACAGTGATCACATCGCGCGCCAGCAGCGCCTCTGCCTTGTCAAGTGCCATCACCCGCTCCAGCGCCGGAACCGGATCAGCTTCAGGCAACAGGATGCGCTGGTCGCGGTCCAGAACGATGTCCCAGCGCCGCTCGCCCATGCGCACCATGCCGCGCAGGCGCGGCTGGATCGGCCCGGCGGCGGCCAGCAGCGCCAGCGCCTCGGGGACAGCCGCATTGGCCCCTTCCCCGGCGATCAGTGGCAGGTCGGGCCGGTCCATTCGGGAAAAGACCCGCGCCACGCGGCGGCCCTCGATGTCCAGGAGCGAAAGCTCTGCCTGTGTCCGCCAGATGACCACGGGCAAGCGTTCCGTAACCGTGACCTGCAGCACATTGCCGGACCGCACCCGCAGGTCAGCGTCTGCCACGGCGTCCAGCTCTTCAATCCTTGCCGCTGTCGCCTCCATGTCGATGTCAAAGGACGACAGCGGAAACTTCAGCGCCAGTTTGGAGCGGATCGCTTCGGCCAGCGCGGGCGAGGCGCCATCAATTGCCATCAGGTTCACCAGAAACTCGGGCCGTTCCTCGACCGCCGTCCAGGCGCCTTCCCATATCCTGGCAAGTCCGGCCCGCCGGGTGTCGTCCGACAGGTACAGCCCGGCGCTGAAAGTCACCGTGAAGACGGGAAGGCCGATGCGCAGCATTGACCGGAACAGCGGGGTCAGCCACAGGCGGTGCATCCGGTAGGCGGCGCGGCTGGGGGCCGGATCGCGCCGCAGGGCCGTGCCGGGTTTCAGCGGTTGCATGATGCATCCCTTACGATCCAGTGGCACAGGTCGGCAAAGCGGATGCCGGCGAACCCGGCCTGTTCGGGGGACAGCGAGGTCGGCGTCATCCCGGGCTGGGTATTGGTTTCCAGCAGGATCAGCCCGTCCAGCCCGCGCGTCTCGTCCCAGCGCAGGTCGGTGCGGCTCAGACCCCGGCACCCCAGCGCGGCATGGGCGCGCAGCGCATAGTCAAGACAGGCCTCGGTGACGGGGGCAGGTAGTGCGGCGGGCAGGATATGGCGCGACCCGCCGGGCTTGTACTTGGCGTCATAGTCATACCAGCCGCTGGTCACGATATCGGTGACGCAAAGCGCGCGGTCCCCCATCACTGTAACGGTCAGCTCGCGCCCCGGCGCATAGGCCTCGACCATCACCACATCGGGCATGTCGGCAGACAGCTGCGGCGGCGCATTTGCCGCCTCGTGCACGATATAGACCCCGACCGACGACCCCTCATTGTTCGGCTTCACCACATAGGGCGGCGGCAACACATGGTGCGCGCGCACCTCTGCCGTGCGGGCCAGACGGCTGGCCATGACCGGCAATCCGGCGGCCGCATAGGCGGCTTTTGCCCGCGCCTTGTCCATGGCCAGCGCCGAAGCCAGCACGCCCGAATGGGTATAGGGGATGCGCAGCCATTCCAGGATGCCCTGCACACAGCCGTCCTCGCCCCAGCGGCCATGCAGCGCGTTGAAACAGACATCAGGCTTTATCGCATCAAGGCGCGCGGGCAGGTCAGGACCTGCGTCCACCTCGATCACCAGATCAAATCCTGCCTCCCGCAGGGCGCGGGCGCATGCGCGCCCCGTGACAAGTGACACATCCCTCTCGGAGGAAAGGCCACCCATCAGCACCGCCACTTTGGGGGCTGCCCTGCCCGACATGCCCGCCACCGCCTCTGACCGGGCCTTTGGCCCGTTATTCTTGTTTTTGCGCCGCCGCTTCGCCGACGCGCATGATTTCCCACTCTAATGTGAAACCGCTGTGATCGAAAACCCTTTTTCTGACCCTTTCGCCCAATTCTTCCAGATCGGCGGCGGTGGCACCGCCGGTGTTGATCAGGAAATTGGCATGCTGTAAGCTGATCTGCGCGCCGCCCAGCCGCGCGCCGCGCAGCCCGGCGGCATCGATCAGCGTCCAGGCCTTGCGGTCATGGCTGTCACCGGGTTGACCGGTGCTGGAGAACCCCGCCGGATTGCGGAAGGTGGACCCGGCGCTGCGCTCTTTCGTCGGCTGGCTGGCGTCACGCCGGGCGATCTGGTCTTCCATCCGCGCCGCCAGCGCCGCCGGGTCGCCGGGGGGGGCGCGGAACGTGGCCTGCACCAGCACCGCGCCCTGCGGCAGGGTGCTGCGGCGGTAGCCAAGGTGCAGGTCCCGCGCCGGCACGGTAAGGATTTCGCCCTGCCGGGTGACAAGGCGCACTTCGGTCAGATGATCGGCCACGTAGCTGCCATAGCACCCGGCATTCATCCGCACCGCCCCGCCGATGCTGCCGGGGATGGTGCGCAGAAAGGTCAGGTCCCGCCCGGCGGCTGCCGCCTGACGCGCCACATGCGCGTCCAGCGCCGCCGCCCCGGCCATTACAAGGTCGCCTTCGACGGTGATGGTGTTGAACCCCCGCCCCAGCCGGATCACCACCCCCCGGATGCCGCCATCGCGCACGATCAGGTTGCTGCCCAGGCCGATGGGAAAAACCGGCACGGATGGGTCCAGATCGCGCAGGAAACTGGCAAGGTCCGCCTCATCCGCCGGCTGGAACAGCCAATCCGCCGGCCCGCCGACCCGCAGCCAGGTCAGATCGGCCAGGGGGCGGTCGGGGGCAAGCGCGCCGCGCGGGGTGGGAAGGGGGGTCATGTCGCCCGCCCCGCGAGCGTCTGCCGACCGCGCGCCCAGAGGACCGACTGAAAACGCTCCAGTGGAGCGTTTTCACGGTCCGATTGCCGAAGGGCGCAAGCCCGCAGGCAAGGGGCCCTCCCCAGACCTGACGGCAGTAATCCGGCCGCGTCTGCCTGGGCGGGCGCGGAAACGCGCCTGCCGGGGGGTGATGAGCGAACAGAAATCGTCCGGTGGACGATTTTCGCGAAGAACGCCGCGCCCGTGGCGCGGCTGGGTGGCAGGCGCGGCCATCGGGGCAGTGCCCCGACTTGTCGATGGACAAATCCGGCAAGAGGGATGGGGTGCGCCATTTGGCGACGGAGACAATGGTTCAACAAGTTCAATATGAAGCCTGAAACTACGTCATCAGCTGACCTTCCTAAACGCCGCCAATTTACGTCAGCGCAGCGACGGTCGGGGCCAACAAGTGCATCCGGGGCGCGAAGGGGGATCATGGGAAAGACGCTGGCATGTTCAAGCGCGGTTCCGCAGGAAAACGCTGAAGGGCTGTCTTGTGCCTATGCCCCGCTGACGACCCTTGCCTCCCCCCTGCTCTGCGCCCCCAGAGGACCGCCTGAAAACGCTCCAGTGGAGCGTTTTCGCGGTCCGATTGCCGAAGGGCGCAAGCCCGCAGGCAAGGGGCCCTCCCCAAGCCTGACAGCGGTAATCCGGCCGCGCCTGCCTGGGCGGGCGCGGAATCGCGCCTGCCACGGGCAGGCAGGCGCGGCCGGATTTGTCGACGGACAAATCCGGCAAGAGGGAAGGGGGCGCTGTCTGCCAACTGGTTCAAGGGAGTTTCATCTTGCCCGGATGCCGCTTCTGACCCTCACTAAGTCCTTCGCGCGGCAGTCACAATATGTCGCCAGTGGGCCGGGTTCCGGGTTCCGGGGGATCGTCAGATGTACCCCAGGTATTTCAGCACAACCTGAATAGCAGCCTGAACCTGCGGCAAAGCCATGATGAACTGATAGGACTGGATGAACGTCGCTACTCCAATGACGGCACTGCCACCAACCGCTGCGACCGCCACCGGATACCGCAGCAGCCGTCCCGCGAAGCGGAAGGCGGACACCTTGCGATCCTCGGGATCGGACTCCGGATTGGTGGCCACCTCGGCATCCCTCGGCATCACCTTGGCCAGATATCCTTCCGAAACCGAAACAAGCAGCCTTACCGCCGCAAGGATCACCTCACGCCCTTCGGTGAAGGCGCGGTTTCCGGCGATTCCGGCGCGGCGTGCAAGAACCTCCTGCGCCATCGGGTCGTTCCCCAACACATCCGCCCCCGCTTCGCGGATGCGGTGCAGGAAATCCGCCACCAATGGGTCTTTTTCGGGGTCTGGACACTCACCCATCCTTGCACGATGGATGACACGGCGTGAGACGCTGGCACAGGCATCGAACAGCTCGACCGGCAGGGTGTCCGCCTCGGCCACCACCTCTGCCAGCAAGGCAAGGTCCGGCTGCAGAGCGGTGTATTGATTGGCCGATCCGGTTCCGAAAATCGCAAGCGCCCTGGAAATCTTGCGCTTCATATAGGCGGCACGGTCCGGGGGAAGTGCGCTGCCGGGAACAATGTGCGCCTTCCCGGTTTGAGGGTTAATCGCAATCGTCTCGCCATTGTCCGTCGCCTTGACCGCCCGCTCCAGCAGCATCCCCTCAATGATCGGATGCACCCGGTCCGGCCCGCCCTTCCAATCCTCTTCCGGGATCAGGGCGATGTCGTGCAGCAGGGGCCAGTCCTGCGGGCGGCCCGCAAGGGCGTTCTCGTAGAACTGAGTCCAGAAGGCCCAGACGGGGCCGCCCGCCTTCGCCCAATCTTCACGGGTCCGCGCCCAGGCATCGGCCACCCGTTCCGGCGCGGGGCCGTCCCAAAGCGGAAGGCGGAAAGGATCGCGGCCCGCCTCCAGCCCCGCACAGTCCAGTCTGACCGCCCGCCAGAACGCGGTGGGGTCGGCGTCGGCGGCGGTGGTGGCGGCTGCGAAGGCGTCGTAGGCGACGGCGGCGATGGCGGCGATGGCGGTGTAGGCGGCGGCGTCCTTGACCTCAGGGGTTGGATATTTGCGCGCAACCCCCGAGGTCAGCATAGGCCACAAGGCGACGAACGCTGTCGCACCACGACTCAGCGCCCAGTCCTGTCCCAACCCGCTCCAGAACAGCGGGACCCACCGCATCGCAACCCGGTGCGCAATGCAAATTGCATCCTCATGGCTCCGGCCCTTCAGCCAGGCTTCCAGAGTTTCCCTGTCCGTGATCTCTGCCACCGCAACCATGGCGCAAGGATCAGCGTTGCGCCCGGGCATGGCAAGCGCAAACCCGCCCTACTCCGACGGTTCCCGCGTGCCGCCCCCCGCCGCTGGCCGTGAATCGCGCCTGGTCTGGCCATGGTCGCCCGGACACAGGCCAGTGCCAAAGCCGCAGCCGTCCTGTGAGCCCCCCGCAGGGCAGGCTGTCCGACAGGGCCGCCCGCCCCACCCTCACCCCCCCAGCCGCTGCGGCAGGGCATTGGCCCAAGCCGAAATCGTGCCCGCCCCCAGGCACACCACCATATCCCCCGGCCGCGCCTGTTCGCGCACCAGGCACGCCAGATCAGCCTCATCCACCACCGCGCGGGCATGGCGGTGGCCATGGGCGATCAGCCCGGCCACCAGATCATCGCGGCTGGCCCCGGCAATGGGGTCTTCTCCGGCGGGATAGACATCGGCAATCGCCACCACATCGGCCTCATTGAAGCAGGTGCAGAACTCCTCGAACAGGCTGGACAGCCGGGTATAGCGGTGCGGCTGGTGCACGGCGATCACCCGGCCTGCTGTCGCCTGCCGCGCCGCCTTCAGCACGGCGGCAATCTCGACCGGGTGGTGCCCGTAATCATCGATGACGGTCACCCCGCCCAGCACCTCGCCCACCCTGGTAAAGCGCCGGTTGACCCCGCCAAAGGCCGCCAGCGCCGCGCGGATGTCGGTCGTCGTCATGCCCAGCTCGCGCGCCACCGCCACCGCCGCCAGCGCGTTCGACACGTTATGGTCCCCCGGCATCGGCAGACTCATGCCTTGGATCACGGTACCTTCTTCGTTCTGCAACACCACGTCGAACTGCGCCACGCCGCCCGCATAGCGCAGGTTCACCGCCCGCACATCGGCCTGCGCGTTGAAACCAAAGGTCACGATGCGGCGGTCGGTCACGCGGCCCACCAGCGCCTGCACCTCGGGATGGTCGGTGCAGCACACCGCCAGCCCGTAGAAGGGCACGTTGGAGACAAAGTCGAAAAACCCCTTCCGCAGCGCCTCAAAGGTGCCCCAGTGGTCCATATGCTCGGGGTCGATATTGGTCACAATCGCGATGGTCGCGGGCAGGCGGTTGAAGCTGCCGTCGCTTTCATCCGCCTCCACCACCATCCATTCCCCGGCCCCGGCGCGGGCGTTCGATCCATAGGCATGGATCACCCCGCCGTTGATCACCGTGGGGTCGAACCCGCCCTTGTCCAGCAACGTCGCCACCATCGTCGTCGTCGTGGTCTTGCCATGGGTGCCGGCAATGGCGATGTTCGATTTCAGCCGCATCAGCTCGGCCAGCATCTCGGCCCGGCGCACCACGGGCAGCTTGCGTCGGCGCGCCTCTTCCAGTTCCGGGTTGCCCGGCCTGATCGCCGATGACACCACCACCACGGCGGCCCCGCCCAGATTTTCCGCCCGCTGCCCTTCAAAGACTGTGGCCCCCAGCCCTGCCAGCCGGTCGGTGATCGCCGACGCTTTCGCATCCGACCCCTGCACGCGGTAGCCCAGCGTCATCAGCACCTCGGCAATGCCCGACATGCCGATGCCGCCGATCCCGACGAAATGGATCGGGCCAAGCTCTCGGGGAAGTTTTGTTGCCGCACTCATGCCGCCTCTTTTCCTGCCAGACGTTCCACCACGGCCACCAGACGCGCGGTCGCATCGGGGCGTCCCTGTCTCAGGGCGGCCAGTGACATCTGCATCGCCACCGCAGGCCGGGTCAGAACCGCCGCGATGTGGCCCGCCAGCGTCGCAGCGTCAAGCTGCGCCTCGGGCAGCAGTATGGCCGCGCCCGCATCGACCAGACCTTTTGCGTTCGCTGTCTGCTCGTCACGGATGGCTGCCGCAAACGGCACGAGAATCGACGGCCGCCCGATGACCGAGATATCCGCAATCGACGACGCACCGGCGCGCGAGATCACCAGCTGCGCCTCGGAAAAACGGCGCGGAACATCGGTGATGAAGGGCATCACTTCGGCCATGACACCCGCCGCTTCATAGGCGCTTCTGACGCGGGCGATATCCTCGGTCCGTGCCTGATGCGACATGCGAAGGTGACGGCGGATGCCCTCGGGCAACAGGGCAACTGCCGCAGGCACCACGTCCGACAGCACCTTTGCGCCCTGGCTGCCGCCGATCACCACAATGCCCATCGGATAGTCGCCCGGCGGCATGTAGCCTGCCCCGGCACGTTCCAGCACCGACGCCCGCACCGGATTGCCGGTGTGAATCCCCTCGACCCCCGCAGGCAGGGCGGTGGGCCAGATGCCGCAGGCGACGGCATCGACACGGCGGGCAAAGACCTGGTTGACGCGCCCCGGCACGCCGTTCTGTTCATGGATCATCCGCCGCCGCCGCAGGATCACCGCCGCCGACAGCGCCGGGATCGACGGATAGCCGCCGAACCCCACCACCACGTCGGGGCGGTCGTGCAGTTGCGACAGCACCGCAGCACCCACCCCCGCCGCAATGCGAAAAGGCACCAGCGCGCGGGCCAGCGGCCCGCCGCGCGCAAAGGTGGCCGACGCCACCTGTTCCACCGCCACCTCTGCGGGAAACCCCCCGGCATAGCGTGCGCCGCGCGCATCGGTCGAAAGCTTGACCCGCCAGCCCCGGGCAATCATCGCCTCGGCCAGCGCCTGCGCGGGAAACATATGCCCGCCGGTGCCCCCGGCGGCAATCAGCAGCAGCGGCGCGGCCACGCCCTAGTGCCCCCGCTTGAACAGGATGTCGCCGATCTGCCCCTGCGGCCGCGCCCGCGTGAAGGCCAGCAGCATGCCCACCGTGATCCCGGCGGCAATCACCGAAGACCCGCCATAGCTGATGAAGGGCAGCGTCATGCCCTTGGCGGGCAGCAGCCGCACGGCGACGCCCATGTTGATCATCGCCTGCACGCCGAAGATGCAGGCCAGGCCCGCGCCCGCCAGCCGGATGAAGGGATCGCGTTCCTTCATCAGCCGGAACAGCGAGCGTGCCGTGACCGTGGCGTAAAGCACGATGATCGCCAGCACCAGGATCAGCCCGTATTCTTCGGCCGCAACCGCGATGATGAAATCGGTATGGGCATCGGGCAGCGACCATTTCACCTGCCCCTCGCCGACGCCGACGCCAAAGAAGCCGCCCTCCTGTATGGCGTTGGCCGCATAGCCCAGCTGCGTGCGCGGATCGATGTCCGGCGTCAGGAAGCCGTTGATGCGCCGGGCAAAGTGATCGGATGCGGAATAGGCAAACATCGCGCCGGCACCGGTCAGGGCCAGGATCGTTGCAATCAGCACAATCGGCGCACCGGCCACGAAATACATCACCCCCCAGCCGAACAGCACCAGCGCGGCCTGCCCGAAATCCGGCTGCATCGCCAGAAAGCCGATGATCACCACGGCCAGCACAAAGGAAATCACCTTGCCCGGCGGCCCGTTCGGATGGGCGCTGGCCGAGATCAGCCAGGCGCTCAGGATCACGAAGAACGGCTTGAGGAATTCCGAAGGCTGGACCGAAGCGAAACCCAACGAGAACCAGCGCACCGCGCCCTTGCCGAAATCGGTGCCGAACAGCGGCAGCAGCGCCAGCGCGGCGAAGGCCAGCACAAAGCCCAGCACAGCCAGCCTTCGCACCAGATGGGGCGGCAGCATCGAGGTGCCCAGCATCGCCAGAATGGCCAGCCCGCCAAAGGCGATCTGCCGCTGCACATAGTGGAACGGCTCCAGCCCGTTGCGCGTCGCCAGCGGCACGCTGGCCGCCAGACCCAGCAGCAGGCCGATGCCGAACAGCATCAGGATGCAGGTCAGCGACCATTTGTCGATCGTGCGCCACCAGCGCGGCAAGACCGGCTCACCCACCCGTGCGGGCATGGAGCCATAGACCATTTCAGTCATGGGTATCGCCTGTTGTTCTGTCCCGCCGGGCCTTGTCCGCCCGGCTTGCTGCCCCGATCCGCCCGTTTTCCGGGTCTACCGCCAAGAGTAGCGGATGTTGCGGCCTGTGGCTAGGGGTGCGGCAGGCCAAAACAGGGGAAACGCAGTTGAATGTGACAGGATGCCCCCGGCTTCTCCTGGAGGAAATTCTGGTGACGATATCGCCCGCAGCCTGTGTGCCGGTCACAAGATCGTCCTGTGACCGCCGAGAAGAGATCCAGATGCGACCGCCCTGCAGGCCAGAACCGCGGGCCTGACGATCCGTGTCTGACTGCGCCCGCAGAGGTGCAAAACCCCGAGGCAGACTGCGGATGCACCGCCATGCAAGGGCGTGCCACAGGCGGCAGATCTGCAGCCCGACCACGGCAAGACAGCCCGGGCCAAACCGCGCGCCTGCTTTGCTGGCCCTCCGTCAACCCGGCAGAGCTTTTTCGCGCCGACATCCCCCCTTGCCAGGGCAGCCGGGCGCGCAAATCTTGCGACCGGCGGCAAATCCCGTGCAATCGTCGGCAATCGCGGTTACGCTGCGTTGCAGAATAAGGAGTGCGCATGGGAAACGTCATCACGATCGCGCAGCAAAAGGGCGGGTCCGGCAAGACAACGCTGGCGGTGAACCTGGCTGTCGCCTTTTCCCGCATGGGCCATTCGGTTGCCCTGCTGGACACCGATCCGCAGGGCAGCCTCGGCCGGTGGTTTCTGGCGCGGCGGGCGCGGATGGCGGTGCCGGGGATGGACCTGTCAACGGCAAGCGCCTGGGGCGTGACCTATGAATGCGAAAAGCTGCGCAAGACCACGGATATCGTGATTGTCGATACCCCGCCCAAGGTGGACGCAGACCTGCGGCCTGCGCTGCGCGAGGCGGACCTGATCCTGATCCCGGTGGCGGCCAGCCATGTCGATCTCTGGGCCGTCGAAGGGGTGCTTGACCTTGCGGCGCGCGAGCGCAAGCGCGCCACCATCGTGCTGAACCGAACACAGGCCGGCACCCGTCTGGATGGGGAAGTGGCCCGGTCTGCCGCCGCGCTGGATGCCGGACTGGCAGGGGCCCGCCTGGGCCACCGCGTGGCCTTCGCCGCAACGCTGGGAACCGGGCTTGGCGTGCAGGAGGCGGGCCGCTCCGCCGCCGGCAGCGAAGTGCAGGCGCTGGCGGATGAGGTGCTGGCGCTACTTCAGGCCGAAGGGCCCTTCACGATGAGGACCCAGAAAGCATAGGCCCCGGCAGCGCCGAACAGCATCGCCCAGCCGGGGCTGCCGGTGGCGATTTCCACAATCGACCATGCCAGCGGCACCCCAGCAGTCAGCCAGCGCCGCCAGACGGGCCTGAAAAAGGGGTGGTTGGGGTCCAGAATCTTTGCGGCCATGGGTCACTCAATGCCGGGGGTGAACAGGATTGCCGGTGATCTTGCCCTGAAGAACAGGCGCTGCGCGCCACATCACATGCCACGCCCGCGCCGAAGCCTGATCGTCAGAAGGCGCATCTGCCGGGGCAGCAGGGCGACAGGACGTATTGCTGCACCTTCGCGAACGTATTGCACATCGCCGGGTTCGGGTCTAGGACTGCTGGCAGCAACCATGCGGGGACGGGCAGATGATGGTCGAAAGCCTTTTGGTGATGCTGATAATCGGGGCGGTTGCGGGCTGGCTTGCCGGCCGGATCGTCGAAGGCTACGGCTTTGGCATGCTGGGCAATATCGTTGTCGGCATCGTCGGGGCCTTCATCGCCGGGCTGATCCTGCCGCGCCTGGGCTTTGGCGTGGGGGGCGGGGTGGTTCAGGCCTTTATCCATTCCACGCTGGGTGCCGTGATCCTGCTGGTGCTGATCCGGCTGGTGAAGCGGGCCTGAAGGGTGCTTGCAGGGCGGCCCCAGGGGCAGGTGAATACACACGTCGGGTCGAGCTACAGGTCGCCACGCCGTCGCCGAGTTTCACTTCCTTTGCAAAGCGCCAAAGTTGCGCGCCCTGCACCAGCAGTTTCTGCGGTTTCTCATCGGGTGCATTTTCGCGAAGCGCCTCGACCAAAGCATCGCGGCCTGGAAACTCGGTCAGCGAAGGAAGGAAGCCCCAGCCAAGGGCGACGACGCCTTTGCTGCGGAACAGGTCGTACAGTGCCCCGCCTTCGGACCGTACCATCCATGTTGTCACCGCCTTCCCCCCCTTGACCGTTTCCCGCCCCGCATCCCGCCGCGCCCGCCGGTGGAGCGCCCGGACCTGGCCGAGGAGGCCTCCACCGCCTCTTCCACGGCAGACTGGCGGGCCATGGGGTCGTCCGACACCGCCAGTTCCACCGCCTCCAGCCGCCGCACCTCATCGCGCAGGCGCGCGGCCTCTTCAAACTCCAGGTTCTCGGCGGCCTTGCGCATCGCCTGGCGCATCGCGTCCAGATGCGCCGCCAGGTTCGGGCCAACCATCGGGCTGTCCACCCTGGCGGTGACACGGGCCATGTCGGTATCGGCCTGGAACAGCCCGGCCATCACATCGGCGATGTTCTTGCGGATGGTTTGCGGCGTGATGCCATGGGCCAGGTTATAGGCCACCTGCTTTTCGCGCCGCCGGTCGGTCTCTGCCATGGCGCGTTCCATGCTGCCGGTGATCCGGTCGGCATAAAGGATCACGCGCCCCTCGACATTGCGCGCCGCGCGCCCGATGGTCTGGATCAGCGAGGTTTCGGATCGCAGGAACCCCTCTTTATCCGCATCCAGTATCGCCACCAGCCCGCATTCGGGAATGTCCAGCCCCTCGCGCAGCAGGTTGATCCCGACCAGCACGTCAAAGGCCCCCAGCCGCAGGTCGCGCAAAATCTCGATCCGCTCCATCGTGTCGATGTCAGAATGCATGTAGCGCACGCGGATGCCCTGTTCATGCATGTATTCGGTCAGGTCTTCGGCCATGCGCTTGGTCAGGGTGGTGACCAGCGTGCGCAGGCCCGCTGCCGCCACCTTGCGCACCTCGTCCAGCAGGTCATCCACCTGCAAGTCCACAGGGCGGATCTCGACCTGCGGATCGACAAGGCCCGTCGGGCGGATCACCTGTTCGGTGAACACCCCGCCCGTCTGTTCCAGCTCCCACGCCGCCGGGGTGGCGGACACGAAGACCGACTGCGGACGCATCGCATCCCATTCCTCAAACTTCAGCGGGCGGTTGTCCATGCAGGAGGGCAGGCGAAAGCCATGTTCGGCCAGGACAAACTTGCGCCGGTAGTCGCCCTTGTACATCCCGCCGATCTGCGGGACCGAGACGTGGGATTCATCGGCAAACACAATGGCATTGTCCGGGATGAACTCGAACAGGGTCGGCGGCGGCTCTCCGGGCGCACGGCCGGTCAGGTAGCGCGAATAATTCTCGATCCCTGCGCAACTTCCGGTCGCTTCCAGCATCTCAAGGTCAAAGCCGGTGCGCTGTTCCAGCCTCTGCGCCTCCAGCAGTTTGCCTTCGTTCACCAGCTGATCCAGCCTTGTGCGCAATTCCCGCTTTATCCCCTGGATCGCCTGCTGCATCGTCGGGCGCGGGGTGACGTAATGGCTGTTGGCATAGATGCGGATCTGCTTGAAGGCGTCGGTTTTCGCGCCCGTCAGCGGATCGAATTCGATGATCGCTTCCAGATCATCGCCAAAGAAGGAAAAGCGCCATGCCCGGTCTTCCAGGTGGGCGGGCCACACTTCCAGACTGTCGCCGCGCACGCGGAAACTGCCGCGCTGAAATGCCTGATCGTTGCGCCGGTACTGCTGGGCCACCAGTTCCGCCATCACCTTGCGAATGTCATAGCTTTGCCCCGCCAGCAGATCCTGCGTCATCGCCGAATAGGTTTCCACCGACCCGATGCCATAGATGCACGAGACCGAGGCGACGATGATCACATCATCGCGTTCCAGCAGCGCTCTTGTGGCCGAATGGCGCATCCGGTCGATCTGTTCGTTGATCTGGGATTCCTTCTCGATATAGGTGTCGGTGCGGGCGACATAGGCCTCGGGCTGGTAGTAGTCGTAATAGGACACGAAGTATTCGACGGCGTTATCGGGAAAGAACCCCTTGAATTCGCCGTAAAGCTGCGCGGCAAGCGTCTTGTTGGGGGCAAGGATGATGGCCGGGCGCTGGGTTTCCTCGATCACCCTGGCCATGGTAAAGGTCTTGCCGGTGCCGGTCGCGCCCAGCAGCACCTGGTCGCGGTCCCCGGCAAGCAGCCCGGCGGTAAGCTCCCTGATGGCCGTGGGCTGATCGCCCGCCGGTCGGAAGGCTGTGGACAGGGTAAAGCGGCGGCCACCCTCCAGCTTCGGTCGGGTCAGCACCTCGGGGCGGGGGGCTGGCGCATTGGCATTGTTGTGCGGCATCGTCCACGGCCTTGCTGGCGGAATCGGGAAAGGTCAGAGTTGATCTGTTTGCGTTCCGTGGCAAGCGCCGAACGCCGCATCGGGCGAAACCGTTGCCGATCCGGCGGCAAGCGGCTAAGGCAGCGGCCAGAGGTGCAGCATGGCGCAAAAGATCGATACGCGGGCGGTGGGCCTGGATGTGGGGCTGGCGTTCATCCGCTGGCTGACCGGGGCCGAGAACCTGCATTACGGGCTTTGGACCGGGCTGGAGGTGACGGCAGGCAACCTGCGCGCCGCGCAAGAGGCCTATACCGCAAAGCTGTTGGGCTACCTGCCGCCGGGCAGGCTGCGCATCCTGGACATCGGCGGCGGTGCCGGCGAGACGGCGCGAAAACTGCTTGCCCTTGGACATGCGGTTGAGATTGTCGTTCCCTCGGCCTTTCTTGCGGCGCGCTGCCGCGACACGGCGATTGGCGCGGTCGTCCACGAATGCACGTTCGAGGATTTTGCGGGCACCGGCCCCTTTGACCTATGCCTTTTTTCGGAAAGCTTTCAGTATATCCCGATCCCGGAAAGCCTGCCGAAATGCGCCGCCCTGCTGGCCCCTGACGGGCAGGTGCTGATCGCCGACTGCTTCCGGACCGAGGCCTATAACGGCCGGGCCGCACAGGGACAACACCCCGGTGGCGGGCATCACCTTTCGCATTTTCGCGCAGAACTTGAACAATCCGCCTTCAGGGTGGTGGCAGAGGAAGACATTACAGACGCCGTCGCCCCGTCTATCGACGTGGAACAACAGTTCTTCAACGTGATCGGTCATGGCGTTATCCGGGTATCGGATGAAATCAGGGCCAGCAAACCCGTTGTCCACTGGGTGCTGGGTCGCTTGACGGGGCTTCTGTTGCCCGAAAAGCGGCACCGGAACCTGATGCAACGCCTGACAGGCACTGATCGCAACGCCGAGGCTTTCCAACGCCTCAACCGGTACCTCATGCTGCGGCTGGCGCGGAATGTCTGACCCGACGATGAAGGTGCCTGCCGGGCCGGGCGGATCAGGAAAGACATCGCCTTTTCTCGCCCATGGCGACCGGGGCCTTGCAAGACCCAGTCAGCCCGCAGGACCGGGACAGGCGCGCGGGTGGGGACCAAAGGTGTGGCACTGCTGGCCATGCAGTCCGGTATGGCCCCGGCGCTGTGGCCGGGCGGCGTGCCACAGGTCAAGCGCAGCTTGTGCGCTTCGCTGGCCTATCGGCTGAGCCTGGTGGCCGCAGGGCGGGTCGACGGCATGGTGACGCTGCGCGATGCCTGGAAATGGGACATCGCGGCGGGGGTGCTGATTGCGGCGCGGGCGGGCGCGGTGGTGACCGAACGGATGGGTGCGCCGATCCGGTTCAAGGCAGACCATGCGCAGGCAGCGGGCGTGGTGGCGGCGGCACCTGGGCTGCATGGGGCGCTGATGGGGGGCCTGGTGCCACCGGTGGAGCAGCCCGCGCCAGGCGGGTGGTTTGCATAAGGCGGTGATCCTGGCAACGATCCGGCCATTATGCCTGTGGAACTGAAGCGGGCTTGAGTCTTGCTTCCTGATATGGCCACACAAAAGAGGATCGTCGCCGAAATTCTGAAGCGAAGGTCAGCCGCGCCTGACATGCGTCAAAAAGCCAAGGCCGCACCTGAAAGCGCCGGGCGCAAGATTGAAACCATCTTGCCGGGCGATGCAGCATGCGACCCTCGTTCACAGGCGCATACCGTTGGCGGGATCGATCCCGTCAAGACCTTGCCCGATGCGGGAACGGGTTTGGCTGGCTTTTTCCCCTATCGCGCCGCCAAGGCGTCGGCCAGAACGCCGCGCACCATATCCGAAGGCACATCATCGGCCACAAAGGCCTGGCCGATGCCGCGCGCCAGGATGAAGCGCAGGCGGCCATCGACCACCTTCTTGTCCTGCGCCATCAGGTCCAGCAGCCCATCCGCCCCCGGCAGGTCGCCCGGAATATCCCGCAGGTCGGTCTTCATGCCCAGGGCGCGCAGATGGGCGCGCAGGCGGCTTGGTGCCTCCTGCGAACACAGGCCCAGCCGCTGGCTGAGCTCGAAGGCCAGCGTGCAGCCGATGGCCACGCCTTCGCCATGCAGCAGCCGGTCGCCATAGCCAGTGGCCGATTCCAGCGCGTGGCAAAAGGTATGACCCAGGTTCAACAGCGCCCGCTCGCCCTCTTCGGTTTCGTCGCGCGACACGATGCCTGCCTTCATCGCCACCGAAACCCCGACCGCGTGCTGGCGCAGGCCCGCGTCCCCCGCCACCATGCCCGGCGCATTGACCTCCAGCCAGTCAAAAAAGGCGGCGTCGCCCAGCAGCGCGTATTTCAGCACCTCGCCATAGCCTGCCAGAAAGTCGCGGCGCGGCAGCGTGGCCAGCACATCGATATCGGCCAGCACCAGGCTGGGCTGGTGAAACGCGCCCACCAGGTTCTTGCCCTGGCCGGTGTTGATCCCGGTCTTGCCGCCGACGGAACTGTCCACCTGGGCCAGAAGTGATGTCGGCACCTGCACAAAGCGCACCCCGCGCCGCAGGATCGCCGCCGAAAACCCCACCAGATCGCCGATCACACCGCCGCCCAGCGCCACCACCACATCGCGCCGCTCGACCTTCTGGTCCAGCAGCCATTCCGTGCAGCGCGCCAGCGGCCCCCAGCTCTTGGTGCTTTCCCCGACAGGCAGGGCTAGGGCCGTGTGCGCAAGGCCCGCCGCCGCCAGCCCGTCAGCCAGCCGCGCCAGATGCAGCGCCGCCACCGTTTCATCGGTGACGACCGCCACGCGCGGGCGGCGCAGCAGCGGTGCAATCTGCGCCCCCGCCCGGTCGATCAGCCCCGGCCCGATGCGCACCTCATAGGACCGCGCGCCAAGGGCGACGGGAACCGCATCGACTGTCATCTTACTTCCTTTCCAGAACGTCGGGCCGCGCCAGCAGGGCCGCGACCACCCGATCTGCCATGTCTTCCACGGAAGACTCCGCCCGGCTGTCCACCGCCAGATCGGCCAGGCCGTAAACCGGCACGCGCGCCTCATACAGGCTGCGCAGCGTGTCGCGCGGGTTGGCGGTGCGCAGCAGGGGCCGGGTGGATTTGTGGCGCACGCGTTGCCACAGCAGATCAGGATCGGCCCGCAGCCAGACCGAAACGCCGTGATCCGCAATCATCCGGCGGTTCGGTTCGGCCAGAAAGGCCCCGCCGCCCGTCGACAGCACGCAAGGCACACCGCGCAGCAGGCGGCCCAGCACCTCTGTCTCGCGCGCCCGGAAGAAGGGCTCGCCGTCCCGCTCGAAGATCTCGGTGATCGATCTGTTGGCGGCGCGGACGATCTCTTCGTCCGAATCAAGAAACGGCACGCCCAGCAGGCGGGCCAGCTGGGTTCCCACGGCCGTCTTGCCGGCCCCCATCATGCCCACCATCACAACGGTTTTCTTCAGACGCCAGCTCACGTTCGACAGGGTCTCACATTATCTTTCAGCGATGTCCTGAATGGCGTGAACTTGGCAGGAATGCCATATATAATCAGCGCTGCACGGCATTGCCCGGGGCAGGACCGGAAAGAACAGGAAGGCTGGGCAGGCATGGGACGCATCCTGATGGCAGCAGTGGCAGTTGCGGTGCTTGGGGTCATCGGCCTGGCAGGCTACGCCTATCTCGGTGACATGACGCCGCCGCAAACCGCCGTGACGCAACCCGTGATCCTGAATGTCGACTAGAACCGGTCCTGCCCCGGCACTGGCGCTGGCCGCCCTGTTTGGCCTTGGGGCACCGGCAGGGGCGCAAGAGCCGATGTCGGCCATCGACTGGCTGTCGCAATCGGTGGCCGTGCCCGCACCCTTGCCCGGCTCTGGCCGGTTCGAACCGGCCATTACCGCGGGGGCCGGGTATGAGGACATTGCGGTGACTGTGCTGGACGGCCCCTCGCCTGACGCGACGGGCCTTCTTGCCCCGCAGGTCACCGGCCTGCCGCAGGCGCTTTGGGGACTGGGCCGCACCGAAGAGATTGTGGCCCTGATCCGCACCGAGCGGATCGACCCGCTTCCAGCCGTGCAGGCCCTTCTGACCAGGCTGATGCTGGCCGAGGCTGATCCCCCCGCCGATGCCGGCGGGCGCGGTGCCCTTCTGCTGGCACGGATCGACGAATTGCTGGATGTCGGCGCGCTGGAGCAGGCCGCAGCCCTTCTCGACGCCGCAGGCTCTGCCGAACCGGAGCTGTTCCGCCGCAGCTTCGACGTTGCTCTGCTGACCGGAACCGAGGACCGGGCCTGCGCGCAGATGCGCGTAAACCCGCAACTGGCACCGACCTTCCCCGCCCGCATCTTCTGCCTAGCCCGGTCGGGCGACTGGAACGCGGCGGCGCTGACCCTGCGCACCGCGCAGGCGCTTGGGTTCGTGACCGAGGAAGAAGACGCGCTGCTGTCGCGGTTCCTTGACCCGGAACTGTACGAAGGCGATCCGCCTTTGGCCAGGCCCGCCCGCCCCACCCCGCTGGTCTGGCGGATGCTGGAAGCGGTGGGGGAACCCTTGCCCACCAACACCCTGCCGCTGGCCTTTGCGCAGGCCGACCTGCGCGACACGGCAGGCTGGAAATCACAGATCGAGGCGGCGGAACGTCTGGCACGCACCGGTGCCATCGCCCCGAACCGGCTTCTGGGTGTTTACACCGAACGCAAGCCTGCGGCCTCCGGCGGGGTCTGGGACCGGGTTGCGGCTGTGCAGGCCCTTGAGGCGGCGCTGGCGGCCGAAGATGTGCAGACGGTGGCGCAGATTCTGCCCGGCGTCTGGGACCGGATGGTTGCAGCCGAACTGGAAGTGCCCTTCGCCGCCCTGTTTGCCGACCCCTTGGGCAAGCTTGCCCTGCCCGCGCCGGTGTCTGCCCTGGCGTTCCGCATCGCGCTGCTGTCCCCTGACTATCAGGCGGCGGCCAATGCGCGGGTGCCTGCGGATGCGACCGAAAGCTTTCTGATCGGCATCGCGCGTGGCGCGGCGGACGGCACGGCACCCGACAGTCTGGGCCGTGCCATCGCACCCGCGTTCCGCAACCCCTCTCCCGGGCTGGACGCACAGGCGCTGTTGCAGGACGGGCGCATCGGGGAAGCGGTTCTTTTGGCCATCGACCAGATCGGGGCCGGTCTGCGCGGCGACCTTCCCCTGGTGACGCAGGGACTGTCCCTGCTGCGCATGGTCGGGCTGGAAGATGCCGCGCGCCGCACGGCGCTGGAGATGTTGCTGCTGGAACGGCGCGGCTGACCGGTGGACCGCTGGATTTCGTCCTTTCTTGAGGCACTGGCAGCCGAACAGGGGGCAGCCCGCAACACCCTTCTGGCCTATGGGCGGGATCTGAAGGATTTTGCCGCCTGGCTTGACCGGCGCGGAACCGGTTTTGCCGGTGCCGCCCGGGACGATGTGGAATCCTATCTGATCTGGACTGAATCCCTCGGCCTGTCCAAGGCCACCCGGGCCCGCAGACTGTCCGCAATCCGGCAGATGTACCGCTTTGCCCATGAAGAGGGTCTGCGCAGCGACAACCCCGCCCTGCCGATCCGGGGGCCGGGGCGCGTGCAGCGGCTGCCCGGCACCCTTACCCGGTCAGACGTTGCCGCCCTGCTTGACGCCGCCGCAACCCATGGCCCCGCATCCGACCGGCTGCGCAACTGTTGCCTGATGGAACTGATCTATGCCACGGGCATGCGCGTGTCGGAACTTGTGGAACTGCCCGTGGCGGCGGTGCGCGGGGGCCCCCGGATGATCCTTGTGCGGGGCAAGGGCGGCAAGGAACGCATGGTGCCGCTGTCCCAGCCGGCAAAAGACGCGCTGGCAAACTGGCTTGCCGCCCGCGATGCGCTGGAGGACGCGGCCCGGACATCCGGCAGGCCGGTCTCGGGGTTTCTGTTTCCGTCTGCGGGCAAGGACGGGCACATGTCCCGGCAGGCCTTTCACCTTCTGGTCAAATCCCTGGCCCTGGCCGCAGGGCTGGACCCGGCTGGAGTGACACCGCACAGCCTGCGCCATGCCTTCGCAACGCACCTGCTCGAGGGCGGCGCAGACCTGCGGGTGATCCAGACCCTTTTGGGTCATGCGGACCTCGCCACCACGGAAATCTATACCCATGTCCTGGACGAGCAGCTGCGTCAGCTGGTCCTGACGCATCACCCGCTTGCCCGGCAGGATTGACCGGAACCTGCACCGCCGCCAGAGCAAAGGCAGACGCGGCGCAGCCCGGAAAAGGGCGGCTGCCTGGCCGCAGGGGCCATGACCCTTCGCGATCAGAGCCGCACGTGCCAAAGGACGGGGCCGGTATTGGGATTGGCCCCGCCCTTTATGATACACAGATCATCCCGCCCGAAACGCAGGCCTTCATCTGTCACGGCTTGCGCCCGGCACGGGTGGCGCGGCGGGACGGCCGCCTCACGACGTTGCGGGTGCGCCTGCTGCGGACGGCGCGGCCAGAACCCGGCGCCAGTCGTCCAGCGCCGCATTCGGCTCGTCCTGCGGAAGGGCTGCGTTCGGTGCCGCGTTGCGTGCCCGCGCGGACTGCCGCTTGCGCCCGGCCGGAACCGCCGTTCCCGAGGGGCCGGCGGCAGGGGCGCGGGCCCGGAAATGATGCGCCTCGCGCGCACCGAAGTAGAACCCGACAATGGCCCCAAGAAGCCACCAAAGGGGTTCCGGCACCTGGTTGAGGCCGGTCATCCGTGCCCCGAACCCGTCCGGATCCACCATGGCATAGCCGAACAGCGCCAGCGTGCCAAAGGCCAGCATCGGGCGCGGCAGGCGGTTCAGCCCGTTGACCAGCCGGTCGAACCAGCCCGTGCCTGCGCCCGCAAACTCGGCGCTGTGCTGGGCCAGGGCGGCGGCCTGGGCGCCCGCCTCCAACTCCATCCGTCGGGTGGCGTTTTCGGTGAACACCTCGGACACGTCGCGCACCGTACCGCCCAGCGCTGTGACCATGCCGGGGCCGCCCAGCACCCTGCCGATCAGCCCCATGATGCCACCCGCGCGTTATGGTCCGCATCCGTCAGGCGGTAGCGTTCGGCCATGAACTCTTCGGCGCGGGTGATCCAGCCGCCCTTGCCGCCGTCGCGCCGCCGGGCAAAACGGCGGCTGGCGGGCCGGGCATCGGCCAGCCGGTAGTAGTAATTGCGACGCGCGATGGCATAGGCATCGGCCAGATGGTTCGGGGCCGCTTCTGCCGCCTGGCGGGCGGCTTCGCAGGTCGCCGGGCCGATCACGCCATCCTCGGTGCAGGGAAAACCCATCCGCGCCAGCAGGCGCTGCAACAGCCGCACGGCATTGGCCCCGGCATTGACATACATGTCAAAGACCGACGCCTGCAGGCACTCGGGCAGGTGCGCGATCCCCGGCTTGCGGAAGTAGTGATCGACAAAGATCGTTACCGCCTCTGCGCGCGTCAGGCGGCGCACATCCGCCTCGGTCACCCGACCGTCACCGGTCAGGTCCAGGCCAAGGCGGCGCAACGTGCCAATTGTCACGCCATGGTTGGTGGCCCCGCCCGGGTCGGCGGGGTCGTTCACAAAACCGCCCTCGCGGGCGACAATCTCTTCGGCCAGGTCCTGAACTGTGGTCATGCCCCTCTTCCGATCGCAGGTTTCCGGATCGGTCAGTTCAGGCAGCCGGGGTTAAGATTCCGGCAATCAACCGTTCGGTGCCCCGTCCGGAGCAACATAGACGCCCTGTTCCTTCAGGGCATCGACGACTTCCTTCGGCATGTAGGTTTCGTCATGTTTGGCAAGGATTTCCGTGGCCTGGAACACCCCGTCCACCATGCGCCCGGTGCCGACCATCCCCTGTCCCTCGCCGAACAGGTCGGGCAGCACGCCGGTGTAGCTGACCGGCACTTCGGTGGCAGTATCGGTCACACGGAAGGTCACCGTCTCGCTTTGGCCGCGCTGCAGCGATCCTTCAACCACCAGCCCGCCGATGCGGAAGGTTTCGGTCGGGGGTGGCGGGCTTTGGGTGACCTGGCTCGGCGTGCGGAAGAAATTGATCCCGTCGCGCATGGCATAGCCGATCAGCCCTGTGGACAGGGCCAGCGCTGCAAAAGCCAGCGCGATGATCTGGATGCGGCGTTTCTTTTTCAGGCCCTTCATTCTGTCCTCATGGAAAGACCGGGGCCAGCAGCAGCCCTGCGGTTTCCTCGACGCCCAGCATCATATTGGCATTCTGGATCGCCTGCCCGGACGACCCCTTGGTCAGGTTGTCCAGCACGGCCACCACGATGGTGCGACCAGCGATGCGGTCGCCTGTAACACCGATATGCACGAAATTGGACCCCCGCACATCGCGTGTCGAGGGGAGTGCGCCGAAAGGTAGCACCTGCAGAAACGGCTCCGGCGCGTAGCGGGCCACAAGCGCGGCATGGACCTGCGCCGGATCCCCGTCCAGATAGACCGTGGCCAGAATGCCCCGGTTCATCGGCAGCAGATGCGGGGTGAACTGTACCCGCACCGGGCGACCGGCGGCGCGGCTGAATTCCTGGTCGAACTCGCCCAGATGCCGGTGCCTGCCGCCTGCGGAATAGGGGTGGGTGCCTTCGGACAGCTCGGCATGCAGCAGGTTTTCCTTCAGCGACCGTCCCGCACCGCTGACCCCGGCCTTCAGATCGATCACGATGCGGTCAAGGTCGATCACCCCCGCCGCGATCAGGGGGGTGACCGCATATTGCCCGGTGGCCGCATTGCAGCCGGTGCCGGCCACCAGACGCGCTGCGGCAATGTCGGCCCGGTAGAACTCGGTCAGGCCATAAACCGCCTCGGCCTGCAATTCGGGCTGGCTGTGGGGCTGGCCGTACCAGGTCGCATAGGCCGCCGGGTCGCGCAGGCGGAAGTCGGCGGACAGGTCCACGATGTTCAGATCGCGCGGCAGGGCGGCGATGACGGCCTGGCTGGTGCCATGCGGCAGGGCGCAGAAGCAAAGATCGATTTGCGAAAAGTCGATCTCGTCGATCTTTTGCAGCGTGGGAAGGCTCAGGTGGCGCAGGAAGGGAAAGACCTCGGCCATCGGCAGCCCCGCCTTGCGGTCAGCCGACAGGGCGGTGATCCGGAACGTGGGATGGGTTGCCAGCAGGCGGACCAGTTCGGCCCCGGTATAGCCGGACGCCCCGAGAATGGCGATGGACTGGGTCATGGCGGGCCCCCTGGTTGACCGGCGGAGTGATGCGTCACGGGGGGGCGATTGGCAAGGGGGCCTTGCGCCTCTTGGTCAGACGGGGATACACAGCGTTGATCATGTTGGGATGAGGGGCGGGAATCAGGGGTCTTTCAGCGGTCTGATCTGTCGTCTGCGCTTGACGGGGCGGCTTTGGAGACTGAACAGAACCCGTGTCTTCGCCTGTCAGCCGATCTGAGCACCAAGGCCGGAACCCGGCACCCGACAAGCTGGAGTTTGCGCCACCCTGCCACCTGCCGCCTGCCGCCCCGCCCTGCAACCGTCAGGGTGCCGATGGCCGCCCCCGATCCTTCTGCCCGATGTCACGCCGGGGCGATACGCCCCCTTGATCATCGGGAAACCCCTTGCCAGCCGCGGCCAGTCACCACAGCCCGGGTCCGGCAGTAACACCCCCAAGTTCCGGAGAATTGCACCGTGTTGCACATTGACCTGCCGACCAGATCAGAAATCGCAAGACTGACCGAGACCCGTGCCGCACCCTGCGTGACCATTTATATCGCGACAACTCCGCTTACCGAGCAGGCGCAGATCGACCGGATCGAGCTCAAGACCCTGCTGAAATCTGCCGCGCAGCAGCTTCTGGCCGCCGATACACCCAAGCGCAGCATCCAGCCGATCGAAGACGCGGTCGAGGAAATCGTCGCCGATGACGCATTCTGGGCGCATCAGGCCAACAGCCTGGCCCTGTTCCTGACCCCGCAGGGCGTGACCACCTTTCGCCTGCCGAACCGGCTGCACAGCCAGGTGCATGTATCGGACCGGTTTCACATCAAGCCGCTGCTGCGCGCCGTGACCTTTCCGCAGAACGCCTATGTCCTGGCCATCAGCCGGGGCGATGTGCGCCTTGTCGAAGTTTCCGCCGACCTTCCTGCGCACAGGGTGCCGGTCCCGGCCCTGCCAAAGGATATGGCCGATGCGCTGGGGCGCCGCACGCATGGCGCGATGAGCGGCGGTCTGCACGGTGCCGAAGCGGGCAGCGAAAACGCGCTGCTGACGCGCTATGCCCGCGCCGTGGATGCAGCACTGCGCCCGGTGCTGGCGGGCCAGGACCGCCCGCTGATCGTGGCGGCAAGCGAACCTTTGGCCTCGGTCTTCCGGTCGGTCAGCAGCTATGGGCATGTTGCCGCCGCCGGAATCGCCGGGTCGCCGGACCGCACCCCCGACCATGATCTGGCCGACGCGGCGCGGGGCATTCTGGACGGGATCTATGCCGAAGACATCGCGGCCCTTGCCCGGCTTTTCGCCGACCGTGCAAATGACGGGCGCGCCACGACCGATGTCGCCCAGGCGGCACGGGCCGCCACCTTCGGTGCGGTCGACACCCTGATCGTCGATATTAACGTGGTGCTTCCCGGCACCGTGTCGGACAGCGACGGGACCGTGACCTTCGCCGAAGCCGAAAGCGCCGCCACCTACGGCGTTGTCGATGAAATCGTCAGCCGCGCCCTGCGGTCCGGCGCGCGCATCGTCTCGGCGCGGCGCGATGATGTGCCGGGCGGCGGCGCGCTGGCCGCGATCCTGCGCTACGCGATGTGAGCGGCGTCAGCGCAGCGCCTTTAGCAGGGCAAGGGTCGGCTCGGCGGTTACGGGCACGCCGTTGCGCTGCTGCCAGGCGCTGATTGCCGCCCGCGTCCTTGGTCCGATGACGCCATCGGTGCCCCCGGTGTCAAACCCCGCGGCGGTCAGCCTGCGCTGCAATTCCTGCCGGTCGGCGATGGTCATGCCTTGGGCATCGGGCGGAAAGGTTCCCTGAATGGGCGGGCCGCCTGCCAGCCGGTCGGACAGGTGGCCGACCCCGATCACATAGCTTTCGGCGTTGTTGTAGCGCGCGATGACGCCGAAATTGCCGAAAATCATGAAAGCCGGGCCGCTGGCCCCCGCTGGCGCGATGATCGCGGCGGGTCCGTGGTTTGGAACGGCGCGCCCAGACATGTCGCGCACGCCCCGGGCCGCCCAGTCGGCGGTGCTGCGGGTGCGGCCGCGCCCGGTCTGGCCCATATCGAACCCGGCGGGCAGCTTTACCTCCACCCCCCAGGGCTGGCCCGGCGTCCAGCCCGACCGCGCAAGGTAGGCGGCGGTCGAAGCCAGCGCATCGGTTGGATCATCCGACCAGATGTCGCGCCGCCCGTCGCCGGTGAAGTCCACGGCATAGGCAAGGTAAGAGGTTGGAATGAACTGCGTATGGCCCATGGCCCCGGCCCAGCTTCCCGTCATGTTGGCCGGCAAGGTATCGCCGTTCTGCAGAATCTTCAGGGCAGCGACCAACTGCTGTTCAAAGAACGCGCCCCGCCGCCCGTCATAGGCCAGCGTCGACAGCGCCGAGATTACCGGCACATCGCCGCGCCGTTCGCCGTAGAAGCTTTCCATGCCCCAGACGGCAACAACGACATTGGGTTCCACCCCATAGCGCGCCTCGATCCCGGCCAGCACCGGCCCATAGGCGCGCAGCGCCGCGCGGCCCTTGCTGACCCGTTCTTCCGAGGCGGCAATCGCCAGGTAATCCTCCAGCGACCGGGTAAACTCGATCTGGTTGCGATCCTTTTCAATCACATCGGGCAGGAATCCGGCAGATTGGAACGCGGTATCCAGCGTGGCAGGGGCAATGCCCCTGGCCTCGGCGCGGGGGCGAAAGGCCGCGACCCAGGCGTCATAGCCCGCGTTCGGGACCGGGCGCATCACCTGTTGCCCCGGCCCGGCCCCGGCCCCGCCACCTGTCCCGCCGCCGCAGGCCACCAGCATCAGGGCCGAAAGCCCCACCGTTACCGCCCGTCGTGTCGCCTGCATACTGTCCGCCGCCCCCTGATCTGCCCCGGCGCACGCTACCCGATCCGCGCCGCCCCGCAAAGAGCGTGCCTGCCGCCGCAGGCGCATGGCTTTGGCCTGGCAACGGGCATGCCGTGCCTGCCGTCACCCCGGGGCGGCAGGGGCCGCGCCATCAGGGCAGTGGCCGCTGGTCCAAGCCGATCCGGATTGCCCCCGAACCGGTGAAAGACCCGTGAGTCCATGGTCGCCGTGCCAGCAGCATGACAGGTGCCGGTCTGCGCGGATGCCCGCCTTTGACAAACCGGGGTAAGGGGGCCGCAAAGGCCGGGGCCGCCCTGGCCGGAACGAGCGGGCAAAGAAGCGGGTTGTGCGGCGCGTGCCGGGCAAGGCGACGCAATTGCGCAGACCGGTCAGGCTTCGGCCAGATCGCCAAGCGCGGCAGCAGCTTCTGCCCAAAGACGGTCCGTGTCGGCCTGTGCGGCGGCGATCGCACTGGCATCTCCGGTGCGCAGACGTGCTTCAAGCCCGGCGAAATGCCGGTGAAGCTGCGCCGCCCCCACCATGGCGGCGACCCCGGCAAGCTCGTGGCACAGCGCTTGCGCCTCGGCCGGAGAGGGCGCGGCGCTGCGCAGCCGGTCCATCGTGGCGTCGGTGTTGCGCAGAAACTGCGCGACCGTGCGCTGCATCCCTTCGGCCCCCAGGGCCTGCCGCAGCTCTTCGATCCGCCCGGCGTCCAGCACGGCAGGCGCAGGCGCTGGCGCTGGCGCAGCAGGCGGCGGCGAAAGACGATTGGCAGTGATGGTGGCCAAAGTGCGGGCAAGATCGCGGATTGACATCGGTTTGGTCAGGCAATCATCCATGCCTGCGCCCCGGAACTTTGCCAGTTCTTCGGGCATGGTATGGGCCGTGACCGCAACAATCCAACTGTCCTTTGACAGCCCTTCGGCCCGGATCAGCCCGGTTGCTGTCATCCCGTCCATGACCGGCATCGAGATATCCATCAGGATGGCGTCATAGCGGTGCGCGCGGGCTTCCGTAACCCCTTCGCCACCGTCGGTCGCAAGCGTGGCCCGGTGGCCCAGCAGCCGCAGCATCTCTTCCATGACCACCCGGTTGGTGGCATTGTCTTCAACCACCAGAAGGTCAAGGGCCGGGGTATCGGTGCTGTCCTGCACCACGGCTCTGGCTGGCTCTGCGGGCGCAGGGGCGGCCTGCTCGGCGGTCTGCATCGGCAGCCGAAGCCAGAACCTGCTGCCCTTGCCAATTTCGCTTTCCGCGCCGATCCGCCCCCCCATGGCCTCTGCCAGGCGGCGCGATATGGCCAGGCCCAGGCCCGTTCCGGCATCGGTGCGCCCGTAGGACGGATCAAGCATCACGAAATCCTCGAATATCCGCTCCAGGTCTTCGGGGGCAATTCCGATGCCTGAATCAGTCACGCTCAGGTCCAGCACCGCCATTCCGGCCCCCTCCGGCTGCACTATGGCCTTCAGCACCACCTTGCCGCCGTCGGTGAACTTGACGGCATTGGACAGCAGGTTCTGCACGATCTGGCCCAGGCGGAACGAATCGCCCCGCACCAGGGGCAAGTCAGGCCCGATCTCCAGTTCGATCTCGGTGGCCTTTTGCGCCGCCAGCGGACGAAGCACGTCCGCCAGAGAGGTCAGCAGCGGTGCAAGCTCGAACGTGGACTCCGACAGCGCCAGATGCCCCGCCTCGACCTTTGAGATGTCAAGCACATCGTTCACATGGCGCAGCAGCTGTTTCGCCGAGGATTGGGCCAGACGGACGAACTTCGCCTGCGACGGATCGATGGCCTTGCGCCCGACAATCTCCAGGGCTGCAATCACCCCGTTCAGCGGTGTCCGCATCTCGTGGCTCATGACCGCCAGGAAATCCGTCTTGGCCTGCTCTGCGGCCAGCGCCTTGTCGCGGGCGGCAAGCAGGGCGCGTTCATTGGCCACAGGTTCCGAAATGTCACGCAGAAAGGCGATGAAGATCATCCCGTCCGGGCCGGAATCGCTGGTGATCGACATTTCCACCGGAAACTCCTCGCCGGATTTGCGCTTGGCCGTGATCTGGATGCGGCCGGCATCAACCACCTTCTTGCGACCGGTGTCGCGCATCTGGGCCATGCCCGCGTTGTGCCCGGCCACATGGCGCGCCGGAATGATCAGCCGCTCCAGCACCTGGCCGATCGCCTCGTCCCTGCTGAATCCGAATATGCGTTCTGCCGCCTCGTTGAAATCCAGGACCCGCCCGTCCAGTCCGGCAACGATCACACCGTCCAGCGCAGTTGCCACCGTGGCCCGCAGCCGCGACGACATCCGCAGCGCCTCGTCGGTTTTGCGTTCCGCCTGCCGGTTGAGATAGAGGACCGACGTCAGCAACGCGACAAGCAGCGTCAGCAGCGCGGCAGAGGTCGCGGCAATCTGGCGCAACAGCCGCGCAAGTTCGCCGCGATGCTGATCAGACTCGGTTGCATACTGCGCCACGGCGCGGATCAACATAGACCGCATATCCAACCGCAGGGCCTGAACATCTTCCACCAGGGCAGGCAGCGCGGCGCGCAACGACGCATCACTGCCGTCGATCAGGGGTGTTGTCCGCTGCAGGAACCCGTCCAGCCGCGCGGTCAGCGCCCGGATCGTCGCTTCAAGGTCCAGCCGTTCGAACATTGCCCCTGACCGGACCATTTCGATCCGGCTGTAGAACAGATCGTAGCGTTTGCGCAGCTTATCCAGCGGCGGCTCTTCCTGTTGCAGGGCAAGTTCCGCCGCAGACAGAAGCAGGACGAGGTCCAGTTCCAGTTGCGTCAGGTTCCAGTGGATGTTGTCGACCGGGTCTTCCTGGAACAACCGCATCTCGCGCCGGGCTTCGACGGACAACACCGCCAAGACGCCTACGGCCATGGCCATGAAGCCGAACAGCACGAAGCGGAAAAAGCGGGGCCGGTATCGAAGCGCTGATGGCATCCCAAGCCTTCCCCGGACCTTCGGCTGCTGGCCTATTGCGTAACGTCGATGCGGTCCAGTTGCCAGATCGAACGGGCGTAGGTCTGTTCGGTCTGGAATGCCTCTACGTCATCATAGGGGAAGACCATCCAGATCGGACCCTGTTCGCGAACCGACATGGGTTTGCCATTCACGCGATAGGCCAGCAGGGGGCCTTCGGCTGTTGCATCTGCGACCGGAAAGGCGATCTCGTAATCATCCAGGGCCTTTGCCATGATGTTCGTGCCGGTCGCACCAAGGGCCGCCAGCAGATCCGTCAGAAGCACGCCTTCAAAGGTGTCGACGCCTTCCGTCCAGATGGTCGACGTGGCGAAGCTGTGGCGGGGCAGACTGTCAAGAAG
>JADCEN010000071.1 GCA_020250175.1 Rhodobacter sp.
CCGCCACGGTCCGCATCCCGCCAGCCCGCAGGGACGGTGGCCACCGTCCCTGCGGGCCAACCCCATCAAACGACAGGGCCTGCGAAAATCATAGAGACAAGCGCCCGCCCCGCCCCCGGCGGGCGCTTCTCGCCCGCCGGGTCGGGCGCTGGCCTGCGTCGCGCAGGGTGTGCCGGTCATTGCCGCGCCGTTCCGCAGGGGCGGGGGAAACGCGGTGCGTTTCCTGTTCCCGCCCGGAGACGGGGTGGAACAGGGGGCTCCCCTTTGAATGGGACAGGCCGCCCCCGGTTTCTCTCGGAGGAACTCTTCGTGACGATATCGCCCGCAGCCTTTGTGCTGTTCACAAAACCTTCCTGTGACCGCCGGAAAGAAATCCAGATGCGATAGCCTTGGGCGGCGGGCCAAGGGCGCCGCCCGCCGTCATCTACGGGCGCTGTCGCAAGGCAGTCGGTCCGTTCCCGTTCGCACAGGGGCGCATTCGGCCGTTCCCCCCCGCCGTTCCGCCTACAGCCCATGCAGCCAGCGCATCCGCCCGGCCAGGTCCGCCGCCCCGAAGCCGAGCGATCCCAGCACCACTGTCTCGGCCCCGGCGGCGCGCAGCAGGGGCACCGTGGTCTCCCGGATGCCGCCATCTGCCGCCAGCACGATGCGTCGGCCCGCAGCCTTGATCAGACCCGCCGCCTCGGTCAGGCGCGCCGTGGCCGAAGGGTCCAGCCCCTGCCCCTTCACCCCGATGGCGGTGCCCAGCAGCGTCAGCATGTCCAGCCGGCCCAGCCAGGGCAGAACGGTGGCCACCGGCGTTCCCACCCGCAGCACCATGCCCGCCTTCAGGCCCAGCCCCCCGATCAGGTCCAATGCCTGTGCGGCCACAGCGGCATTTTCCACATGCAGGCTGATCAGGTCCGCCCCGGCTTCGGCAAACTGCGCCACCTGCGACAGAAGCACGGCATCGGCCACCATCAGATGCACATGAATCGGGGTCGCCGTGGCGGCGCGGATCCTTGCCACCAGATCGGGGAAGAACAGAAAGGCCGGGGCAAAGACACCGTCCGCCACATCAAAATGCAGGATATCGGCATGGGGCGCGATCCGGTCCAGATCATCGGCCAGCCGGATCAGGTCTGCCGACCACATCGAATACTCGGCAATCAGGCGGCTGCGCGGCAGGCGGTCGATCCAGCCGGGGGCGGGGTGCGGCATTTCAAAGCTCCTTCAGAAAGTGGCGGATCGCCGATCGCAGTGCGGCCATATGGGCGGGCCTGTCGCGGCCCCGGGGGGGCAGGACGACGACAGACGACTGCGCAATCCTTGCGGCCAGCCGCCGGGCCAGCGCAAGGGGATGCACCGCATCTTCGGGGGTGCCACACACCAGCACCGGAAGGCGCAGCGCCGTGACCTCTGCCGCGGTAACCCCCGGCCCGTCGGCGGAAATCGCGCACAGCAGGCGCGCGGTGACCTGGTGCGGCGGGCGGTCGAAGAACCCCATCAGAGAGGCAAGGTTATCCGGTGCCCGGACGGCCAGCTTGCGTGCCGTCGCGCCCGCAGCAAAGTCGGCGCGGGCGGCGTCCGGATCAAGCCGGGCCAGCAGCGCGCCCACTTCGGCATTCGGTGCCATGTTCGGCGGCGCGTCCCGCAGGTCCCAGGCGGGCCGAACCAGAACCAGCGCCCGCACCAGATCGGGACGCAGCACCGCCACACGCAGCGCTATCGCCGCCCCCATCGAAATGCCGCCCAGCACCACCGGCCCCGGCAGGGTTTCGGCCAGGGCTGCGACATCGTCGGCAAAGACCGCAATCGAACAGGCATCGCCCGCCTCGGACGCCCCATGCCCCCGGCAGTCCAGCGACAGGCGCCGGAACGCCGGATCGGGTGGAAACACCTCGGCCACCTGCCGGGCATCGCCGCACAGCCCGTGCTGGAACACCACCGGCAGGCCAGACCCGCCTGCATCATGCACGGCAAGGCGCAGCCCGTCCCGCTCCAGCCAGCCGGTCGGGGTCATCGCGCGACAAGCCCGGCCAGAAAGGCCGCAACCCCCGGCGCCTCGGCTGCGGTCAGCCCATGCGCGACCATATCCCCATCAAACCCCGCCGCCCGCAGGCAGCCGATGAAATGCGCAAAATCGATCACGCCCTGCCCCGCCGTGGCAAAGCCCCCTGCCGCATCGCGGTCCTTGGCATGGGCCATAACGATGCGGTCTGCCAGCAGGTCCACCGCCCGCGCCACCAGATCCCGCCTTGTGCCAGCATCGGCCACCTCGAACAGGTTCGCCGGGTCCAGCACCACAGCAAGGCTCGGGCTGGCAATCTCGTCAATCAGCCGCCGGGCCGCCGCCGCAGTGTTCACGACATTCGCAAGCTCGGGCTCGATCCCCAGCCGCACCCCCGCAGCTTCGGCCAGGGCCGCCGCCTTGGCCATTTCCACCCGCAGGTCGTGCCATGCCTCTGGCGTGGCATTGTCCGGATGGTGCCGCCACGGATCGTCGGGGTCGCGCGTGCCGGTGCACAGCGTTACCATGCCCGTGCCCATTGCCCCCGCCGCCGCGATCAGCACGCCCAGCCGCCGCCGCCCCGCCGCCCGCACCGCCATGTCGGGGTGGATCATGTTGCAGGTGCCCGATACGGCGGCAATCGCCACACCCGCCTTCGCCGACGCGGCCCGCACTTCGGCTGCCACCGCAGCGGGAATGTCATCGGGCATCGCGGGCAGGCCGGAACAGGCCATGTTGTACTGCACGCAGGCAAAGCCCGCGCGCCGTGCCGCCACCAGCACCGTCGCCGGATCGGTTCCGGCAAAGGTCTTGGCGAAAATGCCCAGCCGCATCACAGCGCCCCGGTCACATCGGCCAGCCACACCGGCTGGCGGCTGCGCACCGACTGCGCAATCGCCACCATCGCCCGGACCGAGGCGATGCCATCCTCAAGATCGGCCCCGGTCATCGGCGCACCCTTCAGGATCACATCGGCGAAGCCTTCCAGCTGGCGGCGGTAGAAATGGCCGTCCGCCCCCAGCACCCGGCGGGTTTCGCCCGCCGCCTCATGGAAGATGTCCACGTCCGAGGATTTGAAATACCAGGGGTTATAGGTCTTGCCCAGCACCGAGCCATTCGCGCCGTAAATCTGGAACCCCTCGTGCCAGTCCATCCGCACCGCCACCGTCAGGTCAAGATGCCCCAGAACCCCGCTGGCGAATTCCACATCGACAAACCAGCAGCGGATGCCTGCCCGGTTCAGCAGCCGCGCATCCACCGCCGTGATCCCGCCCGCGAAATAGCGCGCGGTGTCAACCAGATGGCTGCCATGCGCCAGCATGTAGTAGCGGTCCAGATCGGCCTTCGGGTTTTCGGCGGGCTTGCGGGCGTTACGGCTGGTGACGATCAGCGGCTGCACCGCATCGGTCATCTCGTAGCGATGCGTACTGTCGCAATACCAGGCCTTCAGCGCCACCATCTGCCCCATGTCACCATCGACAAAGGTCTTTGCCGCCTGCAACCCGGCATCAAACCGCTTCATATGGCCCACCTGCAGGATGCATCCCTGCGCCGCCGCCACGCCGCGCAGCGATTCCGCCTCTTCAATGCCGGTGGCCAGCGGCTTTTCGCAGAGCACATGCTTGCCCGCCTGCAGCGCCCGCAGCGCGGCGGGCACATGAAAGGCATCCGATGTGGCAATGATCACCGCCTCCAGATCGGGGTCGGCCAGCATCGCATCATAATCGGCAAACTGGCGTTCCGGCGCATGGGTGGCGGCCATCCGCGCGCGCAGGTCATCGGCCACATCGCAGATCGCGTGAAGCGTGGCGTTGCGGGCCTTGGTGCAGCTTTCGAAATGCGCGGCCTGGGCGATGGGGCCGCAGCCCAGCACGCCCACCCGCAGCAGCCTGTCTTCCTTCGCGGGCATCGTCAGCCTCCTGTCGCGTTCCGGTACTTTGCCACCACGGCCCCGACCATCCGGCCCGTCACCGCTTCGGGCAAGTGTTGCGGGTCCACCGGCCCGACCAGCCCGCCCGTCGCCTGCGCCACCACACCCGGGGCGGGGCTGCTGGCGCGGACCTGCGCAAACAGCCGGTCCACCGCCTGCCGCACCCCGTGGCGCGGCCAGTAGTAGCGCACCCTGTCCGACAGGCCGTAGAGCATCATCGTCGCCTCGTGCCCGTCCGCCCTTACATGGGCACGCCAGTCCGCCGGATCGGCCCGCATTGCATCGCGCAGGGCCGCTTCCACAGCACCCCGCAGATCGGCAATGTCCGCCAGTGCGAACACCGCCTGCCGGAAGGCAAAGGTCAGTTCCGGCCCCACCTTCAGAAGCGGGAAATGCCCCGCCACCAGCGCGGCCAGCGCCGCCCCGTCCTGATAATCGGTCGAATGCGCTTCATACAGCGGCCCGCCCAGACCCGGGGCGGCATCACAAAGCGCCGCCGCCTGCGCCGGATCAAAGACCACCACCTGATCATTGCCGAAATCTACCCCCGGCTGTACCACCACAGCCACCACCCGGTCCATCACCCCGGACAGCCCGCGCGCCGCGAAGGCTGCGCGGTGCAAGTCCAGCGTGCGGCGCACCGCCCTGGGGCGCGTCACGGCAAGCCCCGTCACAGGACCTGTCTCGCCCCCCGGCACCGGCACTTCGGTGCCGATGACATAGCGCAAGGGGCCACCCCCCGCCGCCTCGGCCACCGCCGCCAGGTCCGCCGCCCGATCTGCCATCACCTCTTGCGCCAGCACGCCATCATCGGCACAGGCCATCGAGGCATCGAGATGGAGTTTGGTGAACCCGGCCTGCACATAGGCCGCCACCATGGCCCGCGCCCGGTCCATCGCCACTTCGGCGCGGTCCGCCTTCCACGGGTTCGGCCCCAGATGGTCGCCCCCCAGAATCAGCCGGCCCGGCGCAACGCCCTGCGCCCCGGCGATGCCTTCGACAAGGCTGCGGAAGGCGGCGGGCGTCAGGCCGGTATAGCCGCCCGACGGGTTCACCTGATTGCAGGTCGCCTCGATCAGCACCGGCGCGTCATCGTCGCGGTAGCAGCGCAGGATCGCGGCCAGCGTTTCGGGATGGGCCGTGCAATACGACGGCAGGCCAACAGCCTCTCCTGCCCGGTTGCGCGCAACAATTCCGTCCAGCGGAGTCATCGCGGCCCCGCCAGAAAGGCGTCGATCTGTGCCGGTGTCGAATTCCCCTCCATCGGCCCCAGCCGCATCACTGCCAGCGCCCCCGCCGCATTGGCCCGCACCAGTGCGTCGGGCAGGGCCATGCCGCCCGCCAGCAGCGGCACCAGCGTGCCGCAGAAACAATCGCCCGCCCCGGTCGGATCAACCACCGCCACCGCATGGCCCGGCACCTGTACCGTCCCGCCCGCATCCCGCGCCACGGCACCCGCCGCCCCGCGCTTCAGCGCCACAACCGACGTGCCCCCAGCCAGCAGACCCGCCGACCAGTCGGCAAAGCCCTGCCCCGGAAACAGCAGCGCCGCATCGGCATCGCTGGGCAGCACATAGGCCGCCATGCCCATCAGCACGCGCACCACCTCCAGATAGCCCGCATCGGTCATCAGCTCAATGCGGATGTTGGGATCGATTGAAATCGCCACACCTTTCGCCCGCAGCCCCTGGCAGATCGCCAGCGCCCGCGCCCGCATATTGGGATTGCCCAGGGTGGACCCCGAGATGTGCAGCACGCGCACCCCCGCCGCCAGAAACGCGTCAACCGCCGCATCACCATCGGGAAACCGGCCCGCCGCCGACGCGGCAATGTTGAACACGAAATCCCGGCTGCCGTTGCCGTTGTAGCTGACATGGGCCGTGCCCGTGGGCAGGCCCGGCACCACCCGGATCAGGTCCTGCGCCACACCGGCCTGTGTCAGACGGTCGCGCAGCACCTGACCGAAGGCATCATCGCCCACCGCCCCGGCAAACACCGCCCGCCCGCAGGTCCGCGCCGCCTGATCGATGAAAATCCCCGGCGCGCCGCTGGGGAACGGCCCGACATAGGGCGCGGCCCGCAGGTTGCGACCGTCTGTCTCGGTGCAGATGAATTCGACCAGAAGCTCGCCAACGGAGCAGATGACGGGGGCCTGCGGCATGGCTCAGGGACAGGGGGGTGAGAGAAGGGGCAGTGTGGCGGGGGCCGTCGCTTCTGATAGCGCCGCAGGCTTCCTCGGCTTTGCCGTCCCGGTGACCGACGGTGTCACGCACCTGGCGGATTTGACACGCGTCAAATCCGTCCGCGCCTGCCTGCCCTTTGGCAGGCGCGTTGCCGCGCCAGCCCAGCCAGGCGCGGACGGATTCACCAGCCGTATGCCAAGCCCATCCCCCCTTGCCCTGCGGCTTGCGCCTTCGGGCAACGGACCGGGCCACGCTCCACTGGAGCGTGACTTTACCGGTCCGGTCAAAAGGTTCGGAACCACCGCTGAAGACACCCCGACCGGCATCGCCCTTAACCGCCGATCATCAGCTTGACCACCTCGTCATGGCTCGTCTCCGAGATGCGCCGCTCGCCCGCCTGCACCCCGCGCCGCAGCACCACGATCCGGTCGGACACCGCAAAGATGTCCTGCAGGTTGTGCGAGATGAAGATGACCCCGCGCCCCTGCGCCTTGAGCTGGTGGATCAGCGCAATCACCTTGCGCTGTTCGGGCACGCCCAGCGCCGCCGTGGGTTCGTCCATGATCAGGATCTGCGCGTTCCAGTACACGGCCCGGCCGATCGCCACCGCCTGCCGCTGCCCGCCGGAAAAGTTCGATACCGGGGCGTCCAGACGGCTTACATGGAAATCCAGCAGCGCCATCGTCGCCTTGGCGGCCTGCGCCATCTTGCGCCGGTCCAGCACGGGCAGGAACCCCAGGGCCCGGCGCATCGGTTCGCGCCCCAGAAAGATGTTGGCCCCGATGGTCAGGTTGTCGGCCAGCGCCAAGTCCTGATAGATCGTCTCGATCCCCTTCTCGCGCGCTTCCTGCGGCGAGTTGAACTGCACCGGCTCGCCGCGCAGCAGCACCTCGCCCGAGGTTGGCCGGTAGACGCCGGAAATCGCCTTGATCAGCGTCGTCTTGCCCGCGCCATTGTCGCCGGCCAGCGCCACAACCTCGCCCGCGTGCACCTTCATCGACAGATCGCTCAGCGCCTGGACCGGCCCGAAGGATTTGGACAGGTGCCGCACCTCCAGCAGCGGGGTCATGTCATTCACTCTGCCTGCCTCCGCTGAAGCGCCGCTGCGCCTGGTCGATCAGCACCGAAATGATGATGACGATGCCGACGCTGATGAACTGCCAGAACGGGGCCACATTGATGAAGACCAGACCATACTGGATCACCGCGATCACGAAGGCCCCCGCCACAGTGCCCAGAATGGTGCCCGATCCGCCGAACAGGCTGGCCCCGCCGATCACCACGGCGGCAACCGAATCCAGCAACAGCGGCTCTCCGGCCTGCGCCGCCCCGGCGCTGAACCGCGCGGCATAAAGAAACCCCGCCAGCCCCGCGCAGATACCCGACAGGATATACAGGCGCAGAAGGTGGCTTTTGATGTCGATGCCCGCGCGGCTGGCCGCCTGCACATTGGCACCGATGGCATAGTTGTGCTGGCCGAACCGGGTCTGGCTGAGCAGGTAATGCATCACCAGCACGAAGACCGCCGTGATGATCACGATCCAGGGCACGCCGTAGAAGCGGCCGTTGCCCAGCGCGGCGAAAAAGCTGTTCTGGACCGGCACCGTGGTGCCGCCCGCCAAAAGAAAGGCCACCCCGCGCGCCACGCCGAACATGCCCAGCGTCCCGATGAAGGGTGGCACCTTCAGCCGCGACACCAGCAGGCCGTTGACCACCCCCGGCACCGCCGCCACGGCAATCGCCACCAGCGCGCCGAAGAGCACGGCCATCGGCAACCCCATGCCGGGTGTGGCCCAGTTGATCACATGCGCCGCCACCACCGCCGCCAGCCCCATGATGAAGCCCATCGACAGGTCGATCCCGCCCGAGATGATGACAAAGGTCTGCCCCGTGGCCAGCAGCAGCGGTGCCACCGCGAAAATGGCGATGGACTGGATGTTGAACGGGTTGAACAGGAAGGTGCCGCCAAAGCTGACCCTGCTCCACAGCTCGAAGGCCAGGATCAGGAAGGCCAGGAACAGCCAGGCCCGCAGATCGGCAATGCGCTGCAACGCGGTGCGCGCCTTGTCGGCATGGTCGGCGGGGGGCGAGGTTTGGTCCGGCGCACGATGGGGCGGCTCGGGTGTGGTCATCCTGCAATGTCCCGGGGTCTGGATGAAACGGGCCGGGCGATTGCCCGGACGGAAGACGGCCTGCGGGCAGGCCCGCAAAGCAAGCGCCCCGGCGGCAGACGCCGCCGGGAGGCATGGCCCGGATCAGTCCGAGTAGATGTACTTTGCCACGTTCGGATCGGCGATGTTGGCCTTGTCGATGATGGTAAAGCCGGTGCCGATGGAAACCGGGATCGAGTTGCCGGTCAGGTGCGCCACGGCCGAGACAACGCCGTAAAATCCGATTTCTGCCGGATGCTGGGCAATCGCCACATCGACAAGACCGGTGTTGATGTTGTCGACAATCGACGTCGGGGCATCAAAGGCCACCACCCTGATCACGCCGGACTTGCCGGCCTGCTGCACGCCGTTCGCAGCCCCCAGCGCCGAGAACAGGTTGGCACCGAACACGCCCTTAAGGTCGGGTTCGCGGGCAAAGACGCCCTGCAGCTGCGAGGCGGCCTTGTTGGCGTCATTGTCGTTGAACTGGGTTTCCAGAACGGTGATGTTCGGGAATTCTTCGGCCATGGCCTGCTTGAAGCCGGCTTCGCGCTGATCGGTGGTCGAAATGCCCGGCTTCACGTTCGAGACAAAGACCTTGCCTTCGCCGCCGATGGCGGCGGCCAGGGCGCGCGCGGCAATCTTGCCGCCCAGCACGTTGTCCGATGCGATGTAGGACAGCGGGAAATCGGCATCCCCGGCACCGGTCTGGTACTGTCCGGTCCCGATGAAGGTATCGACGGTGATCACCGGGATGCCCGCATCATGCGCCTTGCGCAGCGGCTCGATCAGCTGGGTGGTGTCGGTCGGCGCGATCAGGATGGCATCGGGGGCGCGGGCAATCACGGCATCAAGCACCGGCACCTGGGTGACGGGGTTGAAGTCCGGCGCACCCTGGAACACCAGCTCCACCCCCAGCGCGTCGGCGGCAGCCTGCGCGCCTTTCTGCATGGTGATGTAGAAGGCATCGGTGGTCAGACCCGGGATCAGCGCGATGGTCAGCTTGTCCTGCGCATGCGCAGCCCCAAGGCCCAGGGTCAGTGTCAGGGTCGCTGCCGCGGCAGCACCCAGAAGTGAACGGCGCTTCATGTCGTCTCCTCCCTATAAGACCGTCGCTCCGGCCGCTCCGGGCCGCTGGACCGATCTTGGTTATCCGTGCGCCAACTACACGGCGCGGCGACCGCAGCGTCAAGAGAAATTCTTTGCAGAAACAGATTTCCTAGAATGGGCGGCCGTCGGGGCGGGTCCGGTCCAGGATCGCCTCTGCCGTTTGCACATCGGTCACCAGCGCGCTGATCAGATCCGCACGCGCCGCAGCGGCAATGGCCCCGGCCTTGGTTTCGCCCAGTGCGACACCGATGCACAGCCGCGCGCGGCGCAGTTGCGCCGGAGAGACCGCGATCATCCGCTCTTCCCCGTCCCAGGGAACAAGGGCACCGGCGGCATTGAAGTAATGGCGGATGACGTCGCCTGCGGCATCGACCAGGGATTGCTCATTGGCCGTCGCCACACTGGCTTCGGGCGGGTTCAGCGCATGCGGCAGACCGACGCCGACGATGGCGACATCGATCCGGTCCCACAGCGCCACCGAATGCCGGATTGCCGGGTCCGACAGGAAGATCGGCCGCGCCTGGGCAGAGGGCAGATAGGGCGCATGGATGAAATGCGGCGTGCCGCCGGTCTGCCCGGCCGCAATCCGCACGAATTCGTTGATCTGGAAATGCGGGGCCTGCTGCTGCATCCCCCCCGTAGCAGGCACCACGATGACACCCGGCATCTGCGGCAGCCCGGCTTCCAGAACACCGCGCACCGTCCGGCCCCAGCCCAGCGCCAGGACAGATTGCGGCCCCAGTGATTCGGCGCGCAGAATGGCCCCCAGAGGGGCCGCAAGGGTCAGGGGGCTGCTGCCGGCCGGGCTGTCGATCACCGAAACCCGCCGCAGCCCCAGCCGTTCGGCAAGCTGACGGCCCAGGGTATCGGGCGCCACCAGATCGCGCACCTCGATCCGCACGATCCCTTCGGCCCGCGCGCGCTGCAACAGCCGCGAGATCGTCGCCGTCGAAAGACCAAGCTGCCGCGCGATCTGGACTTGCGGCAGGTCGGCTTCATAATGCAGCCTGGCAATGGTGTGCAGCATTGCCCGCGTTTCGCGGCTTTCGGGCGACGCGGCCGGGGGCACATCCGGGGGGCCGGAAACGGACAGATTGCAATTCCTTTCTGCAACGTGTTACAGACTGTCCCACTATATGGCGCAATCGCGGCCCTGTGGCAATCAGCATGTGCCACGGGCCGCTGCGCCCCACAGGACACGCCGCAGGGCGGTCAGGCAGAAGGAACGGCCGATGACCCGGATGACGACGGCGGAACGGCGCGGCTACCAGCAGATCTGCGGCGGGGACGGGGCGATGATGGTCATCGCCTGCGACCAGCGCGGCGGCATGCGCAGCCTTCTGGCCGCGACCCCCGAAGAGCAGGCCGCAATCGGCAACGATGTTCTGGGACTGACCAAGATGGACATTGCCCGGTACCTTGCCTGCCATGCCACCGCCGTTCTGGTGGACCCGCTGTGTGCCGTGCCGCAGATCATCGATGACGGTGTCTTGCACCGCGACACCGCGCTGTTGATCGGGCTCGATGCCTCGGGGTGGGACAGCTCGCCCGAAGGGTACCGCATTTCCACCCTGGTTCCGGGCATCTCGGCCCGCCGCGTGCGCGACCTGGGCGGCACCGGGGCCAAGATCATGGTCTATCTGCGCTCTGACACCGCCGCCGCAAACCTTGCCAATATCACCACCCTGCAGGATGTCATTGCCGATTTCGCCGCCGAGAACCTGCTGCTGGTCGTCGAATTCCTGACCTATGCGCTGGAGGGCGAAGACAAGGCCGCTTATGCCCAAAAGCTGCCCGGCCTGATCGAGGGCGGATCGCGCATCTGCCTTGATCTGGGCGCGAAGGTCCTGAAGATTCCCTTCCCCGGTACGGCCCGGGCCTGCGCCAACATCACCGCCATGGCAGGCGGCGTGCCCTGGGCAGTGCTGTCCGCCGGGGTCGATCACGCGACCTTTCTTGGTCAGGTGGAAACCTCGATGGCCAACGGTGCCTCGGGCGTGATCGCCGGGCGGTCCCTGTGGAAGGACTGCATCTCGCTTGACCGCGCGGTCACCAAGGCCCGCCTCGAACAGGTTGCCGTGCCGCGCCTGCGCGAGATCCAGGCCGTGATCGCCCGGCACATGCCGCGCCGCTGACCATGCCAGCCGCGCAGGCCATTGGCATCGACATCGGCGGCACGCATATCCGCGCCGCCTGCGTGGCGCAGGATGGCACGATCCTGGCCCGCGCCACAGCCCCCAGTTCGCCCGATGCGCAAGCCGTACTGGCCACCTGCCTGACGCTGGTGGCGCAGGTTCGCAGCCCGCAGGTGCAGGCCATCGGCATCGGTGTTCCGGGCCAGGTCCATGTCGCCCGCCGCAAGGTGCTGTCGGGCGGCTATGTCGACCTGTCCGCCCTGCCCTTCGCCGAAAGCATCGAAACGGCCACCGGCCTGCCGGTGGGCATCGACAATGACGCAACCATGGCCCTTGTGGGCGAGGCCGCCTGCGGGGCCGCGCGGGGCCGGACCCATGTGGTGATGCTGACCATCGGCACGGGCATCGGCGGCGCGATCCTGAGCGGGGGTCAGGTCCTGCGGGGGCGCGGGGCCGCCGGTCAGCTGGGCCACCTGACGGTGGACCCAGAGGGCCGCCCTTGTGTCTGCGGCAGGACAGGCTGCGTCGAAACCGTCAGTTCCGGCACGGCCTTTGCCACCCACCTGGCCGAAGCGGGCCTGCCCGCCGCCACCCGCATCGAAGACCTGCTGGCCCGCAGTGACGCCTCTGCCCTGACGGTCCTGTCTGCCTGGGCCCGCCCGTTGCGCGCCGCCATCGACACGCTGATCGCCGCCTGCAACCCGGATATTGTGCTGCTGGGTGGCGGGGCCGGGGCGGCCGCCGCCGCCGCCCTTGCCCGCTTTCCCGCGGCCCCGTCCTGGTTTCAGGCCGACATCGCGCCCGCGCAGCTGGGCAATGATGCGGGCGTGATCGGGGCGGCTTTGTCCGCCCTGCCAAAGCCGCGCCGCGCCGTGCTGGTCAACGGCGTGCCGGCCAGCGGCAAAAGCGGTGTCGCGCGGGCGCTGGCGCGGGCCACCGGCTGGCCCGTTCTGACGCTTGACACCGTCAAGGCCCCGTTCCTGGCCGCGCTTGCCCCCGCAGACCGCAGCCTGAACCGCACCCTTGGCCGCGCCAGCTATGCCGCGATCTTCGACATGATCGCCGAAACCGCCCCCGGCAGCACGGTCATCATCGACGCCTGGTTCGGCTTTCAGCCGCCCGAGGTTCTGGGGGCCGGTCTGATCCGCGCCGGCATCGGCCCGACGGTGGAACTGTGGTGCCAGGCCCCGCCGGAAACCATCGGCGCGCGGTATGCGGCGCGGGTCGGCTCCCGCCCGGCCGGGCATCCGGGGCTGGATTATGTGCCCGAACTCATCGCCCTTGCCGCCCGCGCCGAACCGACCGGCCGCGGCCCGCGCCACGATGTCGACACCACCCGCCCGCCGGATGGTGCCGCCCTTGCCGAATGGGTCGCCGCCCATTTGCATTGACGCCCCGCCGCGCCGCCACTACCGATTTGATCCGATGTCGACAGGAGAGTTGCCGATGAAAGCCGCCCGGATGAACCGCCTTTTTGCGCCTTCGGGCAATTGCTTTGACGTGGCCATCGACCACGGCATGTTCAATGAAGGGTCTTTCCTCGGCGGGATCGAGAACATGACAAAGGCGATCCACACCATCGCCGCCGCCGCCCCGGACGCCATCCAGCTTCCCCCCGGCACCGCCCCCATCCTGCAATCCATCCCCGGAAAGACCCGGCCTGCCCTGGTTCTGCGCACCGACATCGCCAATGTCTACGGCACCCCGCTGCCGCGCGCGCTGTTTTCCGAGGTGATCGACCGCCCCGTCGATCAGGCGCTGGCGCTGGATGCCGCCTGCGTCGTGGTCAACCTGCTGCTGCTGCCCGACCAGCCCGAGGTCTACCGCGCCTGCATCCGCAATGTGAACGCGCTGAAGCGGGAATGCGAGGTCATGGGCATGCCGCTGATGGTCGAACCCCTGGTCATGCAGGACAATGCCAGGGGCGGCTACATGGTGGATGGCAACATCGATTTGATCCTGCCGCTGGTGCGCCAGGCCGCCGAACTGGGGGCCGATATCATCAAGGCCGATCCCACAACCCATGTGCAGGACTATCACCGCGTGATCGAGGTGGCCCAGGGCGCGCCGGTTCTGGTGCGCGGCGGCGGGCGCGTGAGTGACGCCGAAATCCTGACCCGCACCGCCGATCTGATGACCCAGGGCGCGCGCGGCATCGTCTATGGCCGCAACGTCATCCAGCACCCGAACCCCGGCGGCATGACGCGCGCGCTGATGGCCGTGGTGCATGACCGCACAAGCCCGGAAGCGGCGCTGAAACACCTGATCTGAGGGCGCGATGAAAGAGATCCGCTTCGGCATCATCGGATGCGGCCTGATGGGCCGCGAATTCGCCAGCGCCGCCGCGCGCTGGCTGCACCTGACGGCCATGCGCGCCCGCCCCAGGATCGTGGCCGTCTGCGACACGAACCAAAGCCTGATGGACTGGTTCACCGCCAACCTTGGCCCGGTGCAGACCGCCACCGATTACCGCGACCTGCTGGCCAACCCGGATGTCGAGGCAATCTATTGCGCCGTCCCGCATGTGCTGCATGCCGAACTTTACCCCGCGATCCTGGCCGCAGGAAAGCATCTGCTGGGGGAAAAACCCTTTGGCATGGATGCCGCCCAGAATGCCGCGATCATGGCAGCCGTTGCCGCCCGCCCCGATCTGCTGGTGCGCTGTTCCTCCGAAATGCCCTTCTACCCCGGCGCGCAGAAGGTCATTGATCTTGCCCGCTCGGGCGCGATCGGCCCGATCCTGGAGGTCGAGGCAAGCTTTCTGCATTCTTCCGACATCAATCCGGGCAAACCGCTCAACTGGAAGCGCATGGCGAAGGTGAACGGCGACTACGGCTGCATGGGCGATCTGGGCATGCATGTGCTGCATGTGCCGCTGCGCCTGGGCTGGAAGCCGTCGCATGTCAGCGCCAGCCTGGTGAAGCGTGTCCGCACCCGGCCCGATGGCAAGGGCGGCACCCTGCCCTGCGACACTTGGGACAATGCCACGATCACCGCGACCGTACCCCATGCGTCGGGCGATTTCCCGATGGTCCTGAAAACCTGGCGCATCGCACCCGGCGAGGCCAATACCTGGAGCCTGCGCATCCTTGGGATGACCGGCAGCGCCAGCTTTTCCACCAAATCGCCCCGGCAGTGGCAATTCATGACCTATACCCCCGGCGGCAGCCAGACCTGGCAGACCGAAGACCTGGGCTATACCCCCCTCTTCCCCGGCATCACGGGGGGCATTTTCGAATTCGGCTTCACCGATGCGATCCAGCAGATGTGGGCGGCCTTCGTGGACGAACTGGCGGGCGGCGATGCCCGGGGGTTCCCCTGTGCCACACCGCAGGAAGCGGCAGATCATCATGCGGTGCTTACCGCGGCGTTGACGGCAGGCATGGAAAACCGGATCGTGGGCGTCAGCTATCCGGGTAGGTCATGAAACGCTCACAGATCAACGCCGCCCTGCGGCAAGCCCTCGCGCTATGTGCCGAATACCGCTTTGCCCTGCCGGGCTGGGCGGGCTGGACATTGGCAGATCACCGCGCCAACCCGGACCAGTCGCGGTTTCTGACCGTCCGGCAGATCGGCTGGGACGTGACCGATTTTGGCTCGGGCGATTTTGCCCGCCGGGGTCTGACGCTGCTTTGTATCCGCAACGGCATCCAGGGCGATCCGGCGGAACGGCCCTATGCCGAAAAGCTGCTGATCGTCGGCGAAGACCAGGAAACCCCGTTCCATTGCCACAAGGTCAAGCTGGAAGACATCATCGTGCGTGGCGGCGGCACGCTGATGGTGGAGTTTACCCGCGACGGCTCGCTGCCGCTGGGCCCCTGGGACCCTCGCATCGACGGCCGCGCGGTGGACCCGTTCGGCGGGCCGATTGAGGTCACACCGGGTGCGTCCATCACCATACCGCGCGGCCTTCAGCACCGGTTCTGGGGCAAGGCGGGCAGCGGCACCGTCTTTGCTGCCGAAGTCAGCCAGTGCAATGACGACCGTGCCGACAACTTCTTTCTGGAACCGCTGGGCCGGTTTTCAACCGTCGAGGAAGACGAGCCGGTGCTACTGCCCCTGTGGAACGAGGTCGCGCCATGACCGGGCGGCAGGCAGGATGACCGCGCGGCGGGGCATCGCCTGCGCAGGCAACTGGATTGTGGACATCGTCCACAGCATCGACGGCTGGCCGCGCAAAAGCGATCTGGTGCACATCCGGGCGGAAACCACCGGTGTGGGCGGCGGTGCGGCGAATGTGGCGCTGGATCTGGCTGCCTTTGCCACCGGCCTGCCGATTGTTCCGGTTGGCCTGGTGGGCAGAGACCTGCACGGCCAGACCGTTCTGACAGCTCTTGCCGGGGCGGGTCTGCCGACCCGTCATATGGCCGTGACCGACGCCGCGCTGACTGCCCACACCCATGTGATGACCGTGCCGGGCGACAGCCGGACTTTCTTTTATTACCCAGGAACCAATGACTTGCTGGCAGAAGCGCATGTGCCGGTTGAAGTCCTTGCCGCACAGGGGATCAAGCTGTTCTACCTTGGCTATCTGAACCTGATGGGCGAAATGGACCGGGTCGGGGCCGATGGTACAACCCCGGCCTCGCATGTGCTGCGCCGCGCCCGCGCCGCCGGGATGGTAACTTGCGTCGATCTCGTCTCTGCCGACACGCCCGAATTCCGGCAAACGGTGGAAGCCGCCCTGCCGCAGATCGATTACCTGTTCCTGAACGAGGTCGAGGCGCAGCGCGCCACCGGATGCCCCGTGACCGGCCCGCAGGACCGTGACGGGATGTTGCGTGCCGCCCGCCAGCTTCAGGCGCGCGGGGCCGAAACGGTGATCCTCCATACCGAACGCCTGTCGCTGTGGCTGGGCGACCGCCCGCTTTGGGCCGACAGCACCCGCATGGACCCGGCCGGGATTGTCAGCCCGGTCGGCGCGGGCGATGCCTTCTGCGCCGGTTGCCTTTACGGCATCCACGAAGGCTGGACTGTGGACCGCTGCCTGCACCTGGCCCACTGCGCCGCCGCCGCGGCCCTGCGCGGGGCAACGGCAACCGATGGGATACCGGCGCTGGGGGTGTTGCTGGGGTAGGCGAAGGCCTGCGCGACCGCATCTTGCACCGACAGGTTTCTATCGGGCTGCACCATGAGCCATTTCACAACCTTGCCTATTGCCCTGCCCTGGGAAAATCAGCCGATCATCCCGTTTCCGCCTGGTGTCTGATTCCAGGCAGCTACTGACTGCGCGACGCGCGCGGCGATGGTGTGTTCCGCCATTGCGATGGGCTGACCCCGACCAGCGCCTTGAATGCGCGCGAAAAGGCCGCAACATCCTGATATCCAACGCGCTGCGCAATCTCTGCTAGACCGTCACCCGAATCGCGCAAAAGACGGCAGGCAACCGTCATGCGCCAGGCTGCGACACAGGACATCACGCTTTGGCCCGTGGTTTCCCGGAACCGGGCCGCAAAGCGTGACGGCGACATTGCGACGGTTCCGGCCAGCAGACCGACTGTCCATGCCGCAGCGGGGTCACGGTGCAGCGCGGCAAGGGCCCGCCCGATTTTCTGATCATCGAGTGCCCTGAACCATCCCGGCCCCGCGGCACCTTCACCCCGGCGGTAGGCGGCAATCGCCTCGGCGCAGAACACCTCAATCAGGCGGGCGGTCGTAAAGCTGTTGCTGTCGGCCTGGCCAACCTCCATCACCAGCATTTCCTTGGCGCGCATCAGCATCGGGCTGTCCGGCGCGCCCGCCGTCCTGATGCGCAGCAGCGGCGGCAATGCCGAAAGCAAGGGGTTCAGCGGCGCACGGTTCATGACAAGAACACCGCAGAGCAGCCTGGTTGCCATGCCTTCACCCGCGCCCGTCGCGCCGGGGCCTTCGCCTGTATAAGCGGCGGTAAAGGGGGCGGGCAGTATGCCTGCCTGTCCGGATGACACCTGATGCGGGTCGCCCTGCGTGTAAATGGCGACCTCATGCGTTGCAATCCGGACCGGCGGCTGCCCGGCAACGGTCAGGTCAAACGCGCCTTCAAGCACCAGATGAAACGGCATCACGCGCGTTTCCGGCCCCACCCCCAGATATGCCCGCAACCCGTCTTCTGCCGGAATCGATACGGCCCATGGCGGATGGTAGCGTTCATAGCGCAGCAGGCTGCCGGACACACGCAGGTCGGCAAGGGCATCATCAAACGGGCTTTGTGCTGCGAAGGCCATGGGCCAACCCTGTCAGAATTCAGTCGTTCAGGCAATGAAAACGATTGGCTCCGGCATGGATAGGACTGTTTTCCCTTTGTAGCCTGCCCTTCACAACGCAACGGGCCGGCAGGCAACCAGCAGGCCGGGCCAATCACCAGAATGTCAGGAAAGACGATGCCGATATCACCGGAACTCTTCTATACCGCGCTGACCGCCCTTTTCACCGGTGTCATCTGGGTGCCGATCATCCTGAACCGGCTGCTGGAGCAGGGTCTTTGGAACACGCTGAAGACGCCCGGCCCGGAAGTGCGCGCGACTGCCGCATGGGCCGTCCGCCTGGCCTATGCGCATCGCAATGCGATCGAAAACCTTGTGGTGTTCGCGCCTTTGGCCATCATCGTGCATATCCTGCAACTGGGCACGGCGGGAACGGCAAGTGCGGCCGCAATTTACTTTGCCGCGCGGGTTGCCCATGCCGTGGTCTATGCGCTGGGCATTCCGCTGGCGCGGACGATGGCCTTTACAGCGGGGTTCTTGTGCCAGGTGTTTCTGGCGGGGCGGATTCTCGGCTGGTTCTGATGTCCGCACGGAAAAAGAAGATGCCCTTCCCATTGGCAAGCCCGGACCGTAACCGGGCCTGCGCCGGAAACCGGCGGATAAATCTGGGGCTGCCAGGCGGCCACACCGTACAGCGGGCTGGCCAGCACCGACGCCACAATCCCCGCATGGTTCCGCTTCAGCACCGCTTCCACTGCCGCGACGGTGGCGGGGGTGAAGCGGCCTGCATCGTCCGGCACATTCACCGTGACAACCGTCTGCCCCCCTCGACCACCGGCAGGTTCAGCGCCGACTGGCCACCGGGCCGGTTGATCAGGGCATGGCAGGCAGAAAAGCACCGCGGCCTTTGCCGCAGAGTTTGCCAGGAACGGTATCTGCCGGGTGATCACAGGGCCGGTGCAGGCATCGTCCCGCACCGGCTTGGTGCCCGAAGCGGGGCAATCGACAGGATGCGAGGTGAAGATACGCCGCGCCGGCCCCGTCTGCCGGTCGATCTGCTACACGGTGAACAGCCGCGCGCAACGGCGGCCACGCTGCCCGGCAGGGCGCGGAAGGTCTGGTCTGGATCGGTGATCTGCAGCCCCCGCGTGATGCCCATGGCCCGGAGCTCGCCGCCGGGCTGCTGACCTGCGCCGATCTTGTCTCTGCCGACACGCCCGAATCCCGGCAAACGGTCGAAGCCGCCCTGCCGCAGATCGATTACCTTTTCCTGAACGAGGTCGAGGCGCAGCGCGCCACCGGGTGCCCCGTGACCGGCCCGCAGGACCGCGACGGGATGTTGCGTGCCGCCCGCCAGCTTCAGGCGCGCGGGGCCGGAACGGTGATCCTCCATACCGAACGCCTGTCGCTGTGGCTGGGCGACCGCCCGCTTTGGGCCGACAGCACCCGGATGGACCCGGCCGGGATTGTCAGCCCGGTCGGCGCGGGCGATGCCTTCTGCGCCGGTTGCCTATACGGCATCCACGAAGGCTGGACCGTGGACCGCTGCCTGCACCTGGCCCACCGCGCCGCCGCCGCCGCCCTGCGCGGGGCAACCGCAACAGATGGCATCCCGCCTCTGGGGGTGCTGCTGGGGTAGGGGGACGCCAATCGCCGGGCACTTGTGGCCCCCGGCAGGGCCAGCAATCGGCTCTCCGGACCGGGTTCCCGTCTGCCCGGGTCTTTGCGACCATCTGATGGTACCGCGTGCCAGGGGATCAGGACGGGGGCCGCAGTTCGGCGGTGCCCGCCGCTGCGTCCTGTGCCTTTCGCAAAAGCCACTCTGCCATCGCGTTCTTTTGGCCTATGCGGCGGAAACCACGACAGGTTCATCGCCGCTCCGGGGGGGGCTTCGTTGGCCCGATGCCCTGTCCTGCACAGTCGGAACGCCGGATGCTACGCCCCAGACCTGGGCCGAAGGGCTGCGGCACGGGCAGGATGCCGGTGATTGCATCGGTCATCGGGGTGGTTGCGAAGGGTGCAGGTCCTTGCACCCTTGCCCTCGCCCAGGTCAGGTGCGGCTTTGTGCCCTGGTTCGCAGTCACCGCAGCAGCATCCAGACACCTACTGCAGCCAGCATGGCCCCAAAACAGACATTCATGCGCCGTGCGCCAGAGACACTCCGAAACCGCCGCGCCAGAAGATCGCCGGCGACTGTCCAAACGGTGAACGCCAGCAGGTTGTTCAGCGTGAACACGACGGTAATCCAGACCACCAGCGCAGGGTCATACACCCCCGGGGCCGGCAGAAACTGCGTGAACATCAGGCCGATGATCAGATAGGCTTTTGGATTGAGCAGGAGCAGGATCGCCCCATCCCGCACAGAAGCCTGTCGCGCCTCGGTCGTGCCTGTCGTGGCCCCTGCGCGCAAGAACCCCCAGGCAAGCCAGAATACATAGGCTGCCCCGCCCAGGCGCAGCGATGCGAAAAGGACAGGGCTCAGCGTTGCCAGCCCCGAAAACCCCAGCCCAACTGCCGCCGTCACGATGAAAGTGGCAAGGTGATAACCGACGGTCGCTGGAACAGAGGCACGCACCCCAAAGCGTCCACCGATGGCGGCAAAGAACATGTTGCCGGGTCCGGGGCTGTAAGCCAGCGGCAGAAGAAAAAGCAAAAGGGCAATGGTCATGTCGAACATGAAAGACTCCTGCAAGCATCGCCTCAAATGGCCTGATGCACACGGCTTCCTGCGACCCGTTTCCTGCTGAAAGGCGCGTCGCGACTTGAACCGCTTGCAACGGCAAGGCCGGGCCACCTTGAAGGTGCGCCCGCCTCAGCGCACGAGGCCCGGTCGAGAAGTGCCCTGGTGCCCCCCAGGTCGAGGCAGGCATCCCCGGGTCTTGGCCCGCACATTGCCCGAGGCCGCATCGGTTACGGACCGGACAATCGCGCAATGCTCAGACGCTTCACGGCTGATCTGCTGCAAGCTGGCAGGCCCAAGCTGCAGATCGGCCGAAACGCCATCCGCGCCGGATGGCCAGAGGCCGTCGCAAGATCAGGCATCGGTCACCTGCGATTGCCCTGCGCGGGGCAACCGCGACGGATGGCATCCCGGCGCTTGGGGTGTTGCGTGGATAGGGGCCGCAGTCGACATCCCGGACACCTGTGGCCCTTTCCCGGAACGGCAAACAGCGGTGCGGACAAGGTTCGTCTGCCCGGTTCTGCGCGATCACCCGATGGTGCCGCATGTCTGCCGGTCAGGTCAGGTGCCACATTGCTTGATGTCCGTCTGCCGGTGCGGCCTGACAGGGCGCTGAAAAAGCACGCCCCCTGCACCTCTCGGGCAGGAGAATCTCGCCGATCCGGAAAAAGGGGTTGCCGTTCCGGGCGCGCAAGGAAACGCAGCGTGTTTCGCCGCCCGGTCGGGGGCCACTTTCGTACAGGACCGGTCCCGCAAGCGCAACGCAGGCCAGCGCCCGACCCGGCGGGCGGGCCGGGCGCTGGCCGTGGGCTTTGGCCCCCGGCTGGCCAAGGGTCAGCCTGACGTTGTGGCAGGGGCGATGGCCCCTGCCAGGATGCGCAAGGCACGCGCGGGCAGAAGAGTTTCCCGCTTTCCGGTCAGGCAGCCCATGCGACCGGCACTTTTTCAGCATCCTGCAGGTGTTCCCCACCTGGCAAGTGGTTCTCCCTATTCCGCTCTCGCAGTTCCGGTTGCGTGGAGGAAGTGGCGAAGGGCAGCTTTGCAGACGGAGCGGACTTTCCTTCTACTCCAGTCGGGCTATGCTGGCCGCATGTACACACTGAAGCCGGGTATCAAGCAAGACCCGCAGCGCCGGTGGCAGCTGCCTGACCGGATTTTCTTCGGACACGGCGCATGTCATATCCTCGCGGGCATCTATCTTGAAGCCGCCCCTCTGGCTGGTTTTCACGCCGAGAGGATCATTCCGGGCAAAGGCTATGCCGGCAACCACATTTTTGTAACCGATGGCGTCATTGCCTTTGATTTCCATGGGTATTCCTGCAGGGGAAACCTCCTGCTTCATCACACCTCTGGCTGGTCAAGGGTTTCGGCCCTTGGTTGGCACTGCAAAATCGTCAGCGTGGACTTCGATCTTCTTGAAACAAAAGACTTGAATGCGCGGAAGATGCTTGGCCCGGACCAGTACCTAATGGACCCGAGACCACGTGCACGCTCATTTCTCGACCGTTTCAATCACATGGCTTCAGCCGTGAAGTCGGGCCGTTTCCCCGGTTGAGCAGTGGCAGCTATGGTCTCGCATCGGCCATTGGGTATTTCTTGTCAGGTGGCAGACACGAGATCCCCGATAGCGGGTTTCATGCCCGGCGGATTGGCTGCGCAACTGCGCTGTTCGGGCCGCGCCGGACGGGGCGGGAAAAGACGATGTCGCTAGAAAAGCAGCTTGTGCTGATCTTGGGGCTGGCGGCTGCCGCAACGGGTCTGTCGGCGCGGTTCCTGCCAACCTCGCACCCGGTTCTGCAGCGCATCGGCCTGCTGGCCCCGCAAGAGCGGCTCGGGCTGGTGGCACAGCCCCCGGAGGCTTGCGGACGCGCCGGATGCCGCAGCCTGCCGGTTGCGAGCCGACGCAGGCGGTGCCGACGGGTTTTTCCCGGCGGGCATTCCTTGCTGGTGTTCCCCATCTGACAAATGGTTCCCCCTGTTTCACAGCCGCAGTTTCGGTTGCGAGGAGGAAGGTCCGAAGGGCAGCGTCGCGGACGAAGCGGTCAATCCGCGTGTGCGCTTGGTGGCCGTTCGCACCTGCGGCAACGCCAGCGTTCAGGGCGAAGGCCGGACATTCGTGGCCTTCCGCCACAAGGTCCGCCCGGACGGCGTTTGCGGGGCAGCAGGCTGCCTTGACTCCTCCATCAAACGCCGAGATTGACGATCTGATGGCATATATGCTTTAGGCCAAATCAAGGACACAGGTGGCCCCGCCCATCCCTTTCAGGCGGATCGTCCCGTCAAGAACGGAGCGAAGACATGCAGGATACTCCCGACAAAGAAGGCCTTGATCGCCGCGCGTTCATCATCGCGTCGGCCAGTTCGGTCGGCGCGGCGGCAGCCCTTGCGATGAGCGCCGACGCCGCGAACGCCCAGACCGCAGCGCAGCCTGTCCCGGTATCGACGGCAGGAACAGCCTACACCGGCGATGTGATCGAGAGCAAACCCGTCGTTACCCTTCTGGACGTGACCGACCTCGAGCCCGGCCGGATGCACCGCCTTTACTTCCGGGGCGTGGAGACGCCCTCGGGACAGCATTGGCTTGTGTCGGTAACGGTCGCCCGTGGAGCGAGGCCGGGCAAGCGCGTCGTTCTGACAAGCGGCGTGCACGGCGACGAGATGAGTTCCATCCATACCGTGCACAGTGTAATGGCCCAACTCGACCCGGCGGCGATGGCGGGCACGGTGATGGCGGTCACGGATATCGCCCGCCCGGCGGTTGAAGGCATGCAGCGCCGGTGGCCCAATTCCAGCCGTGGCATCGACCTGATTGACATGAACCGGGAATGGCCCGGGATCGAGAACGGGCCTACGGCGTCCGGCCGGCACGCCTGGCTGGTGTTCAACCGCCTGCTGCGGCCCAACGCGGATGTCGCGATCGATTTCCACACGGGCACGACCGGCTTTGGGGTCACGGATTTCAACATCGGCGAGATGAGCGTTCCCGAGATCAGAGCGATGATCGAACTCTACCCCGTCAGCCATATCTTGGACAATCCAACCTATCCCGGCGTCCTGCACAACGCCTTCATCGACGCAGGCATCCCGTCCTTCTGTCCCGAGATCGGCGCGGCGCGACTCCTCGATCACGAGCGGATCGCACGCTTCGTGGAAGGCACGCTGAACGTGCTCAAGCTTCACGGCATCCTGGCCGGGCCGATGGGTCGCACCAGCGCGGACGTGCCCGTCTTTGTCGGCAATGCCGCGTTCCCGATTTTCGCCACGGCCGGGGGGATCGTGGAATACCTCGTCCGGCTCAACGACAGGGTCGCGCCGGGACAGAAAGTGGCACTCCAGCGCAACGGTTTTGGCGAGGTGGTGGCGGAATATGCAAGCGGCGTGTCCGGGAAAATCCTGGGCCTGCGCAGCGACGCCATGGCCGAGCCCGGCAACCCGCTCGCCTTCATCCTGTTCAACGCCCCGGGGGCGGAGGAGGCGAAGGCCTACCCCGAGTAATGTCAGCATGCCCGCATGGCGGGCGGAGCCTGCAGCCCCTGCCTGTTCGCTCATCAAGCACCCTACGACGCTTCAGGCGCTCGACGGCTTTGCCGGAGTGGGGCGAACGGCCGCCGGTCCTGTCGAACTCCTGAAATGAGGGGACTGGGACAGGTGCGCTTGTGCGACTGCGAATTGCGCCGTCACACCGCTGTTGTCGCAGTCTCGGTTGCGTAGGGGAAAGTGCGAGGGGCAGCTTTGCGAACGCAGCTACCGATCAATAACGCTTAGCATGTATCAGGTTCGTTGGACGCCGACCTTTGTCGGCTTCGCCATGTGGCCTCTAAGCATCAAGCAATGTCGCAAACCCCCTACGGGAGGTCAGTGTCACCACCGGAACGTTTGGACCAAAGCGATCAATGGCACTCGCTATGCGCGGCGCAACCCGTGTCTCAAATGTCCAGATGAAGGTCAGGAACTCGAGATCGGGCAATTGCTCAGGACATCCTTCGGCCATGTCGATCCGAACTCTGCCATAGTTTGCAAGAACTCTTCGCGCAACACCGCTCAGTGCGACACGACGAGGGACACGAACCCATATCAGAAGATCAGCGCGAGGGAGACGCAGGTCGAATGTTGATACAGTCGTGCCATCCATGACCCACCGATCCCTGCTCACCAAATCGGCCACAATCAGACGTTGCTCCGCACGATCACGAACCCGCCAGCCAGGCAGCCAGCGAACATCCCGGTCGTAGGACAGATACTCTAAGCCGAAGCGCTCGGATATCTTGAGAGAGAGTGTGCTCTTTCCGCCTCCCGAACAGCCAATCACCAGCACGCGGTTCGCGGTGCGTAGCACGCCGGCTGCTTGCGCTATCGATACATTTGTCGGCATTTCGGCCAATCGCTTCCCGAACTGCTCTTGAGTGTAGCGGCCTTTCGCGACGCCTGCATCATTCGTCCGAATGGGCGCGCAGCAGCGATTGGGTATTTTTTGTCAGGCGGCGGACACTACATCCCCGATAGCGGGTTGCATGCCCGGCGGATTGGCTGCGTAACTGCGCTGTTCGGGCCGGGCCGGTCGGGGCGGGAGACAACGATGTCGCTATGGAAGCAGCTTGTGCTGATCTTGGGGCTGGTTGTGGCGGCAACGGGTCTGTCGGCGCGGTTCCTGCCCGCCTCGCACCCGGTTCTGCAGCGCATCGGCCTGCTGGCCCCGCTGGAGCGGCTTGGGCTCGTGGCACAGCCCCCGGAGGCCGATGCCTCCCTGGCCAAAGGCGGGCGTCCGGGCGCGGGCGGGGGTCCGGCAACGGTCATTGCCCTGGAAGCTGCGCCACAGGTGATGCGCGACATCGTCACCTCGATCGGCACCGCGCGGGCCGCCCGATCCGTGATCCTGACGCCCGAGGTTGCGGGCAAGATCAGCACGCTGGCCGTCGCCTCGGGCGAATATGTCACGCAAGGCAGCCTGATTGCCGAACTGGACAGCCAGGCGGCCCGCATCGCGCTGGATCGTGCCGGGTTCATGCTGGCCGATGCCCAGGCCACGCTGGACCGCCTCAGGCGCCTGCAACAGTCAGGGTCAACCACCGAAACCCTGGTGCAAGAGGCGGAACTGGCGCTGCAGACCGCCCGGCTGGAACAGCGTGACGCCGAATTCGCCCTGTCGCAGCACCGCATCCTGGCCCCGATTGACGGCTGGGTCGGCATCCTTGCCGCCGAGGTGGGCAAGCAGGTTGATCCCGGCACGGAACTGACCCGCATCGAAGACCGCTCCAGCCTGCTGGTGGAGTTCCGGGTGCCCGAACGCATCGTCAGCCGCATTGCTGCCGGGGATCCGGTCAGCGCCACCCCGCTGGCCGATCCGGCGCTGAAGCTTGCGGGTACGATCCGCGCGCTGGACAACCGGGTGGATGAAACCAGCCGCACCCTGCTGGTGCAGGCCGCCATCGCCAATGGCGAGGATCGCCTGCGCCCCGGCATGGCGCTGCGCATGACGCTGACCTTCACTGGCGAGAGTCACCCGGCGGTCGATCCGCTGTCGATCCAGTGGGGGGCCGACGGGGCCTTTGTCTGGGCGGTGCGGGACGGCAAGGCGCAGCGCCTGCCGGTCCGCATCCTGCAACGCAACAGCGATGCGGTGCTGGTCGAGGGCGGTTTCCAGCCCGGTGACCTTGTTGTGACGGAAGGCGTGCAGGCCCTGCGCAAGGGGTCAGAGGTGCAGCTTGCCCCGCCGGGCGGGGCCGCCCCGGCCCCGAAAAGCTGATGTCCGCCCCCCGCCCCGCCCCGGACGACGCCGCCCTTGCCGGGTCCGGCACCGCGCTGTTCGTGCGCCGCCCGATCCTGGCCTTCGTGCTGAACGCGCTGATCGTGCTGGCGGGGCTGGCGGCCCTGTCGGGCGCGGAAATCCGCGAACTGCCCGAAGTGGACAGCCCGGTCGTGTCGATCAGCACAGGTTTTGACGGGGCCGCGCCCGAAACCATCGACCGCGAGATCACGGCGGTGATCGAGGGCGCTGCCGGTCGGGTGGCGGGGGTGAAATCGATCTCCTCCTCGTCCCGGCAGGGATCAAGCCGCGTGACGGTGGAATTCCGCGATGACGTGGACCTTGATGTGGCCGCGACCGATCTGCGCGATGCCGTTGCCCGCATCCGCAACAGCCTGCCCGATGGGGCGGACGAGCCGCGCGTGGTCAAGGCCGATGCCAATTCCGACGCGGTGCTGCGTATTGCCGTCACCTCCCCCAGCCGAAGCGCGCAGGACTTGACCCGGCTGGTCAATGACACGGTGCGGGACCGGCTGCTGGCCGCGCCGGGCGTGGCTGACCTGCAGATTTTCGGCGACCGCGAGCAGGTCTTCCGCGTGGATATCGACGCGATGCAGATGGCCGCCCGGGGCCTGACGCTGGCGGACCTGCGCGCGTCGCTGGCCAATGTGGCCTTTGATGCGCCCGCAGGCGAACTCAGCTCCAGCCGCCAGAGCATTCTGGTGCGCACCACCGCCCCGGTCACCTCGGCCCCCGAGTTCGAGGCGCTGGAAGTGGCCCCGGATGTGCGGCTGGGCGATGTGGCGCAGGTCACGCTGGGGCCGGAACCGGGGGCCTCGATCCTGCGGGCCAATGGTGAAACCGGCATCGGCCTGGGCATCATCCGGCAGGCGCAAAGCAACACGCTGGACATCTCGGCGGCGGTCACGCAGATCGTGACAGAGGTGCAGGCGATCCTGCCGCCCGATGTGCGCATCTTCATCACCTCGGATACTGCAACCTTCATCAAGGGCGCGATTCACGAGGTGGAAATCGCCCTTGGCCTGTCCGTGCTGATCGTGACCGCGATCATGTATGTCTTCCTGCGCGATCTCCGCGCCACGCTGATTCCGGCGATTGCCATTCCGGTGGCGCTGATCGGCACGCTTGCCGCAATCTGGCTGGCGGGATTTTCGATCAACATCCTGACCCTGCTGGCGCTGGTTCTGGCCACTGGAATAGTGGTGGACGATGCCATCGTGGTGCTGGAGAACATCGTGCGCCGCCGGTCCGAAGGCATGGGCGCGCGGGCCGCCGCCGTGCTGGGCACGCGGCAGGTGGTCTTTGCCGTCATCGCCACCACCACCACGCTGGCGGCGGTGTTCATTCCGCTTTCGTTCCTGCCGGGGCAGACGGGGGGGCTGTTCCGCGAGTTCGGCTTCACGCTTGCCGTTTCGGTGCTGCTGTCTTCGGTCACGGCGCTGACGCTGTGCCCGGTGCTGGCCAGCCGCTGGCTGCGCCCGGCGGACCCGGACCATGAGGCGCGCGGGCCGATGGTCTGGCTGGGCAACCGTCTGGCTGCATTCTACGCGGCCACGCTGCGCCTGGCGCTGGCGGCCCCCTTGGTGGCGGTGACGGCGGCGCTGATCTTTGCCGCCGTCGCGGCCCTGCTGTTCACCGGCCTGCGGCAGGAACTGACCCCGCCCGAGGACCGCGCGCTGATCCTTATCAGCATCCAGGCGCCGCAGGGCGTGGCGCTGGACTATACCGACGGCAAGATGCGCGACATCGAGGCGCTGCTGGAACCGCTGCGCGCCAGCGGCGAGGTGACCAATGTCTTTGCCATCGCCGGACAGGGGTCCGACAGCCGGGGATTCATGGTGATCACGCTGGCTGACTGGGCCAAGCGCAGCCGCAGCCAGCAAGAGATTGCCGCCGGGATCACCGCCCAGCTGCGCGGCATCATCGGCATCCGCGCCTTTGCGATCCAGTCCAATTCGCTGGGCATCCGCGGCGCGGGCAGCGGGCTGTCCTTTGCCGTGGTGGGCGACGATTACACCGCTCTGGCCGACGGCGCGCGCAGGCTGGTCGAGGCGATGGAACAGAACCCGGCCTTCGGGCAGGTGCGCCTGGGCTATGACACGACGCAGCCGCAACTGTTCATCGAGGTGGACCGTGCCCGCGCCGCCGACCTTGGCATCAACATCGACGGCATGGGCGAGGCGCTGCAGGCGGTGCTGGACGGGCGCAGCGTGGGTACCGTGTTTCTGAACGACGAAAGCTTTGACATCAAACTGGTGTCCACCGCCGATCCGGTGAACGACCCCGGCGATCTGGAACGGGTCTTTGTGCGGGCAGGCGACGGCAGGATGGTGCCGGTTTCCACTTTCGTCAGCCTGACCGAACGCGCCATTGCCCCCGAACTCAGCCGCGAGGCGCAGATGCGGTCGGTGCCCATAAGCGCGGGCCTGACCCCTGCCCTGCCTTTGGGTGCCGCGCTGGCCGAGGTCAGGCTGCTTGCAGCCGCTGTGCTGCCCCCCGACAGCCGCATCGTACCGCTGGGCGAGGCGGCGACCTTTGGCGAAACCTCGTCCGGGTTGCTGCTGACTTTCGGCTTTGCGATCCTGATCGTGTTTCTGGTGCTGGCGGCACAATTCGAAAGCTTTGTCTCTGCCGTCATCGTCATGGCGACGGTGCCGCTGGGGCTGGCCTGCGCCATCTTTGCCCTGGTGCTGACCGGCGGCAGCCTGAATGTCTACAGCCAGATCGGGCTGGTGCTGCTGGTGGGGATCATGGCCAAGAACGGGATTCTCATCGTGGAATTCGCCAACCAGCTGCGCGACGAAGGCGCCTCCGTGCGCGAGGCGATCGAGCGCGCCTCGGTGATCCGGCTGCGCCCGGTGATGATGACGATGGTCGCGACTGTGCTGGGCGGCGTGCCACTGATCTTCGCCTTTGGTGCCGGGGCCGAGGCGCGCGAGGTGCTGGGATGGATCATCGTGGGCGGGCTGGGCCTGGCCACCATCGCCACGCTTTACATCACGCCGGTTGCCTATCTGCTGCTGGCGGGCCTGTCAAAGCCAAGGGCGGCAGAGACCGCCCTGCTGCGCCAGGAGCTGCAGGAGGCCGCAAACAAAGGCTGACGGCGCATCCAAGGGACCAGGGCCACAGGCCTTGGCGGCGGGGTTTTCCGGCATCATTGCCCGATGGGGCCTGCCGCAGGCCCAGGTCATCCGGCCCCGGCCGGGGCCATCCGGGCAGGGCGGCGCGGCACGGGGGCTGCGTGACGCGGCCAAAGGCTGGCGTCAGCGTGGCTTTCTGGCATCGGCCGCCGCCTTCAGGCGCGCCAGCAGCGCGGTTTTCGGCGCAGGCTTTCCGAAGGGGTTCTTTTCCGACCCCTTGGAATTGTGTTCGTGGTGGCGCGGCGTGCCCTTGCCCATCTTGGGCGATCCGGACTTTCCGTAATCCATCGCTGCGGGCCTTGTCCCTTCGGCCTGACATGGCCGTATCGCGCCCGGAGCACTCAGACCTTGGGCCAGCACGGGGCGCAGAAGTGCCGCCTTGGTACCGACGCCCCGGCTCGAACGGGGGACCCCCAGATCCACAATCTGGTGCTCTAACCAACTGAGCTACGTCGGCACTCGGGCGCGATGTACCGCCCCAACCCGGTGATTGCAAGCGGAAGTCTGCGCCGCAGACCAACGGCCCTGCCCGCCTGTGCCCAAGTGCTGCGCCGTGGGGCCAGACCACCCCGGCGGGTTTTCCTTGCGAAACCCGGGCCAAAGCGTTACCCCGCATCACCTTGACTACGGGGCCGACATGAGCATCGACAAGCAAAGCGACATCGCCGCCAACCTGCAGATCGGCCCGACCAGCCTTGGCATGGTCCGGATCTATGTCGAGGCCGAGGGCGTGGACCTGCCCCTGGATTTCGAACCCGAAGAGGCCCTGGAAATTGCCGAAGAACTGCGCGCCGCCGCCGAACGCGCCCGCGCCATGGCCAGGTCCGATGCCCCGAAAGCGCCTGGACCCGCATCGCGCGGGTAGCACTGTGGTCCCGCTGTTCCGCCTTCGGCATTTTCTTCCCGACAGATGCCGGTGGCGGCACCGGGGCGCGCGTTTCACCGCCCATCGGCAGGGCGCGGGTTCCGACCGGGCTGATCGGGCAGCCAAGCTATGGGGTGGACGCTTCGTTGCATTCGGGTGCTGAAACAGCATCCCCGCCGCCTGCCGGACGGGAAATTCATCCTGATCAATCGCAAAGGCGGCTTGCCGTTGCGGGCGGACCCCGAAACGCGCCACGCATCCCGCCCGGTCAGAAACCACGCTCGCATGAAGACCGTTCGCATCGGCACCACACAGGCCAGACCGCGCAAGGCGCGCGCGGAAGAATGTCCTTTTTCCGGCCAGTGGTCCATGCGGTTGGTACCTTGCCGCAGCCTGATCGGGGTGCTTCACCAGCCGTCACCCTGGCACATCCAGGCCGCCGGGGGGCGTCCCCCCCCCCCATAGGTGACGGAAACCGTCCGGGGGCTGCGCGGGTGATGGACGGGCAAATGCGAGGCTTGACGCGCGGGCAAAGCCGAATTTCGGGTTTGCCGGTTGACAGGCTGGCGACACAGGTGGTACCCGATGTACCGCGATGGGAAACACAGAGAAATCAATTGTTTGCCCGGCGGGTTGTTAGCTCAGTCGGTAGAGCGCTTCGTTTACACCGAAGATGTCGGGGGTTCGAATCCCTCACAACCCACCAAAATCTTGAAATAGAACGGCTTTATCGCCCCTGTTTCAACAGGGGTACCCTTGGGATGCCCCGGCAATCGACCTGGGGAAGGCGCGTCAGCCTGCCCCCGGAGGTGATCAAAAGGGGACAGGGACACGCGCCTGGGCACGCGACCTAAAAGGCACTCCGGACGGTTGTTTGGACTGGCGCAAAGATCGGGCTTGCAGGGCAAACCGGTGCAGATGCCGCCGGAGCGGGCGTTGACAGGCTGCTGTCAGGGCCTGCCAAGGCCGACGCGGCAGTAACGCCCAAGGTGCCGTCCAAGGCGGTCAACTGCCGATATGGGAACGGCAGCGGGATAGCACGGGCGGGATTTCACTTTTCCGGTTCGGCAAGACGCTTTGAAGCTGCACGCCGCTTTGCGCGGAACCGGTGTTTCCGGCGATCTGCCTGCGCGGGATCGGGCTGGTCGAACCCTTCAGCCTTCGGGTCATCACCGACCGAATTCTGCCGTTCCAGCGCGCAGCATCCCTGATCGGGGTCATGTACCCTGCCCCGGTCTTTTGACCCCGACACAATCCGTGCATGTGAAACTGAACGCGGGAACAGGGGAACCGCGCGGGGCATGGTCTGGACAAAGCCAAGCCCGCCGCCCGCATTCCCAACCTGGCCGCGCCTTTCCGCCGCCAGGGCCTGCCCGCCCCGCCCAAGGCGGATCGCAAGACGCGCGTGATCCTGCAACATGACCGCGATGTTCGGGCGCGGCCCAAGGCCGAAGGGGGGCTTTCAGACAGGGGCGAATTCCGCCCTGCGCCGGGCACCGGGGGTGCAGGCGCTTTGCCGGCCCGCCCGCAGCGGCCCCCCTGAACGGCAGCAACCTGCGAAACGGTGCCGCCGCCCTGCACGGACGGCAGGGGCGATGCCCCCATGTCAGTTCTTCGGAACCTGCAGGCTTTGCACATACTCGCCCAGCTGAACCAGCCGGACCGGCGTTGGCGTGGCAATGCCGTCGCCACTGTCGAACAGGACAAGGTCGCCATCCAGCAGCGGGGCGAATCTGGGCATCACCCGGCCATCCTCCTGCGCATAGCCCCAGATTTGGGCCATCACGCGCGTCATCGGGAACGTACCGCCGTTGCGCGCCGCGATCGTGGTCAGGTTCGCCGGGGCCTTGGAGAGCGACGCGGCCGCCTCGCCATTCCCCGTGCCGCCCGAGCCGTGGCAGGCGGCGCAATAGTTTTGGAAATCCTCCGCCCCCGTCGGGATTGCTCCGGCCGTTTCGGTTGGTCCGCCGGGAACACAGGCCGCAAGAGCGGTCATCAGGGCCAGCGGCACGATCAGGGCAAAGGGCTTTACAGGCTGCATCGACACCTCCTTGTTCTGTTTTGAGCAATCAAACCATTTCGGCCCGCTTCGCGCAATCGCGTTGCGCAGAGGCGGTGCCGGGACCTGGATGTTCGCCGGGCCTGAAATGGCCCTGGCCCCTGTTCAGCTTCGCCCGCCGTCCTTCCGGCCTAAACCCCGGCCAGGGTCAAACCTGCGCGGCAAAGGCGTGCCCGCCCGGGCCCGGCGGGACGGGGTCAGATCACCACGCGCCCCGCCTCCAGCCGCACGATCCGGTCCATCCGTGCGGCAAGCGCCGGATTGTGCGTGGCAATCAGCGCCGAAAGACCGGTTTCGCGCACCACCTCCATCAGGGTGGCAAAGACCTGATCGGATGTCGCGGGGTCCAGATTGCCGGTGGGCTCATCGGCCAGCAGCAGCCTGGGGCGGTTCGCCAGCGCCCGGCAGAAGGCCACGCGCTGCTGCTCGCCGCCCGAAAGCGCCGCCGGGCGATGCCTGGCCCGCGCGGCGATGCCCACACGGGACAGAAGGTTCATCGCCCGCGCTTCGGCTGCCCCGCGCGCCTCGCCATTGGCAAGCTGCGGCAGGACGATGTTTTCCAGCGCCGAGAATTCGGGCAGCAGGTGGTGGAACTGGTAGATGAAACCGACCTCGCCGCGCCGTGCGGCCGTGCGGGCACCGTCGCCCAGCCCCCCCATCGCCCGGCCCGCCAGCCGCATCTGGCCCGCATCCGGCGTATCCAGCAGCCCGGCGATATGCAGCAGCGTCGATTTGCCGGCCCCCGACGGGGCGACCAGCGCCACGACCTCGCCCGTCGCCACCGACAGCGTGGCCCCGCGCAGCACCTGCACTTCGCCGGGGGTGCCCGCGTTATAGGTCTTGGCAATCGCGTCCAGAACCAGCATCGGCTCATTCATAGCGCAGCGCCTCGACCGGGTTCATCCGGGCTGCGCGCCGCGCCGGAAAGATGGTGACGATGAACGAAAGGCCCAGCGACAGGGCGACGGCAGACAGCACGTCACCCAGTTGCAGCCTGGCGGGCAGCGCATAGATGCCCCGGATCGACGGGTCCCAGACCCCGCCGCCCGCGACATAGTTCACCAGTGAAAAGACCGGGTCGATATAGATTGCAAACAGGCAGCCCAGGATCACGCCCAGTGCGGTACCGATCAGCCCGGTGCAGGCCCCGCAGATGAAGAAAATGCGCAGGACCGACCCCTCGGTCAGCCCCATGGTGCGCAGGATGCCGATGTCGCGCCCCTTGTTCTTCACCAGCATGATCAGCCCCGAGACGATGTTCATCGCCGCGATCAGCACCAGGATCGACAGGATGACGAACATCACATTATCCTCGATGTCCAGCGCCCGCAGGAAGCTTCCCGCCGAGTCGCGCCAGGACCACAGCAGGGTGCGCTCGCCGCCCGCCGCCAGCAGGGCCGGGGTCAGGTCATCAACCCGGTCGGGATCCTTTACCATCACCTCGATCTCATCGGCCATGCCTTCACGGTTGAAATAGGCCTGGGCTTCGGCAAAGGGCATGTAGACGCGGGTCTGGTCGATGTCCCAGCGGCCTGCCGAAAAGACATAGACCACCTCATAGGCGTTCACCCGCGGGCTGGTGCCTAAGGCGGTCTTCACCCCGTCCGGCGTGATCAGCCGGATGCGGTCGCCCACTGTCACCCCCAGTTCGCGCGCGACACCCGAGCCGATGGCGATACCCTCGTCAAAGCGGGCGATATCGCCTGCGCTCAGGGCCGACTGCGCTATGCGCGGCAGGCTCCGCAGGTCTTCGCTGCGGATGCCAAAAACCTGCACGCCGGCGTTGCGGCCGCCCTGCGTGGCCATGGCCTGGCCCCTGATCAGCGGGGCCGCGCGGGTAACCCCCGCCACGCCGCGCAGGCGCGCCGCCAATGCGTCGTAATCCTGAATGGTCCGCAGCGTCTGGCCCGTGTCCGCCACCCACGGGGTGGAATAGACGGTGACATGGGCATTGGCCCCCAGGATGGTATCGACAAACTCCGCCCGGAACCCCGCCCGCACCGCCAGCGTCGCGATCAGGGCAAAGACGGCCAGGGTGATGCCGATCAGGCTGATCCAGGTCATCACCGAAACCCCGCCCTCGGCTCGCCGCGCCCGCAAATAGCGCCAGGCGATCATCCATTCGAACGGGGCAAAGGGGGGGGTGCGGGTGGCCATGGGTATCCTTGCGGGCGGGACCGCCCCCTGCTTGTTTTCTGTTCAGAAGTATCCTCGGGGGTGAGGAGCGAAAGGGAACCCTCCGGTGGAGGGTTTCCGCGACGAACGCCCGGCCTGTCGGCGGGGCGCTGTCAGACACCTTCGTAGATCGCCGCTACGCGGGCCACGGCATCTTCTGCGGTCATCTCCTCGCTGAGGCCGGTGCGGCGGCTGGTCAGTTCCACTTTGCCGCTGGCCAGGCCGCGCGGCCCGACGGTGATCCGCCAGGGCAGGCCGATCAGGTCCATCGTGGCAAATTTCGCGCCCGCCCGCTCGTCGCGGTCGTCATAGAGCGGTTCAAGACTGCGGGCGGCCAGCGCCTTGTAGAGGACGTCACAGGCGGCGTCCGTGGCGCTGTCACCCTGTTTGAGGTTCACAAGGCCGACGTGGAACGGGGTCACGCCTTCGGGCCAGATGATGCCCCGGTCATCGTGGCTCGCCTCGATGATGGCACCCAGCAGGCGCGACACGCCGATGCCATGGCTGCCCATCTGCACCGGCACCCGTTCGCCCTTGTCATTCACCACGACGGCACCCATCGGTTCGGAATACTTGGTGCCGAAGAAGAAGATCTGCCCCACCTCGATCGCGCGCGAGGATTTGCGGCGCGCCTCGGGGATGGCGGCATAGATCGCGGCGTCATGGGTTTCATCGGTGCGGGCATAGGGGGTGGTCCATTCCCTGACGATGGCCGCGCATTCGGCGCGGTTGTCGAAATCCACCACCCGGTCGCCGAAGGCAAGGTCGGTGATCGCAGAGTCATAGAAGACCTCGCTTTCGCCCGTGGCCGCCAGCACCAGGAATTCATGGGTATTGTCGCCGCCGATGGGGCCAGAGGCGGCGCGCATCGGAATGGCTTTCAGGCCCATGCGTTCATAAGTGCGCAGATAGCTGACCATATGGCGGTTGTAGGCGTGCAGGGCAGAGTCGACATCGATGTCGAAATTGTAGCCATCCTTCATCAGGAATTCGCGGCCCCGCATCACGCCAAAGCGGGGGCGGATCTCGTCGCGGAATTTCCACTGGATGTGATACAGGGTCAGCGGCAGGTCCTTGTAGCTGTTCACGTGGGCGCGGAAGATGTCGGTGATCATCTCTTCGTTGGTCGGCCCGTAGAGCATGTCGCGCTTGTGCCGGTCGGTGATGCGCAGCATTTCCTCGCCATAGTCGTCATAGCGACCGCTTTCGCGCCACAGGTCGGCGGGCTGCAGGGTGGGCATCAAAAGGGGGATATGGCCCGCCTTGATCTGTTCCTCATGCACGATCTGTTCGATCCGGCGCAGCACCTTGTAGCCCAGCGGCAGCCATGAATAGATGCCCGCCGCCTGCTGCTTGATCATGCCTGCACGCAGCATGTAGCGGTGGCTTACGATCTGCGCCTCGGACGGGTTTTCCTTGAGCACGGGCAGGAAATAGCGGGACAGACGCATCGGGCACCCTTTCGGCCTGGTTTGCCCGTTCCTAGCGGGAAGCCATGGGGCAGGCAAGCGGGCTGACCGGCGGGGGGGCCGCAGATGCGGGCCGTCCCACAGTGGGCAGCTTTGCCGGTGCAATGGTTTCAAGGGGTTGGACGGGGCGATTTACCCTTCATTCACACATCATCCCCGACCGTCGCAAGCGCCGCCCCTTGCCCCGTCGGCGCGGATCATCAGCAGCCGGAGAACGGCCGGGAAGTGACGAGCGGGACTTGCGAACCCCTATGGACAAAACGGGTCTTCCCTGCATCAGGCAACTCCCGGCCCCTGCCCTGCGGCAAGCGTCATGCGATTGCCCTTTTGCCCGGCCCGGTTTCTTGATTGACGTTCGAATCTCGGCCATGCTGTGCGGATAAGCATGGTGAGCCCGCATCTTGGTGAAAGACGCGCCCGTTTCGTCGATTTCCAGCGCCACTTCGGCGGCGGAGTGGCTTGCCGAATGCCAGCGGCGCACCGAGTGGGTTCCCGGGGGGAGTCCGCTGGTGATGATCTCCTATGCCCAGGGCAACCCCGCCGCGCCGGAGGAAGCGGATCGCGGCGACCGTATCTGGGTAGAACGGGCGCAAAAGTTCATCGGCGATGTCTTCAGCGATGACAACCTGCTGTGTGGCGAAACGGGCGAGTCCTATGTTTTGTGGGATTTCGCCACCATGGGCACCGGCACCCGGCTTGGCCAGCACTTCCCTGAGGAAGTGGCGCAGAAGATGTGGGAATGCCGGGCGGCAATCATCATATTTTCGCAGTCCTATGTGAAGTCGCCCTTTTGCAAGGATATCGAACTCCCCTTCCTGCTGTGGCGTCGGCAGCACCATGGCACGCCGCTGTTCATTCTGCGGGTGTCCGAAACCACGCGTGACAAGAAAAAATGGCGCGTTCCGGGCGGCGGAGAGATGCTGCTCGAAGACCTTGTGGATGACCGCAATCCTGCCCTGTGCGGGGCCGACGATGCGTCAGCGGGCCTGACGCTGGATCAGCTGAAGGACGCGCCGTTGAGAAAGCGCCTGGTGGCCATCGCCAGGGGCATGGAGGAGCAGGTCAGGGCGATTGAAGAGGCACGGAAAGTAGCGCGGGAGGCAGCCGAAGCCGCAGAGAAAGCGCGCCTGGCCGAAGAGGCGCGTCTGGAGCGCGAGGCGGCGGAAGCCGAAGCGCAGCGTATTGCCGAGCAGGCGCGGGTGACGCAGGAAGCGGCGAAAGCCGCCGAAAGAGAGCATCGGGCGGAACAGGCGCGGCAGAAGCGTGAAGAGGCAAAAGCCACCGAGGCGCAGCGTGCGGCAGAACATGCACGCATGGAGCGGGAAGCTGCGGAAGCTCAACGTCTTGCGGATAAGGAGACACAAGGAAAGGAACAGGAACTGGAAGACAATACGAAGTCTTCTGTAGGTCGCCCAAAGAAAGGCTTTGACAGTTCGTTCTTACTTTTTTGTTGTATCCTATTCTGTGTCTTGATTTTAATGGTATTTGCATGGGTTATTGATTCAAACATGAAGGCTGCTGAAGAGGCTGCGGTGGCGCAAGGAACGGCTGCTGCCGAAGCGACATCGAAAGCTTCTGAGGAGGTGGCCACTGCACACGCAGCTGTTACGGAAGAGGTTAGGAGAACTTTCGAGGCGGCGAAGGACGGAGATGCGGAGGCACAGAACAAACTCGGTTATTTTTATTACAATAGGCGCGGTGTCCAAGGCTGGACCGAGGGACCCGAGTTGCACTGCGTTGATGGCGCGGCGTGCGACCAAAAGGCCGTCACCTGGTACGCCAAGGCCGCGAAGCAGGAAAATGCGGACGCGCAGGCCAATCTCGGTCGGATGTATTACAACGGGCGCGGTGTCAGGGGCAGGACCGAGGGTGAAGAACTGAACTGTACAGATGATGAAGACTGTGCCCGCGAAGCTGTTGCTTGGTTTGCCAAGGCGGCGAATCAAGGACACAGGACAGCCATGATGTATCTGGCTACAATGTATCGCAATCAGCGCGGTGTCACGACCATCGACGATCCGGCCCTGCGCTGCAATGACAAAGCATCATGCGAGGCCAAAGCCAAAGCGCTGGATGAGCAACGAGAGGCCCTGTCGCCATGAGCCAGACTCTGCCGCCGGTGCCAAGCCTGGAGCCGCTGCCGCTGAAAAGCTGGGGCAATGATGATCTGCTGTTGCGGCCTGCGGGACGGGAGGCTTTTGCGCGTGAGGATGGCTTGAGTTTCCGCGTGCTCGACTGGCCGGAATTGCGTGAGCGGTTTCAGGTACATGACCGGCGGGCCAATGCCGCCAAAAAGCGCAGCCGCCGTCTTGGGCTGACTTCGGTCATCCTGGCCGGATTTGGCTCCGCCGCGCTGGCGCTGGCACCGCTGTTGCCGAAACTGGCGCTGACGCCACTGCTGCCGAAGGGTATTGAGACCATCGGCATCAGCATCGGGCTGGCCGCGACCGTTGCCGGCATCGGCGCTGGTCTGTGGCACCTGTTCCAGCGCAACGGCAAGGCGCACTGGCTGTATGACCGCACTTGGACGGAAAGGCTGAGGCAGTTCTACTTTCAGGATGTGCTGATGCATTTTGATGACGCGCTGCTTGCCATGCGCGGGGATGTGGCACTTGCCGCCTATCGCCAGCGGCGCACTGCCGCGCTCGAGGCTGTAGTGCGCCGCCTGACCCGGGATCTGAGCAATTCCGACGGGATCGACAACGATCACACGCTGGAGGACGCCTGGCTGGACCGCGACGCTGCGTTGCCCGCTGTGCCAGCGGATGGCGGGGCCCGCGCCGACGATGCCGACCGGCTGCTGAAGCGTCTGCGCCAGCAGCGGCTGGAGATTCAGGGCCATTATGTCAACGTCAATCAGGTGTCGCATCCGTTTGCCCCACATGTGCGCAAGGGCTGGCTGGCAGCGACGGGGGACATTGCCACGGCATTGGTGGCGCTGCTGGCAGTGGCGGGCGGGGTCGCCCTGCTGGCGGGGCAGACCGACCTATCCGGCATATTGCTGGCACTGATGGGCGCAGTCGGTGCCGTCGGCCTGATGACGCGGTTGCTGGATTCCGGCCTGCGCGACCGGGTGGAGGCAGAGCGTTACGACTGGTACCGCGCGGCGATTGAGCGGGCAATGATGCGCTTTGATGCCGGCGACCGTGCCGGGAAGATCGCTGTGCTGAGGGAGTTCGAGGAAACGTCCTATCAGGAATTGCGGCAATTCCTGCGGTCGCATCGCAATGACCGGTTCTTTGGGTAATGCCGGGGGTGCAGGAAGATGGCCCCTGGTTCGGTTGCCGATTGTTCATCAATCCTCTGGTTCAAGAACGAAAACAGGGGCCTTCGACGACCGGGCGGGCCTTCATAATGTGACCGCCTACCTTGGCACATCGATGCCGTCGGGGGGCGGTCACGTCTTCAGCGCTTTCCAAACCATTGGTCGAACCCGCCAAAGGAGCGTACGATGGAACGACCTGTGATCACCGCCCTCGCAGATCTGCTGCGACGTTATGTTGACCTTACAGCCCGCCGCCGCCGAGTCCTTGATTTGGCGAACATGTCGAGGTGGCGGGGTGATCCCTGCGTTACCTACGCAACGCCGGTTGCATCGCCCCGGCCCGGTCAGCGGACCTTCCAGTGGAAGGTCCGCCGGGCCGTTGCCGGAGGGCGCAAGCCCGTAGGCAAGGGGCCATCCGCTTGCGCAGGGGCTGGGAAATCCGGCCGCGCCTGGCCGGGCGGGCGCGAACGCGCCTGCCCCCGGACGGGCAGGCGCGGCCGGATTTGGCGCGGGCCAAATCCAGCGAAGAAGAGGGGTGTCGTGCGGGTGAAGGGCCGGGTGGAATTGGGGATGACGGGGTGGTCCCCGACTTGGCGCGGGCCAAATCCGGCAAGGGGAAGAGTGGGACTACCCCGAAGCCTGTCTGCGAAAGCTGCAGGAATGGCGGCCTTTCCGGGGGTTGGGGTGCGTGCAGGCGCGCACCCTGCGGTCAGCGGCCGGTTCAGTCCCCCGGACGACCTGTACAAGGCCTCTTTTCCACCCATCTTGCTGCCACATTGGGCGGTAATCCCTTGCCCGCTGCGGCGTGGTCGTCCATTAGGGGCAGGAAGCCTTGGGGATATGTGCAGATGGCCTTGCCGGTTCGGGACCAGCTCAGATACTGGGGGATTGCGGCGATCGGGTTCTTTGCCCTGCTGTACCTTCTGGGGAACGTGATCCTGCCCTTCATCGTCGGTGGGGCAATCGCCTATTTCCTTGATCCGGTGGCGGACCGGCTGCAGCGGCTGGGCCTGAGCCGGGCTGCCGCAACGACGGTCATCTCGCTGCTGGCGGTGCTGGTGGTGGTGGCTTTGGTGCTTTCGGTGATCCCGACGCTGATCAGCCAGCTGAGTGCGCTGATCTCTTCGGTGCCGGAAATCACCCGGCAATTGCAGGCCTTCCTGCTGGAACGCTTTCCCGAGTTGAGCGACAGCACCAGCACCATGCGCCAGACCCTGACCCAGATCGGCGAGGCAATCAGCGCGCGCGGCGGAGAGCTGGTGAACGGGTTGGTGACATCGGCGCTGAACCTGATTTCGGTGATTGTCTTCATCGTCGTCGTGCCGGTTGTTGCCTTTTACCTGCTGCTGGACTGGGACAAGATGGTGGCGCGTGTCGACAGCTGGCTGCCGCGCGACCATGCCCCCACCGTGCGCCAGATCGCCCGTGAAATTGACGCCGTCCTGGCAGGTTTCGTGCGCGGGCAGGTCAGCGTCTGCCTGATTCTGGGCACCTTCTATTCGGTGGCGCTGATGCTGGCGGGGCTGCAATTCGGGCTGATCGTGGGGGCGATTGCAGGGGCAATCACCTTCATCCCCTATGTCGGCTCGCTGGTGGGCGGCGCGCTGGCCATTGGCCTTGCCCTGTTCCAGTTCTGGGGGGATTGGGTGTCCATCGGCATCATCGCTGCGATCTTCGCCTTCGGGCAGTTCTTCGAGGGCAACATCCTGTCGCCCAAGCTGGTGGGCGGGTCGGTGGGCCTGCATCCGGTCTGGCTGCTGTTCGCCCTGTCGGCCTTTGGCGCCCTGTTCGGCTTCGTCGGCCTGCTGGTGGCCGTGCCCGTGGCCGCGATGATCGGCGTCTTGACCCGCTTTGGCATCACGCGCTACCGCGACAGTCTGCTGTACCGGGGGGTGGAAGGCAGCACGCCCACCGCCGAGGATGAAGACAGGCCGTGACCCGGCAACTGGCCTTCGACCTGCCCGTGCGCGCGGCGCTGGGGCGGGAAAACTTCTTTGTCTCGCCGGCAAACGCGCTGGCCCTTGCCGCACTGGACGGCTGGCGCGGCTGGCCGGGGGGGCGGATGCTGCTGGTCGGGCCGGAGGGGGCGGGCAAGACCCATCTGGCGCATGTCTGGGCGACCGGGGCGCGGGCCGTGATCCTGCCTGCCGCCGGTCTGCACACCCGGCCCCTGCCGGGCCTTGCCGATCACGGCGCAGCGGTGGTCGAGGATGCCGATCATCTGACCGATCCCGCTGATGAAGTGGCGCTGTTTCACCTGCACAACCTGCTTGGCGCCCAGGCCGGGGCACTGCTTGTGACTGCCGCACAGCCGGTGCGCGACTGGGGCCTGACGCTGGCGGATCTTGCCAGCCGGATGCAGGCCATCGCCGTTACCCGGCTTGATGCGCCGGACGATGCACTGCTGGCGGCCGTTCTGGTCAAGCTGTTTGCGGACCGCCAGATCACCGTGGCCCCGGCGCTGATCCCCTATTTGGCCAGCCGGATGGACCGGTCCTTTGCCGCCGCCCGCGAACTGGTGGCGCGGCTGGATGCGCTGGCGCTGGCCGAGGGGCGGCCGGTGACGCGCGCCCTTGCGGCCAGGCTGCTGGACAGGCCCCGGTCGGACCTGTAGATTGCGCGCAGCAATCTTGGCAGGAAAGATCACGATGTCGCAGGCGGATTTCCTCAGAACCAGCGCACCGGAACCGATCGCCATGTCCGATGCGGAAACGACCGGGCCGAAGCGGTATTTCAACCGCGAACTCAGCTGGCTGGCCTTCAACTGGCGCGTTCTGGACGAGGCGGCGAACCCGAACGTGCCGCTTTTGGAACGGCTGCGCTTCCTGTCGATCTCGGCCACCAATCTGGACGAATTCTACACCGTCCGCGTCGCCGGCCTGCGCGAACTGGCGCGGGAGGGCAATGCCACGCTGTCGGAAGACGGGCTGACCCCGGCAGAACAGCTTTTGCTGGTCAACGCCGATGCGCGGAGCCTGATGCAGACGCAACAAACCACTTTCAACCGCCTGAAGCGCGAGATGGAGGCGGAAGGGATCACGCTGCTCACACGGTCCAAGCTGATTGCGCGCGACTTCAAGTTTCTGGAGACGCATTTCCTGGCAGCGGTGTTTCCGCTGCTGTCGCCGCTGGCCATCGACCCGGCGCATCCCTTTCCCTTCATTCCCAACACCGGCTTTTGCCTGGCACTGCAGCTGGAGCGCAGCCGCGACGGACGCCCCCTGCAGGCGCTGCTGCCGATCCCGCAGCAGATCGCGCGCTTCGTGCCGCTGCCCGCCAAGCCGGGCGAGCACCGGTTCCTGCCGCTGGAGGAATTGCTGCTGTTGCATCTGGGGATGCTGTTCCCCGGCTATGTCGATCTGGGCCATTGCACGTTCCGCGTGCTGCGCGACAGCGACCTCGAGCTCGAGGACGAGGCCGAGGATCTGGTGCGCGAGTTTGAAACCGCGCTGAAGCGGCGGCGGCGGGGCGAGGTGATCCGGCTGAAGATCAGTGCCGGCGCTCCCGAAGAGCTGGCATCGCTGATCATGCAGGAGTTGCACGTGACCGAGGCCGAAAAGGTCGAGGTGCGCGGTCTGCTGGGCGTCGCCGACCTGAAGGAACTGGTGCTGGACAGCCGCCGCGATCTGTTGTGGCCCCCCTTCACGCCGCGCGTGCCCGAGCGGGTGCAGGACCATGACGGCGACATGTTCGCGGCGATCCGCCAGAAGGACATGCTGCTGCATCACCCTTACGAGACCTTCGACATGGTGATCCGCTTTCTGCAGCAGGCGGCACGCGACCCGGACGTTCTGGCGATAAAGCAGACGCTGTACCGCACCAGCCGCGACAGCCCGATTGTCGATGCGCTGTGCGAGGCCGCAGAGGCGGGCAAATCGGTGACGGCCCTGGTCGAGTTGAAGGCGCGTTTCGACGAGGCCGCAAACATCCGCCAGTCGCGGCGGCTGGAACGGTCTGGCGCGCATGTGGTCTACGGCTTCATCAACTACAAGACCCATGCCAAGATCAGCACCGTGGTGCGGCGCGAGGGCGAGACCCTTGTCACCTATACCCATTACGGCACCGGGAATTACCACCCGATCACCGCGCGGATCTATACCGACCTCAGCCTGTTCACCTGCGACCCGGCGCTGGGGCGGGATGCGACCAAGGTGTTCAATTATCTGTCGGGCTATGTGCAGCCCGAAGGGCTGGAAAACCTTGCGATTTCGCCCATCACGCTGAAGCCGCGCCTGCTGGAGCTGATCGCGGCCGAGGCGGCGCATGCCGCCGCCGGGCGGCCTGCGGCAATCTGGGCCAAGATGAACAGCCTGATCGAGCGGGATGTGATCGATGCGCTTTATGCCGCCAGTGCCGCAGGGGTCAAGATCAGCCTTGTCGTGCGCGGCATCTGCGGCGTAAGGCCCGGCGTAAAGGGACTGTCCGAGAATATCCGGGTCAAGTCCATCGTCGGGCGGTTTCTGGAACATTCGCGGATTGTCTGCTTTGGCAACGGATCCGGCCTGCCGTCAAAAAAGGCGCGGGTCTTCATCTCTTCCGCCGACTGGATGGGGCGCAATCTGACCAGGCGGGTGGAGACGCTGGTGGAAATCATGAACCCGACGGTCAAGGAACAGATCGTGGGGCAGATCATGGTCGCCAACCTTGCGGATGAGGCGCAAAGCTGGGTGATGCAGCCCGACGGGAGTTTCTTCCGCGATCTGAAGGCGGGGGATGGACCCTTGTTCAACTGTCACCGGTTCTTCATGGAAAACCCGTCGCTGTCGGGGCGGGGTACCGCCGGGGCCAAGGACGTGCCGAAGCTGGCGCAGACAGCGGACTGAGGGGGCGAAGAAGGCGGGACGGCGCAGAAATGTATCCGCCCCTTGCTTCTTCAAAGGCTTGGGGGCCGGCAGGGTGAGAGCAACCCGATGACGGGCGCAGAACGCAGGACAGGACAGTCGGGGTTTCGGGCCTGTGTTTGCCTGGACAGGTCTGGTATGTTTCACCGTATGCAGGAATGATCGCTTAACTATCTGCAATGGCTTCGTTCATGGCGGCCGCCCCGACTCATCTGCCCGCGGCAGGGGACAAGCCTTGCGACCGCAGTCCTCTTCACTGCGGTTCCGGATCACCCGCCGGACATCAGGATGCGGCACCCCACTTCCACTACCGCGCTGACAGGGTGCTGAAAAAGTATCCCCGCCGCCGCCGGACAGGAAGATCATCCTGATCTGCCGGAAAGGCGGCCTGCCAGTCCGGGCGGACCCCGCAACGCACCTTGCCTCCCCGACCGGTCAGGACCACGGACCGGTAAGGACCCGACACCCAAGCGCAACGCAGGTCAGTATCCGTGTTCGTCAAGCGGTTTGTACGGGTCTTGTTTCGTGCCATTCCCTGTTTTCGCGCAGGAGTGTGTTGGCGAGGATGAGGAGTTTGCGCATCGCGGCGACGAGGGCGAGTTTGGCGGGTTTTCCGGCGGCGCG
>JADCEN010000072.1 GCA_020250175.1 Rhodobacter sp.
CATGGGCCTATGCCCAGCAGGCCGACGGCGAATAAGGACCTCGTCTCGTACTCCCTGACGAGCTACCGACAGCCCTCCGATTCATCACATCGCCGCAGCCCGCAAGCCGAAATTCAATGGGGCGTAGACGCCGAATACGGAAGCCTGTCAGCGCCGAAACCACAACCTCCGCGCCTCGGGTCGCGTTGCCGAGCGCCACCCCTTGGATAGCGGCTGAACGCCAGCGTTTGACGACAAAGGTCAATCCCAGACCCGCGGCTTTGTAAGTGACGAGCGCGACACCCGGCATGAGGGGCAAGGGCGGGTGGACGATCGCTGGGGTGCCGCCCACAGTGTTATTGAGTTGCGCCACTAGTACGAACGAGGTGTCGTCTTTGATCCGCGTTAGGTACGAAATGCCTCCTTCAGCAGAAGGGCCCCAATGCATCAGAAACTCCCCGTCCAGGTAGCTCCATGCGATATCTAAGCTGGACCCCCCCCCGAGGCGAAAGGGATGCGACCGTTGTCAACCGTAGTCGCGGAAGCAGCCGCCCCGGTCGTAGAAAACGTGGTCATCCGGGCGGTGAGGTTGGTCGAGTTCAGAGACAGCACCTTGAAGTTCGTGCCATCAAACCCGACGATGGGCGCGTGGTAGTTCGAGGTGATTGAAAAAGTGGTCCCGACCACCGCGCCGCTGGAGTTGACGATACCCGCGAAGCCCGTGCTGGACGCCGCCCATGCGAGACAAGCGGTGTTGCCCCCGATCGTTACGGCGCTCGGAGCATCCAGCAGCGTGTTCATGGGCGCGTAGAGCGTCACGGCCTGCACGACCGCCCCCGTACCGGAATAAACGGCTGTCCTGACAAAATTCCCGGCCACGTCAAAACGGAATGCCAGCAGGACGTTTCCCCCCGAAAACTGCGCCAGCCTTATCTGAGGCTGAGGGGTGCCAGAGCCGACAGTGTACGCCGTTACGGGGGCGAGCACCGCCGCGCCGGTATTGCTGTAGATGGCAAAGCGGATCTGGGCCGGGGTCGCTCTCGCGTAGGCCATCGCATACCCGCCTCCCGAAAGAGGGATCATGCGGTGGTGCGAATTGGTGGCGTTGGCCGTCTCGATCGTCGTCAGCGGCAAGACAGCGACGAGGTTTCTGTCCAGCACCATGTGCTGCATGTTGCCGGCGGCAATGGCGCTGAACGCCATGTTTCCGTTGGAGAGGACTACGAAACGGCACCCCGTCAACGACGCGGCGTAGGGAAACTCTGCCTGCTTGATCAACGCCCCTTGGCGACTGTAGCGCTGGAAACGCAGGTGAGTGCCTGCGCGTTGAGCGTAAACGACAAACGTGCCGTCAGGAAGGATCACTGCGGGCGCAGTATCGGCGGCGGTGGCGGTGTTCCCGACAATGCTTGTCGGGGCGATCACATCCACCCCTTGATTGGGCAGAACAGTCGCAAAAGGCCCGGCGTCCGTGACCTTGTAGGCCAGACCGTCGTCGTCGAGAGATACGAGGTCTTTCTCCACAAGCGCCATACCCGCCGTCAAGGCAATGGCCGAACCGGCCAACAGGGCGGACGATGCCACCGACGATGCCACCGAGCCGTTCGGTCCTTGCAAGGTACGCATGGGTTATTCTCCTTTCGGCAGGCCGAACAGGCGATACGAGCAGGTGCCCATATCGTCCCGGACCACAAAGAACTCGGCCGCGCCTATGGCAATGGCGGTGCGTTCCAGCACGCCTCCGTTCGCGGGCACGACTGCGTCGTATTCGATCCAGTCGGTAGTGGCAGGGGTGCCGCTGGCGGCGCAGGCCACCCGCACTTTGGCGTCCACGCCGCCTCGATTGACCACCGAAAGGTTCACAATGGCGAAGGTTGAAGCGGGCACGACGTAGAGTGTCGCGTTCGTGTTTGCGGCGGGGGCCGCTTTCCCGAGAAGTCCTGAAGACATCATGATTGTCCTACGAAGTAGATGTCCAGCGCGAGCGCCGCGATGGCGTCGTTCACAAAGCCCTGCGACGCCACGATGACCGAGGTGTCGGTGACAAGCGTCACCGCGCTGGTGTTCACCAGTTCGATGATGATCCTGATCGCCAGTTCGCGGGCGGACCCTTCCGACAAGATCGGCTTGTAGGTGACGGGGAAGTTGGCGATGGCGAACAGCGTGCCGCCGGCGGTGAACAGCCCTGCCTCGCGCACAAACCAGCCGCCGGTCGCCGCCGGAATGATCAATTCCGCCTGGAGCCTGTTAGGGTGGGAGTCGTTCTGGGTCAGGCTGTTGAGGTTGGCACGGTAGCGCTCGTTGACCAGCGCGGTCGCGGCTTCGGTGGGCAGGTATGACGACCCGCCGCCGTCGCCGACCCCCATTTGGGTGATCTCCACCGGAACGCCGGTTGCGATGGCTTCGGTGATCAGCGCCTGCCCCGCCAAAGTAACTTTGGAGTAAAAAGACATGATCGCTCCTATCAGGGCGGGCTGACAATGCTGTAGGGGTAGACCGTGGTCGTCTCGCCACTCAGCGCCCAGGCCGCGGCGTAGACAATCCCCGAGGCCGAGGCGCGGAACCGTATACTGGTCATGTGCGAGCGGAGGTTCTTTGTCGCCTCGATCAGCCGGATGATCTCGTCTTGGATAGCCTCCGTAATCGATCTGTCGTTGATATCGACCACCGCCCGGAAGGTGTAGGGTGCCGCAGCGGGACTGTCCGCGAACCACTCGACCAGTTCGGTCTCGTATTCCGCCGCCGCCAGCGCCGCGACCACAGCACCCCGCGTACCCTTCCTGCGGTGCACCCCGATCGAGGCGGCAATCACCGCGCGCTGCCGCGCCTCCGGCCAGGTGCCGTCCCATTCATCGACCGACACCGCCCAGGCCAGCCAGGCCAGCAGCGCGACGGGGCAGGTGGCGGGGTTCCAAAGGGTGGCGTTGGGGACGTGCACCTCGGCGATCCGCGCGGTCGCGGCCTCGATGGCGGTTTCCTGCGGCGTGGCATTGGGGGGCAGCAGGCTATTCATCGACACCCCCGTTGGTCAGGGTGATCGCGGTGCACCAGCTGGCCTGGGCGCTGCCGATGGTCAGGCTGGCGGCGGGCGAGGTCAGCTGCACCCGCTGCACGCCGGGCTGGTGCAGGGCGGCAAACAGCCCCGACAGCGTCACGTCGCGCCCGATCCGGTGCTGGGCGGCGGCATAGGCCGTGGCAGCGGCCTGGGCGGCGGCCAGCACCACCGCGCTGTCCGGGCCGGGGTAGAAATACAGCGTCGCCGTGATCGCATAGCTGACGATGGATGCCGACTGCACGATCACATTGTCACAGAGCGGGCGCACATCCTCGGCATTCAGCGCCGCCGCGACCGTGGCCAGCAGCGGGGCCGGGGCCGCCCCGCTTCCCGTCCGCGACAGCACCGTCACCAGCACATCGCCGGGGCTGGGGCTGACAGCACTTGCATCCAGCACATCGGCGGCTGCCGACAGGGCGTGGAACACATAGGCCCCTTCCGGGCCAGCGGTCGAGAACCCTTCCAGCGCCAGCTGCGCGCGCCGCCGCAGGTCCGCGTCCGATTCCAGCGTGGGCGGCACCGGTGGGATCGCCGAAGGGTTGCCGGGGCTGATCACCAGCCGCACCACGCCGAACAGCGCCGCGAGGTTGTCGAGGTCCGCCCCCACAGCGCGGGCCAGCATGACGGCTTCGGCGGCGTCGTTCACCCGTGCGCGGCCCAGAACCACCCAGTAGGCCACCACTTCCAGCAGCTTGACCACCGGTTCGCTTTCCAGCGCCAGCACCGCCGCCAGCTCGGGCGCGCGGGCGGCAAGGTCCGCCTTCATCGCGGCCAGGATCACCTCGAAATCCAGCGTCTCGACCACGTCGGGCACCGGCAGCAGGCTCAGGTCGATGGCGCTGTGCCCGCTCATGCCGCCACCTCTGCCGCCAGCACGGTCTCGATGCCCAGCACCTCGCCGGTCAGGGTCAGCGACAGCTTGCCCGCCACCGCATCGGCCACCTCGACCCGGCGCAGCACGAAGCGCGGCTCCCACCGGTCAAGGGCTTCTGCCGTGGCCGCGAACAGGTCGACCAGGGTTTCCCCGTTCTGCGGCGCATCCAGCAGGCGCGGCAGGTCCGACCCGTAATCGCGGCGCATCACGCGGGTTCCCAGCGGGGTCGCCAGAATGTCGTTGATCGACTGTGCCAGGTGCTGCTCTTCGGGCAGCACGCGGGCGGTGGTGGCGGACAGGCCCGGCATCAGATCGGCACCCCCGTGACGCTGCCGATCGACTCGGGGTGGATATGGCCGACCAGGCTTTTGCCCGAGGCGACGACATCCGCGTCGCAGGTGACCGGCCCCGTCACGTCGATCTTGCCGGTGATCTCGACATCGCCGTCGATGTAAAGCTTGCCGATGATCCGCAGCGTGGCGCTGCCAAAGTCCATCGTCGGGCTGTTGACATCCGGGGCCACAGCGTTGCCATCGATCACAATCGATCCGCTGACATAGGCCCGTGCCATATCGCCGCCGGGTGCATTGACCGTGACCTGTTCCCCGACCGACGGCATCACGTGCAGCTTGAACGCGCCCGATCTGATCTGCAGCACCGGGATCGATGCCGTGTCCAGATCCCCGATCCGGACGCGGACGCGGGACGTGGCATTGTCAACGGCGGTGACATAGCCGACCTGGCAGATATTGGCGATCATCCGGTCGGCCTCGGCCGCAGCGCGCGTCATGGCGCACCCCCGATCAGCGTGTAGTCATCTTCAAAGGCGCGCCCGATGCGCGGGGCCCGGCCCAGGTACAGTTCGGGCGTGATCGCCGGTGCCTCGGGCAGGCCGCGCAGCGCCACCGGCTGCGACCAGGTCACGGCAGACAGGGCAATCGCCCGGCTTTCGGTGCTGACGGACAGGATCGGCTCCTCGGCCACGTCCGCCGCCGCGCCCAGATCGGCAGGCAGGCCCCAGACCGTGTCGGGGATCAGCTGCAGCAGGGCCTGGGCGATGTTCGCCACCGCCTCGTCCCGGCCCAGGCCCATCTCGTCCCTGGCGACGATGAAGGCCCCCATCTGCAGGCTGTAGGTATAGTGCGGCCCGGCATAGGTCTGATCCTGGCGCAGGCGCAGACGGCTGACCAGCACCGCCGGTGCCGCCACGCCCTTGGCCTTCAGCATGTCCAGATTGAAGCGCCCGGCGATGCCCCGGCATTCGCGCAAGGCAGGCAGCACCAGCTTGATCCGGGCGGCAACCAGGCCGGGCAGGGCTGCCAGCAGGTCGGGGCGGGTCGCGGTCATTGCAGCCACTCCGCGCTCAGGTCGATCACCAGCTCTTCGATCTCTCGGCGGTCGGCAGCCGACAGGCCAAGGTAGGGACGCTCCGGAATGCCGCGCCCGCCGAACTGGTGGATCGCGCTGTAGATCATGCCCGCGCCAACAGTCACGGTGTCGCCGGTAGTGTATTGCTGGATGGAATTCAGCAGTTGCTCGCTGTCGATCAGCAGAGAATTCTGCCGGGTGTTGCCGGTGTTCCGCGTGCTTGCGTAGCGGTCCGACCAGGGTGCCCAGGGGGTTCCGTCCGGCGCGGCCTTTTCGGTCTTGATGCGCCGCTGCGTCTGATCGGCCATCATGCCGCCGACCGCATCCGCAATCTCCCGCACGCCTTCCGACCCCAGCCGCGCAAAGACGCGGTCGATCTCGGCCAGCACCCTGGCGTCCAGTTCGGCGGTGATCGTGACCCCGGCCATCAGAGGTCCCTCGTCAGGTCGCGGGTAAAGAGTTTGGCCGGCCCGCCGGAGACGATGGGCTGCGCGCCGCTTACGTCGATGCCGCCCGTGGCCGGGGCGGCGGTGAATACCAGCGCGGCCTCGCCTTTGGCAATCCGCCTCAGGTGGCCCAAGGCGTCTTCATACCGCTTGCGGTGTTCTTCGGACAGCACATCGGCAGACAGCGCCAGCCGGTACAGGGCAGTGTCCACCGCCAGTTGCTTCAGGAACCCCGGCACCTCGGGCAGCGGCAGGGTGTAGCGCGCATGCAGATAGGTGTCGATCTCGCCACTGGCCGAAGTCAGGGCGCGGGTCACCGCCGCGCTGTCCGCCACGCCGTCCCGGTTATGGTCCGCCACGTCCAGCGCATTCTGGCCGTAAAGCGTGACGATGTCGGATTGCGTGGCGTACATGGCGTTCCCTTGATTCTGGTGCCGGTCTTTCCCGGCTGTCAGGGGTCGTCTTCCCCCTCGTCAGGGCAGGGCGCTGCGCGCGCCGCCTGGATCACCGGGGGCGGGCCTGTCGCCCGCTGCCTGTCCGCCCCGGCCCTTGATCCTGTCGCACCGGCGTCAGGTGGGCCGGGCGATCTCTGCCCAGACCTCGGCCACAAGCTTCGCCGTGACCTTCCTTGCCTCTTCCGGCAGGCGTTCCTTCACCGCGCCCAGCTTCGGCTGGGCGTCGGCATCGAAATCCCCCGGCTCAAGCTGGTTGCTCGCCGCGCGCACCCGCGCCTTGAGGCTTTCCACCTTTGCCTCGGCCTCGACCTGCGCCTCGTCCGGGGCGGGGCCGATGTGCAGGCAGGGATCGGCGGTCAGCACCGCCCACTCGTCTGTGGTGAAGGCATCCTGTGCCACCACCCGCCCGGCGCGGGGCCAGAACTGGCCCAGCCGGAAGTGGCCTTCGAACCCCTCACCTGCGGTCGATCTGATCAGAAGCGCGCTCATGATCAGGCCATCCACACGTTCACAAGCACCTTGACGGCGTTGTAGTTGGGGTTGGACCCGCCGCCGGACAGGAACGCTGTCTCAAACAGCGCCTTCGCCGCCGCCTCGTTGCTGGGACCGACCATGATCGTCGTCGGGCGCACGCCCAGGGGCCGGCCGCCATCGGCCTTGAGGTTGCGCATGATCGTGCGCGTCGCCTCGAAGTTGGTGGCGTTCAGCGCGGTGCGCGCGCAGTGGATCAGCTGCGGAAAGCCGTAGCCTGCGGCGCAGCGATAGCGGATACCCCACTGGAACAGATCGTTGTTGAAGGCCGCGTCCGAGGTAGAGGGATCAAACTTCATCTCCATCTCGGGCTTCGTCCGCTCCTGGAAGATCAGGGGCTTCAGCACCTTCGAATCGTCGATCAGATACCAGCGCGCGCCCGCCCCGGTGGTGAAGTTCGTCCAGGTCGTGGCGGTGCCGGTGCCGTCGGCGTTCGGGAACACCGGGTGATCGGTGTCGAAGAAGAACTGCCCGTCATAACAGACCGAGCTTTCCCCGGCGGTGATCGCCTCGTTCACCAGAATGTCGGGCCACTGCGCCGCCTCTTGCCCCATCGACCTGGCGATGGGCGAGAAATGGCCGAACTGGTCATCCTCGATCTGCACGCGCTGCACGCCCAGCGTCGATTCGAACAGCCGGTTGCTGATCTGATAGCCGGACAGTTTCATGTCCTTGACCACACGGGGACCGATCCATTCGCGCAGGCGGGGGAAATCGCCCAGCCAGCTGTAGGTGTTCGACGCGGTCGTCGATGGCACAAGCGTTGCCACCCTGTCCCAGAATGCCTCGGTCCGCATTGCGGCGTAAGCATCCCTGAACGAGGATTGCAGCGCGGTGTTGAGGTTGGTCAGCAATGCGGGGGATGTGATCGCCATGGTCGGGTTACTCCTGCTTCATCAGGGCAACCCGCTCGGTCGCCAGCTGTGCCTGCACGGCCTTCTCGGCCGCGAATTTCTCGGGATCGGTGCCCATCATCCGGCACATCGCCAGCTCTTCGGCGGTCAGCTTGCCGGGCGTGGCATCGGGGGTGCGGCGGTCCAGCGTGGACGGCGGCGCAATCACCGGCGCTGCGCCGACCATTGCCGTGAACCGCTCCAGCCCGCCGTCCTGGCGACAGGCGGCCAGGTGGTAGTCCTTCGATGCGGGCGCTACCTTGCCCGCCGTGACGGCGGCATCGACAGCTGCCGTGATTTCGGCCTCGCGCCGCGCCTTTGCTTCGGCCTCGAAGGCGGTGATCCGGTTCAGCGCCAGAACGTGGTCGGCTTTGGGCACGAACCGCTCGGGGTCCGGGGCCTCGGCGCGGTTCAGCGCCAGTGCCTTATCGCTTTTCAGCGCATTGATCGCCAGCACGGCATCCGCCGCAGTGGCCGTGGCCGTCAGGCCCAGGGCGTCAAGGACCGCCTTGTCCATGTCTGTCTCCGTGGTTGCGCGGTTCAGGGCCGCCATTTCAAGGTTCGGGGAATTGGTGAGCCCGGCGCTGACGATCCGCAGGATTTCCCCTGTCTTCTTGTCGACCGCCATCACCGGGCTCAGATAGCGGTAGGCGCGCGAGGTGACGGTCGCCTCGCCTTCCGCCGTCCATTCGACACGGCCCCACAGGGCACCATCGCGGACATTGAGTTCCTTGATCCAACCCACTGCCGGGGCGGGCAGGCCCTGCGGCGCGGCGATTTGGGAGGAATGTTCAAGATCGATCTGCGGCTCTTTCGCAGGGTCGAAGGCGGCGGCAACCGCCGCCGGGTCCGACAGCGTCCAGGCGCGCCCGTCGCGCCCGACAATGGCCGGACCGGGCGGCGTCAGCTGCACCCAGTCGGGCACGGCACCGCTTTCGAAGTTGAGCGCAAGCCCGCGCAGCGAGGGAAGGGGATGTGTCACCATGGGCGGACATTGCCCGCATCGGCGCAGCCCGTAACCCTTGAATGTTTTCGGGGGCAGATGCCCGCATCGGGCGGGTTCCGGGCATATCGCGCCAGCGGGCCGCTGAAGGCCCTTCCCGCCTTCAGGCTACGCCGGGCCATGCCGGACCGACAAGGCCCTTTAAACGGTATTTAACGGCGCGGTTGCAGGCCATTCCATCTGCCCCGGTCGCCCGGATGCACCTTCGGCGTTGAACTTTGCCCGGCAAGGGCGTAAACAACGGCTGCGCCCGAGCCATTCGGAAAGCCGGTCATGTGCCGCGATGGGGTTCCGACCATCCGGGCGTCAATCCCTGAACACCTCGATACCAGGTATCGCCCGTATCGCTTTGCGCCTGGCGGGCTTCAGCGGATAAATCGTCCTGATCCAGACCTCCGCCGTTTCGGCCATCACCTTCAGGACGAAGACCCACGGCTCGCTGCCTGCCGACATGACATGGATATCCGTCCTGCCTGCGCGCCGCTCGATCAGCACTGACCCGGTCTGCAGGGCCTCTGACAGGATCAGCAGCGTGCCGGTCGTCACGCGGCGCTTTTTTGCCTCGAACTTGTCGCCATAGCTTGACGTCATCCGGACCACCCGCGCCTTCACCCCGGCGGCTTCGGGCAGGCCATCGGGCAGAACGGCCACCGGCACAGCGCCGGGCGACGTGCCCTTCAGCACGCGCTCGGCGGCCCAGCTTGTGGCAATGTCCTTCACCGCTGCCCGCACCACCGCCTCGGGCGCTGCCTCCAGCCGGTCGCGCAGCAGCCCCTCTGCCGCCTGGCGGCGCAGCTTGCCCGGGTTGCGCTGCCAGCCCGGATCGATGCCCACCGGCACCAGCTGCACGTCGCCGGTGCGCTTGTTCACCACCTTGCGGTCGGGGATGTCGGGCGTGGCGCTGATGCCGCGCCGCTCGGCCTCGCGCCGCGTCACCGGGCGGACCTTGCATTTGCAGCCCCAGCCGTTCGGCGGCATCCACTCGTCCCAGAACGGGCTGTCCACCGGCAGGATCAGCCCCTCCTTGTCGGCATGGTGCGGGCGGTGCTGCTCGCTGGCACCAAGGGTGTATTCCAGAAAGGGAAAGGCCCCCTTCGTGCGCTCGATCCGCTCCCACTGGCCGGCGGCGCGGGCCGTGCGCAGGTTGGCGTCATAGATCGTCTTCAGACGGCGCGGCGAGCCAAGCTGCACCTCCACCATCTCGCCCGTCAGGGGGTCTTCCATGACCCTGCGGCCCCACCATTCTGCAAGGCGGGGGTTGGCGCGCCAGTTTTTCTGGAAGGTGGCAAGGGGCAGGCCCTCATCCAATGCCTTCTGCACCTCGGCCCGCATCGCCTCCAGCAGGTCAAGTTCGGCGACCTTGGCCACGGCAAAGGCAACGGCATGTTCCTCCGGCTCCACGTCCAGCCAGGAAAAGGACGGGCGCAATCCCTTGTTGCGCAGGAACCGCGACGCCTCGGGTGGCGGGCCGGGGTCAAAGCTGTAGCCGGGCCGGTCGGGATGGTCAGTCATCCTGCGCATCGCCCACGGCGCGGGCCCGGAACATGCCCTTCACCAGCGTCTCGATCAGCACCGCAGACGGCATCTGCCGCAGGGTCTCGGGCAGACGGTCCAGCACGTCTGCATAGCTGTCGGCCCCCTCAGTGGCCCCGGCGATGGCCGCTTCCATGGCACTGCCGACCTCTTCCCAGTCCGACAGCATCTCGGCCCCGACCTCGTCCAGCAGGTCTTCGCCCTGCTGGCGGTTCAGCACGAGGCCCTGGCCTGCCTGCCGGTTCTGCGCCGGGGCCGCTGCCGCTGCCGGGGCGGGGACGGTGCCGCCTGCAATCTCATCGCCCTCTTCCGGGTCACTGAACCCCAGCGCGGTGCGCAGTTCGGTCGCCTTGAAGCGCACGCCACGCTCCATCAGCCTGGCCGCCCCTTCGATCTTGGTCTTGATATCCTCCGGTTCGGCCACCGGCAGGATCAGCCGCGGATAGGCCTGCTGCACCCCGAAGCTCAGGTCCACAAAGGCCCGCACCAGATCGCGGTTGATCGCCCCGGCCACGGCGCGGGCATCGGCCGCCGCAATGTCGTGGCGCACCTCGTTATGCACCGTGGCCTGCGCCTGGCTGGACCCCGAATCGGCCGTCATCGTCTGGCCCAGCACCGCCTTGCTGACCTGCTCGTCGATGTAGCGCGCGAAGGTCTCGAAAATCTTCTCCGACCCCGCCAGGGTCTGGGCCTTTTCAAAGGTGATCTCCATCGACTTCGGCATCACCGCCGCCGCATCGGTGCCGATATTTGCCACGGCCTGATACAGCTTGGCGACATCCTCTTTGGTGGCATTGGCGTCGTACCTGCCAATCCGCAGCGGCAGGCCGTAGGTTTCGATGAAGGACATCCAGTCCTTGGAGTCATAGGCCTTGCACATCCAGCCGAAGGCCACGACCCGCGCCAGCCCGCCGCGATAGGCAAGACCGGACTTCATCCGCGCGCGGTGGGTGATGAACTTGAACGGTTCCAGCGGCACGCCCTCGACCGGCCCCGCCTCGTCCAGCAGCCGCAGATCGCGGCGCGTCTCGCGGTCGAAGACAAAGAACCGCGGATCGCGGTGATCGAACCGCTCCGGCGTCCAGCGGCTGGCGCTGCGCGCCCAGTCGATCTCGACCACGGAAAACCCCTTGCCCAGGGCATCCAGCAGATCCTCGACCAGATCGGCAAAGCCGGGGTGTTCGGGAATCTCTTCGCGCACCGCCTCGGCGATCTCCACGTCGCGCTTACTGTCGCTGGCGGCCTCGACCTGCGGCATGATGCCAGAGATCGCACGCTTCCTGGTGCCCAGCACCGAGAAGTAGTGCGGGTCCCGCTCTTCCATTTCCTCGGCCAGGATCAGGAACTCGCGCAATTCGCCCTGGTCGCAGGCCCGCAGGATCGACGCCAGCTTGACCGGGGTCAGGCCGGACGCGGCACTGCCCGCCCAGGTCTGCCGGATGCCGGTCATGCCGCCGCTCGCCAGCGGGACGGTCAGCTTCTGTTGCCGCACCGGGCGGCCATAGGCATCAAGCAGGGCCATCAGAACAGTCCTTTCTGCGCCGCGAATCCGGCCGTCAGCCGGAACTCGCGGTCAAAATCCTCGCCGCCATGGCGCGGCACCGGCTGGTAGGCATAGGGCTGATAGGCCGATGCCGCCCCGCTGACCGCCAGGGCAATGGCCCAGAACCGGTCGGCATGGCCGTCGGTGTCGCCATCGGCAACCAGGCGGCGCACACCGGTTGGCCCCACATTGGACTGGATCGCATGCAGATCGGCGCGCAGCACCACGTCACCGGCGGGCAGGCGCATCTTGCGGTCCTGCATCGCCTCTTTCAGATGGGTGGCGAGATCCAGCCGGTTCGGCCCGGTGAACAGCACCCCCTCCACCCGGTCGGTGCCGTGGCGGCGCTGCGCGTCTTCCACAGGCTTTTCGCCCATGCCGGTCTGGTCCATCCGGTGCCGCACGATCCGGTATTTGCGGAACATCTCCGCCCGGATCGCGTCCTGTTCGGCAAAGCTGATCCGGCGGCGCACCACCATCTCGCGCAGCCACAGCACATCGCCCACCTGTTCGAACACCGGCAGCACGAACAGGTCATTGCGTGCCGCAATATCCTCGCCCGAAAAGCACGGGCCACCCTGATACAGCCCCGGCATGCCGGCCGCCGGATGCTCGCAGCCGCTGATCAGGTCGTAATCCAGCCAGGCGCTGGCGGCATCCAGCCATTTCAGTTCGAATTCCTGCGCCCAGACATCCTCGTCGGCCAGCGCCGCGCGAAGCTCGGCAACGTTCACGTCCAGGCCCTGTTCCACCGCCTGATAGATATCGGTGACATGGCGCGACCAGGTGTCGCCCTCGGCCGTCATCAGCTCGTAGAACTTGTTGCCCTTGCCGTTCGGCGTGCTGATCACCCGCAGCTTGTGCCCGCCGCGCGCCACCACCGGGAACGCGCTGGCCCAGATGCGGCGGCTGTCGCGGTGAAAGGCGAACTCGTCCAGCAGCAGGTTGCCGCCAAAGCCGCGCGCGGCATCGGGGCTGGCCGACAGGGCAATGGCCCGGCTGCCACCGGGAAAGCGCACTTCCTGCGTCTTGTAGGTGGCCTCGGGCACCTCGATGACTATGGTCTGCCCGCCCGCTGTCACCTCCTCGCGGTGCGCAGGCACCCGGAACTCGCCTTCTTCAAAGACCGGTTCCGGGCTGCGGGCGAGACCCCGCAGCACCTCGTAATAGGCGCGCACCATCGGTTTAAGGGCGTCTTCAAGGGCCTCTTTTGCGGCGCCTTCCGACCGCGACAGGATCGTCCAGCGCGTCTTGCGCCCCTCGGCCTCGGCCGCCGTGCAATCCGCCGCCACCTCGCCCATCGATGCAAAGGTCTTGCCACCGCGCCGCGTCATCATCCCGATCTTGAACCGCGACTGATCGGCGATCCAGGCCCGCTGATAGGGCAGGAAGCGGATCAGCGGGCTGTCCGGGGCAAGGGCGCTCATGCCTGTACGCCGCCCCACTGTGCCTGCAGCGTGGCAAAGGCCCGGCGCAGCGACCGGGCGATCTGGCTGTCGTGCTGCGGGCCGATGCTGTAGCGGTGAACCATCTGGGCCAGCCGGGCATGCACGCCTTGGTAGCTGCGACCCTGCACATGCTCCCCCGCATCCAGCGCCCGGATCAGGCGGCAGGTATCGCGGCAGGTGCGCGCGAGGTCCTCGTCCCGCCCGCCCCACCATGCCGCCTGCGCCGCAAGGTCATTCGCCACCTGTGCCGGGGTTGCCATCATAACCCCCCATCTGGCCAGTCAGGCAGATCGACCGTACAACCGGCCAGTTCATGCGTGCAGTCCTGCAGATACAGGATGCGGCCCTTGGTGACGTAGCTGTGGCAAACCGGAGCGTCGGGGCTATGCGTCGGCCCCGGCCCGTTCATCATGATCGACGGCGTGAAGCTCGGTCGCTCGAAATCCCCGTCAAAGCCCCAGCACGGCCCGTCAGGGAAAAGGTCATGGCACACCGTGATCTGGTGCGCCTGGCCGCAGCCGGGGCACCAGAACGCCATGCGCCCGCCCTCAAGCCGACGCAGCTTCGTGCCGAGGGCGGCCATCACGCAAACCCCATGATCCGGCGGGCCTCGGCCCGGAAATCTTCCGTCACCTCGCCTGCCGCCACCGCCTGGTCCAGCTTCGCCGCCTGCGCCTTGCGCTCGGCCGCCACCAGCTGCTCGCGGATACCGGCGGAACCCATGATGTCCTTCATCATCTTGCCCAGAAAACCCAACTCCTTCGGGTCGATCTTGTCACCCGCCCTGGTCATCTGCGCCTGCATCACCTTGAAGGCCAGCGCGGTGATCATCTGGAACAGCACGTTGTGCCGTTTGGCTTCGTCGCCGATCCCCGCCTCGGACATCCACTCGGTCGCCCAGGCACTCGCCGCCTCCTGCACCTTGACGAACTCGGCATACTCGGCCCCAAAGCTGTGCAGCGCGGACTTCTGGATGCGCAGCTCCAGCCCCTCTTCCTCCAGCTTCCAGTTCAGCGCCTCGGCCAGCGCCTCGTACCCGGCAAAGCCGCGCGTGCGCAGCTCCGCCTCCAGCCAGCGCTTCAGCTCGGGCGGCAGCAGGTCAACCTTGCGGGGGGCGGGCATGATCAGCGCCTCGGGGCGGGGCGCTGCACGTCCGGATGCGTGGCCAGCCCGCGCGCCAGTTCGCAGCCGCGCGCCGTGGCGGTCACCACGATGAACTCTGCCCGGTCCTCATAAGTCACGAACCCCTGTTCGCGCAGCCAGGCCAGTTCGGTGATCACCTGATCGCGGGTCGACTGCACGCCCACGCCGTTCAGCACCGATTGCAGGATGGACCCGTTGCTGGTGTATTCCGCGCAGGCCTCAAGGTGCCGCAGGATCGCCAGACGCCGGTGCTTGCGGACCAGTTCCCCATAGTCGCTCATCGCTTGCCCGCCTCCAGCAGATGCGCGTCATGCCGCGCGACAACAGCTTCCAGCCGCTCCATGATGGCGACGTTTCCGGCCATGACCTGGGACACCGACTTGATCTCGCCTTCAAGCCGCACGATCGCCAGTTCCAGCGAATGTATGTTCTGCAGCGACGGCAGCGATTCCTGCCCCTGCTCGACGGCGCTGATCCGGGACTCGTGCTTCTGCAGCTGATCGTCATGCCCATCCAGCCGCTTGGTGTTCGCCCGGCTGCCCGAGGCCATCAGGTTCCAGATCGCCAGCGCAAAGGTCAGCAGCGCGTTCAGCGCGACCACCCAACCGACAAAGGGCGAGATGTTCAGCACATCCGTCATTTGGAGATCCACTTGGCAGCCACATCCTTGATCGTGTGCCCGCCCATGTAGAGCGACATGTAAAGCGCGCTGATCCCCATCAGATGCTCGAACGGCATCGGCGGCAGGGCGATCTTCCAATACGCATTCGCCACATGCAGGAAGATCACGTTCCAGAACCACAGCACGCCCAGCCCGTACATGCCCAAGGGCCGCCAGGCGCGCACCCAGACCGGCTCGGTCTTTTCCGCCTCGAAGATCGCCTGCCTGGCATCAAGCTCTGCCGTATGCAGCACGATGATTTCCGGGGCCAGCGCCTCGGTATCGGTGATCGCCTGGCGCACCCTATCGGGGTGATCGGCGGCAAAACCTTCCAGCGCCTCGGGCGCAACCCCGGCCTGGTCGGCGATGGTGCGCACCACCTCGGTGGCCAGCGCGCCACCGGCCTTGCCCAGCTTCTGCGACAGGACCTTTTCGACAAACGGCGCGCCGACCTGGGCGGCAAGGGCAATCAGGGCAGACATCAGATGCTCCTCAGAAAACGCGCCAGACGCGGCAGCGGGCGCTGCACGGCGGCGGCAATGACATCGCGGTATTGGAAGGCCAGCCATGCGGCCCAGATCAGGACCAGGCCCAGCAGGGCTGCCCCGGCCCAGGGCACGCCCGCCAGCGCATCGGTGTAACCGGAGCTGTCGCCCGCGCCGGTCATGACCACGGCAGGTGCCGCAACAGCGGTCTTGCGCCGGGCATCGATGCGCCGCTGCAGGGTGGACAGGGTGGCGCGGCCAAGAATGCCGTCCACCGTCAGATCGTGGTCGCGCTGAAAGGCCTCCACGGCCTGCGCGGGTATCCGGATGGCATCGCTGCCCACGGCATAGCCAAGGCTGGCCAGCGCCGCCCGCGCCGCCCGGAACTCCTCCGCCGACAGCGGCAGGGCGATGCGGGACCAACGCGGCGCGGTGGCGGTTGCGGGGGCCGCTTTAACGGGGGCATAAACCCCGTTCAGTAACAGGTCCGCCTCGCGCTCGCGGCGCTTGACCAGACCGGGCAGCACCTTGCCGCCGCCCTTGTTCCAAGCGGCAAGCCCCTTGCGGGCGGCAGCGGCATTGTCCGCGATCCAGGCCTTGACCCAGCTGGCCCGCGCGATGGCCCCGGTGTTGAAGTGGAACATGACACCGGCGTCGAACTCGTGCTGCACCGGAAGGCCCTTGGCCATCGCCCTGTCCACTGCCGGTTCATAGTTTCGCGCCAGCGCCTTCTTCAGCAGATCGCTGGCGTCATGGGCAGTGATCACCATGCCCGCGTGCGGTGTCACCACACCCGAGGCGGCGGTCAGCCCGGCCCCGATGGTCCAGACCCCGACCGGGCAGCGATAGGCGCGCAGAACCACGCCCTCTTCGGCTTCAAGCATGGCGATGCCCGCCTCGGATATGCGCATGGACCTTCCCCGGTGGATACCGGACGACCATCGCAAATCAGGCGGGCGATGTTGACCTTGAAAGCTTTCGGGGGTGCGCCCTGCGGCCCCGTGGCCAGTACGCGCGCATACTGTGGCAGAGGCATGGTGCCCCTGTCAAAGGGGCATGTGAGTTGACACCGGAAGCTGCCCGGTTGGACGCAAGAAGTTGCAACAACTCGTTTTTCGCGGGTTGCGCCGGTGCGCATGAATCCGGCGGGTGGTGGCGGGCTGGGTCCGGGGTTTCAAAAGCAGGCTGGCGCGGGTGGTTTGAAAGGGGTTTGAAAGGGGGCTTCAAGCCCGCTTCTGCCCTGATCGCAACCGCCCGCGCCGCGCCCACCTGCATGCGATCACGATGCTGCCGGGGGTGGGGCAGTGTTTGGTGCCGAAGCGCCGGGTCACCCGGAACCAGCCCTTGAACTACCCTTCAATGGCTTTGTCGCCCGTCTGCCAGAGATAGCGCAGGCAGGGGGCGACGGTGGCGATCTGCACCTGGGCCGTGCGGGTGAACAGGGTCACCCCGACCTCGATGACAAGGGTGAAGGTCACGCTGGCCCCGGTCAGGTCGATGGCTGTGTCATCCTGGAAAAAGCCCAGCGCCCAGAGCGTATCGCGGGGGGCCATGTGGAAAATGTCGCTCATGCCTGCCTCATGCCTCAATCTGGGTTGCCACGCCCCGCCCGGTTGCCACACCGCGCCGCCCGCCGCCGGTCTGACAGCGGTGCCGCGCCCGTCAGCCTGCGCCGTCCCGGCCGCTGACCCCGCCCCGGCGGCAACGGAGCCGCCCACCGACCCCGCCCCGGCCAGGATGCCGCCGTCCGCCGGGGTTACAACGGGAAGCGGCCCAAGCCCGGCCTGTGCCCCGTCGAACAGGCGGCGCGAGGCCATGCGTCAGACCTCGGCCAGGATGATTGCGCCCGTAACGCCCTGGATCACGTTGCCGATGTTCACCATCTTGCGGTCGGGGATGTCCGGCGCAGTGCCAATGCCGCGCCGTTCCGCCTCGCGCCGCGTCACCGGGCGCACCCTGCACTTGCAGGCCCGGCCGTTCGGCGGCATCCAGTTATCCCGGAACGGGCTGTGCACCGGCAGGACCAAGCCTTCCTTGTCGGCGTGGTGCGGGCGGTGCGTGTTGCTGGCCCCCGGCGTGTATTCCAGATGGGGAAGGCCCCTTTGATCTTTAGGACCCGCTCCCATTGGCCAGCCACGCGGGCGCCGCGCAGGTTGGCGTCATGGATCACGCGCAAACGGCGCGGCCTGCCCAGCTGCGCCTTCACTGCCTCGCCGGTCAGCGGGTCTGAAGCAGTATCCGGACCCTGCCATCGGCACTGACACCTTGGGGTTCCGGACGGCGCTGCGCAAGGTCTTCGCCGCGACGCGGGGGCCAGGCTGCCCGGTCCCCATGACCATGAACGTGCTGAATGCGATGCCGAAACCCCGCCAAGCCAAGGCCTCGGCCATCTGCATGCCATCCGGCAGGCCGAGAGGAAGGTTACAGCAGACGTCGCTTACAACGTCTTCGCCGAAAGCTGTGGCGTGAAACGCGACAAGGCCGTCGCCCGGCTGGTCAAGGACAGGGATGCGGTGCCGACCTTCCACGGTTACCCGACCGGGCATTGGAAATGCATCCGCACGTCCGACCCGAACGAAAGCACCTTCGCGACAGTCCGCCACCGCATCAGAGGCGCCAAGGGGTCGCTCATACCAACGGCCCTTTCAACTGACCTGTGCCCATGATCGTTCGGTGATTGAGGTTACGGTTTTGGGATCGTTGGCGAAGCGGTTCCATGCGGTGCAACAGGCGTCGAGGATTGCGTCGTAGCTGTCAAAGACGCTGATGGC
>JADCEN010000073.1 GCA_020250175.1 Rhodobacter sp.
AACCTCAGCATTCTGCGAAAGCTCACCCTCAACATCCTGCGAAAGGCCCGCCCCAAACTCCCCGTCTCCCGAAAACGCAAACGCGCAGGATGGTCCAATGACTTCGCAAAATCAATCATCGGCCAAATGCGATAGCCCTGAGCACCGCCACTGGTGCCTTGACCGACACGCTGGTGATGTTGACCACCCTGCCCCAGCCCTTCGCCATCATCCCCGGCAGGACCGCCTGCATCAGCGCGATGGGCGTCAGCATGTTGGCATCAAGCGCCCTGAGGAAATCCTCGCGTGACCAGTCTGACCAGAGGCCGGGCGGCGGGCCGCCCGCGTTGGTCACCAGAATGTCGAACGGGCCATGGGCCAGCACCGCCGCACGGCCCGCCTCGGTGGTAATGTCGCCGGCGACAGTGACCACACCCACCTGATGCGCCGCGCGGATGTCCGCCGCCGCAGACTCCAGCGCCTCGGCCCCGCGCGCGTTCATCACCAGATCAACGCCAGCTTCCGCCAAAGCCTCGGCGCAGCCGCGCCCCAGCCCCTTGGAAGACGCACAGACCAGCGCCCGTTTTCCCCTGATCCCCAGATCCATGGCCTGACCCTCTGTCTTGCAGGATCAGGTTAATTGCCGCTCGGGAAAGACACCAGCGCCCTGCGTGCATGTCAGGCCGAAGAGAAGAGCTTTTCCCGCCCGACCTTGCCATCCTGCACAGGGCAGGCCCTGGCATCGCAGCCCGGGGGGCGCTTGCCGGTCGCCTTGGCGGTGGTGGCCATCCCCAAGATCACGGCAAAGCTGTCGTCGCCGTGGTGGAACGGCCCCCTGACTTTCAGCCCGTGCATCTTGCGCCGGCTGCCCGTACCCATCGCCCCGACCGGCACGGTGCCGGGCACGCAAAGGCGGCCAGGACTTTTGCGGGTGCGGATCCTGCGGCAGCCTGTCACAGGTATGGCGGAGGTTTCAGTCCATGGCACCAAATCCTTCTGCCTGTTCTGTGCAAGGGCGCTGAAAAGTGCCGGCCGCGTGGGCTGCCTGAATCAAAAGCAGGGAAATCTTCCGCTTACACGCCCCGCGCGGCCGGGCCAAGGCCATCGCCCCGGACCTGCGCTGCGCGTGCCGCACGCCCGCCCCGCCCATGACGGGCGCTGGCCTTTCCTGGCGCGGGGGGCGACGGCCCCTGTGGCATCAATCCGGGCGGGCGGGGGAAACGCGGCGCGTTTTCTGTTCCCGCCCGGAGGGACGAAAGCACTCTCACCGCTTCAATGGCAGGGGCCATCGCCCCTGCCACAGCGCCACTTTGGCATCAGGACCAGCCGGGGGCCAAAGCCCCGACCCGCCCCAGGCGGGCGCTTTGCACCCACAGGGTTGGGCGCTGGCCTTCTGCTGTTCCCGGACCTGCCGGTCTATAGGGCACCGTCCCGCGCGAGCGGGGGAAACGCGGCGCGTTTCCCCCGCTCGCACTGACGAAAGCAGTTTCACCGATCCAATGGCAGGGGCCATCGCCCCTGCCACAGCGCCACGCCGGAAGCAGGACCAGCCGGGGGCCAAAGCCCCCGGCCAGCGCCCGACCCCGCCCCTGGCGGGCGCTTCTCGCCCGCCGGGTCGGGCGCTGGCCTTCTGCTGTTCCCGGACCTGCCGGTCTACAGGGCACCGTCGCGCGCGGGCGGGGGAAACGCGGTGCGTTTCCTGTTTCCGCCCGCACTGACGAAAGCAGTTTCACCGCATCAATGGGACGGGCCATCGCCCCTGCCACAGCGCTGCGCTGGCATCAGGACCAGCCGGGGGCCAAAGCCCCCGGCCTGCGTCGCGTCAGCGGGGCCGGTCCTGTGGGGTTGCGGGCACTTCCCGGGCAGGGAAACGCGGGGCGATTCCCTGCCCGCCCGGAACGCCACCCCTTTCCCCGGATCGAAGAAAGCGTCCCGTCCGGCAGGCGGCGGAATGCTGTTTCAGCACCATGTCAGATGTTCTCTTGCTGCGCCCGTTGTCTGTCCGTTGCAGGACAGTCCGGATGTTGCGGGTGCCGGTTGACGGCCCTATACCGGTGCCCATGTCGAACCGCGCCCCCCTTCCGCCCGAAATCGGCCGCCGCCGGACCTTTGCGATCATCTCGCACCCCGATGCCGGTAAGACCACGCTGACCGAGAAGTTCCTGCTGTTCGGCGGGGCGATCCAGATGGCCGGACAGGTCCGCGCCAAGGGCGAGGCCCGCCGCACCCGGTCCGACTATATGAAGCTGGAACAGGAGCGGGGCATTTCCGTTTCCGCCTCGGCCATGTCCTTTGACTTCGGCCCCTACCGCTTCAATCTGGTCGATACCCCCGGCCACAGCGATTTTTCCGAAGACACCTATCGCACGCTGACGGCTGTGGATGCCGCGATCATGGTGATCGACGGGGCCAAGGGCGTGGAAAGCCAGACGCGCAAGCTGTTCGAGGTCTGCCGCTTGCGCGACCTGCCGATCCTGACCTTCTGCAACAAGATGGACCGCGAAAGCCGCGACACCTTCGAGATCATCGATGAGATTCAGGAAAACCTGGCCATCGACGTGTCCCCCGCAAGCTGGCCCATCGGGGTGGGCCGCGATTTCATCGGCTGCTACGACATCCTGCACGACCGGCTGGAACTGATGGACCGCGCCGACCGCAACCGGGTTGCGGACTCGATCAAGATCGACGGGCTGGATGATCCGGAACTGGCCGGGCATGTCGCCCCGGACCTGCTGGCAAAGCTGCGCGAAGAGCTTGAAATGGCCCGTGCCCTGCTGCCCGCCTTTGACCGCGAGTCCTTCCTGAACGGCTCGTTGACCCCGATCTGGTTCGGCTCGGCAATCAATTCCTTCGGCGTGAAGGAGTTGATGGACGGCATCGGCGAATACGGCCCCCCGCCGCAGATCCAGAAATCGCAAACCCGCCAGATCGCCCCCGAAGAAACCCCGGTCACCGGATTCGTCTTCAAGGTGCAGGCGAACATGGACCCCAGGCACCGCGACCGCGTGGCCTTCGTGCGGCTTGCCTCGGGTCACTTCCTGCGCGGCATGAAGCTGTATCATCCTCGCAGCGGCAAGACGATGGCGGTGACCAACCCGGTCCTGTTCCTGGCCGCCGACCGCGAGTTGGCGGACGAGGCCTGGGCGGGCGACATCATGGGCATTCCCAACCACGGACAGCTGCGCATCGGCGATGCCCTGACCGAAGGCGAGGGGCTGCGCTTTACCGGCATCCCCAGCTTTGCCCCCGAACTGTTGCAGGGCGTGCGCGCGGGCGACCCGATGAAGGCCAAGCATCTGGAAAAGGCGCTGATGCAATTCGCCGAGGAAGGTGCGGCCAAGGTGTTCAGGCCGATGATCGGATCCGGCTTTATCGTGGGCGTTGTGGGCGCGCTGCAATTCGACGTGCTGGCCAGCCGGATCGAACAGGAATACCAGTTGCCCGTGCGCTTCGCAGGGTCCAACTTCACCTCCGCCCGCTGGGTCAGCGGCCCCAAGGCCGAGGTGGAGCGGCTTGTCAACGTGAACAAGGGCCACATTGCCACCGATCATGACGGCGACGTGGTGTTCCTGACCCGCCTGCAATGGGACATCGACCGCATCCAGCGCGATTACCCGGACCTGAAGCTGGCGGCGACCAAGGACGTGATGGTTTGAGGCGAAAGAACGGGATGATGCCGCATCGCCCGTTCCTGGCTGTGCCGGTGCGCGGCACGCTGACAGGCAATCGTGGCATCCGGCGCATTGCCGAAGGCAGGCCGGGCCGGGCGCGCCGGCGGCACCGCCACCGGATTGCCAGCAAGCCGGACTGCGGGGGCTGGCAGCGCAGGGTGATGCCACCCGGCACCCGGGCCGATTTGCTCTTTCGGGCCAAGGCGGTGGCCCCGGCACCTCTGCCCCAGGGCAATCGCCTGAACGAGCGGAGGATTCCCAGACAGCGCTAAGGGTGATTCACTGGTGACCTCACAGTTGGAGGCCTTGCCATGTCCCGCTCATCGCTTCTTGATCACTTTTCGGCACTTGATGACCCTCGTCAGC
>JADCEN010000074.1 GCA_020250175.1 Rhodobacter sp.
CCGGGTGACGAGGCGGCGATGAAGCTGCTATACCTTGTTCTCAATCGGGCGGTCGAAGGTTGGAAGCGACCGCCGCGGGAGTGGTGCGAGGCCAAAACCCAATTCGCCATCCTATTCGGTGATAGGTTCACGGTCTGATGAACGAAACCGACCCCGTGCACAAAATTACTGATAGGCCCACCGGCGTTGACAGAATATCAGGTTTCTATCCATCCAGATGTTCCGTACCCGCTTCTTAAGAGGGCTCTTTGCCTCTTCAAATCGTTAGCTGCAAACTGACGCCCGGCTGCTGCCCTGCAAACCACCTGCAAACCGTGTGGCATAATGACGCTCCCCTGGATGGCCGAGCGGATCCAACTCCGCGCGATTGCCTCGCTGCGCCCGCATGCGGGCAACGCGCGCGTGCATGACGCGGCGCAGCTCTTGCTGATCGCGAGGCATGACAGTCATCAATCCGGGCTACTTCGCCACCGGTTTTGTGGGGGCCATGCCGATGGCCGCGGTGGAGCCGGCCCATCACGCCATGCGCGACCAAGTTCTCTCCGGGTTCGGTGCGATGGCGCCTGGTAATCCAGACGAGGTTGTCGAGGTGATCCTCAATGCCGCACGTGGCCTCGACGCGCCATGTCGGCACGCCGTGGGTAAGGACGCCAGGGGCTGGACCAGGGGGTCACTCAAGGCCCGGCTGCTGGCGGTGGGGGTCTAAGGCCGCGCCTTGCAGTCACGGCAGTGGCAACTGCAACCGCCCAGCCGGGGCCTGCCCCAGCGCCCGCAAAGTCATGATGGAATGGCGGTAGGTAATGGTGTCGCTTGCCGATGGCGTTGCGACAAGCGAGGTCTGCAGGTCGGACAATCCGTGCACGGCTGTCCAGACAAAATACTGGTCCTCGGCTGTGGCCGTGTTGATCACGCCGAAGGCTTTGAGTTCCGCGAGCGCCTTACCCAACCAGTCATAGGTCGAAGGCCGAACCGGTTTGGGGGGCTGCGGGTCACGGCCATAGGGGCCGAACATCAACCGCCACAGCCCGTAATGCTCACGCGCGAAACTGACATAGGCCAGCGCCAGCGCCTGGAACCGCTCCAACGCGGCTGCGGCATCGGGCGCTTGCGAAGCAAAGGGCAAGGCGGACTCGAACCGGTCAGCCAAGAGATCGAACCCCGCCCGCGCCACGTCGCGCAGGATTGCCTCCCGGTCGGGAAAATGCCGGTAGACTGCCGCGGGCGACACGCCAAGGCGGCGCGACACGTCACGCATAGACAAAAGCTCGATCGCCCCCGCACGCGCCTCCTCCATCGCAAGCACGATCACAGCCTTGCGCAGGTTGCCGTGATGGTGGGGTTTGTGTGCCGGACCCTGAGTCATGCCCACTGCTGTAATCACCATTTACATTGGGTACAAGACGGGATATGTAATCAATGATCACATACAGCAGGCAGCAATGACGGCTCATTCCTTTCCCGCCATGGAGGGCACAGAGATCAGGACGGTGCCAACCCCCCTGGGCGTACTCTCCGCGCGGATCGCGGGTCACGGGCCGGGCAACATCGTGCTTTGGCCGTCGATCCTGACCGACAGCCACATCTTTGATACCCTGGCGCAAAACCTGGCCGACACAGCGACCTTTGTGCTGGTCGATGGGCCGGGCCATGGGAAAAGTCCCGGCACCGGGCGCGAGTTCAGCGGGGCCGAAGCAGGGCGCGCCATGCTGGCAGTGATGGATGCCCTGGGCCTGCGGCGTGCGGTGGTCGGGGGCGTCTCTTGGGGCGGCCTTACGGCGGCCGAGGTCGCGCTTGCCGCACCCGACCGGGTGGAGGCGCTGATCCTGATGAACACGCCGATGGACATTGACGGGACACGTCCGGGCTTCGGCGACCGGATGATCGCCTTTGGTGCCCGCAGGATGATCGGTTTGAAGTTTTTCCGCGATGGCGTTGCGCGCAGCTTCTTCGAACCCAGGGCGCTGCGCCGGAACGCAGCCTATCATGCCCGGTTCCACGCCATGCTGGCAAAAGCTGACCGGCCAAAGCTGGCGGCGGCAGTCCGGTCGGTGATCTTGCGCGGGGTGCCCCTTCGTGGCCGGCTGAAAGACCTGACCGTCCCGACATTGATGATCAGCGGGATTGCCGACAGCCTCTATCCGCTGGAAAGCCAGGCCGCCGCCGCGCTGCTGATCCCGAACGGCCAGTTTGCACCGGTTCCCGGCCGTCACATCTCACCCATCGACGCGCCAGACGAGGTTGCGGCGCTGCTGCGCGGCTTTCTGGCCGGTTCGGCTGCAGCATGACTTTCCTTGTCCTTGGGGCCACAGGCCAGCAAGGCGGGGCGGTCGCGCGCGCGTTGCTGAGCCGGGGCCAACCCGTGCGCGCCCTGACCCGCAAGAAGGACAGCCCGGCCGCCCGGGCACTTGCCAACCTTGGGGCGATGCTTGTCGTAGGCGATCTGGACCGGCCCGAGACCCTGGAACCCGCCTTCGCCGGGGCGCAGAGCGTCTTTTCCGTGCAGGACTATTACGCGCCCGGTGTTGGCCTTGCCGGCGAAATCCGGCAGGGCCGCGCAGTCATCAGCGCGGCCAAAGCCGCCGGTGTCCGCCTCATCGTCCAGTCGACCATGGGTGATGCCCTGAAACCCGGCGGCCCGGCACATTTCCTCTCGAAGGCACTGCTGGAGCGCGACATCCGCAACAGCGGCCTTGACTGGACGCTGCTCGGCACTGTCTGGTTCATGGACAATCTGACGAATCCCGCGATGAAGCCGCATCTGATGTTCCCCGTGCTGTCCGGTAGCCTCAGGCCCAACACCCGGTTCCAGATGCTGGCTGTCGATGATCTGGGCTGGATGGCCGCAGAGGCAATGACCAATCCGGGCGCCTGGGCTGGCCGCAAGATCAACCTCGCAGGAGACACCCTAACCGTTGCTCAGATGAAGGCTGCCTACCTCGAGGTGACCGGGCAAAGGCCAAAGGCCTGGAGCCTGCCGTCCGCGCTGTTCCGCAGACTGGTTCCCGAGTTCGCCGCCCAACTGCGCTGGCATAACGAAACTGGCTTCTCCTTCGATCAGACGGAATTCCGTGCGGTTCACCCTGCGGCACAAGATTTCAGGGGCTTCCTTCGCAAGCGCGGGATCGTTGGCATGTGACCGTAGGACCTGTCCTTTTCCGGCAAGGTTGGCATGTTTCCCGGATGGTCTGGCGCCCTGCCGGGGTGACAGCACATGTGCAGTGTCCGGGGGCCCGCCATTTTCTTCAAGTAAAGCGTTTCCCCGAGCGCTGCGCGGCAGCTGATTGCGCAACGTTTCAAAGGCTCTGCCGGTTCGACTTCTGCAGTTTGTTGACCACGAAAGCCGGGGCGCATTTTTCAAATGGCCCGTTTCTCTCTGGACCTGTGGACTGAAGCCTGCACGATAAGGCCGGGCACCCAATGAATTTCCGGCGTTTAGAGCGTGCTCCTTTTAACTGAAAGTATATCCGGAATTGGCGAAGTAGTTGCTGCACTCGTTTGGGCTGACGATGTCGATCGACGCGCCGAGCTTTCGCCAAGTTTCTTCGACGGTGCGTGGCTGTGCGGTACGTATGAGGTGCTTGAGCTTGGCGAAGAGCTGCTCGATTGGGTTTAGGTCGGGGCTATATGCCGGCAAGAAGATCAGATGAGATACCGCGGCCCGGATGGCACGCCGTGCGCGGTGCCCCTTGTAGCTGCCGAGGTTATCGAGAATGACGATGTCGCCTGCGGCCAGGGTCAGCGCGAGCACCTGCGTAACCGCTGTCTGGCCCCCACCTTGCGCCCGAGCTGATTGATGATGCCATTCAGTTTCATCCGGGCGAGAGTCGCGGCGAGGTTGACGTGAGGCTCCGAGACGACCTTGCGGCGTTTTTGCGATCATCGGATGATGATGGGGGTAGTGCTGGGAAGGTTGGGCTTCGCCGCGTTGAGAACGGATGTTTTGGTGATGTTATGGGATCGTTGGATGCGGGGAACCTCCGCCGGGGTGGCAGTGCCACCCCGGACCCCGCCAATATTTTAGCTATGCGCCAGCATCGCAAGCAGCAGCAGCGCCACGATATTGGTGATCTTGATCATCGGGTTCACCGCCGGGCCCGCCGTATCCTTATACGGGTCGCCAACAGTATCCCCGGTGACAGCGGCCTTATGGGCTTCAGAGCCCTTGCCGCCATGATGACCATCTTCAATGTACTTCTTCGCATTGTCCCAGGCGCCACCACCGGTGGTCATGGAAACCGCAACGAAGAAGCCGGTCACGATCACACCCAGCAGCATCGCCCCCAGCGCTTCGAAGGCCGCGGCCTTACCTGCGATGGCATTGATGCCGAAATACACCACCA
>JADCEN010000075.1 GCA_020250175.1 Rhodobacter sp.
ATCGCGGTGTTCCATCACCAGCCGCACCGCGCGCTCGCGGAACTCAGGGGAATACGGCTTCGCGGTCTTCTTCTTCCGTGTCTGCTCCATAACGGGCAATTCTCCGAGAGTCTTGCCCTCCGGTAAACCCGGGGCGGTTCAGTCCACTACATGCGCAATGCCCTGGCCCATGCCGGCAAGAGCGGGCGACGCGTCGTATCCGCCTTCATCGCCACCGCCTTTGCCCAGGACACGCCGGACGCCGCCAGTACCCAGTGGCGCGGGATTGCCGATCAGCTCCGCCCCAAAGTCCCCAACTGGCCACCCTTATGGAATGAGCCATTGTCCGCCATGGGTCCGAGGACAATGGCGAATGCCGAGCACGATGTGATGGCCTATATGGGTTTTCCCGCCGCCCACCGCGCCAAACTGCACTCGACCAACCCGATCGAGCGCCTTGACGGCGAGATCAAACGCAGAACCGGCGTCGTCGGGATCTTTCCCAACGAGCAAGCCATCACCCGTCTGATCGGGGCCATGCTCATGGAACAATCCGAAGAATGGGCCGTCCAGCGCGCCCGCGACATGACCCTTGAACCGAAGGTCCGCGCAGCGAAACCATGGCACCCGTCAGCGATGATCCTATCGTTATGCTATCGGCAGTCCCCGGCGCATGACCAGCCCAGACACATTCCGGATCACGGTGAGCACCAGAAGCTACACCATGTCATGGGACATGATCCAGCCGGTTCTCAGCCTCTCCCGCATAACCCCCTAATATAACGGAATAATCCGACCACAGCCGGATCGGGAGAACGCTTTCGCGGGGGCAAGTGGCGGAGGGAACGCGACTGCCGTCGAACCGTCTCTGGCCAATGGGACTCAACCATCCACCGAATTGCAGCGTCACGCCTCAGTCCGTGCAACTTCGGGATTGGCCACCGCGACGTGCCCTTGTGTCAGAAGCACAGGGTCGGTTGCACTTGTTTCCACAAGATTAGCGCTCAATCGAGCCTTTGTTCGGACGCTGGGTCGAACAGATGCACCTGGTTCGGGTCGAGCGACAGACGGACCGTCTGACCCAGCATGGGCCCAGAACCTGAGCGTGCATCGCGAAGAACCATCTGTCCGATGGCCGTAGAGAAGGTCAGGATCATCTCGTGACCGAGGTTCTCAATATGCTCAACCGTCCCGACGAGTCCGGGTTCTGCCCCTTCTTGAGACAGCCTTAGGTGCTCGGGCCTTTGGCCAAGGATCACGTTGCCCAGTCGGACGGCGGACGGAGGTAGAGCAAGTTGCTGGCCGCCGAAGCGGACTGCGCCGCCTTTGACGGGAAGGGTCACGACGTTCATGCGCGGGGTGCCGATGAAGCGCGCCACGAAGAGGTTGGCGGGGCGGTGATAGACTTCGTCTGGCGTGCCGTATTGCATCAGGTTTGCCTTGTGCCCTGCGGCCAGCGGGGCCAGGACGGCAATGCGGTCGCCCATCGTCATGGCTTCGGTCTGGTCGTGCGTGACATAGACCATCGAGGCGCCTTGCGTGCGGTGAAAGCGTACAATCTCGGCCCGCATCGCGGTGCGGAACTCGGCATCAAGGTTCGAGAGGGGCTCGTCGAAGAGGAATACGCCCGGTCGACGCAGGATGGCACGCGCAAGGGCCACCCGCTGGCGCTGACCGCCCGACAGGGCGCCGGGGCGCTTGTGCAGATGGTCAGAGAGGCCCACGACTGCAGCGACATCGGCCACCTTCCGGTCGATCTCTGCCTTTCCCTCGCCCCGGATTTTCAGGCCGAAGCCAAGGTTTCCCGCCACGGTCATGTTGGGAAACAGGGCATAGCTTTGGAACACCATGGCGATGTCCCGCGCGGCAGGGTCGGCGTCGTTCATCCGCTTGCCGCCGATGCGCATGTCGCCAGAACTGATCCCGGCAAGCCCCGCGATTGACCTCAGGATAGTGGATTTGCCACAGCCTGACGGGCCGACCAGCACAACGAACTCGCCATCATTGACCGTCAGCGACAGATCCTTGACGACTGGGACATTGCCAAAGCTGATCCCGACATTCTGAAACTCGACGGCTGCCATGTCAGGCCCTCCGGAAAAGGTTGTTCATTTCACCGCCCCAAGGCTGAGACCGCCCACGATCTGGCGCTGTGCCAGCACCGCGAAGATCAGCATCGGCAGCATCGAGGTGATGGCTGCGGCCGAGAGCGCACCCCAGTCGATCGAGGCGTAGCCCCGATAGGCCGCGACGGCCAAGGTCACCGTCTGCGCCTTGTCGAAGGTCAGGCCAAGCGCGATGGCAAGTTCGTTCCAGATGCGGATTGTGTTGAGAATCGCCGTGGCTGCGATGCCCGGTGCCGCCATGGGCAGATAGACGCGCAAGAGGATTTGCCAGCTCTTCGCCCCCTCCAGCCGCGCAGCCTCATAGAGCGCGAAAGGCACGTCGGCGAAGAAGGCGCGCATCATCCAGATGGTGAAGGGCAGCGTGAAGGTCTGATAGACCAGCGCGAGGCCGAAGACCGAGTCGTAAAGCCCGGTCGCCTGGAACAACCCATACATCGGGATGACGAACAGAAACTCGGGCAGCATGTAGGACAAAAGCAGCCAGGCGAGGATCGCGCCCCGCGCGGGCACCCTGCGCTGGTTCAACGCAAAGGCGGCCGGAATGCCGATGACGAAGGCCATCAGGTTGCCGAGGAGCGCCGCCAAGACGCTGTTGAAGAAGCCCTTGATGAAGGCCGCGTCGCCCCAGACCTTGGCATAATGGTCCCAAATCGGGACGAAGATCAGCTTCGGTGGCATGGCAAAGGCATCGGCCTGGGTTTTGAGCGAGATGCCCATGATCCACAGGATCGGGAACAGGCTGAGGAACCCGGCAAGGATCAGGATGGCGTAGGAAAGGATCGTGGCACGTCTTGCGCGGGTCATTCGGCACCTCCCGTCCGGCGGTCGAGTGCGCCATAGGCGGCGCAGATGGCGAAGATCAGCGCCGAGAAGATCACGACGATTGCTGCGGCCTCTCCGAAGTTCGAAAACTTGAAAGCGGTCTGATAGGTCAGCGTTTGCACCGCCTCGGTCGCGCGCAGGGGGCCGCCGCCGGTCAGACCAAAGACGAGGTCGAAGACCTTGAGAGTGTCGATCAGTCGGAACACGACGACCGTTACGATCACCGGGCGCAGCATCGGCAAAGTCAGATAGCGAAACATCTGCCAGCCGTTTGCCCCTTCCAGCCTTGCGGCCTCGAACGGTTCTTCGGGCAGGCTTTTCAGCGCAGCGGCCAAGATGATGAAGACAAAACCGGTCTGCCACCAGGTCTCGACCATCACGAGGCTGGCCATCGCGGTGCTGGTGGAGCCAAGCCAGTTCGGCTCAGGCAGGCCGACCCCGGCAAGCGCGGCGTTGATCACGCCAAAGGTGGGGTCAAGAAGGACCTTCCAGACCAGCGACACAGCAATCCCCGAAACCATCAAAGGCAGGATCATCAGCACGCGGAAAACACCCGCACCGCGCGTCACGCGGTTGGCGGCAAGGGCAAGGATCATTCCAAGGACCAGTTCGACCAGAACCGCCGAAATTGCAAAGGTCACCGTGTTCATCAGGGCAATCACAAAAGAGCCCTTGAGCCAAAGCAACTTGAAGTTCTTTAGCCCAGAGAAGACCGAATCCCCGCCCCAGGTCCAGTCATGCAGCGACATCCAAAGCACGGTTGCGATTGGGTAAAGCGTGCAGGCCCCCAGTACCAGGACCGTCGGCAAGACATAGGGCCAGAGGTTCGGCTGAGAGGGTGCTGAGTCCTGTGCCATGGTCGATCCTTTCGGACAGAAGCGAAATGCCCCGCCGCAGCGGACTGCAGCGGGGCAAAGGGCGTTACTGCATCACTTCCGGAGCAACGGCTTGCAGCGTGGCGACCGCAGATGCCGGGTCTTCGCCGCCATAGATCGCGTGGATCGCATCGACGATCACCAGAACCACCTCGCCCCAGCCTTCTTTGAAGACCATGGTCGGGCGGGTGTGCTGCAGCTGCGCGCTGACCGCCTCAACATAACCCGGAGCGAAGGCCGCGACATAGTCAGGGCTGGCCCAGGTCGAGGTGCGAGTGGCGCCGCCGGTCTTCAGGCCAAAGGTTGCGTCCATCTCTTTGGAAGTCGCCCATTGCATGAAGAGCCACGCGGCAGTCTTCTTCTCCGAGTTCTCAGCCATCGACAGGCCCCAGGACCAATGACCGCTGACGCTGACGCCATCGGTGGCGGGCAGCACGGCATAGCCGACTTTGCCAGCAACGGCCGAGTTGGCGGCATCTTCAAAGCCCGGACCAAAGACGCTGGCATCGACAAAGAACGCAGCCTTGCCTTGCGCGAAATAGCGGCTGGCATCTTCCCAGCCGAATGACAGTGCATTCTCGGGACCAGCTTTCAGCAGGCCCGCATAATGCGCGAGGCCGGCCGCGATGCGCGGATCGTCAAAGCGTGGCTTGTCCCAGGCGCCGTCGAACCAGATGTTATAGGGAAGCGGGGCTTCGGCTTCGCCCCAGGCGTTCAGCACGATCCCGGTCATGGTATCGACCAGGCTGCCCGACCGCTGGCCGCGCATGACCGACCCAAAGGCCTCGCCTGCACCTTCATCGGTGACCTTTTGTGCACCCGCCAGCAGGTCATCCCAGGTGGCTGGAACCGTCCCGCCAAGGTGCTTGGCGACCAGATCCTTGTTATAGAACAGGATAAAGGCTTCCATCGAGATCGGGAGGGCATATTGCTGTGCCGCGGCATCGCCGGGCGGAAAGCTCGCGCCCTGCAACAGCGCAGGCGAGAAATCGGCAAAGTCATAGGTCGCGTCGGTCAGCGCGGCGTCGTTGATGTAGGGCGTCAGCGGAGCGACGCCGCCGACATTGACCTGTTCATAGACTGCGGCATCCATCAGGGTCATGAACACGTCGGCAACCGGCTCTTCCGAGCGGATCGCAAGGTTGGCGCGGTCCAGATACAGGTCTTCGGCAAAGGCCGTCACGTTGACCTTGATGCCGGTCAGGGCTTCGAACTCGGCCAGGTTCTCGCGCACGCCAGCGGTCCAGGGATGTTCGCTGGCCAGAAGGGTAATCTCGGTGCCCGAGGCCTGCTTCCAGTCAAAGGCGAATGCAGGGGCAGTGAATGCCGCAGCCGAGAGCATCAGCGTGGCGGCCAGTAGTCTTGTCGTCATGGGATGTACCTCCGTTGTGGCATGCCTTTTTCGGATCGGTTCAGTCATCTAGTTGACAGGTTGTTATGACATGCTAATGTCCGGATAGCATATCGACAGTGCTGGCGCAATCCGGATTCTTGGCGTCCTATAGCCGGATCAGACAGCACGAGGAGCACGGCATGACGACGGATACACGGGAACGGCAGGCAATTCGGCGCAGCAGCAATGTGCCTGCCTACAACCAATTGGCTGAGATTCTTGAGCAGCAGATAGCTGCCCTGACAGATGAGGAGCGCACCCGCGCTTTGCCGTCCGAGGGTGACCTGTCGCGCCAGTATGGCCTGTCACGAATCACGGTCCGTCAGGCCTTGAAGACGCTTGAGGCCAAGGGGCTGGTCTATTCGGCGCAAGGGCGGGGGTCATTTCCCACCATGCCGCGCGTAAAGGGTATCTCGGGCTTCCACAGCTTTACCTCGGAAGTGCGCCGGAACGGGCAAGAGCCCTCGACCCGCATCCTTGCAACGACCGAAGTGGATGGGCTTCCAAAGTCCGTCACCGAAAAGCTGTCCGTGACCGAGGATGAGAACAGCCCCCAGGTCCACCTGCGCCGCCTGCGCCTGATCGATGGCGTGCCGATCGCAGTAGAAGACGCCTGGCTGCCCAAAGCGCTGTTCCCCGATCTGGCACCTGCTGATTTCAACGACGGCTCACTTTATGCCTTGCTGGCTGACCGCTGGGGGTTGGAACCGGCGTGGACCGACGCGTTGATCGAACCTGACCGTGCGTCGCCAGAGGTGTCCAAGCTTCTGAACATCGAAACCGACGATCCGGTGCTGGTGGCCTGGCGCGTCACGGTGACCGCCGAGGACAAGGTGTTCGAACGCGTCCGCTCGATCTATCGCCCCGGCTTTTCCCTGCGCGTCGCGCGCTATCGGTTGGGTTGATAATGACCAAGGGCGCAGCGATCGGCCTGGATATCGGCGGCGGCAGCACCAAGGTAGGGCTGATTTCGCACGACGGGCAGCTCCTGGCATCGCACCGTGTGGTGCTGGCCGAGGGCGCCGAGTTCCCGGCTATCTTGGCCGACTATCGTGCGGCAATTGCCGCCCTGAGGGCCGAGGGGTTGCCAGTGGGTATTGCTTATCCGGGGCATATCGACCGAGCCCGGGGCCTTGGCCTGAACTCGAACGTTCCGGCACTGGATGGCCACCCATTGGCAGCAGCCTTGGCGGGGGTTTCGGGCCCGGCCGCCATACTTAACGATGCCGACGCTGCGGCGGTGGCCGAGGCCCGGCATCACCCGGAAGGTCTCGAAGGGCGGATGCTGATGGTCACCCTTGGCACCGGGGTTGGCGTTTCGATGATTGTCGCGGGTCGGCCGCTGGAAACGGCAGGCGGGACGCTTGGCGATTCCGGGCATGTCAACGTCGACCCTTCGGCGCGGTACCGCTGTCGGCAGGGCTGCACCGGTTGTCTTGAATCCGTGGCCTCGGCCGAAGCGCTGGAGCGCGACGGCACGCTGATGGCCAGCATCGGCGAAAGCCCAGCCTTAGCCTCCGAAGCGGATGCTGCGGGAACGGTCTCGGCATCTGCCGTCTGCCGCGCTGCGTTGTCGGGTGATCCCGGTGCGCAACGTATGATCGGCCAAATGGCCGACTGGCTGGGCATGGCCGTGGCCAGCTGGCGAGCAAGCTTTCATCCCGACCTGATCGTCTTTGGGGGCGGGCTGTCCGTGCTGGGCCAGCCCTTCATCGACCAGATCCGTGACCGTGCCGATGCGCGGTCACTCCCCTTTCTCTCGGCGCATTGCCGCCTGACCCTCGCCCGTCTGGGCAATGACGCGGGGATGATCGGTGCGGGTCTTGCCGCGCTGACCCCCTGAACCAAAAGGAAGAACCAATGTCTGACGCCTATCTCGCCGAAATTGCCGAACAGCCCGGCATTCTTGACCGTCTGGGTCAGGGTTTTGATGCAACGTGCGGCGCTGCGCTGGCGCAGGTTCATGCCGATCTTGACGCAGGCCGGTTCGACCGGGTGATCCTGACGGGCATGGGCGGGTCGCTGCATGGCGCGCATCCCGCACATCTGGCGCTTTCGCGTGCCCTGTCCATCCCGGTTCTATTGTGGGAATCGGGCGAACTGACCCAGCAAGCCCCCGACACCGTCACCCCGCGCACCCTGTTGATCGCCATTTCGCAATCGGGCGAAAGCGGAGAAGTCCGGCGTCTGACCGAGGCTGCAACCCGTCCGGCCTGCGTTATCTCCATCACCAACGGCGCGGACAATGCCCTTGCCCGTTGGGCCGACATCGCCGTGGCAACCCATGCCGGACCGGAACGCACGGCCTCGACCAAGACCTATACCGCAGGGCTGGCCGCGACCCATCTAGTCGTCGCCCATCTGACGGGCAAGGCACAGGGTGCTGCGAATGACGTGCGCGCGCTGTCGCGGACCGTGGCTGACCTCATCAAGCGCATGCCTGCTGAAGCAGAAGCCGCCGCCCACCACCTTGGCCACACCGCGCCCCTGACGGTGATCGGCCGTGGCGACAGCTTTGCCTCGGCCGCGATGGCTGCCCTTCTGACCGAGGAAGCCGCGAAACTGCCTTGCGAAGCGCTGACGGGTGGCCAGTTCCGCCATGGCCCGCTGGAACTTGTCCGCGATGGGTTCCGCGCCGTCGTCTACCTTGGCGAATGTGCCGCGCGTCCCTTGACCGAGGCGCTGGTGGATCGCATCGCAGCCCTTGGCGGGCGCGTGGTTGCCATCGGCACCAACCCCGGCCCGGCCACGGATGACGTTCTGCCTATTGCCCTTCCGCAGGTTGCTGCGGGCCTTCTGCCGGTGCTGGAAATCCTGCCCGTCCAGTTCCTTGTGATCCCGCTGGCCATCGCGCGGGGGTTTGAGCCTGCGGCGTTTCTGAACGCGCAGAAAATCACGACGGGGGAATGACCTGATGCCGATCCAGAGCAGCCTGCCAAAAGGCGACTATGACTATGTGATCATCGGCGCGGGATCGGCTGGCTGCGTACTGGCGGCCCGTCTAACCGAAGACCCGTTGACCCGTGTCTGCCTGATCGAGGTCGGACCCCGTGACCGGAGCCTGTTCATCCACATGCCCGCCGCGCTGACCATGCCGATCGAAAGCAAGGTCTGGAACTGGCAATACGTGACCGGCCCCGAGCCACATCTGAACAACCGCACCATCGGTCAGGCACGCGGGCGGGGGCTAGGCGGCAGCTCCTCGATCAACGGCATGGTCTGGGTGCGCGGCCACAAGTCCGACTATGACCAGTGGGAAGCCGAGGGGCTGAAGGGCTGGTCCTTTGCCGATTGCCTGCCCTACTTCAAGAAGATGGAAAGCTTCGAAGGCGGGCGTGATCCCAACCGGGGCGGCGGTGGCCCGCTGAAGATCACCCGAAGCCGCGCAGCGCATCCCTTCTACGAGGCATTCCTACGTGCGGGTGAGGCTTATGGCCTGCCGGTCGCAAAAGACTACAACAGCGCCGAAATCGAAGGGCTTCATGTCACCCAAGCGACGATCTCAGGCGGTCGGCGGCAAAGCACGGCGGTCGCTTATCTGCATCCCGTAGCCCATCGCCCGAACCTGACGGTTCTGACCGGCTGGCGCGCTGACCGTGTGCTGATGGAGGGTGACCGCGCCACCGGCGTTGCCCTGCGGCGAGGCCGCGAGACGGCAGACCTGCATGCAGGACGTGAAGTGATCCTGTCGGCGGGCACCATCGGCACAGCGCATCTGATGCTGCTGTCCGGTATCGGCCCGGCCGACCACCTGCGCGCCAGCGGCGTGACTGTGCGCCATGATCTGCCCGGCGTGGGCGAGAACTTGCAAGATCACTTCGTCGCCTCGCTGATGTTCCGCGCCTCGGGCACGCGCAGCATCGCGTCGGACCTGTCAATTTGGAACCGCCCGCGTATCGGCCTTGAGTGGCTGCTGACCCGCGGCGGTCTAGGGGCCACCAGCTTCTTCGAGGTGGGCGCCTTCTTTCGCAGCGGCCCCGGGGCGGCCTATGCCAACATGCAGCATGAGTTCCTGCCCTTCCTTGCCGATTTCCAGGCTGGCCGGGTGCGGATCGACCACGGCTATCAATACTTCCTCAGCCAGATGCGCCCGAAAAGCCGCGGCTGGCTGCGCCTGCGAAGCGCCGATCCCGATACCCACCCCGAAATCGTCTTCAATTACCTCGACGATCCCGCCGATGCCGAGGAAATGCTCGATGGCCTTGCCCAGACCCGCGACATGGCACGCCAAGCGCCTTGGGCTGCCATGGGTGGTACCGAGATCGCACCGGGGCCGGACGTGCGCTCCCGAACTGAGGCCCTGGCCTGGATGCGCAGCATCGGCAACACCGAGCATCACCCGGTTGGCACCTGTCGCATGGGTCATGACGCCATGGCGGTGACAGACGGCGAGGGCCTGGTGCGCGGCCTGACAGGACTGCGGATCGTGGACGGCTCGATCCTGCCTTACATCCCGACCGCCAACGTCAACGCGCCGATCATCATGGTCGCCGAAAAGATCGCCGACCGTATCCGCGGCCGCCAAGCTTTGGCGCGGGAAACCCTTCGGCCCGCAAGCTGACGACAGCAAAGGATGAACAAGATGCTGCAGGATTTCATCGCCGCCGAAGGCGGAAACGGTCAGATCACGATCAGCGATCAAGAGGCCACGATTACCGCCCAGGCCCGGACCGACTGGTTCTTCCATCCCGACGGGTCTTCGCGCCAAGCCAATGTGCCGTCGCTTATTCTGGAGACTACCGCTCCCGAGGTAAGCCTTGCCGCAAAGGTTTCCGTCGGTTTTGCGGGCACCTACGATGCGGGGGCGCTGTTCGTAGATACCGGCCCTGACCATTGGGCCAAACTGGCCTTCGAGCTGTCGCCCCAAGGCTTCCCCACGATCGTCAGCGTTGTGACAAAGGGCACGTCGGACGACTGCGACGGTCCGCGTCACCCCGCCGACGCGGTCTGGCTGCGCCTACACGTGCGCGGCGGGATTGTCGCCTTCCACTTCTCCGAAGACGGCCAATTTTGGCGCTTCAACCGTACCTTTTCGCTGTCCCGTAGCCCCGGCGCTCCGATCCGCCTGGGCCTCTCTGCTCAGGCCCCAAAAGGCGAAGGCTGCACCGCCCGGTTCACCGAGGTCAAATTGCGACATACGCCCCTGATCGACTTTCGAGACGGAAGCTGAACAGCCCAAGGTTGCACCTTTGCAGAGACACCATCCGACGCAGTGGTTTTCTTCGATCAGTTGCCAGTCCTTACCGTTCGATCAGTCAACTCAGTAGTCTGTCTCTACATACACCCCCGAGCAGTCGTAAGCGACAGCTGCAGCCATTGCGCCGTTGTTCATAAACAGTCGGGGTGACAGGAACTGCGTGTTGGCGGGCAGGTCCGTGGTGATCTCCTGCTCGAACACCGCGCCCGAAACCTCGTCGACCACCCGCACCCAGACCGAGCTGCCATTGGGCGGTGCCGCGATGTAGAGGGTCAGCACCCCACCCGTTGCGATGGTGAAACTCGCGCCCATGTCGGTCAGCGTCGGCGCCCCGGTGCCGTCGTTTGCGACCAGCTGCCAGCGGGTGTGGGTACCGCGTTGGAAGCCGATGCCGATGCAGTTGATGGCGGCGGCCAGCGTCAGGGTGGTGGCCAGCGCGGCGGTTGCGCCGTAGAGGCCGAAGAATCCCATGCCGGTTGCCTGCAGCGTCGTCAGCGAAATCCGCGTCACGAAGGTCCAGCCGCCCAGTCCCGCCGCATTGCCGCGCCAGCAGGCCCAACCGGCAGAACGCTGTTCGGCCGCCGAGTCCACCACCGCCGCCGAGGTAATTCGCCAACGGCGCATGCTTGCGGCAAGGTTCGTCGCAGCCAGCGTGGGGGTGGACACGGTGCCGACCGAGGTCACGGGCAAGCCTTCAGTGGTGATCGTGGTAGTCACCGACGGCGACCAGTTGGCGATCCGGTTGACCCCGAAATGCGGCTGCAGGGAAAAATCCCGGCCGGAGGGGCGCATGACGTCGATCCAAGGGGCCCCCGCCCGGTTGCGCGCATAAAGGGCCGCCTTGCCGGTGGGCGGCGGGGATGGCGCAGCGCTGAGCCCCGGCAGGATCGTCGGCTGCGGCAGTTCCACCTGGCCGTTGGTGCGGTCGATCTTCAATGCATCGAAGAAGGCCGCACCATCTGGGCTGACCTTGAAGCTGAAATCGTCGTTGCCGAGCAAGCCGATCAGCGCCCGGGCAGAGAAGCCGGTCTTGAAGGCGAAGCCCGCATCGTTCCCGGCGGCAGCCTTGTTGACGGTGGCCTCGATCCCGGACCCGGCGTTGTTGAACAGCAGTGCCGGGGTGTTGACCGAGACCCGGTTATAGCTGTCCGCCGTGGCCCCGCCGAGGCCCAGAAGCTGGGCGGTCAGGTTGGCTTGGGGCATGCCGACCTGCGTGACCGCATTGGCGAAAGTCACGGTGGGCGTGTTCACCACGGTCGCGCCCCCGGCCCCTGCCGTGGCCGAGCCGATGTTGACGACGGTGGTCGATCCGGAAGCACCGCCGGTGCCGAGGTTCACGGTCTTGGTGACGCCGGTGGTCGTCGCCCCGGTGCCCATGCCGTAGGTGGCGGTTGTTGTCGCCGTGCCGATGCTGGCCGAGGCCGCCGAGACGGTGACGGTGCCCGAGGCGGTCAGCGTGCCGGAGAAGGTCTTGTTGCCGGTGAACGTCTGGGTGCCCGCGAGGATCGCCAACTCGCTGGAGGTGTTGGGCAATGTGAAGGTTCGGGTTGTTCCGGTCGTGATCCCCGACAGCGAAAACAGCGCCTTCTTGGTCGGATCGGCATCATTGACGAGGCTGAAGATCGCGTCAGACACATCCTGCGGCACGCCGACCGGGTCCCAGGCACTTCCATTCCAGACGACAAAGACCTGCTCGGCCGCGATCCAGACCAACCAGCCTTGGCGCGGCACCAGGCGCAGCCAGACGCCATCGACCCAGAAGGCCACGTTCAGATCCCACCCGCCCCAGAGCCCCGCAGCACCCGAGGCCACAAGGTGCCGGTCGCCATCGGCGGGGCTAGCCGGGGGCGTGGTGCGCGTGCGGTCGAGGACCGACAGTTGCACCATGGCGTCGAGCAGGCGCAAAGCCTCGTTGTAGGTGACATGCTTCTGGGCTTGGGCCGCAAGAAGATATGGCAGGCCAAGGTGGGTGGAGGTGTCGGACATGACGGGCCTTCAGAACTGGAGGGTGACGGTGGCGTGATCGCCGCGACCGAGGCGGTTCGAGAGCTGGGAGATGCGGATGGCCAATGTCTGACCGGGGGCCAGCGGTGCGCCCCAGTCGGCGGTCTGCTGAGCGGCGGTGTAGAGGACGGAGGTCGTGGTGTTGGTCAGCGTGCGCTTGACAATCGCCCCGTCGAGGATCTGGACGTCGTAGCTTTCGGCATCCTCGGCCAGGGGTACCTCGACCTGTTCCCATGCATCGGCCACCAACGCGCGGGACCGCCGCGTCCAGCGGATCGTCAGATCGCCCGGACTGCGCGCTGTGCGCCACGGTTGTGCGACATGGACCGGGGCGAAGGGCACGAGGCCGCGACCGGCGGGCATGGAGGCCAGCGCGGTGTAGCTGGCGTCACTGACGGCGCGTGCCGCAGGGCCGATGCGCCAGTTCCATGGCAGACCAAGATCGGCTTCGGCGACCGGCAATGGGGCCAAGGCAGAATCCAGTATTACCACCCGTGCCTCGGCCGGCGTGGGATTGCCCATCGCGCCTTCCGTCCCGCGTTGCCCGCGCAGGAGGCGGGTCAGGCGATAGCGGCCGGGGGCGATCAGTTCGGCGGCACCCGCCTGCACGATCTCCCATTTGCCCGATGCAGCTTCCACTGCCAGCGCGTTGGCGCCGCCGAACAGGGTAAGATCGGTGACGCTTTCCAGCGTGCCGGAGGCAAGATCGACGACCAGCGCATTGCCGAGATCAAAGCGAGAGGTCGGGCCCGGGTAAAAGTCCGACACCAGCGTGCCGATCCGCGCTCGGCTGCCGAAGGTGGTCAGCAGGTTGAACCCATCCGCCCCTGGGCTGCGGAACACCGCCATCTCGCCCGGCCAGGGAGCGGAATGGGCGGCGACCATCGGCCGGTGCGCGGGCTGGTCTTCGGAAAGCTGCGGCAGGTCAAGCATCACCACATTCGGCGCACCGAAGACCACGGACCGGGTGAGCGTCACGGCGCGCGGATCGCCGGGTGGCAGGTCATAGGCAGCGCGGTCCTGGCGGACAGCCTCGATACCGCGCCCCTCGGAATCCGCGATGGACACCAGCCGCAACTCGATGTCGCGGCCGTCATGGACCAGCCGGATCACGTCGGCGGGGTCCAGCGCCAGCCGCGATGACGGCAGGCGGAAGGTGGCGCTCTCGCGGCCAATCCAGGCTTCCATCAGCGCGCGGCGGCAGCGGCGTTCAGCCTCCTCGGGCGGGATTGCCATCGGGAAGGATTCGGACGCGATGCGGGTGGTGTCGACGGTGATGCGACGGGCTTCGACGAGCGCTGCGTCATAGTCCTCATCGGCGCGCGCGACCTGCCACTTCAGCGCCTGCGGCAGTTCGGTTTCCTGCGCGCGGACGAGTTCCAGCGCCTCGCCTTCGCGCGACGCCACGAGGTCGTCATGCGCTAAGGTCAGAACGGACGCCCGCCCGCGCATGACGAAGCGGATCAAGCCTTCGGTCTCGATGGCTTCGAACCCGAAATGCCGGGCCAGCGTGCTGATCGAGGAGCGCGGGGCTTCCAAGGCGGTGATGGCATAGCCCTCGACAGCCCCCCAGAGGCCGGACACGTCGATCAATGCTTCAGGCATCCCGGCGCGAAGGCAGAGATGGCGCACCAGTGCCGCAAGCGACACCGCCCCCAGCCGCCCGGTCAGCCAGTGGCCCAGCCGCCAGTTCGGGCCATCGGTCCAGACATCGGTCAGTTCGGGAAAGAACGGATAGGGCCGCGCGTCCCAGGTCCAGGCGGCGCATTCAGGGATATGGACCATTGGGCCGCCGTAGACAGCGGATGTCGGGTTGTTGGCCGGTTCGCCCCAATGCAGGTAGCTCGCCTCGAGATAGGCCCGCTGAATGGCATCGTCGCGCCAGCCCCGCGAGAAATGCGGCGTGAAGCTTTCCGACGACTTCGGGTCGAAGAAGACGTTGGGCTGGTTTGTGCCCCGGTCGATAGCGGGGCAGCCCAGTTCAGTGAAGCGGATGGGTTTGGATTGCGGCACCCATGCGGTCGCCGTGCCGCTTTCCACCCCTCCCGGGCGGTTGAAATGCTGGCTCTGCCACCAAGCACGGATATCCTTGGGGCGAAACACCCAAGGCTTCGCCGCAGCCCCATCGGTGATCGGCGTGCGTATCTGCGCGGAGCGGTCGGCGGCGTTGGCATAGAACCAGTCGAAGCCTTCACCCCCGGCGATATTGGATTGCAGATAGGCGCGGTCATAGATCGCAGGCCAGCCGTCGAGCGCATCGGCATGGTCAAACCCGTCCCGCCAGTCCGACAGCGGCAGATAGTTATCGATGCCGACGAAGTCGATGTTGCCATCCGACCAGAGTGGGTCGAGGTGGAAATAGACGTCGCCGCTGCCGTCCTGCGGATGATGGCCGAAGTATTCCGACCAGTCGGCGGCATAGCCGATCTTGGTGCCCGCCCCGAGGATGGCGCTCACGTCGGCCGCGAGGGTCTTGAAGGCGGTGACGGTAGGGTAAGTGCTGGCCCCCGAGCGGATGGTGGTCAGGCCGGGCATCTCGGTGCCGATCAGGAAGGCATCGACGCCACCCGCTGCTGCGCAGAGGTGCGCGTAGTGCAGCACCATGCGGCGCAGGCCCCAGTCGGAAGGCGAGCCGGTGAAGCTGACTGTCTCGCCCGACACGCTGAAATTCCCCGGCGTCGCCGCCCCGAACAGCGCCGACACTTGTGTTGCCGCCGTGCCGGTCTTGTCGACCGATCCGGCAAATCCGGCCGCCGGAGAACAGGTGATCCGCCCCCGCCATGGAAATGCAGGCTGGCCGGGCGAGGCGGCATTGGCGCTGTAGGGGTTCGGCAGCGTGTTGCCGGGCGGTACGTCCATCAGCAGGAAGGGATAGAAGGTGACGCGCAGCCCGCGCGCCTTCATCTCCTGGATCGCCTGCACCACAGCGAAATCCGCAGGCGTGCCGCCATAGACCGGCCGATCCTCGGCATCACGGCTGACCAAATGGGCGCTGGCCCGGCTGACGCCATTCACCGACCAATTGGCGGGGGTGGTGGCCTTGGAGGCAACTTCGACGCCGGGCTTCACCTTGCAGGATCCCGCGCGCAGGTCGTTGCCGAACCAGGCTACCACGAGGCTGACGCTCTCGACCGCCGGGGCCATGGCCTGCAGACGGTCCAGCGCCACGACGATGTCGGGCTGATCGGGCAGCGCGTTCAGGTTCTCCGCGACCGTGGCACCGCCGCTGCCCTTGCGGATGGCGTCGGTGGCATAGGTGAACTCGCCCGAGGCCGGGATCAGTGTGACGGCACGGGTCAGCCCTTCGGCGGTGTCCGGATCGGCCAACGGGCGGAAGACTTCGAATGACAGTTGCGGCAGGCGGTTGCCAAAGGTCGCCAGCGCCAGGTCCTCGAACATGACATAGGCCGTGCCGCGATAGGCGGGCGTGTTGGCCGCCCCCATCTTGGCCGCAATGAACGGATCGGCCGTCTGCACCTCGTTGCCGGGATACCAGCGCCAGGTCACGCCGGTCATGTCCATCGCCTTGCCGTCGGACCAGACGCGACCGATGCCGGTGATCGGCCCCTCGCAGAGCGCCACGGCGAAGCTGGCATAGTAGAGGTATTCGGTGGTCTTGACCTTGCCGCCGCCGCCACCTTTGCCGCCGCCTTGGGTCGTGGTCTTGGTCTCCTCGCGGAAATCGGTGGCCCAGATGATGTTGCCGCCGATGCGCATGCGGCCATACAGGCGTGGGATCACCGCTCCTTCGGTGGCCGAGGTGATGCGCAGCGTGTCGAGACGCGCGCCTTCGATCCTTTGCGCCGGGGCCAGCGAGGACACGATCCAGCTGTCGACCACAGAGCCCACGGTCGAGCCGATGAAGCCGCCGATGGCCGCACCGGAAAAGCCGAGGATCGCGCCGCCAAAGGCCCCGCCGATGGCAGTGCCGACAGCGCCGAGGACAAGCGTGGCCATGAAGAACTCTCAGCGTTTGGGAAACAGGAAGGCGAAGGCAATGCGGCGTCGCCACGTCGGGGTCAGCGGTTCCTCGATCACGCCCAACCGCTCATAGGCATGGAGGAAGGTGTCGTGGCCGGTGAGGATGCCGACATGCTTGGCAATGGCGCGCGGCATCATGCGGAACAGGATCAGCGCGCCGGGCGGGGCATCGACGCGTGCGATTTCCGGCATCATGCGGCGGGCACCTTCGGCCAGCACTTCGCGCGGTCCTCTTTCGCCCCAGTCCCGGCTATAGGGCGCGATTGGGAAAGGTTCGGGCCCAACGACATCGCGCCAGACGCCGCGCGCCAGACCAAGGCAATCGCAGCCGACGCCCTTCAGGCTGGCTTGATCGTGGTAGGGCGTGCCGAGCCAGGACCGCGCGATAGCAATGACCCTGTCGGAATCGACCGTAATCACAGCACAGCCCCCTCGTGGCCGCCGTCAGTGGTGGCATAGCGCAGGACCGCATCCTGGCCGGGGATGTTGGGGAAGCCCCGGAAGTTGGCGACATTGGCGAACTTCGTGCCGCAGGTCGTAATGCGCTTGTCGCACCCGGCACGGATGATGAGGGTGTCGGTCCCGGCGATGGCGCGCACCGGGGCTTCCAGCAGCGTCAGCACGGCGACGCCGTCGACGAGGTCGTGCGACAACACCTCGGCCCGCCGCCCAGCATTGGCGCCGCTGGTCCAATCGAGCGTGCCGAACGTGAACCAGCCCGCCGTGAAGCCGCCAAGCCCCGAGGCGGTGAAAGCTCGGTCGCGCAAAAGGTCGATGACTGCGCCAGTGCCCTTGAACGCCGGGGCCTCGAGATTGACCCCGCAACGCGCATCGCCAAGGGCGGCATCGCAACTCGCCTGAAACGTTCGTCCGACCGTCTGGCCCAGCACATGCGCCAGGGATCGCACCTCGGCGACGAATGCCAGACGCCCTCGTCGGATCTGGCCGATGGCCCCGCGCCGCATCAGCAATCGCTGGGATGTCGCGGCCCAGTTCACCCGCCAGACATCGACGGCCGCATTGTCCCAGCGTCCGTCGAGAATGTCGGTCTCGGTGATCCGGTCGGAGGACAGCACGCCCTGAGCGTCCTGCGCATCGACGGAAAGGTCGGACCCCGACCGCACCTCGGAGGCGGCAAAGCCACTCTCCGGCTCGAAATCGGTGCCGTCGAACATCAGGGTTCGATCATGGTCGGTGAAGCCAAGCGTCACCCCATCGGCCCGCACGATCCGCCAGCACCAGGCAAGCGTCGTCGTGCCCTCGTCGAGATGGGCCTGCAGCGCGGGCGGGAGCGCTTTCACTTCCGCCCCCAGCCACGCCACAGGGCGACCGAGGCCAGCGCGGACGATACCACGCCCCCGGCGGTGCCGGTCAGGGCATAGAGGTTGAACGGGCGCAGATCGAAACTGCCAGTCGCCAGATCGAAATCCGCCAGCCCGGCCATGGCCAGCCCGGAGGCGGCAAGACAGGCCAGATAGACCAGCCCGCGTGCAAGGTTCCAGTTCATGATGTTCCATACCTCTTGAAGAATTCCGTCAGCCGCTGCCACCACGACTGGCTGGCAGCAGGTTTGGTCGGCACCGGCAATGACACGGGCAGCGGCACCGGCTGGCTCTGCGGGCGCAGCAATGCCAGCGCCTCGGCCTCGGTCAGTCGCCGGATCGGCCACGAGAAATCCACCCGGCCAGTGTGATCGACCGCCCAGACCGGAATGGTGCCGGTCGGATAGCGGCCATCGCGGAACAGATCGCGTTCCGCCTCCCGGCGCGTGCGGATCGCAGCAGGGCGGAGCCAGCCCATGAAACCCTGCGCGGCAGCGGCGCGGGTGCCCGCGTTCAGATGGCGGGTCAGCGATGCCTTGGCGATCCCACCGGTATTGTAGTGGAAACTGACCAGCGCATCGAACTCATGCGGCTCCAGCGGCACCTTCATCGCGCGCAGCACGTCGGCCTCGTAGGCCACGATGTCGGCGCGGAAGAGCCGGAACGCCTCGCGGATCCCGGCATCGAGATCGGCGGGCATGCCGCGCGGCAGCCGCGCCGGATCGGGCGAACCGGCGGCAGCGGTATGGCCAATGCCGAAGGTCCAGACGTTCTTCACATCGAGATAAGGCCCGGGCACGAGTCCTTCGTGCCGGACGATGGCCAGAAGCCCCCGATCAGTCATGTGCATGGGATCACCCGAAAAGTGTTGAGAGGATCAGGATTAGCGCGGCGACCAAGAGGCCGATGCGCAGACGGTGGCTGAAGGCCTGTGCTTAAAGAGCAGTTCACCTTCAACGAGTAGCGAAGCCATGATTCCTATTGACTTTAAGAAATCTATTTCTACCATGAGAGCCGATTGGAACCCGGAGAATCAATCCATGACCGAAATCACATCGGACGCCAAACTGGAACCGAACGCCAAGAAGTGGAACATCGTTAGAAAGACGAGAGGAGGATACGCGGGTGACGTAATGTTTGTGTTCGGCGTGCTGAATGCAACTGGTAGCGTTCTTCAACAGTTTGAAGTATCAAAGGATTTGGGCGAAAGGCTGGAAAAGTTCGGCCCGGGTGCCATCGTAAACAAAATCTTTCGGTGTGGAAACTCACTAGACCTAACAAAGCACACCTGAGCCGCGAACAATGCAGTTGCGGAGAAAATAGCCAGATCACGCAAGGCAGCGGCAATAAAGCCGGTTTCTTCGTTCATCGCCGGATCTCCAAGAGCGGGATGGATGTGATCGACCCGAGCCGCTCGAGGTCGAGGGTGACGTCGAGCATGTCGGTGTCGAAGCGAACGGGGACGTCGAACTCGAAGCCAGCCGTGATCGTCACGCCCGCGCCCGGGGCGGTGGTGAAGGTCACGCTGCCGGTGGTGGTGTTGACGCTCCAGCCGGACATCTGCTCGACCCCGTTCAGGGCAAGACGGACGGTCCCTGCCACCGGCTTGGCAATGGCGCGGGTCCAGCTTTGCGCGCCGGAGGTGTAGCGTTTCAGCAGGGCGAATGTAGTGACCGCACCATTGCCGGTGCCGATGGGCTGGTCGGTTGGGGCCACCGCCTGCGACGGCATGCAGGATTTGTAATCCGCCCAGTCCTTGTAGCGAAAGCCGTGCAGGCGGCCGTTGCGCGCTTCGAAGAAGGCAACGACCGCCGCCAGATCGTCAGCGCGGCGGATGCCGTAGGCCACATCATAGCGGCGGCGCGAGTTGGCCCAGCTGGCATTGCGCTCTTCGTCGCCCGAGGCCAGTTCGACCACTTGCGTGCGCCGTTCCGGTCCACCGCGCGCCCCGCGGCTGATGTTGTCGGGGAACCTGACTTCATGGAATGCCATCAATATTCTCCGTCGCTCGTGCTCTGATCCCCGCAACCGGTTCCCACTTGCGGGGTCGCACTCACATGCCCCTCCGGCCCAGCGAAACGGCGCGGGCGATGTCGGAAGCCACCTGCGTGCGCGATTGCCGGAAGCTTTCGGCATCGCGGGCCATGATGGTGACGTTGACGGTGGGTGCGCTGGACTGGCCTTGGCCGTATCCCGCGGCATCGCGGCGGGAAAGGACACGCTCGCCGCGTTGCAGGATCGCCGGAACCTCGTCGGGCTTGATCCCGGCCCAGCCACCCGCATGCATGCGCGGGGCATTGGCGAAAGCCAGCGCCGGAACCATGCGGCCCGGGCCTGGCGATCCGACCATGCCACCGTTGTGCAGGATATTGGCGAACAGCCCGCCCGCGCCGCCGAGGGCTCCGGACAACGCGTTAGCGATCGGCCCGAGGATGAAGGTCCGCGCCGCCAGCTTGGCCAGATCGGCGATCATCGAGGTGACCAGATCGCGGAAATCCAGCTTGCCGGTCTTGACGAACTCACCCACTGCGTTCTCGGCCGAGGTGAAGGCCCCGACCAGGGCCTGGCCGATATCGCCACCGATGTTGCGCGCCTTGGTGGCATAGTCGGAGAGTGCTGCGGTCACCGCACCCCAGCCGGTGGCGGCCTGATCAGCCCCGTCAGCCGCCGCCGCCCCGGCTTCGCGCGCAGCCGCACCGGCGCTTCCGGCAGCGGCAGCGGTGTCGTCCAGTTCGGCGTTCAGGGCATCCGCCGAATTGGCGGCATCTGCCAACGCCGTTCCGGCCTCCGCCCCGGTGCCGGTCACCGCATCGCGCAAGGCCTGCCAACTGGCAAGTGGACGCCCTGCAGCATCGGCCAGCATGCCTGCAGCCTCGCGATAACCGTCAGCCCGGCCACGCGCGTCGTCTGCCACCGTACCAAGCCCGAGGTCGGGTGGCTCGAGATAGGTCTGGGACAGCGCCGCAGAGAAGGCATCCGCTGCAGCAGCCCCGGCCGCTGTTGCGGCACCCTCGAACGGGTTGCCGATCCGCGCCAGTTCCACCGGGTCCAACGTGCCGATCCGCACCCCGCCTTCGCCCACCGCCCAGTCGGGCAGCAGATCCAGCGCGGCGTTCAGCCCGTTGATGAAATTGTTGATGCGGGTGACGACGCCGTTCAGCATCGCTTCGACACCCGAGATCAGCCCGTTCGCGGCCTGGAAGGCAAAGTCGCCGATGGCGCCGGGCAGACTGCCCCAGATCGCGACGGCCGCATCATACGCCCCCTGGAAAATGGCGGCCGTCCGGTCCCCGAAACTGACGACGCCTGCAATGGTGCCTTCCAATGCTGATAGCCCGGCCGCTTTCAATCCTTCCCAGCCAGCGGCCATATTGGCAAAGGCCGCATCGAGTGACAGACCGATGCGGGACCAGACTTCGGACGCCAGGTCGCTCAGCAGGCGAAAGGCTTCGCCCACGCCGCCGACACGGGCCACAAGCTGCGAGCACTGATAGACCAGTTCCCCGACACCGACGATCAGAGCGCCGATCCCGGTCCGGATCAGCGCACCGCGCAGGAAGACCAGCGCCGTGGCAAGGCCGCGCACCGAAAGGGCGGCAACGGCCAGCCCGGCCACCCAGCGACCCGCCATAAAGGCGGCGAAGATTGCGGCATAGGTCGCGAGGCGTGCGAGGTTATCGAAGACGGCATTGATCGCACCTCCGATGGGCCCAGTGCCGCGCGCCATATCGGCCAGAGCGTTTGCCACCGTCTCCAGCGCCGGGGCGACGGCAGCGGTCAGGCGGTTGGTCAGACCGAGCCAGATCAGGCTCAGCTTGGCGATGGCATCGCCGGTGCGTTCGATCTGTGCCGCATCTGCCGCGCTGACCGCCACCCCGAAATCCTGCACATCGTGCGCCGCTTCCCGCAGGGTTGCGGAGTCGATCCGCAGGAACGCCAGTGCAGCGCGATCACCAAAGAGATCGGATGCCACTGCGGCGCGTTCGGCCTCGGGGACATAACGGGCCAAGGCGTCCTGAATGGCCGCGATGCGTTGATCGAGCGGCAGCGCCTGCAACTCCGCGGCTGTCAGGTTCAGCCGCTGCAGAGCCCCAACGGCCGATCCGGACCCAGCCGCCGCTTCCGACAACCGCGTGGTCAGCTTCTTGGTGGCCTGTTCGATCTCGCCCATCGAGACACCGGCCAACTCGCCAGCCCAGGTCAGCACCTGCAGGCTTTCGACGGTTGTGCGGAGCGAGGCCGCCATGTCCACTTGTGCGCCGATGACGTCGAGCCCGGAGCGGACCATTGCCACACCCGCAGCGGCAGCAGCTGCGGTAACCGCCGCCAGCGCGATCCCGGCTTTGCGGGCAAAGCTGCCAAGCCGGGCATTTGCCAGTTCCATCTCGGAGGACAGGCGGCCAAACCCGCGCGTGCCAGCCTCGCCGATCCCTTCCAACTCGGCCCGGACCTGGCGGCCGCCTTCCGCGACCAGCCGGACACTGACCCTTTTCTCAGCCATGGCCGTCTCCGATCTGTTCGTTCAGCTTGCGCACCATCACCGCCTCGATCTCGGGCAGCAGTTCGGCGGCGATCAGGGTGTCAATCCCTAGGGCTTTGGCCATCGCCAGCGCCGCGCCCATGTCCCAGCCGAGCACTGCGCCAGGGATCACCCGCAACTGGCCACCAAGGCGGCCAACCAGATCCCAGACCTGCCAGCCATCTTCCGTCTGCGGACGGTTCAGTCTTGCGGGGCAGTCTGGGCAGCGCCCTTCACAGGCCGCGCAGTAGCGGTCGCCCCCGCCGAAGGACCATTCGGCAAGGGCGCGGAGACGTTTTTTTCCGCGTCCAGGATCAGACCCTTGGCGACGTACTGGGTCTGGAAGGCTTCGAAGACGGGCCAGATTTCCAGCAGTGCGTCGATACCTTCGGGCGAAACCGGCACAGCATCGCCCGCGTCGTCGCCGACGCCTTCCCAATCCAGGACGGCACGCCGGGCGACGGCCTTGGCCATCGCCAGAGCCAATTCTTCTTGTGTCGCGTTGTCCGGCAGGCCTTCGAGGACAGGATCGGCACGCGCCGAGACCATCAAGGCGGTGGTCAGCGGCGCGACCTGCAGGCGAAGGCCGGGAGCAAGGGTCAGCCACGCGGGCGCGGAGGTCAGGTTCAGTCGGATCATGATCAGTATCCCACAACGGAGTTGACGAGGACGGCGGTGCACATGCGGGCGGGGCTGACGGCCTTGGCGGCTTGCCATTCGAAGGTGGCCTGAATGCCTTGCGGGCCCGGGATCTCGATCCGGGGGCGCGGCAGATAGACGGCATGGGCGGTGAAGGTGAAGCTGGCGTTGGCGCCGAGGCTCCAGGCGAAGACCAATTCGCAGGGCGTTCCGTCGATGGCCTGCGTGATCAGCGTGCTGTCGGCGAAGCGCACCTCCACCCGACCGGTCAGCGCCGCCATGCCGGGGTCTGCTCCTTCGATGCGGCCGTCCGAGCGGATGGTTTCGATCCGGTCGAGCCCGTTGGAATAGGTCACCTCGGCCGAGATGACGTTGCCGAGCGGCGAGCCGTTGCGCGTGATCGCCCCGTTGAAATGCCCGAACCGCTGCAGGGACAGCGATGTTGGCGTTCCAGCGGCCGTGGTGGCCGCGACGCTTTCGCCTTGCGCGACCAGTCGTGCCGTGGCGGTCAGCAGGCCGGAGCGTGCCATCTGCCACGACAGCTGATCGCAGACGCAACCGGTGTACATCGCATAGCGCGGCACCTCGGGCATCGCCGTCTCGATGGCCATGCTGGGCAGCGTCCAGTTGCCGGACTGGAAGGTGTGGGTCTTGGGCGTCGTGCCAGAGGTGACGGGCGCGCCGAACGCCGCCTTCAGCCAGAGGCCAAGGTTCTCGACATCGATCGGCACCACGACATCGCCGTCGGCGGTGACCGCGTCCTTGATCGGAGCCAGCGGATCGCGCCCCTGGCCCAGCAGTTCCGAGGCGATCAACGGCTGCTCGGAACCGAGCGTGGTGCTGGCAAAGGGCACCGTCCGGTAGCCCGTCGCGGGCGCGGTGCCATAAACGGATTCGAACGCAAGCGCCATCTGCGCCCGCGCCCCATGGGCTCGTGCCATCGTGTTCTCCTATCGTGTGAGGGGTCAGGCCAGAGGGTCGGCCGTGGAATAGTGCAAAATGACCGGGATCACCGCCGCCTTCAGGCTAGCGGCACCCTCGACGGCTAGATCGACCGGACGCGGCGCTTCCGCCTCGACCCAATCACAAAGGCCGCCCAGCGTGCGGTCGGCGGCAAGTGCCCCGCCGATGCTGGAGCAGAGGGTGTCGAAGGTCGTGTCACGGGTGGCGCCCTGCACGACCGCTTCGATCTCGGCGCGGTGCTGGTAGTGGTAACGCAGCGGCGACAGCGTGACCTCGGGTTCCCCCGGCTCGCCGTCCCGCAGGATCAGGAGGCCAGCAGCGGGTACGCGTTCGGGCAGCACATCGCCGCGTGAGGTAGTGGCGGGCAACGTCGAGAGCCGCGCGTGCAGCGCAGCAAGGATGGTTTCGCGGGGTGTGGGCATCTGGGTTCGTCCGAACGGCCGAGGACGAGAGACCACCGGCCTTGGGTTTACGTGCTTGGAAGCGGGGTGGAGTGCGTCCGCAGGTCCGCCTCGCCCCAGTCCTTCATCGCCGCCACAACGGCCAACAGTGACCGACCCTTGTCGGTCAGGGCATAGTCCACACGCGGCGGGACGACCGGAAACACTGTCCGGTCAAGAAGACCGTCCTGTTCCATTTCGCGCAGTTGCTGTGTCAGCATCTGCTTGGTGACGCCCGGGATCGCCCTCAGCATCGCTCCGAACCTATCCACGCCCCCGGCGATGCAGAACAGGATGACCGGTTTCCACTTGCCGCCGATCATCGTCAGACAGTGCGTCACCGGGCATTGTATCGCAGGGTCAGGCGCCAAAGGTCCGTTTTTCATGACTACCTCCGAAAACAATGACTAATTGTCTTTATCGGATCATGCGCCATGCTGGCCAGGTCGTCAACCTGGAGAACAGAACATGCGACCTTCCCTTTTTGCCATTCTCGTCGCCGCAGTGCCCGGCTTGGCCGCCGCGCAGGACACTTCGCTCGCAGGACTGCAGGCAAGGGTCGTCGGACATTGGCAGTCCATCGCCTGTGAGGTTCGCCCGCAGCAGAACGCGGCCGATCTCACGCTTGCCCCGACCCCCAGCTATTTGACCCGCGATTTCACCTACGATGCCGACGGCGGCTTCGTGGCGAACATCACCGTCTATGCCGACCCTGCCTGTCAGGTACCCGCGGCGTCCTATGACTTTGCCGGTGAGGTCGTCTGGCATGACGCCAATCCGGCCGCGCCGGGAGCCTGGTCGCAGGACTATGTTCTGAACCGCAAGCTGCAACTGACGATTCTGGCCGAGCCGATGGCCGCGCAATTGAACCAGCTGCCCGAAGGCGCCTGCGGCGCAGGTCCGTTCGTGGTCGGCGAGACGCGCGACGTCCTCGGTCAGCCCTGCGCGCTGCTGAAGCTCGTCGAGGGCAGCGCCTTTGTCATCGATCACGACTTCCTCTATGTGCGCGAAGATACGCCGAACATGCTTTTCATGGGGGCCAAGCACGTGGATGGCACCGGCTTCTATGCGCCCGAGAACCGTCCGCAGGTCGGACTTCAGCAGCCCATGATCCGGGTCGAGTGATCGGGTCTTCGACCGAGGCCTGTCGCTCCACCGGGGCGGCAGGTTGCCAAGATCGCATCAACCACCGCGCCCCTCCACCCAGTTCGCAACAATCAACCCGGGCAAACGGTCCGCCGCCCGCTCGGCATCTCGCGCCAGATCCAGCCGCTTCGGCAGCTTGACCTGCGGCACCAGCAGGAAGATCGGCGCTGTGACGACGCCCCGGCCCGTTTTCGACCGGGAAGCCACGGCGCGGCCTTTGGTGTTAAGCCGCCCTTCGGCCACCAGCAGGCTTGGACCCCGGCGGCGGTAGATGAACCGCAGGCGCAAACCTGTGCGGCGTTCCCATTCGCCGGGGGTGATCCGACCGCCGCGCGTGGATTTGCCCGCCGCTGGTGTGGGGATCGCCAGCCAGAAGCCGTTCTTCGAGCGGATCAGCGGGCCGGTGTCATGCGCGCCGATGATCACCGGGGCGTTTGACCAGACCAGCGCGGCCGCGTTCAGGCTTTCGCCGGATTTCGGGAAACTGGCCGAGCGGATCGAGTTGGCGAGGCGCGTGCCCAACCCCGCGCCGGTGATCTGGGTGCGCCAGGCGGATTTCAAGCCGGTGCCAGCCTCGCGCATGGCGGCGGTGACAGCGCGTTCTCCCGCTGCGACCTCGGCGGCCATCAGGGCGACGATGTCCGGATCGATGGCGAGTTTCAGTTTCACGCTGGCCTCAAATCGACGGTCCAGACCAGCCGCTCGTGATCACGGACGGGCTCCCCCTGAATGAGGAAGGCGTCACCGTCGATCTCGATGCAGTCACCTGGGCGCGGGTTGGGTACCTCGGCCACACGCAGGTCGATGCGGGTGGTTTCTGACCAGAGCCGCGCATCGCCGAAGTCGGTGACCGCATCAGCTCGCCGGGCGACGACGCGCACCAGAACGGGCGCGCCGCCATCGGCGATGTAGACCGCGTCGCGCCCCATGTTCGGATCGGCGAAAAGCGCGCCGACGGCGGCGGTGAAGGCAGACATCAAAACGCGCCGTTCAGACGCACCCGGCCGATCAGGTCGGTGGCCCCGCCTGCGACAGCCTCGGTTGCCACGCCGATCAGGGTGTTCGAGGTCAGGGTCTTGGTCGTGTTCTTCGCCGTGTTGTCCCAGTAGATCTTGTCGCCAGCAGCCCATGCCTGCGAGGCGACCTTCTTCAGATCGTAGACGCCCTCGACTGCGGTCTCGACCGCTTCGCCAAGGGCGGCGGTGCCAGAAGCGACGCCGAAGATGGCACCGACGAGGAGGCCATCGCCTGATGCTACGGCATAGGGCGCGATCAGGGTGATGGTATTGCCGGGCTGGACGTAGTTCTTCATCGCGGATGTCCTTTCGCGAACATGGAGACAGGCGGCGCGAGGGCCGCCTGTCAGGGTTCAGGTGATGGGATTGTCGCGGCTTAAGCGCCGGGATTTCGGTAAAGACCGCGCCAGTCGATGGCCTTGGCGCCGAAGTCGAGGCGGCACTTGATCTCGACGCCGTCGACATCGAAGCCGTTGCGGGTCTCGACGTAGGCACCCTGCTGGCCCTCCAGATAGGCATATTCGATGGTGTCGATCTGGTTCGGGCTGGCCGCGAGATACCAGGCGGTCGGGCTCGCGGCATCGAGGCGCGGTTCGCTGATCGGGCTCAGCGAGCGGATCGACTGCGGTACCACGGTGGCGGGCGTGGCGGGAACAAGGTTCTGGGCCACAAGCTGCTCGGCCCTGAGTTCCAGCGCGGCGGGCACGATCAGGAAGGCGGGGCGGATGTTCAGGACGGTCTTCTTGTCGAAGCCGGTCTGCAGCGCCATGGCCGCCCGGGCCGCCCCCACCGCGTCGACCGCCAGCGCGGTGCCGGTCGCGGCCAGGTTCTTGTGGGTGGTATGGAACAGCGCGTTGCCGTCGGCCATCGCCGGGTTGGCGGTGATGATGCCCCAGACCACATCGCTTTCCAGCTGCGCGATGGAGTTGCCATACATCGCCGGGATCCGGGTGAAGGCATCCAGATCGTCGTTGATCAGCGTCTGACGGGTAATCGCGACCACGCGGCCATAGGTCTTGACCTTGTAGCTTTCCTTGCTCTCGCCGAGCGTGCCGCGCTTGAACTCGCCGCTTTCGCCAACCTCCAGAAGCTGGGGGGCCTCGCCCAGCTGGACACGGTGCATGGACTTGAAGTCGGTGGCCAGCACCTGGCGGCAGAACAGCATGAAGGTGCGGGGATAGGTCTCGTAGGCCTGCCGCAGGGTCTTGTTGGTGACGGCCGACAGGATTTCGGGGAAGTCGGAGGTCGAATGCAGCGAGCGCGTCGCCACCTCGTCGCGCGACAGACCCCGCGTGTTCACCCCGGCATTGGTCAGGCTTTCGCGCGCCAGTTCGAGGAGCGACATGCCGCGGAATTGGCGGGCAGAGTCGTCCAGTTGGAACAGCGTCGGGCTGTAGCGGTGCAACAGCGCATTGGCCACGGCGTCGCGTCGGGTCACGCGTTCATCCCGGCCGCCGAGCGGGATCGACACATGTGGGAAGGTCCGGGTCTCGTCCGACCTGGCGGCAACCTGGTCGAGGATCAAGCGGCGGGATTCATCGACGGTGACACCGCATTTCACCAGATCCTCGGCAAAGCCGCGCTCGAGGTTCAGGCGACCTGCCAGATCGTAGATGGTGGAGACGCGGTCGCGTTCACCCTCGCGGGCCCGGGTGGCGATGGCTTCGGTGTCGGGCGGGGTCGCCGGGGTGGCCTGCGGCAGCGCGCGCGTCTCGACGGCGCGGGCCTGCGGTTCGGAAGCGGGATTGGTGGGGTCGGTCATCTGGGTTTCCTCGGTCGCATGGGGTTCGGCGGCCGCTGCGGCCGGGGTCGGGGTCGGGTTGGTCATCGGGGATGCTCCTTGTCGGGTGTTGGAAGCGTCCCGGCGATGAAGGACGCAGTCGTGAAGAGGTTGCTGGGCGCGGAAACCGGCGGCGGGGTCGGCCCCGACCGGCACGGCGGAGACCTCGAAGGGCGTCCAATCGACCGCGCGCCACAACTCGCGGCCGCCATCGGGCTTGGAGACCTCAAAGCGGTGGACCTGGTAGCCGATGGAAACCGCCCGAATGTGCCCGGCCTGAATGTCGCGCCAGATCGGCTCGACATCGTCGCGTTCGGAGATGCGGACCAGCGCGATGCCCCTGCCGTTTTCAAGGCGGGCGGAACCGGGGACGACGGAGCCGATGACGGCATCAAGCGCGCCCAACTCATGCACCTTCAGGAACGGCGCACCCGCGTTCAGCCGTTCCAGCCGCACATGGGTGGGATCGAGGCTGAGTTCCTCGTCATAAGGCTCACCGAAGAAGCTGGCGCGGCGGACGCGGGCCCCGGCCGACCAGACCACCTCGACGGTGCGGGCGGTCGCATCAGCCGTGTTCGGCGCAAGCTCCGCCGTCCGGCGCATGGCCGGCAGTTCGATCATCGTGTCCATGGGGTCAGTCCTGTTGGGCGGTGCCGGGTTCCGCCGGGTCATTTTCGGGGTCGGCGACCGGATCGCTGGCGGGGTCACTGGCCAGGTCACTCGTTTGCGCGCTGCCGGTTTTCGTGACGCGGCGCGGATCGCTGTCGAGGACGAGGCCGAGGGCATCCAGCTTGGCATTGGTCGCGGCGATTTCCGCCAGCACGGCATCCGGGTTTCGACCCTGCCGGGCGATCACCTCGGCCAGTGTCATGGTGCCCGAGCGGATCGACAGCAGGTTGGCCATTGCGTCCTTCTGCGGATCGACCGCTTCGAACTTCGGCGGCGACCATTCGACCGGCACGTCCGGCGTCGGGATCTGGCCCGCTGCCCAGGCGGCCTCGGTGAACCAGCGCCACACCGGGGCACAGAACATCGGAATGAACAGCTGCCACTGCACGGCGTCGATCTGGCGGCGGAACTCGACCAGCCCCGCCCGGATCGAGGAATAGTTGACCTGGCTGAGATCGCCGGTCAGCAATTCATAGGGCACCCGGAACCCGGCCGAGATCGTGTGCAGGCTGGCCCGCTTGTATTCGCCATAGCCGCCGGTGGCCGAAGGCTGGTTGAAACGGATGTCCTTGCCGCCGCGCGCGTAGGCAATCAGCCCCGGCTCGAACTGCTCAACCCGGTTGCCGTCGGCATCGACCACGGTGGGCGCGATGCCCTGCTGGGATTCGTCATCGCCAAAGACGATGGCGGTGACGCAGGCTTCGGTCTTCTTGCGGACCAGTTCCGCTACCTCGTAATCGTCGAGATCGCGCAAGGACCGGATCACCGGCGCGCCCCACGGAACCCCGCGCGCCTGCGTGCGCTGCTTTTCATAGACATGGGCAATCTCGGTCGAAGGGACCGGGCGGCTGTCCAGACCGCCGCGCAAGGCTCCATGCGCATCGCCGGGGTGTTCCGGGTGCAGCCAGTAGGCCCGGCGTTTTCCGACCGGGTCGAATTCGATGCCCTGGACGATACGACCCGCGCCAACGTTGCTGGACTTGGTGGCGTCGAGGAAGTCCGCCTCCAGCACCTGCAATTGCAGCGGCACTGCCAGACCATCGCTTGCCCGCCGCAGACGGCGGCGCACCAGCGCCTCGCCCGCCTCAACCATTTCCCGGCAGATCAGCGTCTGAAGCCCGTAGAAATCCAGCTGGCCATCGGCATCGCAATCTGCCGTCCAGCGGGTGAACAGCGCATCGACCTTGCGGTCCAGCTTGTCATCGCCGCTCGCGGCCCGGGGCATGATGCCGCTACCCACGATGTTATTGACCAGCACCGCCACCGCCTTGGCCGCATGCGGGTTATTGCGGACGAGATCGCGCATCCGGTCGCGCAAGAGCGCCCCGGCGACACCGATCTCGGTGTCCGCCGAGGACCCCGGTGCCCGCCACCCGTCCGTCCGCCGTCCCTTGGACGCGCCGTCATAGCCGCGTGTCAGGGTCTCGAAGGCCTGCCGTGCCAGCACGCGCCGGGCCGCCATGCGCGGGGCGACCGAGGCGATGGCGTGGTCCATCCAGTTGGCGGGCATCAGCGATCCCCGCGTGAGAAGCCCGCCAGCCCGGCAACGGGCAGCGGCCGGGTCGTTCCGGCGATGGCCCGTTCGATGGTCCGAATGCGGCCCAGAAGATCCTCTGCCGAGCCGTAATCCACCGACTTGCCGTCATAGCTGACCCGCGTCGTACCGCTGGCATAGGCCCGGCGCAGGGCTGCGAGTTCGGTTTCCGTCCAATCTGCCATGTCAGAACCATCCTCCGCGTCGGCCAAGCCAATCCGACTGTCGTTTTCCCTGGGGTGCGGCTTGCGGCCGGTTGACCCGCCCCGCACCATCGATTTCCGTTGGCGCCGCCCCGAGTTGATCTTCGAGATCGCGCCATTTCTCGTCGGTCCAGCGATCCGCGCCCGCGATCCAGGCGGCGGCGCGGGCATAGACCCGGCAATCCAGCGCCTCGTTGCGTTCGCGCAGCTTCTGCCATTCCAGCCGGGCAAAGCCGCGCTTGGTGCGCACCGTCACCAGCTGTTCGGCCACGAACTGCTTCAGCCATTCGTTCTCGACCCAATGCGGCAGATGCACCGAGCCGGGCGGGAACGCGGCCCCGTCGGCCATGTCCTCCTCGGTCGGCCGCGCCAGCCGCAGGAAGCGATAAGTCTCGGCCTTGAAGGTCGACACCGCCACGGTCCAGAGCCGCGCGCCGCGCCGCAGACGTTTGCCGCCCTCGGTCGCGTCGACAAAGGTCGGCCCCGAGACCGGGCTGGAGCGATTGAACCCCTCGACACCCTTGACCGGCGATACCTGCCCAAACCCCTGCGCCCGCGACCAGGAATAGACCGCCGGGGCCTCGTAGCCGGTGTCGATGGCAAGCCGCGCGATCCGCAGATGCGCCCCGCGTTCGTGAGCCCAGGACCTGTCCAGCAGCGCCGTCAGTTCCGACCACGCATCATGCCGATCCGGCCCGCCCTCGATCACGATATGATCGACCAGCCAGCTTTCGAGCCCGCGACCCCAAGCCCAAACGTCGACTTCGATCCGGTCCTTCTGCACATCGGCCCCGGCAGTCAGGAACAGCCCACCCGCAGGGACCGTGCCGGATTTCCAGCGCTCGCGACGGTCATAGAGCCGCTGCCAGTCGGGAGCTTCGCCGGTTTCGACCCATGTTTCGCCGAGGATCGTGTTGCGGAAGGCCTTGATCGCCTCGTCCGACCCTTGGGCCGCTTCCCATGACCGCACGATCCGTTCCCAACTCAACCAGCCAATCGGCGAGTAGAGCGCCGAGAGGTGATACCCGACCGTGGTCGGATCGGCGGCAACGGCAGTCGCGCGCCATTCGCCAGCCTCCAGCATCGCCGTCTTGTGATGCTCGCCGATGGGCTGGTCACAACCCTCGCAATGATATTCTGCGGTTTCCGGCTTGCCCTTTTGCCAGCGCAGCCGGTCGAATTTCAGCCACTGCATCGCCCCGCAATGCGGGCATGGCACGAAGAACCGACGCTGGTCGGACGCCTCGTATTCCCGTTCGATCCGGCTCAGCCCCCGGATGGTGGGGGTTGAGACCAGGAAGACCTTGCGCCGATGGGCAAAGGTCAGCGACCGCGCCTCGGCCAGCGTCACCGGATCGCCTTCCTCGTCGGCCGAGGCCGGATAGGCGTCGACCTCGTCCAGAAAGATGTAGCGCGCCGGGGTCGAGCGCAGCCCGACCGCCGAGTTCGCCCCGGTCATGATCAGGATGCCGCCCGCGAATTCCTTGGACAGCATGGTGTTGCCAGCATCGCGCGAACGCGCCGGTTTGACCCGGTCCCGCAGGTCCGGGCTTTCGTCGATCAGCGGGTCAATCCGCTGGCGCGAGTTGCGTTTGGCCAGTTCCACGGTCGGCTGGACCGCGAGCATCGGCCCCGGCGCCTGGTGAATGGCAAAGCCGATCCAGTTGTTGCCAGCCTCGGTCGCGCCGACCTGTGCCGCCTTCATGAAGACGATGCGCTGCATCACATCGCCGGGCGACAGCCGATCCATGATCTCGCGCATGTAGGGCGTGCGCGCGGTGCGATAGCGCCCCGGTTCTGCCGAGGCGCGACCCGACAGCATCCGGTGCCGATCCGCCCATTGCGAAACGGTCAGATCGGGATCGGGCGTCAGTCCAGCGCCCCAAGTGCGCAGGATCTCCACCGCGCCGTCGAAATCCGTCAGGTCGTCGCCAGTTTCACCTGAAGTCAGGCTGGACCTCGGCAAGTTCGTCGAGGTGGGCACGGACATGTTTTTCCAAGGCCTTCTGCATCGCGGCCGGTTCCACGCCCAGTTCCGCCGCCATCAGCGCCGACGACCGCGCAGGCCAGTTCACCCAAGCGTCCCGCACCTCCCGCGCCAACCGGAACACCAGCGACAGCGCGCGTGCCCGCTCGATCAACTCCCCCTTCAGCTTTTGCAGCCTGATCCGCCGCTCCTGCGCCTTCAGCACCTCGTTGGCGGTCTTCGCTTGAAGGTACGTCGTGCCGCCACCGACCGCAGGCACCGCCAGACCCTGCTCGCGGAGCGTATCGCCGACAGCAGCAACGGCCGCCTCGGGCACCGGCTTCAACTTCAGTTCAGGTGGCTTCGTTCGGGGCGCTTTCGCGGCGCCACTGGCGCCACGGTCGCTCCTCACCTTCGACGGGTCGGTCGTTTCCGCCCGACGCACATCACTGGCCTTGGCATCGATACTGCCATCCGCGAACAGCACAAGCCGCTCGGCGGTCTTCGCCTTCTGGATCGCGCCCCGCGACAGGCCGACATGCGCGGCGTATTGGCGCTCGCTCATGCCCTGCATTGGCCGCTCCGATTATCATTCAAAAACATATGCTTATCGAGTTGATAAGCGTCCCGGACAGAGCGAACGTGTCTCCACAAGAACGATGCAACTCACCACGGAGCCACCAAGATGACCCGCCGCGCGACCGACAACACGAAAGCCCTCGATGCCTTCCTCGCCGCCAAGTTCGAGATCGACACGATGCTGGCACGCCTCGCCGCCCTCAGCGCCGACCACTTCGAGACCAGCCCTGACGAGATCCACTGGGGGCACGTCGGCACTCTGAACCACTACCGCGCCAAGCTGCGCGAGATCACCGACAGCGCCTTCAAGGAAGGCGAACACGCCGATTAACCCAGCCAGCCATCGCGCCAGCCCCGCCCTGCGGGGCTTGGCCTCGTAGAAGGGCCCGCATCCCGCGTGCCCCGATACGGAGACGAAGATGACACAACTGTCCGACACCCAAGCCCTGATCCTAAGCGCCGCCGCCCAGCGGCCCGAGCGCATCGCCCTGCCGCTGCCCGAAAGCCTGCGCGGCGGGGCCGCCGCCAAAGTGGTCGGCGCGATGATCGCGAAGGGCCTCCTGCAGGAGGTCGATGCCGACCTGCGCAAGGGCGAACCCTTGTGGCGCGAAACCGGGGACGGCCACGGCACCACGCTGGTCGCCACCGACGCAGGCCTCGTCGCCATCGGCATCGAGCCCGAAGAGCCGCACACCGCGCCCGTGGGCACGACGGACGCGCCGACGGAAGGGCCCGCGCCCGAGACCCCCGCCGAACCCGACGCCGCGCCTAAGGCGCGCACGCTGCGCGAGGGCACCAAACAGGCCACGCTGATCTCCATGCTGCGCGCACCGGACGGTGCGACCATCGAGGAGATCATGGCGGCGACGGGCTGGCAGTCGCATACGGTGCGCGGCGCGATGGCCGGGGCGCTGAAGAAGAAACTCGGACTCGAGGTTACCTCGGAGAAGGTCGAGGGGCGCGGTCGGGTCTACCGCTTAGCCTGATCGCCTGCGAAATTGTGAAGCAAAGATCTTCAAGAGGTATGATGCATACCTCTTGACGAATCGTATTGCCGTTCGGCAAGATGCATGCATCAACCCTCTTGAAAGGTGGCGCGCATGGTCGACTCAATTACCGTTCGGCTTGATCACGATCTGGCATCTCGACTCGGCAAGTTTTTGACTGAAAACCCCAGCCTCTCTGCAGCTTTTGTGGCCGTCCGCGCGTTGGAAGATTTTCTCCCCAAGTCTGTTAAGATCGCAATGACCAAACCATCCGGACCGGGAGGCGGGCAGGATGAGGTCTCGGGTCGCGAGGGCTACGAGTTTGGAATCTCGGCTGGTCGGGCACTTGCGAGCCAAATCGGCGAACTCGTCAGCCCAGTGGCAACCGAGCTCAAACTACCGGACGGCCGTCGCGCGACGCTTCGGACGGCAAAGGGGCGAAACACCCAATGGGGATGCCTCAATACACTTCTTGAACGTGTCGATGTCGTCCTTTGCGCATTCACCCCGGATGGAAGCAACTTCGATGTTTGGGAGGTTGATGCAAAGGTTTGGGCGCGCGAGGCCCGAAACGCGTCTCCCGGCCACAAACTCCACAACAAGCTGACACTGCTGGGAAAGTCCGGAGTTGATAAGTTCGGGAAGCACTTCGGCAACTATGCCATCTGATCGCAAGATTCTTACGGGGCTCGACATGGTCCTTGGCTTCGCTCACCGCATTCGGATCGCCTCGAAGAACCGCCGCAATGCGTAGCTGCGGCCAATCGAGACGACGGTGAACACCGCGCCCAGCTTCAGGTTCTGCGCCAGCGTCGTGTGCAGTCCAAAGATCGGGAAGATCAGGATCTGCGTCACGACTGCGACACCGTAGCCGACGATCACGTTGGCGACGGACTCGACCAGCGACATGAGGCGGGACTGCTTCATGCCACCGCCTCATCCATCGGCCAGCAGTTCAGCCGCGAGAGTTCGCAGCGCATGCGCTGCAACCAGGGGGACCACGCCGTTGCCACAGAGGCGAAGCCGGTCCACCCGGTGGGCCAGCCCATCAGCGCCTCGACGAACAGCGGGTTCAAGGTCCGGCGCACATCGGAGGTATCGCTCCCAGCCATCTGCGTCGCCAGGACCTGGCGGCCAAGCAGGCCGTTCACCGGCGTGTTCGCCAGTGTCGTCGCCCCGTCCTTGTGATCCCGCGCCGTCGGCGTCATCCACATGCCCGCTGCATGGGTCAGATCGGCCGACCGACGGTTGCCCGCGCTCGGCTTGCATCCGTCGTTCGCCATCGGCGTCGGCCAATCGCGCGCCATCCGGTCCAGACCCTTCTCGTCCTTCCGCTCGCCACCCCGGCTGCGGAAGCTGTCGATCTGCGGCGTCGGCCAAAGTGCTGCCGTCGTCGCTAGGTTCAACCCGTGCTGCCCCGCTTCCTGCGACGGCGTGGGTTTGGTCTGCCGGTTCTCGTTGGCACTCGCCCTCGGCGTGGGCCAGAGACGCAGCAGTTCCGTCCGGTTCCCGCCACTCGACCGGGTGCCAGAGCAGGCGCGCGGGGTCGGCCAGTTCGTCTCCCTCGCGGATGGCGAGGATGAACAGCCTTTCGCGCTTGTGGGGCGCACCGATTTCCGCCGCTGTGAAGAGGCCTGCCGCAAGGCGGTAGCCCATGCCGACCAGTCCTGCGGCGACTTCGGAGAAACCGAGGCGGAGATGATGGGCGACATTCTCGAGGAAGACGAAGGGCGGCCCGACCTCACCGATGATGCGGGCGACATGCGGCCAGAGATGGCGTGGATCCTCGGTGCCGAGCCGTCGGCCCGCCACGCTGAATGGTTGGCACGGATAGCCCGCAGTGATGATGTCCACCGCGCCGCGCCACTGGCGGCCGTCGAAGGTTCCAACGTCGTCCCAGACAACAGCCTGATCCAGGGACGCGTCCTCCATCCGCGCCACGAGAGTGGCTGCGGCGAAGGTTTCCCGTTCGACATGGCCCACAGCACGATATCCGGGGATGGCGATGGCGAGCCCGAGGTCGAGACCGCCTGCGCCAGAGCAGAGGGACAGACCGAAGAGACATGCGTCTGCCGCCCCGGAAGCGCGTCCGGTGGAAGGTAAAGCCAGGTCATTCATGTCACGCGGAGGGTTCGGGTAGGGTTTCAGGTTCGGTCGGGGTTTCGGCCAGCCGCTCGGCCTTCACGCCCGCGAAGTTCCGTCCATCGCCGTCGAGGATTGCCTCCCGGCCGGTGTCGGCTTGCCAGCGTTCGACGGCCACATCGATGTAGGCCGGGCTGATCTCCATCGCAAAGACGCGGCGGCCATTGGCCTCGCCCGCCATGATTTGCGACCCGGATCCGCAGAACGGCTCGTAGCAGAGTCCACCCCGCGCCACATGCTGGCGCATCGGGATACCGAAGGCATCGAGCGGTTTCGGCGTCGGGTGGTCGGGTCGCTCGTCTTTTGCAAAGCTGGGCAACGCCCATGTCGATGGCAGGGTTTCCTCGGCCACCTTGGGCGGACGGTTCGGGCGGCGCCAACCCATGAAGCAGGGCTCGTGCTTCCACAGGTAGTGCGACCGGGTCAGAACCCCGCGGTCCTTCACCCAAATGATCTGCTGATGCACGAAGGCCCCAGCCTTTTCCCAGCAGGCTTCGATCATCGCCTGGCGGCGCGACGCGTGCCAGCAGTACCAGGCGGCATCTTCGCCGATGGCCTCCGCCACGGCGGCGGCGATAAAGCCGTCGTAGAGTTCCGCCCCCTGCGAACTGTCGTCCCAAGTCGTGCCATAGGACGCCGACCAGTCCTTGTTGCGGGTCGGATGGTTCGAGCCGTCATAGTCCACAAGATACGGCGGGTCGGTCGCGAACAGGATCGCCCGCTCGCCATTCATCAGGCGGCGCACATCGGCCGCGCTGGTGCTGTCGCCGCACAGCAGCCGGTGGTCGCCGAGGATCCAGAGATCGCCGGTCCGCGAGGCCGGATTGCGCGGGGGTTCGGGGATGGTCACCGGCGGCACTGAGCCCCCGGCGCCACCTTCTTGCTCGTCCCCTTCCGGAACAAAGGCCAGCAACTTGTCCAACTCGCCGTCCGAAAAGCCGACCAGTGACAGGTCGAAATCCTCGGCCAGAAGCGTGTTCAGTTCGGCCGAGAGCAACGCCTCGTCCCAGGTGCCAAGCTCGGTCAGCTTGTTGTCGGCGATCCGATAGGCCCGGCGTTGGGTTTCGGTCAGGTGCCCAAGCACGATAACCGGCGCTTCGGTCAGCCCTAGTTGGGTGGCGGCGAGAACCCGGCCATGGCCCGCGATCAACTCGCCGTCCTCGGCCACGAGGCACGGCACGGTCCAGCCGAACTCGGCCATGCTGGCGGCGATCTTCGCCACCTGGTCCGCGCCATGCGCCTTGGCGTTACGTGCGTAGGGCTGGAGCTTCGCCAGCGGCCACATCTCGATCCGATCCGGGGCAAAGCTCAGCGTCATCAGCGGGTCATTCCTCGGATCAAAGTGGATACCCTTGGCTTCCGGACTCCGGGGTCCAGACTGGACTCCACGTGGAGTCCAGCAGCCACCAGGGGTGTCCAGCTTCAAGGGTTTGAATTTGCAGTGTTTCAGGCGGGTTCAGGCGGCGGTGGCTTCCGGGTGGCTTCCCAAAAATCCGGCCCTGTCGCTAGCGATGTGCCGCGCTTCGCCCGCCAGCATATGAATATGGCCCGGAAGGAACCGGAAACTCGCCGGGGCTGAACCCCGACCGGACTCTGGAAGCCAGCGGGGGTATCCACCTCGGGATCAGCCCCGCTTTGCCCGAGCGCACGACCCCGAGTATATCGGCATGGATAGCTTCAGAAAGGCGATCCGTCTCGCCTTGCGATGTCTCGCCCCAAATTGTGTCACATAGCCGCACAATCTTGACGTCGCAAAAAAGCCTTCCGCCACTCGCTCTCAACGTTGACGCTGCTTCGATACACAGTTAATCCTTTACGTACTGGCGTAGTAGCCGAGGCGGCGAGGGCAAAATACCGGGCGACCATGTTGCCGATGGCGTGCAAATCTCCTGTCCGAGACAGCAGAGATAAGTGCGACGATGGGATCGATCTTCTTGTCGGACTCCCTGACTCTCCGCCCTCGCCGCCGACCTAGCCGAGAACTTTGATGCAGAACGCGATTAAAGCTGAAATCAAGAGACTTGCGAAGCGAGCGTTTGAAAAGGAAGAGAAGTCGAAGAAGCTCGAAGAGCAGTATCAGCAGCGCTTCACAAAGCGTACAGGGCTTCCACCAGGTCCCTCTTCGAAGAAGCCGAAGACTCCGATTTTAAAGCACTTTGACCCGAAATACTGTTCCAGAAATGCGAACTTCCTTGCCAAAACCGTTTGGCATAAAGTCCTAAACAACTGCTACGAGCCCATTCCAGCAGTCTGCTACAAGATACCCAAACCCGACGGCACCAAGCGCGAGGTGATGGCTTTCGCGATCCCCGACGCCGCGTTGGCCAACGTGGTACTCCGTCGGGCTCGTGGCAGAAACTTGAAGCGTCTCTCTCCTGCATCCTTCGCGTATCATCCAGACAAGAACGTTTTCGACGCGATTCTCGCCCTCCGAGAGTTCGACCACGGCGGAAAGCTTTTTGCTGTCCAGATCGATTTCGAGAAGTACTTCGACAATATACCCGCAGGCTACCTCAAGGGCAAAATTGCTGACTCGGGGCAAGTCAGCCTTACGCCACATGAGCGGCACATTTTTGATCGTTTCATGCACCACCAGTTTGCGGAGCACGACAAGTATGGAACGGGGAATTTTCAGCGCCGGTACAAGGGCACGCCGCAGGGATCATCCGTGTCACTGCTCTTGGCGAATCTTGCCAACCACGACCTCGACGTTGAATTGACTGCAGCGGCCGGGCGGTTTGTTCGGTTTGCAGATGACGTCGTCGCCCTTTGTTCCGACTATGCCCAGGCGCAGTTGATCGAGAAGTGTTTCTTCGATCACTGCAGGATCAGTGGCCTCAAGGTGAACTCCGACAAGTCGCCCGGTATTGCTGTGATCTCCGGGAAATCGCAGGAAGTCAGGACACTCCCTCACTTCGATTACCTTGGCTATCGGTTCGCGCCGGGTGGACTGACTGTTCCGGAAAAGACCATCAACCGGCTGAAGGCCCGCGTTTCGCGACTGTCGAACATCTATCTCATCCATTATCTGAGCGCAGGTTTCGACAAGAGTAGATGCAGCACCAGTGCTCCCGTTTATGACTGGGATCTGCTTGGATTGATCTATGAATTGCGACGCTCGCTCTACGGCGGGCTCTCGGAAGCAGAGATCGATGCCTTTATCCACCAAGGGAAGCGCCTTCCAAAAATGAAGGGCTTGATGGGTTTCTATTGCTTGCTCGACGACCCTGCTCCTTTGAAGCAGATAGATGGCTGGATCTTGAGCATGGTTCGTCGTGCCACCAGAAAGCGAAATGACATCCTTTCATCGAAGTACGGGGTGAACTGCCCCAAGCCTTCAAATCGACAACTCGCAACGGGAGAATGGTTGGATCCAGTAGCATGGAGGGGTGATCCGAAGCCGGAGGCGAGAATACCCAGCCTGGTTCGCGGCTGGCGCGCCGCGAGAAAACACTTTTACACGTTCGGCCTCGAGAATGTTGAAGCACCAAATTACGGCTTCTACTCCGATCTTGACGACATCTTCGACTACTAAGGCTGGAGCAACGGCGACCGAACCTATCGGTTTAGAGCACGATCAACCACATGCGCCATTGACCTCTTCGACGGCACCCGCCTCCCATCCAGTCGCCAGATGATGACTGCGATGCCGTACTGCCAGCGCCTGTTCGCGGTGGCACGGCTAATGCCCAGCTCCCAGCAGATCGGCTTCCAGGGCTTTAGGTTCGCCCGCAGCCAGAGCAGGCGTGCGTCAGCTGGATCGAGCCAGCGCAGCCACAAGAGCGCATCGTCGGCTTGGGTGATGTCGCGTGGGCCGGGCTTCGGCCGTCGCATCCGTGGTTCCTGGCCGACCTGATCGGCGAAGCTGTGGAAATACTCGGGCCAAGCGTTGAAATATCCCTGCGGCTTCACCTCGGGGAGCGACCGGAACACGTCTGCGGCACGTTCGAGCCGGTCCTCGACCATGGCAGGCGTCCACTCAGCCATTTGCGACCTCACGTTCGGCCATGCGCGGCCCATAGAACTTTTCCCCCAGCTGACGCACCAGTTCGCGCTCGGGCCAGGTGAGGCGCGGATCGTCGGCAGAAATCGCCAGCAGACCCTGTTCCTGCCACCCATCTCGCTTGACCTGCTCGGGATCCCGTCGTTGGCCGCCGTAGCCCTTTGGATGCCACCTCATGCTACACCCCCGTTCGTCTCGATCGCCCAGTGCAGGATGGCGATGGCGTCGGCCTCGTTGTCGTCGGCGGGGCTGAAGCCACGGGCCCGGGCAGCGGCAATCATCGCGTCCTTGTCGGCATTCCCCTTGCCAGTGGCATGGCGCTTGATGGTGCCGACTGGCACGCCCTGATACGGCACGCCTCGCAGTTCAGCCCAAGCCGTCAGTGTCGCCATCAACCCGCCATAGATGTGGGCCGCATCGGTGCCCGCGTGCCGCCGCACCTCTTCAAACCAGATGGCTGAGATCGGGCCCGAGAGGCGGTCGATTTCGCCCAGCCAGTTCGTGAAGCGGAGGTATCGCATGCCGCCGCCGTCGAAGCGGCCGGGACGGAAGCTGGCGGTGCCGCTGGTGATCAGGCCGTCATGGCAACGCAGGGCCCAGCCGGTGGTGGTGCCCAGATCGAGGGCGAGGATACATGAAGCGGAAACGCGCGCCGGTTGGAGGCGCACGTCCGGCGTGGAGATCGTCTGGTTCATGTTGAAGGCTCACAGACAGTGGGCCTTCGGCTTTGGTCACGCTGATGGAATCACGGCGGACGGGCGCAATCAAGAAAAATGCGCAATGCGGGCGATTTGGATTGCTGGCCCCACTTGGCCCTACCTCCGTCGAAAGTGGGGCCAGAAAAATGCATTCAAAATCAATGCTGTCCCCACTGGCCCTACCTGGTCCCACCTCTTTCTTTCCGATGCATGAAGTAGGGAGGGACTAGCGTGGACTCGTCATTCCTAGGGGAAAGGAAAGGAAGTCGGTGGCCCAGGTGGGGCCAGTGGGGACACGATTGATATTGATGGATTTTTTCTGTCCCCACTTCGCCGTCAAGGTGGGGACAGATCGGAAGGTGGGGCGGACACCAGGACAAAGACGAAAGTACCGTTGTCCTTCCGGTTTTCGATTTGCAGAGAGCTTTTTTCAACAGATGAACAGACTTGGGTCTTGCGCACTGAGGCCAAGACACCCATACCACTAAGGTGCCGCGCATGGCCGTTCCGGTCCGGGGTCTCCCCATGAAGAACATGCGAGTTGAAGATCGCAACAAGGCATCCTTTCCCAAGGGTCTTCGTGGCGGCAATGGACCGAGCCCTCGACTACGATGACCCTCAGGCACAGGACTTGCCATGACTGATCAATCCAAGGCCCTTCCGGCCAACCCCGAAATTGCAAAGGCGCAGGCGAAGCGCCTTAGGACGGCTCTCGCACCCGATCACGTGATCGGACACAGCCAAGCCCTTGAAGTCATCGCCCGCATCCATGGGGAGCAAAGTTGGGGGCGATTGAACTCGCTGCTCAATGGATCTGCCAACGTCGCTCCTCCCTTAGGTGCAGACGTCCCGAATGTATCCCCAAAGGCACCGGGACCGAAAGCTTCTCCCGATAACCATGTCGAGCAGCGCGTCTTGCAAGCACTTTGGCACGGTCTCAAACGCGCTCGTGACACTCAGGTGTCTCCCAAAACGCTCGCGAAGACCAAGGAGCTGCAGAAGGACGAAATCATCGCAACTGTCGCGATTGAAGGGTGGCTTGATACGCTCGATGTGGCCCTCGGCGGAATGATTTTCGATATGGGAACTGAGAACTTAGATTCCAACTTCAAGTGCAACGGTTGATTTGAAGGCCGCGATTTCTTCGGCCATGGCTTCTGCGGGGGTTCTCCAGCCGAGGGTTTTCCTGGGGCGGTTGTTCAACAGGGCTGCGACATCGTTGAGCCAGGTCTGG
>JADCEN010000076.1 GCA_020250175.1 Rhodobacter sp.
CCATCTGCGGAACCGCTTGAAGACCGTGTTCCACTTGCCGAACTCCTCCGGCAGGTCACGCCATGGACAGCCCGTCCGGGCGATCCAGAGCACCGCTTCCACAAAAAGCCGCGGATCAGGTCCAGTGCGACCGGGGTCACAGTCCCGGCCAAGGCAGTACGGGGCGATGATCGCCCACTGTGTGTCGGTCAATGTCATGCGGATCAAGGCTACCTCCCATTTGGTAACCTTGAATCACTTCGATACCGATTTGGGAATCCTCAAATGTCAACAGGCCCTAGTCGGCCCACCACCCCGGCGACGTCGGCGTGCCATCATCGAATTGCGCAAGATAATCCACCATGATCGGCTTGTTGCGCAGAAAGCCCTTGTAGGCGGCCAGTTCATCGGGAAGGTCGCGGATCACGCGGTGCAGGCGGCGGGCCCATTTCGGCTGGGTCGCCAGTTCCTCGAACCTGATCAGATAGCAGCGGATCGGAAAGGCCAGCGCGTTGGACCGGGGCAGGCGGAAGAAGGTCTGCAATTCCACCCGCAGATGCATCCGCCGGCCGACGTTTTCCGGCGTCAGCGTGGCGCGGCTTGGCCCCCATTTCGGGTAATTCTCGGGGCTGGTGTCCAGCAGCGGATCGATGGTCATCGTCCAGTTGAACCGGCGCGCCGGTGCGCCATGCTGGACGTTCATCAGAAACTTCAGCGCGCGGGTGAAGATCTGCTTTTCATGCGCCAGCGGCACCGGGGCGTGCCATTCGAAAAAATTCATGCCAAGGTCGAAATCCAGGCTCCAGTCCGCCTGGGTGGTGACCATCCCGGCATCCATCCACAGATTGTCGTTGCGCTGGTCCTGCAGGCTGAAATCGCCTTGGGTCTGGCGCGTGATGTATTCCATCGGGCCGCAGGGCAGGGTGGTTTCATCCAGGAAGGTGAATGTCTGCTCAATCTCCAGCGGGCGGTTGATCCAATGCCAGCGGTTGCCATCGCGCTGCAGGCTGAACCAGTCGGGATATTCGCGCGCCTTCGCCTCCATGATCAGTTCCAGCAGGTCCCATCCCGCCAGGGTCATATGCGGCAGCGACTGGCAGCGCAGCGGGTCTTCGGCCAGCACGCGGGCGCGTTCGCGCATTTCCGCCACATAGTGTTCGTCCACATCGAAGGTCTTCTCAAAGACCGATCCGGGGCGACCGGGCACATGCGGTTCCATGTTCACCGAATACATGTAGCTGTCTTCGGGGAAGGGGAAGGGAAAGCGCCGGATCGCGGCGGGCGAGTTGAAGAAGGTGAAATCCTCGCGGAAGGTTTCGTCCTTGAACGTCAGTCCCATGCCGTTCCCCTATCTGTCCAGAACCAGCGAGCGGCCTTCAAAGCGCGACACGCAAGGCATGATCTTTTGCCCCGATGCCTTCTGCGCCTCGGTCAGCCAGTGGTCATTGTGCCGGATGGTGCCATCGCAGCCCAGCACATCGGTTTCGCATTGTCCGCAGGCCCCGCCCCGGCACAGGTAGGGGGCATCGACACCCGCCGCCTCGATCGCTTCCAGCAGCGACTGGTGCGTGCCCACGGTCAGCGTCTTGCCCGATGCGGCCAGCGTCACGTCAAAAGCCTTGCCGGGCGGCGGGGCCAGGAATTCCTCATGATGCACGGCGGCGCGCGGCCAGCCCGCTGAGTCAGCGGTGCTGCGGACCCAGCGGATCATGCCCTTGGGGCCGCAGACATAAAGATGCGTGCCCAGGGGCTGGCCCGCCAGCAGCGCCGGCAGGGTGATCATCTGCCCCGCGTCGTCATGGTAAAGATGGACGCGCCCGCCATACCGTGCGGTCAGCTCATCGCCATAGGCGCAGAGCGCCGGGTTGCGCGTGGCGTAGTGCAGTTCGAACCGCCCGCCAAGCGCCGCAAGCTGCGCGATCTGCGCCAGAAACGGCGTGATCCCGATGCCGCCCGCAATCATCAGGTGCTTTTTCGCCCGCAGGTCCAGCGCAAACAGGTTGACCGGATGGCTGATCACCATGTCCATCCCCGGCACCACATGGCGGTGCAGGTACAGCGACCCGCCGCGCCCGGCATCGTCGCGCCGGACCGAGATCGAATAGCCTGTCGTATCCGCCGGATCGCCCATCAGCGAATAGGGGTTCAGCCGCCGCGTGCCGTGATCGTCCATTTCCACGACCGTATGCGCCCCGCCGGAAAAGGCGGGCATCGGCCCGCCGTCGCGCCGCACGAAGCGGATGCGGCGGATCAGCGCGTTGACCTCCGTCACCTCGGCCACGCGGACGGGGATTTTCGCAGCGCCCCCGCTCATCGGAATTTCTCCACAGGCGGCGGCACCGACCCCGGGTCTTCCGCGTCGATATTCACGCCCTGAAAGGCGGCAATGCGGCGCGAATAATGGTCGCGCACAAACAGCGCGAGGCCGCAATGGCTGCACAGGAAGGGGTCGGTTGCCACATTTTCGGTGATCCCCTTGCAATGCACGCATTGCACGCGGCGCACCCATGATCCGCGGTGTTCGGTCTGCACCGCGTCATGCGGCAGGCCCGCCTCCATCACCTCGCGCTGCGCCTGCCCAATCAGACCTTCGCTGCCGGCAAGGTATATCTGCACGCCCATATGGGCATCGCCCAAGACCTTGCGCAGCCGGGGCAGGGCGGCGGCAAAGCTGGGTGCACGGTGGAATTGGGCAAGGGCCAGCGCGGCAAGCTCTGCCGTCCGGTCCGTTCCGTCGGGTCCGGGCAGATAGATCAGGTGGCTTCCGCCCGCCATCCCGGCATCGGCCGCGCCAAGAAGGTCCAGCACTGCCCCCGCGCCAGCGCCATCGGCGATCAGCAGATGCGCCGGGCCAGGCCTTGGGGACAACACCCCATAGGTCGGGCGTGACAGGATCGATGGGGGAAAATCGGTCTTCGTCATGCCGGTTTTGCCTGGCTCCACATCTGGTTTCTTCTTGGTCCAAATACCCTCGCCGAAGGCGTCCGGGCCGTCAGGCCCGGCCCCCGTGTCAGGGCTGGCATCACCGGCCCTTACCCCTTCACGGTCCGCCGCTTCTTTTCCGGATCATAGAAGGGCATCGGATGCGTTGTGGCCGCAATGTCCCTGCCGCCGCTGGACACCACCAGCGGCGTGCCCGTGGTGGCACAGTCCACCGGCAGACGGGCAATGGCGATGTTATGTGTGTTGATCGTGGAATACATGCCTTGGGTGACCACACCGACCTGCTTGCCATCCCGCAGCACCGGGGCGCCATTGTCGGCGGGCACGGTGCCCTCCAGCTTCAGCCCCCAGATCTTGAAGCGTTCCTTGCCCTTCAGCCGGTAATGTTCCTCGGCCCCGCGAAAGCCGGTCTTGCCGGGCGAGACGGTGAAATCGAGGCCCAGTTCCCACAGGGTGTCGCCGGGGCCTTCGTTGGCAAAGGGATACATTTCCGAATTGTCGAACGGAAAGAACAGCAGGTAGCTTTCGGTGCGCAGCAGGTCGAGCGTGGTGAAGCGGCAGGGGATGATGCCCAAGCCCTTGCCCTCGTCCAGGATGCGGTCCCAGATCGTGGGGGCATCCTGGCCCCGGCAGAACAGTTCATAGCCGCGCTCGCCCGTATATCCTGTGCGCGAGATCATCACGGGAAAGCCGAAGAGCGATGTCTGCATATGGCTGAAATAGTTCAGGGCCCGGATACCCTCGACATGCCTTTCCAGATAATCCACCGCCAGCGGCCCCTGCAGCGACAGATCATGCAGGTTGTCGTCAAAGCGGATCGACACGTCACGCCCGGTGGCGGCCATGGTCAGTTGCTCATGCGCGCCGCCCGATCCGTGGACCACCATGAAGGCATTGGGGCCGGTGCGGTAGATGACGCAATCGTCGATGAACTTGCCCGCATCGTTCAGCATCGTGGCATAGACCGACCGCCCCGGCATCAGTTTTTCCATGTTCCGCGTGGTGGCGCGTTCGATGACATGGCTGGCGGCAGGGCCGGTGATATGGACCTTTTTCAGCCCCGAGACATCCATCAGACCGGCCTTGGTGCGGATCGCCAGGTATTCCGCCTGGGGGTCGCCCTTGGCATAGGACCAGGCCGTGCCCATCCCGCTCCAGTCTTCCAGGTTTGACCCCATGGCACGGTGCCGGTCGGCCAATGCCGAGAATCTCCAGGAATTGGTCATGCGTCCCCCCGTGTCATGCCGCGTCGTTGCCCGCAGTCTGAAACCGTCCCGACTGAAAAGCAATGATCATGTGCAAGCTTATTTCCTGAGAGAAAACATTCTTTCCCATGCGGGGCAGAAGCCCATGAAAAGGGCGGCCCCGCAGAACCGCCCTTTCTGCTGCTTGTGGCGCCGGTTTCAGCCCGGCAGAACGAAGAACCAGTTGGCCCAAAGCACGATTGCGGCCCCGGCAAGCAGCGTCAGGTAAGGCAGGAACCCTGCCTTGCGCTCGCCCAGATAGCCGTCATCCTTCAGCCCCAGGTCTTCCATCGCTTCTTTCGGGAAGCGTCCGCCATCTTGGATGTAGTGGCGGTAGTAGAACACGGGAATGATCAGCGCGGCAAAGATCAGCCCGACCCAAAGCGCGCTGGAATAGCCCCAGACCTTGGCCCCGGCACCCAGGAACAGGGCGTTGACGAAGGCAAGCGCCGTGTTGATCCCGATCAGAACGGTCGGTGCCTTCCACGGACGCTCGATATGGGCCGAGTCGATGCGATGGATCCAGCCGGCATTCAGGTTCAGGAAGTTGAACAGGATGTAGCCGACGTTGGAAATGGCCAGCACATAGAAGTATCCGCTGATATCCGATGCCAGGGCTAGCAGGAACAGGTTGAAGCCAAAGTCGGTCCACATCGCGCCGGTGGGCGCGCCGTTCCTGTTCACATGGGTCAGGTACTTTGGCAGCCAGCCGTCGCGCGACCCCTGGTAAAGCGTGCGCGACGATCCTGCCATTGCCGTCATGATCGCCATGAACAGGCCCAGGATCATCAGGATCACGAAGATCTGGGTAACAACCGGCCCGCCGCCGGCCATGTTGCCCAGCGCCTCGCCGATACCGGTACCGTCAACGATCCCGGGGGCCAGCATGCCTTCCTTGCCCAGCACACCCTGAAAGGTGAAGGGGATCAGAAAGAAGAAGACGCAGCACAGCAGACCGGAAAAGAAGATCGCCTTGAAGGTGTCGGTTTTCGGGTTCTTCAGCTCGCGGGTATAGCAGACCGCCGTTTCAAAGCCGTAGGTCGACCAGGCCGCGATGTAGAGGGCACCCAGAAACAGCGTCCAGCCGCCGATGTCCCAAGCCCCGTCAACGCCCGAATAGGCGGCGGTCGGCGGCAGGATGCCGGTGACATTGGCAGACTCGATGCTGCCGTTGAAGATCGGCACCAGTCCGACAAGAAGCAGCGGCACCAGCACGATGATCGCAAGCCACTTCTGGGCGGTCGCGGTCGAGGCGATGCCCCGGTGCTGGATCGCAAAGATGATCAGCATCAGGATCGCGCCGACAACGAAGATGGCGTTGAAGTGCAGCGTTCCCAGCCCGGGAACCGGGATGCTGAACGCTTCCCAGGTCCGGATCGCCGGGGTCAGGGCGGCAACACCGTCGCCGGCCAGAAGGGCTGCGATCGCGGTATCCGCCGTGGTTCCGGCATTGGCCGCCAGGAATTCCACGACACGCGGGTCATCGGGTGTCAGCGTTGCCAGATTGGCCGCAACCCAGTCCAGAACCATCTGCGACTCTGCGGCCGGAATCGGGTACAGCGCGTTCAGGATGTAACCGGCGGCGATCACGCAGCCCAGGCTCAGCACCGGGCTCCATGCAAACCAGTTGCACCAGACCGACAGCGGCGCAATCAGTTTGGAATAGCGCAGCCAGGCCGTGGCCCCGTAGATTGAGGCCCCCCCCGCCTTGTTCCCGAACATGCCGGCAAGCTCGGCATAGGTGAAGGATTGCACGAACCCCATGGTCATCGAGATGATCCAGACGACAAAGGCCGCCTGGCCGGCGACCCCCGCAATCCCGCCGATCGAGAAAAGCACAAGCGGCGGCACGCCGGCCGCGACCCAGAACGCCCCCTTCCAGTTCAGGGCCCGGACGAGTTCGCCCGAGCTTTTGTCCGTCCCCATCACCATCGTTTCAGCTGTCATCGGTCCCTCCGCTGCATAAGTTTTTGTGTCGGCCGGCGTCCTGGATGTTCAGGTTTATCCGGTCCTTGTTCTGTTGGGGCAGGGTACTTTGCCGGGCATCGTCCGGGCACCTGTCCGCCGTCGAAGTCGCTACAATCCCCACCATCGGGCCGTCTTTCGTCTGTGCCGCACGGGTTGGCCCGCTTCCCTGCAGCATCTGCACCGGCGGTCGCTGAACAGGGGTCATCCTGCGTCAGGCGAAATCCGGCCTTGTCAGCTTGCTGCAGGCGGCGCTTGCGACAAAGCAATTTTTTCCTTGGGTGAAACTTTTTGCCTTGCAGTTGGATTCGCGGCGGGAAGACCTGTGAAAAGATGTATCTTAAGGGCAACAAACCCGGCGGGCTGCCGCGACCGGCAGGTCTGCCGAGGCCGGAAGATCGCCGAATCAGGCATGCCGCAATTGCCCGACAGTTAAAAAAGTTTCTCTACAGTTGAGTTGGACGCGCCGCGATGCTAACCTTCTGCAGAAGAAGGCAAGGGAGTCGAACCATGTGCGGCATCGTCGGACTTTTCCTGAAAGACCCCGCGCTTGAACCAAAGCTGGGGGCAATGCTGACAGAGATGCTGATCACCATGACAGATCGCGGGCCCGACAGCGCAGGAATAGCGATCTATGGCCACCCGGCGGACGGGCAGGCGAAGCTGACCGTGCAGTCACCGGAACCCGGAAAAGATTTCAAAGGCTTGGCCGATGATCTTTCGGCAATGACCGGTGCCCCTGTAACGGGCGTCATCAAGGATACCCACATTGTCCTTCACCTTCCCGCAGACCGGCTGGACGAAGCGCGGGCGGCAATTGCAGCCTTGCGTCCCTCTGCCACGGTCATGAGCGCGGGCGAAGGGATCGAGATCTACAAGGAGGTCGGCCTGCCAAAAGACGTGGCCGCACGCTTTGATCTGGGAAAGATGTCGGGCACCCACGGCATCGGCCATACCCGCATGGCCACCGAATCGGCCGTGACCACCGCCGGGGCGCACCCGTTTTCGACCGGGCCGGACCAGTGCCTTGTTCACAACGGGTCCCTGTCCAACCACAATTCGGTGCGCCGTGTCCTGAAGCGCGCCGGGATGACCTTTCGGACCGAAAACGACACCGAAGTGGCTGCGGCCTTCCTGACCCACAAGATGCAGGACGGTGCGAACCTTGGCGAGGCGATGGAAGCCACGCTGACGGATCTTGATGGCTTTTTCACTTTTGTCGTCGGCACAAAAGACGGCTTTGGCGTGGTGCGCGACCCCATCGCCTGCAAACCGGCCGTGATGGCCGAAACCGGTCAATATGTGGCCTTCGGTTCGGAATACCGGGCGATGGTCAACCTGCCGGGCATCGACACCGCCCGCGTCTGGGAACCGGAGCCTGCCACCGTATACTTCTGGGAACGCTGAGAATGCAGGTTTTTGACCTTGAGGCGCAGGGCTTGCGCGCGCTGAATGCCACGCTTCACACATTGAACCGCCAGACCAATGAAACGGCCTGGGAAATCGTGAACCCCAAGGGCAGCCATGCGATTGCCGTCGGCGTTGACGCGCCGGTTGACATCACCGTGCGCGGGTCCACCGGCTACTATTGCGCGGGCATGAACAAGCAGGCCACGATCCGCGTCAAGGGCAGCGCAGGACCGGGGGTGGCCGAAAACATGATGTCGGGCACCGTCATCATCGACGGCGATGCCAGCCAGTACGCGGGTGCCACAGGGCGCGGCGGGCTTTTGGTGATCAAGGGCAATGCCTCGTCCCGCTGCGGCATTTCGATGAAGGGCATCGACATCGTGGTGCATGGCAACATCGGCCATATGTCGGCCTTCATGGCGCAATCGGGTTCGCTGGTGGTTCTGGGCAACGCCGGAGAGGCGCTTGGCGATTCCCTGTACGAGGCGCGTCTTTTCGTGCGCGGCCCGGTGAAAAGCCTGGGCGCGGATTGCATCGAAAAAGAGATGCGCCCGGAACATCTGCTGCTGCTGGCAGACCTGCTGAAACGCGGCGAGGCCGATCATCTGGCAAAGCCCGAAGAATTCCGCCGCTACGGATCGGCGCGCAAGCTGTATACGTTCAACATCGATAACGCCGCCGCCTACTGAGCCATGCAGGATTGTCCCCCCCGGAGCAGACCGCCGATCCGTCCGGGAACAACCCCGCCCCCCTTTCCCCTTCTGTCGCGGAGCCACTGATGAGCGATTTTCCCCACACCCCGCCGCGCCAGTCCTGGACATTCTCGAATGACGTGAACGCGGAAATCCGGCGGGCCGCCGCAACCGGCATTTATGACATCCGCGGCGGCGGATCAAAACGCCGCCTGCCGCATTTCGATGATCTTTTGTTCCTTGGTGCCTCGATCAGCCGCTATCCGCTGGAAGGGTACCGCGAGAAATGCGCGACCGATGTCTGGCTTGGCACGCGCCATGCGAGGACGCCGATCCACCTCGACATTCCCGTGACCATCGCCGGCATGAGCTTTGGCGCGCTGTCTGGCCCCGCGAAGGAGGCTTTGGGGCGCGGTGCGTCCGAGGCCGGCACCTCGACCACCACCGGCGACGGCGGCATGACCGAGGAAGAGCGCGGCCATTCGCGCACGCTTGTCTATCAATACCTGCCCAGCCGCTACGGCATGAACCCCGATGACCTGCGCCGCGCCGATGCGATCGAGATCGTCGTGGGGCAGGGGGCAAAGCCGGGCGGTGGCGGCATGTTGCTGGGCCAGAAGATTTCCGACCGTGTCGCAGCCATGCGCAACCTGCCCAAGGGCATCGATCAGCGCTCGGCCTGCCGACACCCGGACTGGACCGGGCCGGATGATCTGGAGATCAAGATCCTGGAACTGCGCGAGATCACCGATTGGGAAAAGCCGATCTACGTGAAGATCGGCGGCGCGCGCCCCTATTACGACACGGCGCTGGCGGTCAAGGCCGGGGCGGATGTGGTGGTGCTGGACGGGATGCAGGGCGGCACGGCGGCCACGCAGGACGTCTTCATCGAAAACGTCGGCATGCCGATTCTGGCCTGCATCCCGCAAGCGGTGAAGGCGCTGCAGGACCTTGGGATGCACCGCGCGGTGCAACTGATCGTCTCGGGCGGGGTCCGCAGCGGGGCCGATGTGGCCAAGGCGCTGGCGCTGGGGGCCGATGCCGTGGCCATCGGCACCGCCGCCCTGATCGCGCTGGGCGACAATGACCCCGCGCTTGAGGCGGAATACAACAAGCTGGGCACCACCGCCGGGGCCTATGACGACTGGCACGAGGGCAGGGACCCCGCCGGCATCACCACGCAGGACCCGGCGCTTTACGGGCGCTTTGACCCGGTTCTGGGGGGGCGGCGGCTGAAGAACTATCTCAAGGTGATGACCCTGGAAGCCCAGACCATCGCGCGCGCCTGCGGCAAGAACCATCTGCACAACCTGGAGCCGGAAGACCTTTGCGCGCTGACGCTGGAAGCCGCCGCCATGGCGGGGGTTCCGCTGGCCGGCACAAACTGGATTCCCGGACGCAACGGGTTCTGAACAGGAAACGACAGGGAGCGCACCGCAATGGTCAAGGACCTCGCCAAATTCGCCAAGGACAAGGGCGTCAAATACTTCATGATTTCCTATACCGACCTGTTCGGCGGCCAGCGGGCCAAGCTGGTGCCGGCACAGGCGATTGCCGAAATGTCGGTGGACGGGGCAGGCTTTGCCGGCTTTGCCACCTGGCTTGACCTGACGGCGGCGCATCCCGACCTGATGGCGGTGCCCGATGCATCCTCGGTCATCCAGCTGCCCTGGAAGCCGGAAGTGGCCTGGGTGGCTGCCACGGCGACGATGGAAGGCAGGACGGTCGATCAGGCCCCGCGCAACGTGCTCCGGCGTCTGGTGGACGAGGCGGCCAGGGACGGCCTGCGTGTCAAGACCGGGGTGGAGCCGGAGTTTTTCCTGCTGACCGCCGACGGGTCGCAGGTGTCAGACCCTTATGATAACGCAGTGAAACCCTGCTACGATCAGCAGGCCGTGATGCGCCGCTATGACGTGATCGCGGAAGTCTGCGATTACATGCTGGCGCTGGGCTGGGAAGCCTACCAGAACGACCATGAAGATGCGATCGGCCAGTTCGAGATGAACTGGAAGTATGACGACGCGCTGCAGACCGCCGACAAGCACAGCTTCTTCAAGTTCATGCTGAAGTCGGTGGCAGAAAAGCACGGGCTGCGCGCCACCTTCATGCCCAAACCCTTCAAGGGGCTGACCGGGTCGGGGTGCCATGCGCATATCTCAGTCTGGGATCTGGATGGCAAGAAGAACGCCTTTGCCGATGACAGCAAGGAACTGGGCCTGTCCGACCGGGGGCGCAGCTTTCTGGGCGGGATCATGAAGCATGCCAGCGCGATGACCGCAATCACCAACCCCAGCGTGAACAGCTACAAGCGGATCAACGCGCCGCGCACCGTTTCGGGGGCCACCTGGGCGCCGAACACAGTGACCTGGACCGGCAACAACCGCACCCATATGGTGCGCGTGCCCGGACCGGGGCGGTTCGAGTTGCGCCTGCCCGACGGTGCCGCAAACCCCTATCTGCTGCAGGCGGTCATCATTGCGGCCGGTCTGGACGGCCTGCGCACCAAGGCAGACCCCGGCCGCCGCCATGACATCGACATGTACACGCAAGGCCATACGGTAAAGGGGGCACCAAAGCTGCCGCTGAACCTGTTGGATGCGCTGCGCGAGTATGACCGCGACAAAACGCTGAAGGCGATGATGGGCGACGAATTCTCGGCCGCCTTCCTCAAGCTCAAGCACAGCGAGTGGAACGACTACACCGCGCATTTCTCGGCCTGGGAACGGGACAACACGCTGGATATCTGACGGCGCGACGCAATAGGCCGCGCCCCGCGCACAGGCGCGGGGTGCAAAGCTGCCTAAAACGTAAATCCGCGCGGCAGCAGCCGGTGCTCGTACGCCTGGCGTGTCAGGTCTTCGCGGAAGTCCGGATGCGCGATGGAGATCAGCGCCTGCGCCCGTTCCGGCACCGATTTGCCCTTCAGGTTCACGATGCCGTATTCTGTGACCACATACATCACATCGGTGCGCGGCGTGGTGACGATGTTGCCATGGGTCAGGTGCAGGTTGATCCGGCTTTTGCGTTCGCCCCGACGCTCATAGGTTGACGACAGGCAGATAAAGGACAGCCCCCCCTGCGAGGCATAGGCCCCGCGCACAAACTGCAGTTGCCCGCCCGTGCCGCTGATGTGCCGCAGGCCGTCCGATTCGGATGCCGCCTGCCCCTGAAGGTCGATCTGCGTGGTATTGTTGATCGACACCACCCGGTCATTGGCCATGATGTTGGCGGGCAGGTTCGTCTGATCGACCGGCAGGCACTGGAAATCCGTGTTCCGGTGCAGGGTTGCGTAAAGCGCTTCCGACCCCAGCGCGAAAGTATAGGTCAGTTTTCCGGCGTGGGTCTGCTTGCGCGCGCCATTGATCCGCCCCGCCTTGTAAAGATCGACGATACCATCCGTCATCATCTCGGTATGCACGCCCAGATCCCTGGCCGGGCTGTTGAGCAGTTCCGTGCAGACCGCGTTCGGCATCCCGCCAATTCCGATCTGCAGACAGGCCCCGTCTTCGATGCGTGCCGCGATCAGGCGGCCCACGGCACGGTCCACATCACTGGCCGGCGGGTTGGGCAGCACCGGTGCCGGCCGGTTGTCGCCCTCGATGATGTAATCCACCTCGCTGATGTGCACGGCATTGCCCGGTCCGGGGCAATGGGGCAGACCATCGGTCACTTCGACGATCACGCAGCGCGCACGCTCGATGGCGGCGCGGTGCCAGAGGTTCGCGGCACTGAAATTGAAGAAGCCCTCTGCATCCATCCGGCAGGTCCGCAGAACCAGCACGCCCGCCGGTTCGATGAACCGGCGGTAGTAATCGGGAATCTCGCCCAGATTTACCGGCAGGTAGCCCATCCGCCCGGCATCGTGCATGCGCCGGTCATAGCCCGAGAAATGCAGGCTCAGGCCATAGAAGTGGTTGCCTTGCGGGTCTTCTTCCATGACGGCGCGGGGCCGGGTCGACAGGCAGCAGCGGATTTTGACATCGTGCAGCCCGTCGCGCCGTGCCGCCAGGGCCCGGTCGAATTCATCCGGCTGACACAGCGCGCCGCCATAATCGATCCTCATGCCGGACTGCACCAGGCCCGCAGCTTCGGCGGCGGTGATCTGGCGGGCAGGATGGGCGGCACTGCGTTTGCGCATCGGCGATATCCTTGGCAAAGGGGCGGGTCTGATGCCCTGCATGATGGGCCAGTCGGCAGGGTTCGGCAACCGCCGGCCGATGACCCCGTCCTGCACCTGCCCGACGGCCCGCGGATGGCAAGGCGCGCCCTGCCGTATCGCAGGGCTGCCGATCAGGGGCATCTGGTGCGGCCCGTCCCGGCCTGATCGCCAGCCGCCGCGCCGCCGCGGGGTGGTGCATCAGTTCCGCAGGTAGCTTTCCATGCTGTCTTCCAACGCGTCCTTCCAGGGTGTGTGGTGCAAGGGCGCCATGGTTCCGGTCATGACCGACCGGTAGGCATTGTCGCGGAAGGCCATGATGTTCTTCATCTTGTGCTTCTTCCACTGGTAGAAGGCTTCGTTGGAGCCGGGAATGTCAAAGCTGGGATAGTCGGTCAGGTCGATCAGCTCCTGCACATAGGCACCCTGATAGGCGATGGCACCATAGCTGTCTTCCAGCGCGTCTTCGGCGGCTTCGCGCGCGGCGGCATCCGCCAGACGTTCCGCTTCGGTTCCGGGAATCTCCAGGCGGCCCAGGATGACATCGCGCACATACCAGGCCTGGGCATCGAACATGTTGAAGGTGTACCACTGGTCCTGCATGCCCAGGTAGAACAGCTTCGGGTTCGCCGCCCAGGCGACACCCTTGTAAAGATTGGCCGTGGCCAGACGGTTCTTCGTCTTCAGGCGCAGCCCGTCGGGCAGAAACGGGAAGTGGTGCAGATAGCCGGTGCACAGGATGATTGCATCAACATGCGTGCTTGTGCCGTCCCTGAAGGTTGCGGTGTTCGCCTCGACCTTTTCCAGCAGCGGCACTTCTTTCCAGTTCGCCGGCCAGTCATAGCCCATTGCCGCCGTGCGGTGCGACACGGTCACCGACTTGCAGCCGTATTTCCAGCATTGCGATCCGATGTCTTCGGCGGAATAGGAGGTGCCGACGATCAGGATGTCCCTGCCTGCAAATTCGCGCGCATCGCGGAAGTCATGGGCATGCAGGATGCGCCCGTTGAAGGTGTCAAAGCCCGGAAACTCGGGCACATTCGGGGTGCTGAAGTGGCCGGATGCCACCACGACATGGTCGAACACTTCGGAATAGACATGATCGTTCTTCAGGTCGTGGGCGGTCACGGTGAACTTGCCCGTCGCCGCATCATGGGCAACATGCCGCACAGGTGTGCGGAACCGGATCCAGGGGCGCACCCCGGCCCGCTTCACCCGGCCTTCGATATAGTCGAACAACACCGCGCGGGGCGGATAGCTGGCGATCTGTTTGCCGAAATGCTCCTCGAAGGTGTAATCGGCAAATTCCAGCCCTTCCTTGGGGCCATTCGACCAAAGGTATCGGTACATCGAGCCGTGGACAGGTTCGCCATACTCATCCAGCCCGGTCCGCCAGGTGTAGTTCCACAGCCCGCCCCAGTTGTCCTGCTTTTCGAAGCACACGATCTGGGGGATTTCGGCACCCTTTTGTGCCGCTGACTGGAACGCCCGCAACTGCGCCAGTCCCGACGGCCCCGCCCCGATCACCGCTACCCGTTTCGTCATCACATACCCCCGCTGTGCGGCGGCCAGGGGGCCGCGCCTTTGGCGGAACGCTAGCGAGGAACTGCACGGATTGTCAAATATTCTTCCTGCCGTGAAACATGCCCGGGCAGGCCGAAGGCGAACGGCGGCCCCCAAGGCCGCCGTTCCAGCCGGTGCAGAACGGGATCAGCGGTTGCCGACCGGAATGTAGTCGCGTTGCCGTTCGCCGATGTACAGCTGGCGCGGACGGCCGATTTTCTGGGTTGGATCGGCGATCATTTCCTTCCACTGCGAAATCCAGCCCACGGTGCGCGACAGCGCGAAGATCGGGGTGAACATGGCGGTGGGAAAGCCCATCGCATCAAGGATGATGCCTGAATAAAAGTCGACATTGGGATAAAGCTTCTTGGACACGAAATAGTCGTCTTCCAGCGCGATCCGCTCCAGCTCCTTGGCGACCTGCAGGGTCGGGTTGTTGTGAATGCCCATCAGATCAAGAACTTCATCCGCAGACTGCTTCATCACCTTGGCGCGCGGGTCGAAGTTCTTGTAAACGCGGTGCCCGAACCCCATCAGGCGGAACGGATCATCCTTGTCCTTGGCCCGGCGGATATACTCCGCAATCCGGTCGACCGTGCCAATCTCGCGCAGCATTTCCAGACAGGCCTGATTGGCCCCGCCATGGGCGGGCCCCCACAGGCAGGCGATGCCTGCTGCGATGCAGGCAAAGGGGTTGGCCCCGGATGAGCCGGCAAGCCGCACGGTGGAGGTGGAGGCGTTCTGTTCATGATCGGCATGCAGCATCATGATGCGGTCCATCGCCGTGGCCAGGACCGGGTTCACGACATAATCCTCGGCCGGAACCGAAAAGCACATGTGCAGAAGGTTCCCGGCATAGCCAAGGCCGTTCTTCGGATAGACGAAGGGCTGGCCGATTGAATACTTGTAGGCCATTGCCGCAATCGTCGGCAGCTTGGCGATCATCCGGATCGCCGCCACCTCGCGCTGCCATTCGTCGTTGATATCCAGCGAGTCGTGGTAGAAGGCGCTCATCGCACCCACCACGCCCACCATCGTGGCCATCGGGTGACTGTCGCGGCGGAACCCCCGGAAGAAATAGTGCATCTGTTCATGCACCATCGTATGGCGCGTCACGCGCTGTTCGAAATCGGCAAGCTGCGCCGCGTCGGGCAGGTTGCCGTACAGCAGCAGGAAACAGACTTCGAGGTAATTTGACTGCTCCGCAAGCTGCTCAATCGGGTAGCCGCGATACAGCAGCTCTCCCTTTTCGCCATCGATATAGGTGATGGCGCTTTCGCAGGCGGCGGTCGAGGTAAAGCCGGGATCATAGGTGAAAACATCCGCCTGCGCATAAAGCTTGCGGATGTCGATGACATCCGGCCCCAGGGTTGGCGAGAGCATCGGCAGGTCGATGACCTTGTCCCCGAAGCTGAGTGTTGCAGTTTTGGTCGGTTCGGCCATGGTCCATCCCCCGTTTCTTGCCCGCCGCGCATTGTGCCGGGCGGTCCGCATGCAGCAATCCCTAGGGTGCCGCAGATCAGTCCGCTGCATCCCGCAGTCGTGCAACAGTCTCGTCCCGACCGATGACTAGCATCATGTCGTAAACACTTGGTGTTACCGTTCTGCCCGCAAGTGCCGCGCGCAGCGGTGCCGCGATCTTGCCAAAACCAAGGCCGTTCGCAGCGGCTGCCGCCGACAGGATCACTTCCAGAGCCTCCCTGGTCCAGCTAGCACTTTGCAGCTGCGGCGTCAACGAGTGCAGTATACCACGGGATACCGTATCCAATGCCCCTGCCGAAGCATCGTCCGGAACAATGGGCCTGGCTGACAGGACAAAATGCGCCATTTCAATAAGTTCCGGAAAGGTCTTTGCCCGGTCCTTCAGGCAGTACAGGGCCCGGTGCAGCGCCCCGGCCTGATCTGCCGACAGGGCGGGTTGTCCGGCGGCGGCAAGATAGGCCTGAAGTTCCTGCAGCAGCGCAGCATCCTCTGCCATGGCCATGTGCCGGCCGCAGACATTCTCCAGCTTCTTGAAGTCGAGTCGCGCCGGTGCCCGGCCAATGCCGGACAGATCAAACCAGGCCATGGCCTGCGCGCTTGTGAAGATCTCCTCATCACCATGCGACCAGCCCAGCCGGGTCAGATAATTGCGCATCCCGGCGGCAGGATACCCCATGGCCTGATAGTCCCCGAGCCCGACCGCCCCGTGGCGCTTTGACAGCTTCTTGCCGTCCGGCCCGTGAATCAGCGGGATATGCGCCCAGACCGGTACCGTCCACCCCATCGCGTCATAGACCATCTGCTGGCGCGCGGCGTTGGTCAGGTGGTCATCGCCCCGGATCACATGGGTCACGCCCATGTCGTGATCATCCACCACCACAGCCAGCATGTAGACAGGTGTCCCGTCAGAGCGAAGAACGATCATGTCATCCAGATCGCTGTTGCGGATGGTCACATCGCCCTGCACCGCATCCTTCACCACAGTCCTGCCTTCGCGGGGTGCCTTCATCCGGATCACGAAAGGCCGGTCGGGATAATCCGAAGGGTCTATGTCGCGCCAGGGTGAGCGGAAGGGCGCAAATCCGTCCTCGCTTGCGGCTTTCTTCTGCCCGTCGATCTCTTCTTTGGTGGAAAAGCACTTGTAGGCCGCTTTGCGCGCCAGCATCTCGTGCGCCACCTCGGCGTGGCGGTTCTTTCGGGCGAACTGGCTGACCGCCTCGCCGTCCCAGTCCAGGCCCAGCCAGGTCAGCCCGTGCAGGATCGCCGCCGTCGCCTCGGGGGTGGACCGCTCGCGGTCGGTGTCTTCGATGCGCAGCAGGAACCTGCCGCCCCGACCGCGCGCATAAAGCCAGTTGAACAGCGCGGTCCGGGCACCGCCGATATGCAGATACCCGGTGGGCGACGGCGCAAAGCGTGTCACCACAGGGTGGGCGGGCGGGGCATCTGCCATCGGAATTAACCTTTCGGAAACCATGCGGGCGCTAGCCTGCGCGCCTGTCTAGGCAATGGTGCGGGGGGTGGCAAGGTGCGGTGGATGGTGCGGCCCCTGACAGAACTGCAGGCCGCACGCGGTCAGGGGCTGTTGTTCCTGTGGGTCCCTGTCTTCCTCGCGCTGGGCATCGGCCTGTGGTTTTCCCTGCTGCACGAGCCGGGGGTGATCTTCTATGCCCTGACCGGGCTTGGGCTGGCGGTCTGTGCCGCCCTTGGCCGCTGGGGGCCGGACCTGCTGCACCCCCCGGCGGTGGCGCTGGCCTGTGTGCTGGCCGGCGGGCTGGCCGCCGGGGCGCGGGCCCATCTGGTGGCCGCGCCGGTTCTGGAGTTCCGCTATTACGGCCCTGTCGAGGGCCGGGTGATCGGCATTGACCGGTCGCAGGGCGATGATCCGCGTGTGACACTTGATCGTGTGGTGCTGAACCGCATGGCCCCCCAGGATACCCCGCAGCTTGTGCGGGTGTCGCTGCATGAGGCTTCCTTCCCTGCGCCGCCGCCCGGCACCACCGTGATCCTGACGGCGCATCTTTCGCCGCCGCCCGGACCGTCCGAGCCGGATGCGTTCGACTTCCGCCGCATGGCCTTCTTCGACCGGCTGGGTGCCGTGGGCTATTCCCGCACGCCGATGCTGGTGCTTGCCCCGCCCGAGCCTGGCACCCAGCGTGTCAACCGGCTGCGCGCCAGCCTTTCGGCTGCTGTCATGAACCGCATCCCCGGTCAGGCCGGGGCCTTTGCCTCGGGCGCGGTCACGGGCGACCGCTCTGCCATCACCCAGGACACTGTCGAGAAGCTGCGCGATTCCAACCTGTCGCACCTGCTGGCAATCTCGGGGATGAACATGGCCTTCATCACCGGCTTTGTCTTCGCCCTTGTCCGCTATGGCCTGGCCCTGGTGCCGCCTGTGGCCCTGCGGATCAATGGCAAGAAGCTTGCGGCCCTGGTGGCCCTGGCGGTGGCTGCCTTCTATCTGGTCTTGTCGGGGGCCAATGTCGCAACCGAACGCGCCTTTGTGATGGTCGCGGTCATGCTGGTGGCGGTGCTGGCGGACAGGCGGGCGCTGACGCTGCGCAGCGTGGCGCTTGCGGCCATCCTGCTGCTGGCGCTGCGCCCGGAAAGCTTGCTGGCCCCCGGCTTTCAGATGAGCTTTGCGGCGACCGCCGTGCTGATCGCGGGTTTCGGCGCGCTGGATCGCGGGGTTCTGCGCGAACGGATTCCGCGCTGGGCGATGCCGGTCTTTGCGCTTGTGCTGTCCTCGGTCCTGGCGGGTTTGGCCACGGCCCCGCTGGCTGCGGCGCATTTCAACCGCTTCACCGATTACGGGCTGGTTGCGAATGTGCTGACCGTTCCCGCGATGGGGCTGTTCATCATGCCGGGCGCAGTCCTTGCCGTGCTGGGCCTGCCGGTCGGGCTGGAAGGCATCGGCCTTTGGCTGATGGAGATCGGTGCCCGCTGGATCCTGTTCATTGCCGCCATTGTGGCGGGCTGGGATGGTGCGGTCACCGGCATACCCACGCCGGGGCCACTGGTTCTGCCGCTTCTGGCCTTTGGCGGGCTGATCGCCATTCTGCCGCGCGGCCCGGTGCGCCTGCTGGCAGCCGCGCCGCTGGCGGCGGGGCTGGCACTTTGGGCGGGCGGCACGCGTCCCGAGGTCCTGATCAGTGCCGATGGCGCGCTTGTGGGGCTGGCCGGGCCAGAGGGGCGCGCGATGTCATCGCCCACCGGTGCCGGGTTTGCCGCCCGAAGCTGGCTGGAGAATGACGGCGATCTGGCCGATCAGGTGACAGCTGCGGCCCGTCCCGGTTTCACCGGGCCCAAGGGCGCGCGGGCCTTTGCGCTGGGGCCGCTGCGCGCGGTACATCTGAAGGGCAAGGGGGCCGCAGCGCGTCTGGCCGATGGCTGCCGGACGGCAGAGCTGGTGATCCTGTCGGTACCCGCCGGACAGGTGCCGGAAGGCTGCCGGGTGATCGACAGCGATGATCTGGCTGCAAGCGGGCCGCAGGCCCTTTGGGTGGCGCGGGACGGCGCGTTGCGGATCGTGGCGACAGACCGGGCAGACCGCCTGTGGTCGGGCACGCGCAAGAAGCGCAGCCGCCCCGCGGCGGACGCCCGCCTTGCCACAGATGCACCCTGATCTGCCGCTGCCCAACCGGGTGCTGAACAGGGCCGACCGCACGGGATGCGGAATGGCAAGCCGGAAACGCGGCCCCCCGCGCTGTCTGGCCGGAGCCATCGCCCCGCCCTGAACGGGTGGGCACCGCCCCGGCGAAAGGGCAAAGGCCATGGCCTGTGCCACATCGCTTCGATGACATCCCTTGCAGCCGGGGGCCAAAGCCCCCGGCCAGCGCCCGCCTCGACTCTGGCGGGCGCTTTGCCCCCGCCGGGCCGGGCGCTGGCCTGCGTTGCGCTTGGACCTGCCGGTCTACGGGGCAACGTCTTGCACGGGCGGTGGAAACGCGGTGCGTTTCCTTGTCCCGCCCGGCCCGGCGGGGGCGCGCGCACAGGCGGGTTTCGCGCTGCGGCGGCAGGGCAGGCCCCCCAATTGCAGCCAGCCGCAGGGGGTGCTGCGATCCGCCGGTCAGGGCTGCCCGCCGGAAAGCCGGTCCACCAAGGCCTGGGCTTCGGGGATTTGGCTGGCAAAGATTTCGGCCCAGGGAATGTGCCCGCCGCTGCGCAGCGTCGCCTCGGCCAGCGTCAGCTGCTCCAGCGCCTGCCGCGCCCGCGCCAGATCACCGCTGAGGTCGGCAAGGGTCAGCAGGGCCACCCCTTCGTTCCCCAGTGTCATCGCCCAGTCCAGCGGCACCCGGTTCTGGCGGTATTCCGTCAGCGCGGCGCGATAGGCCGCCACGGCCTGTTCCAGCCGCTCTGTCCCGGCCTCGCGTCGCCCGAGGGCCAGAAGGGCATTGCCGAGGTTCACCTGTGTCATGGCCCACTGCAGCGGCACCCGCTCTTGCGTGTATTCCGTCAGCGCGGCGCGATAGGCCTCCACCGCCTGTTCCAGCCTCCCCGTCCCGGCCTCGCGTTCCCCAAGTGCCACAAGGGCAGCGCCGAGGTTCATCTGCGTCGTGGCCCAGTCCAGCGGCACCCGGTTCTGCGTGCGTTCCGTAAGCACGGCACGGTAAACGCTGACGGCCTCTTCCAGCCGCGCCGTCCCGGCCTCACGTTCCCCAAGTATCCGAAGGGTATTGCCGAGATTCATCTGTGTCACGGCCCATAACTGCGGCACCCGGTCTCGCGTGCGTTCCGCCAGAGCGGCGCGATAGGCCTCCACCGCCTGTTCTAGCCGCGCCGTTCCGGCCTCGCGTTGTCCTAGTGCAGCAAGGACTGCACCGAGGTTGTTCTGGGTCGCAGCCCAGTCCAAAGCCGCAGTGTCTTGAGATCGTCCTTTCAACGCCTCTGTAAAGGCCAAGACCGCCTGCTCGAGCCGCGCAGTGCCAGACTCGCGCCTGCCGAGCGTCAGCAGAACGTTGCCCAGATTGTTCTGTGCTGCGGCCCATTCCATCGGCGCTGTTTCAGGCGAACTGGCCGCAAGCACTGCCTGATAGACCAGCACGGCCTGCTCAAGCTGCGCATAATCGCCTTCACCCTCCTCCAAACCGCGAAGCGCATCTTTCAGAATATCGTGAGTCTCGTTAGGTCGCTCGGACGGCGGATCAGCTGCTATTGAACTTTTTGATTTACGATGATGTTTCTCGTCCTCGCTTCGCCGATCGTTCACCGCGTTCTTGATTCTTTGAAATAATCTCTCGCGATAGGCCGCCACTGCCTCTTCAATCTGCTCGGAGGCAGGCTTGTTTGCCAACGAGAGGTCTGGCGGTGTGAACGATTTATCCGGCATCGCCGCCCAATCCAGCAACGGCCGATCTCGTGTCCAGTCTTTCAGGGCGATCCGGTAGGCGTCCACAGCATGGTCCAACCTGGCGGAGCTATAGTCGTGGACGGCGAGAAAACTCAGCGAATTAATCAGACTGTATTGTGCAAGTTCCCAACTTACCGGAAAACCGTCAGGAACGTAAACCCTTAATGCCTCGCGATACGCATTTGCGGCTTCTTCTACTCGCCCAATATCGAACTCTTCAGTCCCAAGACTTTCCAATGCTGCCCCAAGCTTCACCTGAGTCAGAGCCCAATTGAGTGGCAGATTCTCTTGTTTCCACTCTCGCAACGTCAATTCATAGAATGAGATAGCATCATTTAAGGCCGATTCTTCAAGTATTCCCTTCTTGACTGCTTGAAGAAGAGAGGTCGCACGAGCGAAGAGGATTGCCCCGCGCAGATCAGGGTCAAGCTCCGGTGGCATGCTTGCGACAAGTTCTTCTGTCACATCGAGTGCAATCTTCATTTGATTATCTGTAAGTGGCACCGGCCAATCGTTGTATATCAAACCAGACTGTGTCAGCGCTTTCGCCGCTATCAAGCCGCTGGTATGATCGTTGAACGCAGGGTTCAAGACAAAATCGTTTGCATCATAGATACTTTTAACCGTTGTCCCGGCTTGCAAATACTCCAAGCGCAAAATCTTTGTTGCCTTCAATTCGCCCCAAATCACTACGTCGGCCATGGTTCGTTCTTGGACTTCCAAAGCATTCTTGCGTGCTTTTTCCAAACGTTCCCAAGCCTTACCTGAAGATGGTTGCAGTGTAAGGCAATCAATGGCTTCGACCTGAACGATCGATGATTTTCTCGCTCCGAACCGGTCCCGAAGGCTGACATCGATCAGGTTGAATTGTTGGTGTTGCGTGTCTCCTTGAGGAACTGTGACGAGAATAGTGAAGGGATCAGCTTCGGGATGCCGGCCGCCGTCCAGATAACTGGTCAGACATGACTCAAATTGTGACTTGGGTGGGAAGATATAGCTGACCAGAGACTCACGCATATCATCGAACAAGCTTACGACAAGACCCGCACAGATCGCGCATCCCGCCGCTGCCTTCCAGAGTGTACCTGCCTGTGACAAGGCCGCCGAAAGCTTTTCCAGCAGTGCCAAATTCAACCCCATATCAACCTGGCAGCAGTAAAGGCGGGCGATTGATTCTTGTCAAACGCGGTTTGGGTTGGGGTGCAGGTTGCCCCCGACGGTGCTTGAAAGCACGCACCCTGCCCCCCGCAATCCCTTCCAAATCCTTAACGCTGCCCCGCAACCTCTTGATAACATTCACCCCGAGAGTCCGCCCCCCGTGGGACAGCCCCTGTCACACCGTATGCAGATACAGATCAAAATCCACATCCGGCACGGTGCGGGCCACGCGGGCATATTCCGCCGCCTTGATCGCGGTGAAGGTGCGGTGCATGTCCTCGCCCAGTGCCTCCTTCAGAAAGGCCGAGTCCTTGGCCGCCGCAATCGCCGACCGCCAGTCCACCGGGATTGCGGGCGCGTCCTGCGCACCGGCATAGCCGTTCCCCGTCGTCTCCGGCCCCGGATCAATCCGCCCCGCCAGCCCGTGCCGGATGCCCGCCAGCACGGTGGCGGCCACCAGATAGGGGTTGGCATCGACCCCGGCGGGGCGGTGTTCGATCCGCCGCGCCTGGATATCCCCCGCCGGAATGCGCAGCGCGACCGAGCGGTTGTTCACCCCCCAGGTGGGCGAGACCGGCGCATAACTCTGGCTGGCAAAGCGCCGCCAGGAATTGGCATGGGGGGCAAAGACCAGCATCGATTCCCCCATCGTGGCGCGCAGGCCCCCCAGCGCGTGCCGGAGGGTGTCGTTCCACCGGCCTTCCGTGGCCTCGACGAACACGTTCTTCCCGGACGCGTCCCGCATCGAGACGTGGAAATGCATCCCCGACCCGGCATAGGCTTCCACCGGTTTTGCCATGAAACAGGCGGTGACGCCATGCTGGCGGGCCAGGCTGCGCACGATGCGCTTCAGGCGGACCAGGTCATCGGCGGCCTGCATCACATCGGTGCGGTAATGCAGCGTCAGCTCATACTGGCCGGGGGCATATTCCGAGATCATCGTTTCCGCCCTGATCCCGGCCTTCGCCGCCCCTGCGTAGATGTCGGAAAACAGCGGCAGCATGCCATGCAGGTGATCAACCGAATAGACCTCGGTCTTGTGGCTGACGCGGCCATCCAGCACATCGCGCGCCGGGCGCGCCCTGCCGTCCGGGCCGCGATCATTGTCGAGCAGGAAGAACTCCAGTTCAAACGCGCCCGAGGGATACAGGCCCTCGGCGGCCAGCGCATCGACCTGCCGCTGCAGGGCATGGCGCGGGTCTGACGACATCGGCCTGCCGTCCAGATCATACATCGACATCAACACCTCGCCGCGCGGCGGGGTGGTGGCGTGCAGCGGCGCCAGCGTGCCGGGGATCGGCCATGCGCGCAGATCACCATCGCCCTGATCCCAGATCAGCCCGGTTTCGTGCACATCCTCGCCGCAGATATCCAGCCCCAGGATCGAGACCGGCAGATGCCGCCCGCCCCGGTAGAAGCCGGGCAACTCATGGCGGCGGATGATCTTGCCGCGCCCGATGCCGTTGGCATCGTGCAGCACGATGTCAAAGGCCTCGATTTCGGGATGGGCGGCAAGAAAAGCCTCTGCTTCCGCGATGGTGGAGCCGGAGGGGCTGGGCAGATCGGTCATGGCAGGGTCAGTCCAGAAGCTCTGTCAGGATTTCATCGAAGGCGGCAATCAGGCGGTCGATCTGCCGCATCTTCGTGGCCGGGCTGACCAGCATCATGTTGTGGAACGGCGCAATCAGGCAGCCCCGGTTCAGCAGGGCAGTATGGATCGCAGCCTCCAGCGCGGGCTGGTGCGCCTGTGCGGCGTCAGACCCGTTGCGCAGCGGGCCGGGGGCGCAGATGAATTCCACCCGTGCGCCGACGCGCACCACATGCCAGGGCGCAGCATGGCCGGCGATAACCGCCGCCAGCCCCTTGGCCAGGCGCGCAGCACCCCGCTCCATATGGGCATAGGCCGCTTCGGTCATCACCTGCTCCAGCGTTGCGCGCAGGCAGGCGAATTGCATCGGGTTGGCCGACAGGGTGGTGCCCATGCCGGAATGGCCAGGCTCCCGCCCTGCATTGACGGCAAGGTAGCGCCCGGCAAGGGCATCGGTCATGCCCCAGACGGCCGCCGGCATGCCGCCCGCCACGCATTTGCCGACCACGAACATGTCCGGCTCCAGCCCGTGGACTCGGGTGTACCCGCCCGGTCCGGACGAGATCGTATGGGTCTCATCCATGATCAGGACCGCGCCGTGACGGCGGGACAGGTCGCGCAGCGCCGTGTGAAAGCCGGGGTCGGGCAGGACCATGCAGGAATTGGTCATCACCGGCTCGGTCAGGATAGCGGCGATCTCGCCGGTTTTCAGGGCGGCCTCAACCGCCGCGGTGTCGTTGAATTCCACCGCCGTGGCCACCAGCGACAGGTCGGCCACCTGGCCCAGCAGGCCGGGGCGGTTCACCGTCTTGCCGTCCTTGAGGGTGACGAAGATATCGTCCACCGTGCCGTGGTAGCAGCCGTTGAACACCAGCACCCTGCGGCGCCCGGTGATGGCGCGGGCCACGCGCAGCGCAAAGCGGTTGGCATCGGTGGCGGTGGTGGCCACCTGCCAGCGGAAGGGGCCGAAACGTTCGGTCAGCAGCCGCCCCGCCGCCAGCGCATCTTCGCTGGGCAGCATATAGGTCAGGCCGCGTTTCGCCTGACGCCGGATCGCCATGGCGACCGGTGCCGGGGAATGGCCGAACATGCTGCCGGTGTCGCCCAGGCAGAAATCGTCAATGCCGAAGCCGTCGATATCGGTCAGCCGCGCGCCCTTGGCCTGTTCCACGACCATGGGAAAGGGCATGGGCCAGTCCTTCATCCAGTGCAGGGGCACATCATCCAGAAAGGCCTCTGCGCCCATGGCAAGTGCAGCCTGTGTCCTGGGGCGGCTGGCGGCGAACCGCCGCGCCTCTGTCGTGGCGAGCCTTTGAAGCCGGTCGCGGCGGACACCGGCGATCAGGGTGGGGTCGGGATTGGGCATAGGGCGCACCTGCATCAGCACGCCCTGCTTATGGCCGAGAATTTGATCAAATGCAAACCGGCTGCGGCAGGCCACCGGGGCAGGGCGCGCTACAGGTCAAAGCGGGATTGGGCGCTTTGGTCTTCCTCGCGCGCGGCGCTGCGAAAGGCATCGTCGCGCCGCGCGGGCAGGCGCACGGCGCGGTCGCGCAGGCGCAGCGCCTCGGCCAGTGTCACGATCTGCAGGCGGGGCACAGCTTAGGCTCAAGTTTCAAGTGCAACATCCTATGCCCTGCGGGCCGGGGGTGTTGCGCTTGAAACTTGAGCCTAAGCATTGCCGTCATCGCGCCCGACACATTGGTGATCGCCGAGGAGTACGGTGAATGGGACGACTCGCGCCGCCGCATCGATCTTATCGGGATTGATCGAGATGCCAACCTCGTCGTGATCGAATTTAAACGCACCGAAGACGGTGGCCACATGGAACTGCAGGCCATTCGCTATGCGGCCATGGTCTCGACGATGACCTTTGACCAGGCTGTGGACGGGTTTGACCAGTACCTGCACCAGATCAATCGTCACGACGCTGATGCCAAGGCCGAACTTCTGGCCTTTCTTGGGTGGGACGAGCCCGACCACGACCAGTTCGCGCAGGAGGTGAAGATCGTCCTCGCCTCCGCCGAATTCTCACTGGAATTGACGACCGCCGTCCGTTGCCTGAACCAGCGCGATCTCGACATCCGCTGCGTGCGCCTGCAACCCTACAACCTTTCGGATCGGGTCCTGGTCGATGTCCAGAAGATCATACCGCCGCCGGAGGCCGCCGAATACCAAGTGCGGGTGCGTGAAAAGGTCCGCAAGGAACGCGAAGCGCAGTACGGCATTGAACCGCCCCGGGTTTACCGGAGGGCAAGACTCTCGGAGAATTGCCCGTTATGGAGCAGACACGGAAGAAGAAGACCGCGAAGCCGTATTCCCCTGAGTTCCGCGAGCGCGCGGTGCGGCTGGTGATGGAACACCGCG
>JADCEN010000077.1 GCA_020250175.1 Rhodobacter sp.
CCTGGCTCAACGATGTCGCAGCCCTGTTGAACAACCGCCCCAGGAAAACCCTCGGCTGGAGAACCCCCGCAGAAGCCATGGCCGAAGAAATCGCGGCCTTCAAATCAACCGTTGCACTTGAAGTTGGAATCTAAGCTGTCCCGGCCCGAGATTTTCGGCATACGTCCATTCGCTTAGGCAATTGGGCGTCGAAATCGAGACAATCCACGAGCCGCACGGCGGGCCTTTCGCAGGAACCCATGGGCGGTATGTTCTAAAATCGCGGGTCCGGCCCGTGGGGATGGTGGCCGCATGATTGCGATTCCCAAGAACGCCCGCGAGGAAATCAGGGTGTCAGTCGATGACTACCGGGGCATTCCGCTTGCCAATATCCGGGTTTGGTATCTGGAAGGCGACGAATACCGGCCCGGCAAGCAAGGCATTGCCCTGCGGCGCGAGCTGGTGCCGCAACTGATCGACGCCCTGCGCGCGGTGCAGCCATGATGCATCGGGAAACCGCAGACAGCTACCGGGGCGAGATTGTCCGTCTCGGTAGCTGGCGTGTTGCAGAATGCGCCGATGGCCTGCAATGGCTTTTGCAGCGGCAACACGGGGAAAGATGGCGGTCGGAATCCTTTTGCCGTTCCCGATCTGTGCTGATCGGGCTTTGGCGCCGGGCAACCGGGGATGACGGCGCGGCGCTGGGCATCCTTCCCCCGCATTTTGCCCCGAAACCGCGCATGGGAGCGCGGCCAGAGGCGCAAGTCGGTTTTCCGGCGTCACATGGGCAGGGAAAGGTTGAACCGCCCTGCAGCCCCGTTTTTCGGGGGGCAGCGGAATGACAGACCCCCGCGAAATGACGTTGACCCTGGGGGGCGAGTGGCGCGGCACCTACGGCACCTGCCCCTGTCCCGCTTGCCAGCCGGAACGACGGAACGACCAGCGCGCCCTTTCGATCCGGACCGAAGGCGACCGGTTGTTGACCTATTGCCACAAATCGGGCTGCGATTTTCGCACCGTGCTGCAGGCGGCGGGGATGCCTGTCGCCACCGGGGCGATTGACCTTCAGGCCGCGCGCGAGGCTTTCGAAAGGCGCGCGACCTATGACGGCGAGCAATTGGCCCGCGCCCGCAAGCTGTGGAACGGGGCGCGCCCCATTTCGGGAACAAAAGGCGAATCCTACCTGCGGGGCCGGGGCATAACCTGCCCGCTTCCGGCTTCGCTGCGCTGGGCACCGGACGCCTTTCATGGCCCGACCGCGCGATGGCTTTCCGCGATGGTGGCGGATGTATCGACCGGGGGCGTTCACCGCACCTTTTTCGAGAAAGGCGGGCAGCGGATCGAGCGCAATGCCAAGATGATGCAGGGACCATGCGCGGGCGGCGCTGTAGTGCTTTCTGAGGGGCCTTCCCGCCTTGTGGTGTGCGAGGGGATAGAAACCGGCCTGTCCCTGCTGTGCGGCCTTCTGGACGCGCCTGCAACGGTATGGACCGCGCTTTCCACCTCTGGCATGCGCGCCCTGCACCTACCCGAAGCACCGGGCGAGTTGGTGATTGCCGCAGATCGCGATGACGGCGGCGCGGGCATGGCGGCGGCGGAAGCCTTAGCAGAGCGGGCGCAAGCCTTGGGGTGGCAGGTTTGGCTTTGGCCCGCCCCCGAAGGCCAAGATTGGAACGATGCCCTGCGGGCGGGGGTGGCAGCATGATTGCGCCAAGCGGGAAGCCCAGCGCCTTGCCTGCCCCCGTTCCGTTCAAGGGGGGCAAGACAATCAAGCCGGGGATGCCTTTCGCCCTTGTGCGGGCCTGTGACATGACCTTCGCAGACCCCGAGTTTGCGATTGACGGACTGATCGAAACCGAAAGTGTCGGGGCAATCTTTGGCAAACCGGGCAGCGGCAAATCCTTTATCGCTCTGGACATGGCCGCAAGCATTGCCAGCGGCACGCCATACCACGGGCGCGACGTGCTGCAGGGTGTCGTCATCTACATTGCGGGCGAGGGCCACAACGGATTGAAGCGGCGTCTAATGGCCTGGGAGCGGCATCACGGCGTGAGCCTTGCCAATGCGCCGCTGCACTTTTCCAAGCGTGCCACGAACCTTCTGGATCAAGAGGCGGCGGACGGAGTGATTGCCGCGACTGACGCCGTGGCGCAGGCCGAGGGGAAACCGCCCCGGCTTGTTATCGTCGACACCGTTGCGCGGAACTTTGGCGGCGGCGATGAAAACAGCACGCGGGACATGTCGGCTTTCGTGGCAGGTGTGGACAGTATCAAAGGCCGCTTCCCCGGTTGCAGCGTTCTTCTGGTGCACCATACCGGGCACGGGGAAGGCGACCGGGCGCGCGGATCGTCGGTGTTGCTTGGCGCGCTTGACGCTGAGTTTAGGGTGGAACTTTCCGGCGATACCACAACGCTGCAGGGCACCAAGTCGAAAGAGGGCGCTATCCCGCCGCCGATTGGCTTCAAAGCCCATACCGTCGAGATAGGGCGCACGGCAAAGGGCGATGCCGTCACAAGCCTGGCCTTCGAGGAAGTTGCGGCACCGGACAGGGGCAGGGGGCGTATGACCGTCGCGAATCGCTTGGGGATGGAAACATTTCTGCGCGCCAAGCGGGAAGCCGGACTTGCCGATGACCTTAGCGCCGAAATCAATATCGAGGATTGGCGCAGGACCTTCTATGCGGGGCATACAGGCGACACACCCGAAGCCAAGAAAAAGGCGTTCCAGAGAGTGCGGGAAGCACTGGTAGGGGCTGGCGACCTTGCCGTGATAAATAGCCAATATCGCCTTGCACGCCTGCCGGAAGCGAAATCATGACCGGGACGGGACGGGACAAGACCGGGACATGTCCCGCTGTGTACCGGGACGGGACGGGACACACCCCTAAAGGGTGTCCCGGCTGTCCCGATCAGGCAGTGATAAAGGGCCAGCCTGGCACCCCAGGTGGCGAATTCTTTAGAGGCGGGAAATTCGGCCGGGTGGGGCAAAGAACATGGCAAGACGGCAGAAAAACTAACGGCGGAAAACCTGTGCGCGCTGGCGATGTTTCCATCCGGTATTTTATCGGCACCACTCAAACCACCACCACCAACCGTTTCGAAAGGTTGGCCCGCCTCTGGCCCCCGAAATAGAAAGGCCGCGCCGATGCCTGCACCTGATCCGAACGGCATTGCTCTTGGCCATGACTGGCCCGCAAGCTTGTCAGTCGAAATGGAACTTTGGGCCTGCGGAAACAGGCGCAGCCGCAAGCGCAGGGCAGTCGCGATTCTGGGGAACCTGCGGCGCGGGGGCTGGTGCTGTCCGGCTTGCAATCGGCCTGTGCCGTTGTATCGGCGGGCAGATGCCACCTACTGCAGCACGGCCTGCCGGAAACGTCGCGCCCGCGCGCGCCGGAAGTTCAGCACGATCTAGCGCTGGCCTTGCATTGCCGCCGTTCCTAGCTGCAACCGGCGCTGCAAAAGGTCGCGCAAGGCGGTTGACGCTTGGGGCAGGGACTGCAGCCCCCCATTTGCGACAAGGCCGCGCACAGTTTCTGCCTTTCTGCGCGTCACACCTTCCGCCAGCTTGCGCGTGCCAGCGGCGGCACCCGCACCTGCAAACGCGCCGGGGATGCCGCCTGCGACCCCCCCGCCGCCGATCTGTGCTAGCTGTCCAATCCCGCCGCTGGCAAGGTTCAAGAGTTGCTCCGGAATTGACCCATTTACGACGCGGCGCATTGCGGCCCTTTCGCCTTCGGTAAACCGGCCCGCCGCTTTCTTGTCGCGCAGGATGGAAGCGAATTGATTGCGGATGCCCGACGATGCCCCGGACGTGTAGCCTTCGCCCGCTGCGATGGCCGTATCAATCATTTGGCTTTTCGACATGCGGGACCATGTTTCGCGCGCCTTCGGGATTGCCTGATTCAGTGCGGCAATATCACCGGCAACCACGTCACCGGGGCCGAGGTTTTTCACGAAATCGTCAAGCCCTTCGATGATGCGCATACCGGCCTGCTGATCGGTTTTGTTCGCCACGTTCCCGGCTGCGGCCCCGGCCTGTCTGCGCATTTGGTCCAGGGCCTTGAACGGAAGGGCAGCGGTCGGATCGGCCCCCATGCGGGCGGACGCTTCGCTCATGATCTGATTTGCACGGGCGCTGTTTGGCGTAAGGCTTCCGGGTCCGGGCAATTCATCAAAGCCGGTATTGGCCCGCAAATCGTCGAGGATGCCCCCGCGCGCCCGGTCAAACGCCTGAGGGGCAATCTGTACCCCGGCGTCGTCAACCTGCTGATAAAGGGCGTTCCCCATAGCCCGCAATTCATCGGAACTTGGGGCGTTCCTCGCACCCCTCTTGATTGCGTTTGCCGTCATCCGGCTTTGCATCAAGGCTTGCAACGCAGACCCCGCAATGGGAATCCCAGCGCCAATCGCCGCGCCCATTGGGGCCACGCTATAGGCGTTTTCCATCCGAGGCCCAAATCCGCCTTCGCCCGCGCCGAACCCATAAGTCCCGGACATTGCACCAGTCATCGCCGCGCTTTTCGCCATGCGAACCGGCAGCGTTCCCGTTGATGCAAGCCCGCCGACCGGAACGCTTACCGCGCCCGCAATCTCTGCGCCTGTGGTCGTGACCGGGTAGTTTTCTCTGCCCCGGCGCAATTCTTCCCGCATCTTTGCCGTGGCGTAGTCATAATTCTGGCCGAACGTCCCTGGCCCTGTCGCGCCGTAAAGCCCGCCGACCACTTCATCCATTGTTCCGAAGGAAACGCCCTGCTTAGGCTCAAGTTTCAAGTGCAACACCCGGAGCCTGAAAGGTATAGGATGTTGCGATGGACCAAGGAAGCAAGCACCTCAGCAGTGAGGAACGTGGCGTGATCTTTTCCGAGCATAGCCGTGGGAGTAGCCAGCGA
>JADCEN010000078.1 GCA_020250175.1 Rhodobacter sp.
CGCATCCTGGCCTCTGCCCTGCTTGTGGCATGACAGCCGCTTCGCCGCTTTCATCCTGCGCGGCCGTCTTGGCGAATGTCGCGCAGGATCGTGTTGCGTGCGGCCGCGGCCGGGCAATCCTCGCGCCAGCGCCGCCCGTTCGTGCGGATCGGGATGATGGCAGTCGCGTTGCGGTCGGGAGCGGCAACTTGACAAGGACCTTGACCGGCAGGCACAGCCGGATCGCCGTTCCCGGCAGAACCACAGGCCTGCCATCTTGCCGGCAGACCCCGCGCGCCGCTGCCTCTGTGGATCGATCAGGATCAACATCGACCCTCGGCGCTCAAGCGCGCGGTTCTGCGCCGGCCAGTTGGTGATACGGTGGCGGGGCGGTTGTGGCTTGCTCATGACGCCCGTCCAACCAACTGGACTGACCAAGGGAGTCCTCAAACCAAAGACTTCTGCAACAAGGCCCTGTGGGTGGCCGTGCAGCCAACTCTTCTTACGCGGTTTTGCGCAGTGCGCGCCACAGGAACAGAAGGCCAAGCGCCATGAACCAAAGCTGGATTCCGGTCGTGGAGAGCACGATTGAAACCGGCGGCGCGATGCCGAAGAGTTCCAGGCTAGGAAACGCGACCAACACACCCGCAACCAGCCCGGACCAACCTGCCCAGGCCGGAAGCTGCCGGTCGCGCAGGATCAGCAGGCTTACCGAGATCGCCCAGATCGCCGCGAAAGCCGCAACGCCCAATGCCTCGCCGATCGCCCCACCCCAGGCATTGATGGCCGCCTGCATCGCCTCGATGGCCATGCGCGCATCCGGTGACAGACCCGGGGCCGAGTAGGCCTCTGCCAGGGAGGTGCTGCCGGTGAGCCAGCGGATGATCCCTATGGCCCGTGCCAGGGCCGAAACCGCTGCGGCCCCTATGGCGATCAGGCCCAGCATGCCCAAAGGACCCGGTCGCCCCGCCAGACGAACGGTGACAACACCGGTCACCAGGAACAGCAATGAATAGCCAAGATACAGCCCATAGCCCAGCCGCACCGCAGCAAGCTGCTCCAAAAGCAAGGGCAACATCTGCGAGGGGGGGTAATCAAGGCTGTCAGGCCATTGGATCGCCCCGCCGAGGATCACCATGGGCGCGAAGATGCTTAACCCCTGAATGAGCAGGACGATCCCGGCAACAAGATAAACGGAACGCGTGGGTGCCAGGATATGGTGAGACGGGTTGTCGGGGGTCATGGTACGGGTCCTATCAGTGACAATGGGTGGTTACAGCTCGGCGAGCCAGCCCTGACGCCGGCTTTCGGTCGAGATGCGCATGGAGCCGAAACGCCGAACCCGCGTGACCTTCACGCCGCAAAAATCAAGAATGTTGCGGCGCAGTTCGCTGATCCCGGCATCGCGGTAGATGGTGCGATAGAACCATGGCGGCGTGTCCATGGTGACCAGCAGTTCTGCTGTCTTGCCATTCAGAAGACGCGTCCAGCGGATTGAATTCGGGATGTATTGAAACGCAAAACCCGGTGTCAGCGCCAATTCGAGCAGCAATTTGAAGCGACCCGGCATCCCTCCCCACCAGATCGGAAAGATGAAGACCAGATGGTCGGCTGCGCGAATCGCCTCTTGGAAGCGGGCAACATCCGGTTCGAGCCTGCGGTTATCCTCTGCCCGCCGCGGCACCGGATTCGAGAAATGAAGATCGGCGAGCCTGAGGAGTTCCACATCGTCGCCCTTGGCAAGGGCCTGCTCAACAGCGCGTTCGGCCATTGCGCCGCAATAGCTGTGCTGATCCGGATGCCCCAGAAAGACAAGCGTCCTGCGGCTCATGGCCCTGCCAGCCCTTTGTGCCCTCCGCCAGCAGCCATCGCAGCGCCTCCTTTTCAAGTTCGATATCGTATTATATGGTGGAACCGAGGGCACTGCAAGCTTGCTTTTTTATTGCAAGGGAACCGCGACTGCCGTGGTCCTTGTGGGGGCCCTGCGCAGTTGGCTGCTGGCGGCATCAAGACTGTTTGCCGGGGAACGCACAGGAGGGAACGATCAATGAAACTCACAAAGCGAAAGGTTCTGCTGCTGGTCGGCGGGGGCGCAATTGTGGCAGCCGGCGCTGGCGCGATGGTGGCAAGCCGCACCCCGTCGAAAGCGGCAGAACCCTGGTCACGCGCAGGCAGCTATGGCGACATCCGCCGTAACGCGCTTTCCTGGGCGCTTCTTGCACCGAACCCACATAATCTTCAGCCTTGGAAGGCGCAATTGGTCGGGGATGACAGCGTTGCCCTGCTTGCGGATCCAACACGCTCCTTGCCCCACACGGATCCGTTCGGTCGCCAGATCACGATCGGTCTTGGCTGCTTCACCGAGCTGATGCGGCTGGCTGCCGCCGAGTCAGGCTTCGGCGTCGATCTGGATTTCTATCCCGAGGGCGAGAACGACCAGGCGCCGGTGGTCCGCGCACGGTTTCGCCCGAACGCCGCGCAGCCTGACCCGTTGTTCGGCGCGGCGGCAAACCGGCGGACCAACCGGTCGGTCTATGACGTGGGGCCCTTGCCGCCAGAGACGGTAGCAATCCTCTCTGAATCACGGTGTCGTTGCCAGCGAGCCCGACGCGGTGGCAAGCCTGCGCGCGCTTGCGAAAGAGGCCTGGGACATCGAACTGATGACGCCGCGCGCCTGGAAGGAAAGTGTCGACGTGCTGCGCTTTGGGGCGCGACAGATTGATGCCGCGCCGGACGGTCTTGCCGTTCGGGGCGGGTTCGTCAATCTCCTCGCCGCGCTGGGCCTGATCACGCCCGAGGCGCAACTGCCGCAGGGCAGCATGGGCTGGCAGACGGCGATGGATGCTTTCACCGACGCAATAGCATCGACCCCGGCCTTTGTCGTGCAGGTCTCGGAGGCAAACAGCCGGCGCGATCAACTCGACGCGGGCGCCCGCTGGCTGAGGCTGAGTCTGGCGGCAACCCAACTGGGCCTGTCATTGCAGCCGGTCAGCCAGGCATTGCAGGAATATCCTGAAATGGCGGATCCATACTACCGCATCAGGGCAACGAGTCCAGGTTAACGTGGTGGATCATTCAGGATTGCCTTGAGGGTTTCGGTGTTCCAGCCTGCGGCTTTTCGGGCAGTCTTGATGGATCGGTTGCCCTTTCCGGCGCGGAGCATGTTGAAGGCGAGGCGGCG
>JADCEN010000079.1 GCA_020250175.1 Rhodobacter sp.
GCCGCGCGGTAGGCCTCCACCGCCTGCCCCAGCAGCGCGGCCCCCGCCGCCCCCCCGGTGCGGATGCCCTGGTCTTGCAGGGCAATGGCGAGGTTCTGCGTCGTCATGGCCCAGTCCACCGGATGATCCGCGCGCGTGAAAACCTCCAGCGCCGCGCGGTAGGCCTCCACCGCCTGCCCCAGCAGCGCGGCCCCCGCCGCCCCCCCGGTGCGGATGCCCTGGTCTTGCAGGGCAATGGCGAGGTTCTGCGTCGTCCTGGCCCAGTCCATCGGATGATCCGCGCGGGTGCGCACCTCCAGCGCCGCGCGGTAGGTATCCACCGCCTGCCCCAGCAGCGCCGCCCCCGCCGCCCCCCCGGTGCGGATGCCCTGTTCATGCAGGGCAATGGCGAGGTTCTGCGTCGTCATGGCCCAGTTCACCGGATGATCCGCGCGGGTACGAACCTCCAGCGCCGCGCGATAGGCGTCCACCGCCTGCCCCAGCAGCGCCGCCCCCGCCGCCCCCTCGGTACGGCTGCCTTGATTTCGCAGGGCAATGGCGAGGTTGTTCTGCAGGCTGGCCCAGAGCGCGGGGTCGGTGGCTTGCGGCAGATCAGCCAGCGCGTCGCGCGTCATCTGGGCCGACAGGGCCAGACCGGGGCCGCCATAGCGCAGGCCGTGGGAGTAGAGCCGGTCTTCATAGCCCGACCGCCGCCGCGCCGGTTCCAGCGGGTCGATGCCCGCGAAACTGTCGGCGGCGGCAGACAGCAGGCGGTAGGCCTGGTCGACCTGGCCGCGCAGCAGGGCATTGGCGGCGCGCGCCTCGGCGGTTTTGGCGGCGATGTCGGTTTCCACCTCATGCACCCGGCTGAGCAGTTCCTCGACCATGTCGAAATCCAGCCGCTCGGCTGCACCCTGTGCCGCAGCCTTCAGGTTGCCCAGCCCCGCGATCCGTTCATCCAGCGCGTCGATCTGGACGCGATAGGCGCGGTATTCCTCGGCCTTCTTGGTCAGGAAGCTGCGCAAGGCGGGGTCGGGCAGGGTGTAGGCATCTTGCAGTTCGAACTGGGTGGCCAGCGCGATCAGATAGGCGCGGGTCAACTGGTCAAGGTTATCAAGCGCGTTTTGCAGCGTGCCACGCTCTTGCCGCAGGGTCGCCAATTCATCCGTCACTTCCTGCGCCCCCGGTCGGGTGACGCCGAGGAGAGAATCAATGTCAGCCTGCGGGATGTCCAGCGCGCGGGCGATTTTCTGCAAGGTCAGCGCGGTGATGTTGGGAAGCTTGCCGTTTTCAAGCTGCGAGATATAGCCCTTGCGGTCGGCATTGCTGAGGGCGGCTTCCGCAAGTGCCTCTTGCGACAGGCCTTTTTCGGCACGCTTTGCGCGCACCAGTTTGCCGAATTCGGCCAGAGACAGTTCCGCCATAACTTTACGTAACCCTTTGGAAACCCGGATGTAACGAGGGAAACCGCCCCGTCTGCCACAAGGCTAGCACGAGCTGGGCCCGGCTCAATCCTCAAATCGGAGAAGAGCCATGAAGAAGATCAAAGACTATGCGCAGAAAGCCTTCTGTTCCAAGGTGATCTACGCCGGACTGGCGCTGGCCTATGGGGCGGCATGTTTCGGGGTGGACAAGGAAGCGGTGCATATGGCCGCAACCGCCCTTTACACGGCGCTGGTGATGGCGCGGCACTGACAGTGTGCTGAAAAACTGCCAACCGCATGGACCGCTGGCCGGAAAACAGGACTCTCTTCCGCAGGCCCTGTACGGTCTGGCCGGGGCCATCGCCCCGGCCACGCGTTGCGGGTTGCACCGGTCCTGGTGGAACCGTTCCGCGCGGGCGGGGGAAACGCGGTACGTTTCCGGGTCCCGCCCAAAGGGACAATCCCTTTCCCCGGATCGGGAATATCTTCCCGGCAGGCAGGCGGTCGGATTGCTTTTTCAGCACCCTGTCGCAGCCCCAGCCTCGCCGCCACCATCGCGCCTACCACGGCAGGGTTGGCCTTGCCGCCGGTCGCCTTGATCACCTGCCCGGTAAACCAGCCTGCCAGCTTCCGATTGGCCCTGGCCTTTTCCACCTGTGCGGGATTGGCCGCGATGATGGCGCCCACCGCCGCCTCGATGGTGCCGGTATCGGTGACCTGTTTCATTCCCCGCGCGGCGGCGACCTCTGCCGGGTCTCCGCCATCGGTCCACAGGATGCCAAACAGGTCTTTGGCCATCCTGCCCGGGATTTCGCCCGCTGCGATCAGGTCGATCACACCGCCCAACCGAAAAATCAATGGGAGAGAGACGGCGCATACCCATGACCCACGCAATGCGCTCGGCAGGAAGCCCGCAGGCGTTCAGGCGATTGCCCAGGTCCCGCAGGATTCGCCCTTTCCTTTCCGCGCCGCACCCCCTATACGCGCGCAGCCGCCGCACGAGGGCGGACACCTCCAAGGGCCCTGCTGGACGACATCCCGGCTGCGGCCATGACCCTTTGAAACAGGAGACCCCGATGTCGATCACGGTAGAAGAAAAGGCCCGCCTGATCACGGACTATGCGACCAAGGCAGGCGACACCGGTTCACCGGAAGTGCAGGTTGCGATCCTGTCGTCGCGGATCGCCACGCTGACCGAACATTTCAAGGCCCACCGCAAGGACAACCATTCGCGCCGCGGCCTGCTGATGATGGTGGCCCAGCGCCGCAAGCTGCTGGATTACCTGAAGAAGAAGGATGAGGCCCGCTATACCGCGCTGATCGCGCGTCTGGGCCTGCGGCGTTAAGGCGGAACCATTTCCGAACGTCACACGCCCGCGCCCCAAAGGACGCGGGCGTTCGTCTTTGGATGGTCTGTCAAGACTGAAGGCTTGAGTTAAGCTGGTTGCTGAGCCATCTTCGTGACAGGGACGGAAATGAATGCTCCAGAAGATGACAATGAACAAAGAACGGACAACTGGGCACTCCAAGATCGTCGCCACCGTGAACGGCGGCTATGTGATCAGGGATGCAAAATCCGGTCGAATCCTGACGGTTGAAGGCAGTTCAGGCGTCTCGGAGCCCGGACCAAAGTCCGAAAAAATCCTCAAGAACACCTCGTCGAAGCGCCGCGAAGCGCTGAAGCGGCTTGCTGACCGATAAGTCGTACCATGGCACATTATCGCGTCACCTTGGCAGACGCCCTGGCGGCGCATGAAGAGGCTCTGAGCTATGGCGGCCGAGCAGGTATCATCAGCTTGCACCTGATCGAATCTGCGATCGCCAGGCCTTACTCTGGGTATCACCGCTCAATGGCGACCAAGTGCGCGGCGCTTCTGCATGCTATGGTGAACAACCATGGCTTCCTTGATTGCGACAAACGAACGGCATGGTTGGTCGTGGAACTCCTCATCGAACGCAGCGGGTATCGGCTTGCGATTCCCGATGATGCGCGCGTTGACGATCTGGTCGTGGACGTCGCATCGGATCGCCTGTCTTTCAATGAGATCGTGGAGTGGTTCGATCTGCGCCTTGCCCGTGCATAGCCCGTAAACGCCTGCCCTTCCCTTCCCCCCCGTTTTCCTGTATCGCGCCCCTCATCTGCGACGTGCGGCCCTACCCCCGGGCACATGCGTGAGGATTGGGGGCGGCGGCAATGGGGCCGCCAGATACGGGCAACCCGGAACGCTGGGTTCACCCGAGAGGAAATGACAAATGTTCAACGTTATCAAGAGATCAATCCAGTGGGGCGACGAGACGCTGACACTGGAAACCGGCAAGATCGCGCGTCAGGCTGACGGCACTGTCATCGCCACGCTGGGCGAAACCAGTGTCATGGCCAACGTGACCTTTGCGAAGTCTGCCAAGCCGGGTCAGGATTTTTTCCCGCTGACCGTGCATTATCAGGAAAAATACTATGCCGCCGGCAAGATTCCCGGCGGCTTCTTCAAGCGCGAAGCCCGCCCGTCCGAGAAAGAGACGTTGACCTCGCGGCTGATTGACCGGCCCTGCCGCCCGCTGTTCGTCGATGGCTTCAGGAACGAAGTGCTGGTGATGGCCACGGTCCTGAGCCACGATCTGCACAACGAGCCGGACATCGTCGCGATGATCGCCGCCTCGGCTGCGCTGACCATTTCGGGCGTGCCCTTCATGGGTCCGATCGGGGCGGCGCGTGTCGGCTTCTCGAACGGTGCCTATGTGCTGAACCCGTCGGTCGATGACATGCTGAAGCTGCGCGGCAACCCCGAGCAACGGCTGGACCTTGTCGTGGCAGGCACCAAGGACGCCGTGATGATGGTGGAATCGGAAGCCTACGAGCTGACCGAGGCCGAAATGCTGGGGGCCGTGAAATTCGGCCATGCCGCGATGCAGCCGGTGATCGACCTGATCATCGACATGGCGGAAGTGGCGGCGAAAGAGCCGTTCGATTTCCAGGCCCCGGATTATTCGGCCCTGTATGGAAGGGTGAAAGCGGCGGGCGAGGTGCAGATGCGCGCCGCCTTTGCCATCCGCGACAAGCAGGAACGGACAACGGCGATTGATGCGGCAGGGGCCGCGATTGTGGCCACCCTGTCGGATGAAGACAAAGCCGATAGCAACCTTGGCGATGCAATCAAGAAGCTGGAAAGCTCGATCCTGCGCGGTGACATCATTTCGGGCGGTGCCCGGATTGACGGGCGCGACACGAAAACCGTACGCCCGATCATCGGCGAAACCGGCATCCTGCCGCGCACCCATGGCTCGGCCCTGTTCACCCGGGGTGAGACGCAGGCGCTGGTGGTGACCACGCTGGGCACCGGCGAGGATGAGCAGATCATTGACGCGCTGCACGGCAACAGCCGCTCCAACTTCCTGCTGCATTACAACTTCCCGCCCTATTCGGTCGGTGAAGTGGGCCGTGTGGGGTCGCCCGGCCGTCGCGAGATCGGCCATGGCAAGCTGGCCTGGCGCGCATTGCAGGCGGTTCTGCCGGCGGCAACCGACTTTCCCTATACCATCCGCGTCGTGTCCGAGATTACCGAAAGCAACGGCTCCTCTTCCATGGCGTCGGTCTGCGGCGGATCACTGTCGATGATGGATGCGGGCGTGCCGCTGAAGGCACCGGTCGCAGGCGTGGCGATGGGTCTGATCCTGGAAGAGGACGGTCGCTATGCCGTCCTGACCGACATTCTGGGCGATGAAGACCACCTGGGCGACATGGATTTCAAGGTGGCGGGCACCCAGAACGGCATCACCAGCCTGCAGATGGACATCAAGGTTGCGGGCATCACCCCCGAAATCATGGAACAGGCGCTGGCCCAGGCCAGGGACGGCCGGTTGCACATTCTGGGCGAGATGAACAAGGCGCTGTCGGCCCCGCAAGGCTTCAGCGAATATGCGCCCAAGATCGAAACGCTGACCATCCCCACCGACAAGATCCGCGAAGTGATCGGGTCCGGCGGCAAGGTGATCCGCGAGATCGTGGAAACCAGCGGTGCCAAGGTGGACATCAACGATGATGGCGTGATCAAGATTGCCTCGAACGACGCAAACGCGATCAGGCGCGCCCATGACATGATCTGGTCGATCGTGGCAGAACCGGAAGAAGGCAAGGTCTACACCGGCCGCGTCGTGAAACTGGTGGATTTCGGGGCCTTCGTGAACTTCTTCGGCAAGCGCGACGGTCTGGTCCACGTCAGCCAGATCACCGGCAAGCGGCTGAGCCACCCGAACGAATACCTCAAGGAAGGCCAGGAAGTGAAGGTGAAGCTGCTGGGCTTTGACGACCGCGGCAAGGTCCGCCTTGGCATGAAGATGGTCGATCAGCAAACCGGGGCAGAGATCATTGAAAAGGCCGAAACCGAGGCGTGACAGACGACCTGCGCTGAACAGCAAGGCCCCGGTGGAAACGCCGGGGCCGATGTCTTGTCTGTCGATGCCATCAGGGGTGGATTGTCAGCGACAGAATCTGTCGCCCTTGGGAAAGGAAAGATGAACCCGAACAGATCATCAGGCGGTTGGAGTGACCATGGGCGGGCAGCCTGAAGAAATGCCGAAACGCCCTTGAACGGGCGCGTTCCTGCGCAGTGCCCTGCGCCTTGCCCCGCAAACAGGCCGACATGGTCGCAGGCCCGTTCCGGCCACCGGAATGCCGGAACCGCGTCAGGCTTTCGGCCTGTGGTTCAGATCGAAACCGCCATCCCGGAACGTCTTGGCAAGGCCTGCAGAAGACGTTCCATCGGTCCGAAGCGCAGTCGATACGGCGCTTTGGACAAGTAGGCTGAAATGATCCGCCGCAGGATTTCGGTCTCCCGCGGTTTGTCGAGAAACGCCTCGATATAGCGCTTGCCGTTATGGGCGATCTCTTCGCACGAATCGGGATGGGTCAGGCACCAGTCAAAGACCTCTTCGATGTCCGAGAGGTCATCCTTGACCGGCACGTAATGCTCGAACGCAACCAGTTCGCCCTCGCAAGCCCAGCTTTCGCAGGTTGGGCGGGGCATCAAGACAGCCGAGTTAGAGAACAGCATCCACTTAAGCCCTGTGGCCACGTCATTGCCCTCCAGCGACAGCAGGTATCTGGACTGCAACTGCTGACTCAGATCCAGCGGCGGGCGCAGGCGGGCGCGAAGGGCGTCCAGCGGAATATCCGAATTCGTGTCATCCACCTGCATGATTCCGCTGTATCCGATATCGATGTCTGTCCGGCTGGTGCGCAAAGTGGCAACGTGGAACCTGCTGGAATAGGCAGACCGGGCGTCCCGGGGTTTGAATTGTCCGGTCGTGACGCCCCGCCAGACCAGACGATCAGCCTTGTCGCGAAACGGGATGTCGTGTCGTGCAACGGCGCGGACATCGCCCCAGTGGCGGCGGCGGTCCAGGGGCAAGAGGACGCAAGGAGAATCCCTGTCGTGGATCATCCGCGACTTCACGAGTGTCGGAATCGGAAACCGGGTGCGACTGTCGCCGGGAAACACGGCAAAAGTCGCGTGGGACTGCACCATACGGACCAATATCTGCGCCTCGCGGACATAATACTTGTAACGCGCCCCGCGAAATTCGCTTCTGTGGTATCTGTCTGCATAACGCCGGAAGATATGCGCACGTGTTTCAGAGGCCCCGCAGATCACGGTGCCATGGTCGTTGTCATCCGCGTCGGGGTCTTGCGAGAACTCTGCAAGACCGCCCAGACACACCGCTATTCTGCGCTGGTCGAACGCCGAAAGCTCCATCCGGTCCCGTCCTTCCGTCTGTCCGCTTCGCCTTAGATGCCAGAGCAATCAATACCGTCAATAGCGGAAGTTCCACCCGACGTCATCCCGTGTACAGGGCCCTGACACCTGGGTTTGCGATCCGCGGAACCGGTATCGCCGGTCACAGGCAGGACGCTGGGGCGGCCCTGACAGCCCAGGGAAAGGCGGGGTCAAGCAAGTACGATTCCTGCGGGCGGCGATGGTGCGCGCAAGTCATGGCACAGCGCCGAACCGGCCGCCCCGAAGATCGGCCAGTTGCCCTTGCAGGCGACAAAGGAATGAGGCAAGCGCAATCCTCTGTATGGTCAGATAGCAGCAATGCTGCCTTCCGGAAGGTGATACGCCGCGAGACCGCTCTGGAAAGGGTCAGGCTGCTGCGCTTGCGCCGCCTCTGCCTCATGCCCGCCCATCATCCGTTTGGCGTGCGGACAACCGTTCTGCACGAAAAACGCCGGGGTCTGCATCTGTGCGGCCCCCGTATTGTTGAAATGCAGCAAGGTCTGGCAGGCCGGGTGGGTCGCGGCGCAGGCGTGTCAGATGGCCGGCGGGCGTTTTGGGGGGATGCCCCTGGCAATACACCCCATGGTCGCGTTCCGAGCTGACCGGGTCAGCGGCCTTTCCGGCGGCATTCTTTGGTCCAGGGTTGCGCCGGATTGGCGGGTGCCGAGCCGCAAGACCGGGGGAGAGGCCGCATGCAGGGTCGCAGGTTCATCGGGCTGGATGTCCACAAAGCGACGATTCCGGTCGCAGTTGCGCAGGGCGAACGCGGCGGTGAGGTCCGTCACCGGGGATCGGTGCCGCACCGGCCCGATCATGTCAGCACGTTGGTTGAGACGTTGGTGGCTGGCGGAGCGTGTCTGCATTTCTGCTGTGAAGCAGGTCCCTGCGGTTACGGGCTGCATCGCCAGCTTGTCGGGATGGGGCATGGGTGCATCGTGGTGGCACCGTCTTTGATCCCGGTGATGGCTGGCGACCGGGTGAAGACCGACCGGCGTGACGCGGTGATGCTGGCGAAGCTGCATCGGGCCGGAGAGCTGACGGCGGTCTGGGTGCCGGCCGCGGCGCAGGAGGCGATGCGCGTGACGGGCAAGGCGCGCCCGCACCTGCAGGGCTTTCTGCTGCGGCATGGCCCCTGCCAGGATGCGCAAGACGGAAGCGTTTCCCGCTTTTCGGTCAGGCAGCCCATGCGGCCGACACTATTTCAGCACCCTGCCTGGCCCCGGTCACTCTGCCGGGTGCTTGGCCTGACGTTCAGCCTCCAGCCGGGCGTCGAGGCGTTTTTCGGCGACCTGCAGGAAGAGCACGCCGATACCGGCAAGGGCCAGCAGGACAACAGGCGTCCAGAATTCATATGGCGTAATGGCACGCCCTTTCGCCTGTTGCCCAAAGCATACAAGGAAATGGTGTGAAATGCCAGACCTGCAAGACCCCACCACAGCCTCAGGACAGACCTATTGGTTAAGCAGAGATTCTTTGGTTGGCCAACGGATTTAGCTTTCGTTCGACGTTCAGGGCTTCGACGGCCTCGTGGATGTTCCGGTCGAGGTTATCCGTGTCGGTGAAGGTCTGATGGGCGAGGTGATGTGCTTTGATGTCGCGC
>JADCEN010000008.1 GCA_020250175.1 Rhodobacter sp.
GCCCAGTGCGACCGCGATCACCCGGATGGAGGAATGCTTCGACTGGCTGCTGATCCTCGAGCCCGAGGACGCGCGGATCGTCTGGCTGCGGGCGGAAGGCGTGCGCTGGCGGCAGGTCTGCTACCGCGCCGGGGTGGTGCGAACGACCGCGTGGCGACGATGGGCGGCGTCGCTCCTCACCATCGCCAAGCATCTGAAAGCCTTGGAGAAACCGGCGCGCAAGGCCGTGGCGGCAAAATCAGCCGCCGCAAAGACTGTGGTGAAGCCGGACGAAGGCGGGCCGGGGACGTTGTTATAACGGTCCGGCACGTCGAACTTCGGGCGCGACAGATGCAACACTTTCAGGCCAGTATTTCCCCATGATCGAAGACTTGTGCACGGCTCCAAGAGACCAAGCGCGCCTCGGTCACCAACTGGCGGCGCTCCCAAGCCTCGCCCCTCGCTATCCGGCCCTGCCACGGGCAGGGCGTTCGCTGCGGAAACGCGCCACTGGCGCGTTTCTGGATCGCCGCTCACCCCCCCGCCTTGGTTCCACCCGGGCCGGGTCGCTATGCGGGGGGCAGAGGCCCGACAAGCCGCTAGTGCCAGACATTTTTTCTGGGTTTCCGCCCCGGGTTGCCACTCTTGGGTTGCCAGGTTGCCAGACCCCTTCTGCTTCCGCCCGGTGCATCTCGCCGGGCACTTTCGTTCAGGAGACCCAAGCCCGTGCAGATCGAGATGATGCCGACCAACTGCCTGCAAACCGCGACCCGCGTCCTGTTGGCCCGCGGCGCTGATCGGGCAACAGGGGTCGGTTTCCGTCGGGTCTGGCTTAATGCGGAGAATGGTCTCGATGTTCTCCGCAATCTCTGCGGTGCTCCATCCTTGCCGATGCGGAGAAACTTCGCCATTATCGCCGCACGTATTGCGGAGATCGTGATGTACATTTGGGAGCACGAGGCCTGGCCAGAGCTGGTCTGGCAGGACGCGGCGATTGCCGCCCGGCTGGCGGCAGTGCGGCACGATCAGGGGCGCCTCGTCGGTCGCATGGAAGCACTAGGCTTCAAGCTGCGCGAGGAAGCCGTACTGCAGACCTTGACCCAGGATGTGGTCAAGACCAGCGAGATCGAAGGCGAGTTGCTTGACAAGGCACAGGTGCGGTCGTCGATCGCGCGCCGCCTTGGGATCGACATCGGCGCTCTGACCCCGACCGACCGGAATGTCGAGGGGATCGTCGAAGTCATGCTGGATGCCACCGGCGGCTACCAAGCCCCCTTGACGGTGGACCGCCTGTTCGGCTGGCACAGCGCCCTGTTCCCCACCGGGCGCAGCGGGATGGCAAGGCTCCGGGTCGGCCAATGGCGGGATGACAGCGCGGGACCGATGCAAGTCGTCTCCGGTCCGATCGGGCGGGAGCGGGTGCACTACACGGCCCCGCCAGCGCAGCGCGTCGATGCGGACATGCACGCGTTTCTCGCATGGTTCAATGGGCCCGCCGCGACCGATCCGGTGATCAAGGCCGCCCTTGCGCATTTGTGGTTCGTGACGATCCATCCCTTCGAGGATGGCAATGGCCGCATCGCGCGCGCCATTTCCGATCTGGCGCTGGCACGGTCCGAAGGCAGCCCGCAGCGGTTCTACAGCATGTCGGCGCAGATCCGGGTGGAGCGGACGGCGTATTACGATCAGCTGGAGCGGACCCAGAAAGGCGGTCTGGATGTCACCGATTGGCTGATCTGGTTTCTGGCCTGCCTGCAGCGCGCCATTCACGGCGCGCAGGATGTCCTCGCCGCCGTGCTGGACAAGGCGCGCTTCTGGGAACGGGCGGGAAGGGTCGCGCTGAACGCACGCCAGATCGCCGTGCTGAACCGCCTGCTGGACGGCTTCGAGGGCAGGATGACCTCCTCCAAATGGGCCACAATCGCCAAATGCTCGCAGGACACGGCGAACCGGGACATCGCACTGCTGGTTGACGCCGGACTGCTGAGGAAGGGCGAGGGCGGAGGCCGGAGTACGCACTACGAGATCGTCCGGGTCTGACCCTCCTGCCCCTGCGTGTAGGATGTTCTGACTACCTTTCGGAACGTTCGGGGGATTCATCCGTCCACGCGCTCAGTGCAGCATATCCGCCAGTCCCAGCCCCTCAAACGCCGCCTTCATCGCCGGATCAAACCCAGGATCGATCCGCGCCGGGCCATAGCCATGCGCCCGGTTCCAGGCATCGATCTCGCGTAGTTCAGCGGCGAACTCCTTGGGCGACGCTGCCTCTTTTAAGGTCGTGTCGCCTTCGCAGTAGTTGAAGATCGTCAGGCGGGTCGGATTGGCCCAAGTCCCGAAGCATGACGCATCCTGCGCCGTATCGACCTGCGCCCAGCCATTCGCATAGCTGCAGAGCCCGAAATCGTAGAGGTAGCGATCGGCGGGGGCGAATTCGCGGGTGATCTTCATGCCGTAATCGTCGACCGCGCCGTGATCGCGATCACGCAGAGGTCGCGGTAGCGGGCCATGGCCTTCGGGCTCGATGAGACCGGGTTGATCTCGAAGGCCTGCAGGGCGGCGATGTCGCCCGTCTCGGCCAAGGCAACGATCTGCGCCAGCTTGGCGCGGAACCGGGCGTGGGTCGGTTTGGAGAAATCCAGGGCTTGCGGCAGCACGCCACTTTGCGCCTGATCGAGAATAGCTTGGCGCTTCCCGATCACGGGGGCAATCGCGGCCTTTGGCTCTTCGGCCGCGGCCGGGATGGCGCCCATCGTCGGTTCAATGTTGCCGTATTCCAGAACCAAGGTCAGCCGTGCTTCGGCCTGCTCGGCGGTGGCGGCGGTCATGATCGACGTGAAGGCAAGGGCCGCGCGCTCAGCGCCGATCCGTGCCGCCAGCAAGCGGGCGAAGTTGTCGCCCGCCTTTTTGGCGCTGGTGGCCTGTTCGATCGGCGCGTCGGAAAGGCGCTGGGCAAGCGTGTCGATCTGCGCGGCGGTAAGGGCTTTGGTTTTCATGATGAGGTTCCTTCAGGCGTTGGTGATGTGGGCGGAATGCCCGAGGCCGGTGACCGCGTAGATCATCGTGCGGCCGTCGCCGATCGCAGCGCCGAAGGCCTGCGCCTCGGGCAGCGTCGCGAATTGTTCGCGGGTGCGGGTGGCAGGCGTGCGGCCCCGGGCGGCGACAAAGTGCGCGGCGTTCTTCAAGCAGAATTCTTCGTGGGTTGTCAGGGGTTTCATGGCGGTCTCCGATGCGTTGCGATGGCTGCAGACAGCGGTTGAGACCAAAAGAGAGCAACTCCTACCACGCTGCTGAAAAACCCCACGCTGGACGCCTGACTTAGAAAATGATTCACTTTTCGGGCGGTTTGGTGGGGGAAGGCGATGCGGGGATCGGACGAGACGAGCGGGGCGCTTTTCAGCTACGTCGACCTTGAGGAGC
>JADCEN010000080.1 GCA_020250175.1 Rhodobacter sp.
CGGCAAGGCGGCAAAGAAAGTGTGCCTCAAACAGGCGCGCCCGGCCGGGTCAGAGACGTTGAAGCTGATCACCGATCCGGCCTGTGGCGTGCGGCTGACTGCGGCGGACATCATGATCACCGCCCGTGAAATCGACCGGTTCGAGGAGGCGCACGGCATCGGCCGAACCCGCAGCGCCGGGCCGGGGGCACCGGGCAGATACAACTGGGAGGGGTTCCACCTGGCCTTGTTCAAGCGCGTCTACACGGGCGGATTTCCGTTGCAGCAGCGTGACCTGGTCGCCGAGATGCAGGACTGGTTCATCGCCAATTCGGTCGATGGCGAGGCCCCGGACGAGAGCACGATCCGCCGCCGGATCAGGGCGATCTGGCAGGAACTGAACCCCGGCTGATGCGATTCGCGCCACTCCCAAAAGGCACCGGCAGAATTGCCGGTTTGTTTCTGCCGGTTTTCGCCTCTCTGCCGGTGCCTTGCAAAGAGCATGTTGCTCCGCGCCGATTCTCGATCCTCAGTCGGCTCTGACACGGAGGGCCCGCATGGGAACGCATTTGACGGAACGGGTTGTAAAGGCTGCCGAAATCGGCACGCGCAAGTATGTGGTGTTCGATCAGGACTGCGCGGGCTTCGGCCTTTGCGTCTACGAATCCGGGCGCAAGGGGTTCGTGCTGATCTACCGGTCGTCGGGTCGGCAGCGCCGCCTGACCATCGGCACATGGCCCGCCTGGTCCGTGGTCACCGCCCGCGAAGAAGCCAAGCGGCTGAAGCGCGAGATCGACAAAGGGGAGGACCCGCTCGACACCCGGCAATCCACCCGGACAGCGCCGCTGATGAAGGACCTGATCGACCGGTTCATCGAGGAACATCTGCCGAAGCTGGAGCTGACCAACGCCAGCGACCAGAAGAGCATGATGACCAAGCTGGTCCTTGCGGACTGGCGCAACCGCCTCGTGACCGACATCACGCCGACCGATGTCGACCGGTTGCTGACGAAGATCGCCGAGGGCAGGGCGCGTCCGGCCAAGCCGAAGACCAAGACCAAGCGCCGCGCCCCCCTCGTCCCCGCCAGGCCGACGCCGATCCGGGCGAACCGCGTGGGCGAGGTCCTGCGCAAGATGTTCACCCTCTCCATCCAGTGGCGGATGCGGACCGACAATCCGGCGACGGGCTTCCGCAAGCGCCCGGAGACCGCCCGCGAGCGGTTCCTCTCCTTCGACGAGATCGGGCGGCTGGCAGAGGCACTGGCCAATGACGAGGATCAACGCGCCGCCGGGATCATCCGCCTCTGCATGCTGACCGGGGCAAGGCTCGGCGAGGCCCGGACCGCAACTTTCGATCAGTTCAACCTCGACCTCGCGATCTGGACCAAGCAGGCCGCCTACACCAAGCAACGCCGCACCCACCGCGTGCCGATCTCGCATGAGGCGGTCGCGCTGATCCGGCTGCGCCGCGATGCCGTCCCGAAGGGCTGCCCCTTCCTCTTCCCCGGCGATGTCGAAGGCCAGCCCGTGATCGAACTCAAGCGCTTCTGGGCCCGGATGCGGGAAACCGCGGAAATCCCCGACGTCCGCATCCACGACCTGCGCCACACCTTCGCCTCACTGCTGGTCTCGGGCGGTGCTTCGCTCGAGATGATCGGCAAGCTGCTCGGCCACACACAGGCCGGCACCACCCAGCGCTACGCCCACTTGATCGAGTCCCCGCTCCGGGCAGGGGTGAACGCGGTCGGGGAGATGCTGAAGCCGCGGTTGAGGGTGGTGGGCGAGTAGGCCTAGTCGTCTCCGGTCAGCTTCGGCGTTGAGAGTTATATGCACCTGCTCAATCGGCGGTTGGGTTTCGAACGTCTTTGCTCTACGGTGCCTCAACAAACGTATAGATATGGGGCACTTGGGGCTTGTTGCTGGCGTAGTGCGGGCGGCTGGCAGGGTGTCGAGGGTGTTGGGAATGCCAAAAAGAGAGAGCCAACGTGCTGGGAGCGAACTGTTCATCGTCGACAACAGTGCCGATGACTGGAAGGCCCTCCGGTACCTCCATGATTGGTGTCAGCTTTCCACATCCTTCGACATCGCAACTGGCTACTTTGAGATCGGTGCGCTGCTGGCGCTGGGTGACGAGTGGCAGAAAGTGGATCACATCCGCATCCTCATGGGTGATGAGGTTTCAAAGAGAACAAAGCGCGCCTTCGATTCTGGGTTGCTTGAAATTGCTACAAAGCTCGATCAGAGCATCGAGAGCGAAAAGGAAAAGAACCACTTTCTGCTGGGCGTAGCCGCGATTGTCGATGCGATTCGAAAAAAGAAGATCGAGTGCCGCGTCTACAGAAAAGACAAGTTTCATGCGAAAGCCTACATAACGCACGCACGTCTGGACGTGATAGGATCGTCTGCGCTTGTTGGATCGTCGAACTTCACGCTTCCGGGGATCACTCAAAACATCGAACTGAACGTGCAGATTACTGGTGCGCCAGTGGCTGTGCTTCAGGAGTGGTATGACGAACGCTGGGAAGAAGCTGAGGATGTCACGGCAGAAATTCTGCGGACTATTGAGCGCCATACGCGAGATTTCACGCCACTTGAGGTATATGGGCGGTCTTTGCAGTTGTACTTTTCCGGACACGAAGAGTCGGCGACTGAATGGGAAGAACATACCTCCCGAATTTACCCAGTTCTTGCGAAGTATCAACGCGACGGCTATGGGGGCCTTCTGAAAAGAGCCGCGAAATATGGCGGGGCATTTCTCTGTGATGGCGTTGGCCTGGGGAAAACTTTCATTGGTCTTATGCTGATCGAACGACTTGTGCAGCACGAGAACAAGAATGTCGCCCTTTTCGTTCCAAAGTCGGCAAAGTCGCCAGTTTGGGAGAGGGAACTCCTAAATCGTTTGCCAGACCTTTTCAAGGGGTTCAGTAGACTCAAAATCTTCAGCCACACCGATCTAATGCGCGAAAGCATGCAAGAGGAGCTTGATCAGGTAGCCTCCCAGGCTGATGTCATCATCATCGATGAAGCGCATCACTTTAGGAATACTGGCACCAAGGGCGACGAAGGTCCCAAGCGAAAATCGCGATACTGGCGCCTCTTCGACATTGCGGACAAGAAAGAGCTTTATCTGCTGACGGCTACGCCAATCAACAACAGCTTGCTGGATTTTCAGCACATGACTGAGCTCTTTTCGAGGTTGCGACCTGATCATTTTGCGGATGCCCCGCTTGGGATACACTCGCTTTCCGGACACATTCGCCAACTTGAGAAATCGATTGAACGTCAGCTGCGGGCAGAGGGCAGCGAGGAGGTTGCGGAGATCAACTCGTCCGAAATCGGCGATCTGTTCTCTACAGATTCCCTCTTCGATGCGCTGGTCGTTCAAAGAAGTCGGAGTTACGTAAAAGCAAGCATGCAGAGAGAAGCTGGTTCAGGGATCGTATTCCCAGAGCCGCGCAAGCCAAAGGTTGCAGATTATTCAGTGAAGCAAACATACGGAAAGTTGCTAGATATGGTGGCTGATGCGTTCCACAAACGCGTTCCGTTATTCACTTTGGGAATCTACAACCCGTATGCGTACTATATCGGAGGTGACGCAGAGATCGTTCCCGCGCTTGAGAAAGGCAGGCGGAAGCAGGTCGTTGCGCTTATCAGAACAAACTTTCTGAAAAGATTTGAAAGCTCGGCGGAGGCGTTTCGATTGTCGTGTTGGCGACTGCTGCAGAAGCTGCTCGCTTGGCTCGATGTGAATGCCGAGTCAGAACATGAGCGCGATGCGGTTGAACGTTGGAAGAGGCGCAATGCGAAGCTGATTGGCTACAAGCCGCAACTTGATTTGCTTGATGACGCCGAAGACGAAGAAGACCTTTATCCCGAGGAGCTGCGTGACGCTTTCGACAAGCTTTCCAGGCACGAGTTCGATGTCGAGAAGATTGTCCACGATTCCATCCAGGACCTGGATCAGCTGGCAGATTTTCTGAACGAGCTCGAAAAGTTTAAACCCTCGCAGGACAAGAAACTTACCGAACTCAAGAAGCTGCTCAAGAACGATCCGGTCCTGCGGGATCACAAAGTGATCATCTTCTCCGAGTTCGCGGAGACCGCGCGCTATCTGGCTGAACAGCTTCGCGAAGCCGGAATTGACGGTGTAGAGCAGATCGACAGCGGCACCAAGGGGGACCGATCGCGCGTCATTCAAAGATTCGCGCCGTACTACAACGAGTCGAGTTCCGGCGAGCTTGCGAAGAAAGGCTTCCAGGAGATCAGGGTGCTCATCTCGACGGATGTTCTCTCTGAGGGCCTGAACCTGCAGGACGCGACGCGCCTTATTAACTACGACCTTCACTGGAACCCGGTCAGGCTGATGCAGCGTATTGGTCGCGTAGATCGTCGGATGAACCCGGCCATCGAGGCTAGGATCGTCGCTGACCATCCTGATCAGAAAGACCTGAGAGGGACGGTTGGCTACTGGAACTTCCTGCCACCCGATGAACTCGATGTCCTTCTCCGTCTTTACAACAGGGTGTCGCACAAGACGCTTCGCATCTCGAAAACCCTCGGCATCGAAGGCAAGAAGCTGCTTCGGGAGGATGACGACTACGAGGATCTGCGGAACTTCAATGAGCAGTATGAGGGCACGGCCAGCCCAGACGAGCAGATGCATCTGGAATGGCAGGACCTGATCACGGAACAGCCGGACCTGGTCGCAACCTTGTCGGGTCTGCCGGATGCGATCTTCTCTGGCAAGCGACACATCAAGAAGGGCGTTCGGGGTGTCTTCTTCTGCTATGCACGCCCGGCGTTTGATCGGGATCGGACAGAACGCGAAGGTCAGGATGTCTGGTCAACCGAAGCAGGCGATGTGAAGTGGTATCTTATGGACTTCGAGTCGGAGGCCGTCATTGAAGAGGCCGCCAGGATCGCCGAGGTCATCCGCAGCACACCGGAAACCCCACGAGTGGTTGCTCTGGATCGTGATCGGCTGTCCGAGGTCCGCAAGGCCGTGGAAAAGCACGTTGCCAGGACATACCTGCGGAAAGTGCAGGCTCCGGTTGGCGTCAAGCCGGTCTTGAAGGCGTGGATGGAACTGAACTGAGGGTAGTGATCTGATGGGTAACCTTACCGCTGCCGACCTCGACCGTGTGTCGAACTTCCCTCAACTCGTCAGCCTTCTGCGCGACAAGTTGGAATGGCCAATCGGTGATGACTACGGCTTCGATGACGTCGTCTTCGAGTACGAGGCAAGTGATCTCGGCCTGAAGAAGGAGGAGGTCGCAAAGATCAGAGAAATCCACCAGCTTCGGCCTCTCACCACCCATCAACCATGGGGCGTCTTTTTCATTTCGATGGAAGACAAGGCGCTGCCTGTCACGGTCCTGCGTCGAATCTTGAAGGCGCTGATCGTGAAAAAGCGGGGTGGGACAGGCGACCGGCGCGCCTGGGACAAGAGCGACCTGATCTTCGCTGCCAGCTTCGGCAAGTCGGGCGCACGGGAACTGGCCTTCATCCACTTCTCGGACGGCAAAGCTACGGGCGATCTGCCGGTGATGAAGGTACTGGGCTGGAACGCCCGCGACACCGTGCTGAAGCACGAATACGTCGCCGCGACCCTGCGCGACAAACTCTCGTGGCCAGACGATCCTGACAATCCCGTGGCGTGGCGCGCGACTTGGGCATCGGCCTTTGAACTGCGGCTGAATGAGACGATCCGCACCTCCAAAGACCTTGCCATTCGCCTGGCCGAACTGGCATCGGACATACGGGCGCGGGTCAATCAGCTGCTGAAGGCCGAAGATCAGACCGGCCCCATGACCACCATGCTCGCAGCCTTCCGCAAGAATCTGATCCATGATCTGGACGCGGATGGCTTTGCCGACATGTTCGCCCAGACCATCGCCTACGGCATGCTGGCCGCACGGATTTCGCGGCCCGCGGGCATCATCGCCGACAACCTGGCCGACATGGTGCCCAAGACCAACCCCTTCCTGAAGGAGCTTTTCGGCAACTTCCTCAAGATCGGCGGGCGCGACAAGCGGACAGGCCTCGACTTCGACGAACTCGGCGTGCGTGACGTGGTCGACATGCTGAACGAGGCTAAGATGGACGCGGTCCTGCGCGACTTCGGCGACCGCAACCCCAAGGAAGACCCGGTCATCCACTTCTACGAACTGTTCCTGAAGGAATACGATCCGAAGAGGCGGATGCAGCGCGGCGTTTTCTATACTCCGCGCCCTGTTGTGAACTTCATCGTGCGCGGCGTCGACGAAATCCTGCGGACGGAGTTCGGGCTGCCCCTTGGGCTGGCCGATACCAGCACCTGGGCTGAGGTTGCGTCGCGGAATGACCGCATCACCATCCCCGCGCATGTGAAGCCCGATGCGCCCTTCGTCCAGATCCTCGATCCGGCCACCGGCACCGGCACCTTTCTGGTCGAGGTGATCGACCTGATCCACAAGCGGATGGTTGACCACTGGAAAGGGCAGGGCAAGTCGGCGGCCGAGATCAGGGCCGCCTGGAACGTCTATGTGCCTGCGCATCTGCTGCCGCGACTGACGGCCTTCGAGCTGATGATGGCTCCCTATACCATCGCGCATATGAAGGTGGGGCTGAAGCTGTCGGAAACCGGCTATACCTTCGGCTCTGAGGAGAGGGCGCGCATCTTCCTGACCAATACGCTGGAACCGGCGCGCGATCTGGACATGGCGTTCATCTTCATGTCCGAGGCGCTGGCGCATGAATCTCTGGCAGCAAACGCAGCAAAATCAAAGACGGCATTTATCGCCATTATTGGCAATCCGCCCTATGCAACATTGTCCTCCAATGGAGGTGCTTTCATTAAAGGTCTCATGAGTGACTATAAGAAGTCTTTGGGCGGGGAAATTCAAGTTCAGGCCCTGAGTAACGATTACGCAAAATTCTTGAGAGTTTCTGAGTATTTCAGGGAGCGCTCTTCATTTGGCGTAATTGGGCTCATCACTGACAATAGTTATTTGGATGGGCTTCTCTTTAAGGATGTGCGTCGCCGACTTCTATTCGAATGTGTCATCGCGAAAGTCATTGACCTTGGGGGAAACAATAGGCGCCAAGGGGCAGCTGAAGATGATGAGGGAGTGTTTGATATCCGTCAGGGAACCTGTGTTCTATTCAGCATGAAGGCGTTTGAAAGCAGATCTCATGCGCCGAAAATATGCGAGGTTCAAGGCAATAGGGAACACAAGTATGACGTGCTAGGCTCCCTCACGCTTAAACAGGCTGTTTTCAAAGATTATAGGGAGCCGAGCGAGAACGTCTCTGTCGAAGATGGAAGCGGTGCGTCCATCGAGTTAAGCACGCCGATTAGCGAGATTTTCGCAGCTGGCACGCGAGGTGCACGCAAGCTTGCTGTCTACGGGGCTTGTATCGCGACACGTCACGACGACTTGGCAGTGTCCTTCACCATGCAAGAGCAGGCCGCAAAGATCGCAGAATTTATGGACCCTCAAAGTACGGAGGCAGGCCTCCGAAGCAGATATGGTCTCTGTACCACAGCACATTTCAGTTTTGCCCTTGCCCGCAAGGTAGGAGTAGATTCTGCGCTGCGCTCCATTCAGAGAGTTCTCTATCGGCCGTACGACTGGCGATATATGGCATATCACGACAGATTAATTGGGGAGTATCGGGATGAAATTTTTCGTAACATCGATACTGACCACTTGGCCCTTTTGACGACCCGAAGGGTTACCGGTGGCGGCTTCACTCACTCTTTGGTCGCAGATGGGCTTTGCGAGTACAAGTCCGCTACACACGATCGAAACACTCAGGTGTTTCCTCTGTTCATCAAGGGCTCAAAGGTTGGTTTGGCCAGCGATCCGACGAGGCCAAATGTCAACGATGGCTATGCCAACGACTTCGGCAAGACCCTCGGCCTGACCTACGAAGACGGCATCCCCCGCGGCGAACAGAAAAGCTTCGGTCCCGACTTCCAGCGCCAGAAAGCCGAACAGCTTGGCCTGCTCGACACCCCCTGGGATGGCCGCGGCGATCTGCAAAAGACCTTCGGCCCTCGCGATCTGTTCGACTACATCTATGCCGTACTGCACAGCCCCGGCTATCGCAGCCGCTATGCCGAGTTCCTGAAGTCCGACTTCCCGCGCGTCCCCACGCCAGCGACACGCACCACCTTTGCCGCGCTGGCAACGCTGGGCCGCCAACTCGTCGGCCTGCACCTCCTCCGCCCCGAGGATGCGCCGATCCTGAAATCCCCCGAAATCCAGTTCCGCGGCAGCGGCGAGGCGCGGGTGGCCAAAGGCTATCCCGAATACGAGAACGGCAAGGTGATGATCAACGCCGGCCGCTGGTTCGAAGACGTGCCCAAGGCGACATGGCAGTTCCACGTCGGCGGCTATCAGGTCTGCGAAAAGTGGCTGAAGGACCGCGCCGGGAAGGGCGGCAAGAACCCCGGCCCCGGCCGCGTGCTGACCGAGGAAGACATCCTCCACTACCGCCGCGTGGTCACCGCCCTGACCGAAACCCGCCGCCTGATGGCCGAAATCGACACCGAGATCGACAAGCATGGCGGCTGGCCGGGGGCCTTCAAGGCAGAAGGCTGAGGCTCTGCCCGGGTGCAGTCGAAGGTTGGACGGGGCCGCTCTCGTTGCGCTTGACAGCTTCACGGTTGTGTGAGAGCAAGTTGGAGTTCGCTGAGATGGCGGGCGGAAACATGAACCTGGACAGGTTCTGGATGGGGTTGTCACCGGCAGGTGGCGTTTGAGAGGGATACCCACCCACTCATTCCGCGGGGCAGGCGCCCCGTGCCGTTCAGCATCTGTCCTCCTTGGATAAGGACGACAAAAGTGAACCCGAACGAACTGATCATCCGCTTTGAAACCGTTGACCGCCAGACCGAAGGGCCTGTGACGCGCCTTGTCGGCTTTGTGCGGGCGCGCAACCTGCTGCCGCTGATGGATGCGGCCACGCTGGAAGCAAACCCCCGCACCGCCAAGGTCGGCCAGATCACCTCCGACATCCGCGAGTCGATCGAAACCACCCCGGAGCTGTTCCCTTTCAAGACAAAGGGCATCCTCGTGGCCTCGGCGAACTGCAAGGAACTTGAGCGGCGGCGCTACCACATGACCTTCGAGAACCCTGCCATCGAAGGCATTCTGGATGGCGGCCACAACACGCTCGCGATAGGCTTGCATATCCTCTCGGTCGCCGGGGTGGAGCCGCGCGAAATCAAGCGGCTGAAGACCTGGCCAGACTTCAAGGAAGCCTGGGACGCAAATCAGGACAAGGTGAAGGTACTGAAAGCGTCAGCGGCATCGGGCGAGGGCGGTCCGCTGGACTTCCTCGTGCCAGTCGAAGTGCTGATTCCGAGCGATCCCGACGACGACCTGCGGTTCGAGGCGTTCACTTCGTCTCTGTTCGAAATCTGCGCAGCCCGGAACAACAACCGGCAGTTGGCAGACGAGGCGAAGGCCAACAAGAAGGGCCTATACGATCACCTTCGCCAGACGGTGCCGGAAGAGATCGCCAAACGCGTCGAGTGGAAGTCGAACGACGGCGGTGACGTGAAAATCCGCGACATCGTTGCGTTGTCCTGGATTCCGCTGACCCTCATGACCTTGCCGGACGGTGTGTCCAAGCCGCGCGTGGTCGATATCTACAGCCAGAAGGGGAAGTGCTCGACCGCCTTCGATACGCTGATGGAGCATCCCGATGTGTCGAAGCAGACCGGAGACGGAACATTCGAACTCCATAGCCAGAGGATCGGCAAAGCTTTAGCCTTGGCAGGTGTGATGCCCGTGCTCTACGACCTGATCTACCGGGAGTTTCCGGCTGCCTACAATGAAAGCGGTGGCCGCTTCGGCCGATTGTCTTCGGTCAAGATGGCTTCCGACATGAAGACCAAGCCCGTGACGGCATTCAGCAAGACGCCCGTGCAGTACAGCTATCCGGACGGGTTCATCATGCCGCTGGTGTACGGCTTGAGTGCCCTGATGCAGACCGATGTAGAAGGAAACGTCGAGTGGCGCGTGGAGGACCCCGAGAAGTTCGTCACTGACTCACTTGCAAACGTCGTCCGTCGCTACCGTGCGATCATCGAAGCGTTCGCCGGTGATCCCGCCAAGATCGGCAAGAACGAGGGCGCCTATACCATTGCAAAAGACGCCTTCGAAACTGAGCTTCTCAAGCTTGGGCAAGTTGCCTGAGACGGCAAGAAAACTGATCTGGTGGCATCCTATTGATGCCGCCAGGTTCCCCGGTCCGCCTCAGCTGGGAACGTTTGGGAGGTAGAGCTTCCGAGTGTTGAAAGCGGGCCCGGCGGCGACGGGTCAACAATAGGTCAACCGATGTATCTTCTTCGTTCGCCGTCCTGCGCCGTCCAGTGCGGTCTGGTGCCGTCCAATGCAGTCGAAACACGTTTCCGGATCAAGCGGTTACCGTTTAACCATATGAAATATAAGGAAAAGCCAAATCCTAGGTGTGGGGGCTCATAACCTGAAGGCCGCAGGTTCAAATCCTGCCCCCGCAACCACACTTTATAACAAGATATCAATGGCTTAGGCCAACGAAGAGCGCCCCACGGGGCGCATTTTGTGTTGCAACACTGCGCAACACATTCCCACAAGATTCCAAAGGCTTACAGGCGTTCCAAATTCTTCCGTGCGACACATGTGCGACGTAAGGTAAGCGGCGGGTATCTGCGCGATCTGTTCACGAAGCTGGCCAATGGTCATCTCGCCAGCGACATCGACGCTCTGATGCCATGAGCCTATGCCCAGCAGGCCGACGGCGCATAAGGACCTCGTCCCGTAGTCCCTGACGAGCTACTTATCCCCTCCGCTCCACCACGCCACCGCGCAAGCGGAAACTCAATGGGGCGTAGCCGCCGCTTACGATGCAGGTCCGCGTCAGCCCAAAGCTCCATACTTGCGCATTCCACGGAAGACGGGCACCGATTCCATGTGATCGTGGGCATTCGTTCCACGGCATGGTGGGCAGCCATTCCACGGGAAGGTGGGCGGCTGATCCGACCGGCGGTTTCATGGAGTCAGGCTTGGGCTGACAGGTCAAGGCCTGTGTTGCGGGCGGCGGCTTTTCGCATGCTTTCTCCGGTAAGTTTGAGCCCGTGGGCATTGTACAGTGAGCCATTGGGCGCCATTGGTTCAAGCCCAATGGCGAACGCGATCGAGGATGGCGTCGGCCAGGGTTGGGTCGCCGATCGCCTCGTGCCAGTGCTCGACGGGCAGTTGGCTGGTGACGATGGTGGTGGCGCGGCCATGGCGGTCTTCGAGGATTTCCAGGAGGTCACGGCGCTCCGGGGCAGTCAGGACGGCGAGGCCCCAATCATCGATGATCAGCACCTCCATGCGGGCGATCGTTTTCAGGATGCGTTCGTGGCGCCCGTCGCCGCGGGCGAGCGCCAGGGCTTCGAACATGCGCGGGGCGCGCTGATAGAGGACCGGCCGACCGTCACGGCACGCCTTGTGGCCGAGAGCGCAGGCGATCCAGCTATTGCCGAGGCCGGTGGGGCCGGTGATCAGCAGGTTCTCATGGCGGGCAATCCAGCCGCCATCGGCAAGATGCGCCATGACACTGCGGTCGAGGCCACGGGGCGTGCGCAGGTCCAGATCCTCGACGCTGGCATCCTGACGCAGGGCGGCGAACTTCAGCGGCGAGGCCAGCTTCTTGCAGTCACGTTCAGCGGCCTCACGGTCAACCAGCAGGCCGAGACGCTCTTCGAACGAGAGATCGTCGAAGGCGGTCGACCTTCGCTGCTCGTCAAGCGCTTTGGCAATGCCGGACAGGCCGAGGGCCAACAGTCGGTCATGGGTGGGATGGGTCAGCATCTTGGTCCTTTCTCAGTGGTAATAACCGCCGCCACGGATGTTGGCGTGCTGGAGGGGGGCGGCTTCTTCGGAGCCTTCCAGGAAGGCGTGGTCGAGACCGGTCTTCAGGATTGAACGGATCGAGGTCACGATGCGCGCACGGATGGTGACATCCCGCTGACAGGCCGCATCGACACGCTCGGGGCCGTAGGTCTTGACCAAGGACAGCACACCCAGACAGGTGCGGAAACCCTGCTCGGGGTGCGGGCGGTCTGTCCTCACCATCTCGCAAAAGGCGGCCACGCCCGGGCCGGTCTTCGTCGCCTGCGCCAACATTCTGGCTGGTGTCCATTTGCCCAACCTGCGGTGCGCGGAGGGCATATGGTCGGCCACAGTGACATGACCGCGCCGACCGGACGTGCGCGCATGGCTGGCAACCCGCTGACCGCGATGGAATATCTCGACCGTCCGCCCTGCGATGCGGACGTCGACCTCTTGTTTGATCAGGGCAAAGGGGACGGAACACCACGAACCGTCGACTTCGGCGTGGTAGTCCGGGGCCACGCGGGCGCGCTGAGCCAAAGTCGGATTGGGCGGGCGAAGACATAGGGATCGGCCGGCAGCAGCTGCAGGCTGGGCCGGTCCAGCGTGGCGAACAGATCGGCGCGGCTGGCGCCCTAGCCGCGCATCACGCGCATATTCAACTCGTCCATCCTCGACGAGTGGGGGCCTTCCGTGCTGACTGCATCCGAACGACGCGACCTGCTGGAAATCCTCGAAGACCGTCAGGGCTGCGGTTCAACGATCATCAGCAGCCAACTTCCGGTCGGGCATTGGCACGACGCCACCGGTGATCCAACCCCGGCTGACGCCATTCTCGACCGGCTCGTCCGTAACGCCCACCGACTGCCCCTTGCCGGCGAAAGCATGCGAAAGCGAGCAGCCGCGATGAAACCGCTTGACCAACAAGTCGGGCCTGACCCCTTGAACCAGTCGGTCAGAGGGCCCGAGGCGTGGAATGGCTGCCCATGAGTCGTGAAATCGGCGCCCATCTGCCGTGGAATACGCATTCTGTGAAAACATCGCACAATCAAACCGTTGAATCAGACACCTAAAGCAGGCGGGAAAAGGGGCAACGGCGCCTCAGGCGCAAGTTCCGCAACAACGTCGTCTCGGAAAGAAAACTGTAACCGCTCAGACGTCGAATTCTGCCCTGTCCTCTCCATTCATTCCATGAGGGCCAAACGGAGGCCCGGACAACGAGACAGGAGCACCAAATGACCGCCTTGAGACTGATCCTTGCCGCCGCAACTGCGCTTTGCACCTGCGTCCCTGCCTTTGCGGGCGAACAGCCGAACCTGTTGATCGTCAGCGAGGATGCTGACCAAGACACGATCCCCCGCAATTCGCGAATCTTCAACCGCGTCGAGCGCGCGATTGCAAGCGAAATGCAGGCCAAGGGCTTTCGCGTCTACGACGAGACGGCGGTGAGCATGGACATCACCGACCCGCATCGTACCCGTCGCAACGATGCGGAACTGATCAGCGTCGCCCGTCGGGTGTCCGCGCCGATCGACGCAATCACGGTGTTCCAGATCTACGCCTCGACCGAGAAGAATCAGTATGCCGACATCGTCGATCTGCGGGTGCGCATCGACGGACGAATTCTTGAGGTCGCCAACGGCACCTTCCTGGGCGCCTATGAGGTGAGCTATGGCCCGGGCGATCTGCCGCCCCTGCCGGTCAACTGCGACCGCGATTGCGTGCTTGAACACGTCGGTGACCAGGCGCGCCGGGTGGCGGCCGATGTCGGCGCGGAACTGGCGGCGCGGCTCGACGCGATCTCGCCAGTTGCAACTGCGGGCAGTGTCAATGCCGGCGCGGCGGGCGCGGTGCCGGAGGCGGTTCAGACCGTCACCCTGGCCGCACCGGCAGCAGAGTGCGACGGGCTGACCCAGGCCTATACGCTGCAGTTCCGCGGGTTCGAGCCGTCCGAACTGACCCGGATCGAGGAGTATCTGGTGTCGTTCAAGGGCTACGACCATCACCGGCCGCTGCGGACGGATACGGTGCAGTCGGACTACTGGTACGAGACCTGCTCAGACGCGGCGCGGCTTAACCGCAATCTGCGGCTGATGACCGAGATCATGGACACCGACGCGCGGGTCGCGGTGACCGCCCAGCGGATCGAAATCGAAAAGCGGCGGGTGCCGGTGGAGCGCTGATCCCAAACGATTGAAAAAGGGCCGGGTCTTCCGGCCCTTTTCCTTGCCCGGAAGGCCGACCTCGGCCATCCTCGCGCTGAACCCAACCTTCCGGAGCTTGCCCATGCTGCGTTTGCTGCCTGTCCTGTTTGCACTGGCGTTAGCGACGGCGCTGAACGCCCAGTCCGCCCCGCCGACGCTGTTCGAGGGGCATGTTGGCCCGGTAAGTGCTGCGGCCTATGCGCCGGATGGACGCATGATCCTGACCGGCGGCGATGACGGCACCGCCCGACTGTGGGATGCTGAGACGGGACAGGAGATCAGGCGCTTCACCGGGCATCGGGGCAGCGTCACCTCCGTCGCCTTCAGTCCGGACGGTCGGCAGGTGCTGACCGGGAGCGGGGACGACACCGCCCGGCTTTGGGACACCGCGACGGGGCAGGAGTTCCGGTCCTTTACCGGGCATGGCAGTTCGGTCCTCTCCGTTGCCTTCAGCCCGGACGGTCGGCAGGTGCTGACCGGGAGCGGGGACGAAACCGCCCGGCTGTGGGACGCCGCGACGGGGCGGGAAATCCGGTCCTTCACCGGGCACAAGCTTGAGGTCGCCTCCGTCGCCTTTAGTCCGGACGGGCGGCAGGTGCTGACCGGGAGCTGGGACTACACCGCCCGGCTGTGGGACTCCGCGACGGGGCAGGAGATCCGGTCCTTCACCGGGCATGAGAGCGCGGTCTATTCTGTCGCCTTCAGCCCGGACGGGCGGCAGGTGCTGACCGGGAGCCTGGACCACACCGCCCGACTGTGGGACGCCGCGACAGGCCGGGAAATCCGGCGCTTCACCGGGCGTGAGTCCACCATGCATGAGTACTCGGTCTCCTCCGTCGCCTTCAGCCCGGACGGGCGGCAGGTGCTGACCGGGAACTGGGACGCCATCGCCCGGCTGTGGGACGCCGCGACGGGGCAGGAGATCCGGTCCTTCACCGGGCATGGGGAAGGGGTCATGTCCGTCGCCTTCAGCCCGGACGGGCGGCAGGTGCTGACCCAGAGCCGTGACACCACCGCCCGGCTGTGGGACGCCGCGACGGGGCGGGAGATACGGTCCTTCACCGGGCATGGGGGGTGGGTCTTCTCCGTCGCCTTCAGCCCGGACGGGCGGCAGGTGCTGACCGGGAGCTTGGACAAGACCGCTCGGCTGTGGGACGCCGCGACGGGGCGGGAGATACGGTCCTTCACCGGGCATGGGGGGTGGGTCACCTCCGTCGCTTTCAGCCCCGACGGGCGGCAGGTGCTGACCGGGAGCTTCGACAAGACCGCCCGTCTGTGGGACGCCGCGACGGGGCAGGAGATCCGGTCCTTCACCGGGCATGGGGGAAGAGTCACCGCCGTCGCCTTCAACCCGGACGACAGTCGGCAGGTGCTGACCGGGAGTGAAGACCACACCGCGCGGCTGTGGGACGCTGCGTCGGGGACGGAGGTCCGATCCTTCACCGGGCATGGGCGTGAGGTCATGTCCGTCGCCTTCAGCCCGGACGGGCGGCAGGTGCTGACCGGGAGCGGCGACGCCACCGCCCGGCTGTGGGACGCCGCGACGGGGCAGGAGATACGGTCCTTCACAGGGCATGAGAGCGCGGTCTATTCTGTCGCCGTCAGCCCGGACGGGCGGCAGGTGCTGACCGGGAGCTCTGACACCACCGCCCGGCTTTGGGACGTCGCGACGAGGCGAGAGATCGGGTCCTTCACCGGGCATGGGGGTGAGGTCATCTCCGTCGTCTTCAGCCCGGACGGGCGGCAGGTGCTGACCGGGAGTGTGGACGCCACCGCCCGGCTGTGGGACACAGCGACGGGACGGGAACTGGCAACCTTGCCGCATTTCCTCTTTGTCCTAGGCGTCGCTTTCGCACCCGACGGTCGCGCCGTTCTGACGGGCGGCATCGACGGCATAGCCCGGCTCTGGCCGCTTGACCGCGCGTTCTGGCCCCAGCAGCGGTTCACGGCCGAGCCGCGCCCGCGCGCGCTGGCCCTGATCATCGGCAACCGCACCTATACCCGGGGCGCGCCCGAGGTCGCCTATGCCCATAACGACGCCGATGCCTTTTACACCCTGTTCACCGAGGTGATGGGCCTTGACCCGCAGAAGGTGATCCTGCGCAAGGAGGTGGGGTCGGTCGAGTTCCAGGAGCTGTTCGGATCGGACCAGGTGCCGGGCCTGCTCGACAGCCTCGCCGAGTTCGTGGACGAGATCTTTGTCGTCTATATCGGCCATGGCGCACCGGGTTTCGACCGCGACGGCACGCCGATCCCCTATGTGCTGCCGGTAGACGTGTCCGGCGCCAACCCGGCGCTTGGAGGCATGGCCCTGTCCGACCTTAAGGACCGGTTGAAGGCGCTGCAGGTGCCGCAAGTGACGCTGATCCTCGATGCCTGTTTCTCGGGTCTGTCGCACGCAGGTCCGGTGGTTCCGCAGGCTTCGCCGATTGGCGTCGGCTTTGCCGAACCTTTGGTCACGGCCAACCTGACTGTGATGAGCGCAACTGCTTTTGAAGAGCCGCAATATGCCAGTTGGCTGGATGCCGAAAAGCACAGTGCGCTGAGCTATTCTGTTCTTCGCGGGCTTTATGGCGAGGCTGATGAAACAGGCGACGCAGACGGTCGGGTAACCATCCGGGAGCTGGAGGACTATGTTCGCGAACAGGTGACCTTCTCTGTCCTGTCGCGGCTTCAGCGGCGGCAGTCGCCGTATCTCAGCCATTCCGGCGAGAACTTCACGATGGTCGATTTCAGCCGGTCCGAAAGCCGACCTGCGTTCCCCGTGGCAGGTGCAGAATGATCCCGGTGAGCCGATTGCAAGGTCGGCAGCGAAGCAATTTGGGAGAATCGGACATGGGTAAGGTCAACCCGGCCCGCAAGTTCAGGCAATCATGCGGAAACCGGCACATGTGGTGCGCTTTGCGTCAGGTATGGGCGGTGCTGTTTCTTGCGTCGATCCTGGGCGCTGCCGGCGGCCATCCCGCTGTGGCGCAGGCCGGAAGGGACGACGTCCTTGTGCTGGCGATCGGGAATACGCGGTACAAGACAGACGGGCGCAGCGATGCGCCGGACGTACCCTATGCGGGCAAGGACGCACTGGCGTTTTCTGAACTCTGGACGGAATTCTACGGACTCGCCAGCGATCAGGTCGTGGTCCGCGAGGACGTTACGCTGTCAAACCTCAGGGCGCTGTTCGGTACGGCCGGATCGCCTGATGGACAGTTGCACAAATCCGTGCCGCGTTCGGTACGGACAGTGATCGTCTTCTTCTCGGGTCATGGGGTTCCGGGCAGGATCACTTCGCAGGGCGAGGTTCGGAGCCAGCCATTTCTGCTGCCGGTTGACGGCACCGCGGCAGAACCGGAGCAGACCGCCTATCCGCTGCAAGAGCTGGTCGCGGCGCTGGGGCGGCTGCAGGTGGACAATGTGATCCTGGTGCTTGACGCTTGCTTCACCGGGCTGACACCGGCACCGGAGGCGACGATGGTCGAGGGGAGTTCGGCCAGCTTCGGGATGGCCTTCGCTGCAGTGGAGAAGCCGCCCAAAGTCTCGATACTGTCTGCCACAAGCCGGGAGGGCAACCAGATCGCCAACTGGCTGGACGAGCGTCAGCACGGGGCCTTCACGTGGCACCTGCTTGAGGGGTTGCGCGGAGCGGCCGACCGCGACCGCGACCGCGACCTCACGCTCCAGGAGCTTTTCATCTATGTCGGCGACCGGCTGTCGGTTGGCAATCTTCAGCAACCGCTGGGGCGGGCGCAGAACCCCAACCTCGATCCGCCGCAGGCCGACCTGCTGCTGGCTGTGCTGCCGGAGAAGACGCCGGGCAGCGACGGCGTTCTGACCGTCAAGCCGGACGGCAGCGGCGAATTCCGCACCATCGCGGAGGCCGTCACGGCGGCCAAAGCGGGCGACCGTGTGGAAATCCATCCCGGGCGATACCTGGGCGGCGTGGTCGTGGACAAAGCGATCGAGATCGTCGGGATCGGCAAACGCGAGGATATCCTGTGGGAGGCCAAGACCGAGGATGTGATCATGTGGACGGCAGGCTCTGGCCGTATCGCGAACCTGACCATGCGCCAGATCGGTGTTTCTGGCGACGAGAATTTTGGTGCCGTTGATTTTCAGGGGGGATCGGCCATCGTTGAAGGAAATGATCTGACCTCTTCGGACGGGGCCATCATCTATATCGGAATGACCGGCGCCGACCCCGTCGTGCGGGGCAACACGCTGCGGGACGGGAAGGATGCCGGCATCCACGTTTACGACAACGGCAAGGGCCGTATTGAGGAGAACCAGATCTTCGGCAATGATAGCGCCGGGATCGGGATCGGGACCGGTGCCGACCCTGTCGTGCGGGGCAACACGCTGCGGGACGGGAAGCAGGCCGGCATCCTCGTTTACGACAACGGCAAGGGCCGCATCGAGGAGAACCAGATCTTCGGCAATGCCTTCGCCGGGATCGAGATCAAGACCGGTGCCGACCCCATCGTCCGGGGCAACACGCTTCGGGACGGGAAGGAAGTCGGCATCTTCGTTTACGACAGCGGCAAGGGCCGCATTGAGGAGAACCAGATCTTCGGCAATGCCTTGGCCGGGATTGAAATCACGACCGGCGCCGACCCCATCGTCCGGGGCAACATTGTGCGGGACGGGAAGCAAGGCGGAATCTTCGTTAATGACAACGGCAAAGGCCGCATTGAGGAGAACCAGATCTTCGGCAATGCCTTTGCCGGGATTGAAATCACGACCGGCGCCGACCCCATCGTCCGGGGCAACATTGTGCGGGACGGGAAGCAAGGCGGAATCTTCGTTTACGACAGCGGCAAGGGCCGCATTGAGGAGAACCAGATCTTCGGCAATGCCTTGGCCGGGATCGCGATCAAGACCGGTGCCGACCCCGTCGTGCGGGGCAACAGGGTTACCACGAACAAGCAGGCAGGTATCTGGATCTATGACGGCGGCCAAGGCGAGATCGTCGGCAATGACCTGCGCGGCAACAGCGGCAAGGCGCTCGACATCGACAGCACCGCAGGCACGGTCACAGCGCGCGATAACCAGCAGTGATCATCGCGGTCGTTGCCGTTTCAGCAGGCATCGCCTACCGTGCCCCGGTGCAATCGGGGTAGAGGGGTGCATGTCGCGACAGATCGAAGGTGCACTTGCACAAAGCGCACAGATACTGCTCGATTTTGAGGCGGTCAGCGAGGAACATGGCCTTGGCCGGGAAGAGCGCATGAAGCTCGCGCTGATCCTAGTCGGCTCAGACCGGCGGAACACATCGCTTTGGCGGCTGGCTACTCAACTGCGCAACGTGAGTATGACGGCAGGCGGATATGGCAGCTTCGATCCGCTGATCGAGGTCGTTCTGCGGCAAAAGGTCCGCATCGGCCGCATCGAAGCGGCGCTGTTCAGCTTTCTGCTCGGCATGGATTCCTACGCGCACTTTACCGCCGTCGCCGCCGCCTGTGATCCACTGCTTTCGCTTCAGGGGAAGGAAGAAGTCCTGATCAGGGACGCCACCAATGCGATGGCGCGTGCGCTGGACGCCTATCGCCGGGAGCATTTGCCGCTGGACAACATGCGCCAGAGCTTCACCGAGATCCGGCGCTACCTCGACACAAAGGACGGCGCGGCAGGCTATCCCGGACCGGGGGATGCCCTGTGCTTCTGGCAGCGGCACGGATCGAGAGAGACCGGGCGGTGGATCGAATATTCCACCTGCCTCAGCGGCATGATGAACTTCCTTCAGGACTACGAAGCGCAATCCAGCGCGGCCTCCGGCAAATCAATGTCGGAAAACCCGGATTTGTACGAAGGTGAAGGCACAACCATCGCAGCGCGCCTTGCCAGCGCACCGGAAGACGTCGAAGATGCCTTTCGGTTGCCGGATTTACTGTATCCACTGACTCCCGGCGGCGGTTTCGAAGCTGTTATCGAGGCATTGACCGAGATCGAAACCGCCGAGACGGCTGCATTTCTGAAAGTGCAGATCGAATTGCTGGCGAAGCTTGCGCGCTATGGCCGCTTCGCCCTTATCTGGCCGCAAGACGTTCTGATCGATCTGGCCTTTTCCGGCTGTCAGCAGAAGGTCATCCAGAACCTTCGCGACCTGAACCGGGCAAGACGGAACGGCGATACCAATCTGGCGGAGCGCGCCCTCATGGGCATTCGGGAGGGCCTCGCCTGCTCGACCGCGCCGACATATGAAGAGGTGGTGGATCGGCTGGACGGCGCAGTGCGCCATGCGAGCGATGTCTATCAATGGCTTCTTTGCAACAGGCACCCGGTCGACCCTGGGAATACCCCTGAACCCTCCATAATCCATTCAGAGGTAAGCAGGAGACTCGCTCCGATGTGGAAAAGAAAAGGGTTTGCCGACATGGATGAGGCCGACATCCGCGCAGAGCTTTCGAAGCTGGAAACGCCTCTGGACAAAGTCGTCCCGAGGCTGGGCGCAATTGCACGGGCGTTGCGAAGTCAGGTTGGCAAAGGCTGCGAAGGCCGGTTTCAGCAAAACCGGGTCAATTTCGCGTCAAAGCTTGACGTCCTTTACGGTCAGGAGAACCGCTAGATGTCCGAGGCAGACAAAGGTCCCAGCGGAACGCTCTTCGCGCGGCTTCAGATTGCGGACTTACTTTCTTCCGGATCGCCCGACGGTATCCCGAAATCGGCGGTGGGGGCACGGAAGATCGTAGAATACGCGCATCGTCCAGCAGGGCATGCCTTCTTCGAAAGCGATGTCGAACGTCTGATCCGCAGCAGCGCCGGCGCGCGCGCGCTCTACATGCGGGCTCTGGCCGCTAAAGGTGCGGTGTCGCAGTACGCGGCTGCTGCAGCGAGTGACGACGAGATCGTCCGGAAGGTCGGGGATCACCAACTTCGCCTCGTACGTCGGGATGGCCAGAACGACTATCTGGTGATCAAACTTGGCGGTGTTTCCGTGCCGTCCGTTATCGAACTGCGACGCGAAGACGGGTCCGCCGTTCGATTGGCTTTGCCTGAGCCGATGAACGGCTTCGTGCAACTCGGCCTTGATCCTCGGTTTGAGGACCTGAAGCAGATGTCAGAATTGCTCGCGGACCCGCACACTGCAATCTTTCTGGGTTGAGGGCCCGGGATGAAAGTTGCCGTCTTCGTCCCGACCACCTTGGGTGCCTGCCTGGTCGATAGCATTCGCAAGCTGTCCGGGCCCATCCCCAACAGCATGGTGCTGCCTGTTGACGGGCACTCCCCGCTGCACATGTCGCAGGACTATAACCACATGATGCGCCCAGGCGGCGTTGTGGCCACTAAAGTGGGGGCGTCCGGCGAGGTTTTCGAGCTTCGACTTAGGGGCGAGATCGATATGGGCCGATCCTGGGAACTTCCGGTCGCGCTGGCGCACAGGTTGCACACGCTCGGGCATCAGTTCGCGGCGCCAGAGGAGGCCGAGGCCCTGATCTGGGCGACCGGCAAGCTTGGATCCGACGCGCGCGCCAGCGTGCTCGAAGATAAGGACGGGTATTGCATCGCCGCCAAACTTGTGGCGGACGACACGCGATTGAGCGCCAGCGCCGGTCTGCGGCGGCTCTTTCTTTTTCCGCTGCGCGTTCCGCCCGAAGCCATGACTGTGGTGGCCCCGGATGACGACAGTGCTGCGGTTGCCAACCTGGAAGAGGCCATCAAGCGCGTGGACGCTTTTGTCCTAGGTGGTCGAGGCGGTCCGGAAACTCAAACCAATCTCAGGCACTGGCAAATCGCGGCAGTCATTGCCTCGGTCGCGGGTGTGATCGCGGTTAGCGTCGCATGGTACAGCAAACCTTTGCGTGACGACCCAGGGGCTGTGGGCACAGGCGGCGCTGCGGTGCCAGTGTTCACGGGAACAGAGGCGGCAATTACGGAACCCCCGATTGTGGCCGCAGCGCCGTTTCGGCTGGTCGAGATCCGGCCGCTTCCCGGAGAAAGCTGTGCAAATGCAGGCCCGGAACTCACGCGGTCAGCCAAGACAAAGCTGGTGGCAGTGGACGGTCGCTTCCCCGACAGCTCAGCGGGGGGCCTGTGCGCGATCCGGCTGGAACCGGCACAAACGACCTCGGTCGTTTTCGTTACTTTCGACGCAGCGCTTCTCGACGGCGTTGTGCCGTCGCAACGGACTGCGCCCGAACGTGTTCTGCCCGGGCTTGGTGAAACGCCGGTTAACCTGACCGACACGTTTAGGGCGTCCCAGGTGCCAATCGAACACGTCATGACTGTCCGGACATCGGACGGTTCAACTGCAACTTTTGCGCATCGTATCGTCCCGGGCACCGCGCCATGAGGCGGCCCGTTTCAGAAATCAAGCCGCATATGCTTGACTCATGCCGAAAATCATCCACCGAACGGGCAGCAGGCATTTTTCCTCTGTGAATCCACGGCTTCATTTTCCACAGCCGGGCGATTTCGATCCTGAGCCGACCATCTTCCAGAGAGGGGGAAGCCCCCGTCGCGAACGCCCGGCCGACCGGTTAAGCGAACAAACATTAGGAGTAGATGTCATGCGCTGGAGACTTACTGGCAACATAGTCGCCCTGTTGACACTTGGTGCGATACCCGCTTTCGCAGCTGCCGAAGACGTGGATGAGATCAATGCCATCATTCGCTCGCTTGCTCCGATCATTGGTCAAGCCGAAGCATCGCCCGCCCTGACGATCGAAGGGACACCCAACCGGCCTGCAGTGGAGATCCAGCCAGTGCCTCCAACCGCTCAACAGCCGGCCGTGTCGGTCAGGGTGATCGAGGTGCAGACACCGCAAATCTCGATTGTCATCGCGCCAGAGCGGTCGATCGAGCTGGAAGTCTATTTCGAGAAGAACAGTGCGCAACTGAGCGGCACATCCACGGCAACACTGGAACTGGTGGCCAAAGCCCTTGAGTCCACAGAACTGCGGAACTCCCGGTTCCTGATAGCGGGGCATACCGATGCCAGCGGCACCGCCGACTACAACCGGGCGCTTTCCCAGCGACGGTCAGATGCCGTGCGCGACCATATCTTGCGAAACTTTCCGGTCGAGCCGGAACGTCTGATCGCTCATGGCTTCGGGGAAGACTGGCTGAAGACCCCGGAAAGCCCGTACGCGGCAGTTAATCGCCGGGTAGAGATCATCCTGATCGTCGGCGGATACTGAACCGTGGCGTCGCCTGACCGAGGAGCCATCAGGTAGGAAAGATTCAGTCCTTGCAACGCGACGCAACGGCAAGGTCGTGATAAAAGCAAGTCGCAGGTTTTGACTCGCCGGCGGGCCATGGACGAGGCCTGATTCCCGCCCCTTGAACTGAGTAGGAGAGAATGATGCGCTGCCGACTTCTGAACTTGGTTCTTGCCGCGATGCTTACCCTGGTGCCGGTCGCGGTCGCGGCCGATCAGCCGACAATACTGATCATGGGCGAAGACGCCGACACGGACAGCGTTCCTCGCAATTCGCGGATATTCACGCGTGTTGTCGCGGCCCTGCAAGAGCAGATTCAGGTTCGGGGCTTCAAGGTCTATGACGAGACCGCCCTGTCCAAGGACATTACCGACCCCGGCAAGGTGCGCCGCACCGATGCCGAGCTGCTGACGCTGGCGGAACGTCTTGGCCCGCCACCGATTGATGTCGTGCTGGCGTTTCAGATCTTTGCCGCGGCCGACGCCGCCAACGCGCTGGGCATCTCTGATCTCCGGATTCGCGTGTCGGGTCGGATGCTCAATGTGGCGACCGGCGAGGCGCTGGGGAATTACGAGGTTGCCTACAGTCCGGGCGAGCTTCCGCCGCTGCCGGCGCAATGCGACCGCGACTGTGTGATCGAGCGGGTCGGTGGTGAGGCCCGGCGCATCGCGGCCGATCTGGGTGCGGTGCTGGCCATCCGTCTTGACCAGCTTTCGCCGGTCGCAAACAGCGCCGATCTTGAACAGGGCTATGGCAGCAAGGCGGCCTGCCCGGGGTTGACGACGGCCTATGAGGTGTCGCTGCGCGGCTTTGACAATGCCGAGATGAACCAGATCAACGAGCATCTGATCAGCTTCTCGGGCTACAAGGCGCATCGGCCGCTGCGGTCGGACAGCGTGCAGACCGATTACTGGTACGAAACCTGCGGCGACTTTGCCCGGCTGATGCAGAACCTGCGCCTGATGGCCGAAATCATGAGTGTCGAGGTGCGGGTCGCATCGATCGGCAACCGGCTTGAGGTGGAGCGGCTGGGGCCAGTGGAAGACCGCTGAGCGGCGCGATCAAACCCGGCGGAAAAGGGAGACAGGCCATGGCCGCACTTTCACGACATCGTTCCAATGCCGCCTTGGGAACGGGCCTTGTCGCTTTGGTGGCGATCCTGGCGCTGTGGCTCCTCTCCGTCCTTTCCGCTGGCGCGCAGGAGATCCGATCCTTCACCGGGCATGGGGACGGGGTCAACTCCGTCGCCTTCAGCCCGGACGGGCGGCAAGTGCTGACCGGGAGCTTTGACGACACCGCCCGGCTGTGGGACACCGCGACGGGGTGGCAGATCCGGTCCTTCACCGGGCATGGGGGATGGGTCTATTCTGTCGCCTTCAGCCCGGACAGGCGGCAGGTACTGACCGGGAGCCTGGACGCCACCGCCCGGCTGTGGGACGCAGCGACGGGGCGGGAGATCCGGTCCTTCACCGGGCATGAGTACTCGGTCAACTCCGTGGCCTTCAGCCCGGACGGGCGGCAGGTGCTGACCGGGAGCGAAGACAACACCGCCCGGCTGTGGGAAACCGCGACGGGGCGGGAGATTCGGTCCTTCACTGGGCATGAGAGAGGCGTCAACTCCGTCGCCTTCAGCCCGAACGGGCAACAGGTCCTGACCGGGAGCGGTGATTACACCGCCCGGCTGTGGGACACCGCGACGGGGCGGGAGATCCGGTCCTTCACCGGGCATGGGGGCTCGGTCTTCTCCGTCGCCTTCAGCCCGAACGGGCAACAGGTTCTGACAGGGAGCAGTGATGACAACGCCCGGCTGTGGGACGCAGCGACAGGGGCGGAGGTACGGAGCTTCACCGGGCATGGGGACGCGTTCCTCTCTGCGGTCTCCTCCGTCGCCTTCAGCCCGGACGGGCGGCAGGTGCTGACCGGGAACTGGGACGACACCGCCCGGCTGTGGGAGACCGAGACGGGGCAGGAGATCCGGTCCTTCACCGGGCATAGGGGATGGGTGAAATCCGTCGCCTTCAGCCCCGACGGGCGGCAGGTGCTGACCGGGAGCTTGGACAAGACCGCCCGGCTGTGGGCGATCCCTGAAGATCTGTTGCCCAGCGCGGCACTCCCTGACCCTGTGGCAACCGCGGCTCCGGTCATCCCAGTTCCACCGGCCCCGATCCTGATTCAGCCGCGGACCGACGTGCTGGCACTGATCATCGGCAACCAGCGCTATCAGGCCGGGGTGCCGGAAGTGGATTTCGCCGACCGCGATGCCGAGGCGATGCGCCGCCTGCTGGTCGAGCGACTCGGCTTTCCATCCGCCAATGTCCGCGTACTGTCCGACATGACGCTCAGCCAGATGCAGCAATGGTTCGGCACGGCCGAGGTGCCGCGCGGCATCCTGCACGATGTCATCCCCTCGAACATCCGCGAACTGCTGATCTTCTATTCCGGTCATGGCGTGCCAGGCCCCGGATCGGGGCTCGCCCCGTCACCGTTCCTGTTGCCGGTCGACGGACTGCCGGGGCGGCCCGAGTTGACCGCCTACCCGCTGAAGACGCTGCTGAGCAACCTTGCCGGTGTTCCGGTCGAGCGTGTTTTCGTCTTCCTCGACGCCTGTTTCACCGGGGCAACTCCGGCTGGAACGCTGCAGACCGCGACTTCCGGCGCCTTCGCCGTCGGCGTCGCCCTGCCCGAAATCCCGGCCAAGATTTTCGTTCTGTCAGCCACCGGCTCGGAAGAAGCGGGGCGGGCGCAAATGGCGCATTGGCTGACCGAAGAGAAGCACGGGGCATTCACCTGGTATCTGATGGCGGCGATGGACGGCGCGGCCGACAACAACGGCGATGCGACGATAACCATGGCCGAACTGCACGCCTTTGTGCAGGACGCCCTGCGCAGCGCGGCGTTCTCGGGCCGCATCGGACCGCAGACCCCGACGCCGGAGGGCCTGCGTGACGAGGACCCGGTTGTCGTCCGGCTGGTTGGAGACCAATGATGCGGGGACGTCCCTACGGCAAATCCGCGACCAAGACGCGGTCCGCGCCCGGCGGCCGGAGTGAAGGCGTCTGCTCACGGTCCTCGCGCCGCAGGACGTCGCGGAAGACGCGGTCACCAACATAGTCATGCAGTTCCGACATCAGCAGGGTGCCGTCCTTGTCGAGGTCCGCCTCGCCGTTCAGACCATTCAGCACATGCCACGTAAAGACGCCGTGCTGGTTCGCGACATCCCAGTGGGCGTATTGCGGCTGATCGAAGGCGGTGGCGGCAAGGACAAAGACCTGGGCGCGTGTTTCGGGGCTGGCCACGGCGACGCCAATGCTGGCCGAAACGCTTTCGGGCTGCAGGGGGCCGGCGGCGGACAGGCCCGAAAAGCAGGTGTCGAGGAAGACAGTGACCCGCGCAACCGGCAGCGTCCCGAGCTGGTTGATGAGCTGCGACAGGGAGTAGCCGCCAAAGGCAGGCTCTTCGGGCCTGACGTCGACCGGCAGGAGAAAGCCCTCGGCAAGGCCGTCAGGGCGCAGCAGGGGCACACCATGGCCGGAATATGCGATGAAAACCTCGTCATAAAGCCCGGCCAGCCGATAAAGACGCCCCTGCGGCGCCTCCACCGTCCCGAACAGGCGCTGCAGGTCAAGGGAATTGGCATTCTCCAGAACGAACAGGTTCTCGGGGGCGATCCCCAGCGTCTGACCGAAGGCGGTCGCATAGGCCTGCGCATCCCGCAGCGCAAAGTCGACATCCGGGGCGTGGTCATAGCTGCCGTTGCCGATGACGATGCCGAGGACGTTCGGGCGCATCGGATGTGCCGGCCTTGGCACCGGGTCAGGTGGCATCGGGTCCGGAGCCAGATCGAAGGTGACGACGCGCACCATTGCGGGCCCGCTGTCGGCTGCTGGCAGATAGATAGCCGCGGCCAACTGCCGCCCGTCCGGGCTGAAGGCGACGCAGAAAATCCAGTCCCCATACCCGGTGAAGCTTCGGATTTCTTGACCCGTCGCTGCGTCCCATAGCCGGGCGGTGTCGTCCGCGCTCCCGGTCAGCACCTGCTGCCCGTCCCGGCTGAAGGCGACGGAGGTGACTATATCCCCATGCCCGGTGAACGACCAAATCTGTTGCCCCGTCGCGGTGTCCCACAGACGGGCGGTGGTGTCAAAGCTCCCGGTCAGCACCTGCCGCCCGTCCGGGCTGAAGGCGACGGAGGTGACTAGTCCCCCATTCCTTCCCCTATGCCCGATGAAGGACCGGATCTCCTGCCCAGTCGCGGTGTCCCACAGCCGGGCGGTGGCGTCCCAGCTCCCAGTCAGCACCTGCCGCCCGTCCGGGCTGAAGGCGACGGAGGTGACGCGGCTCAAATGCCCGGTGAAGGACCGGATCTCCCGCCCCGTTGCTACGTCCCACAACCGGGCGGTGCGGTCCCCGCTCCCGGTCAGCACCTGCTTCTCTTCCGGTCTGAAGGCGACGGAGAAGACGTGGCCCCCATGCCCAGTGAAGGACCGAATCTCCCGCCCCGTCGCGGTGTCCCACAGCCGGGCGGTGTCGTCAGTACTCCCGGTCAGCACCTGCCGACCGTCCCGGCTGAAGGCGACAGACATGACGGTGCTCTCATGCCCGGTGAAGGACCGGATCTCCTGCCCCGTCGCGGTGTCCCACAGCCGGGCAGTGGCGTCCCTGCTCCCGGTCAGCACCTGCCGCCCGTCCGGGCTGAAGGCGAAGGAGTCGATGATCCCCGCCTGTTCGACCAGCACTCGATCAGCGACCGCCCCCGTGCCGGACAGGCACCAGCACACAACCGCAAGCATCAGCTTGAAATGTCGCATCTCTCTCTCCCTTGGCCATTCAGCGCGTGTCAATCCAGCCGGAACTGACGCATGCCATCAGAGGTTACAATCGTCACCACGGCCTCGGCACTGGCACGCGGATTGGAGCCTTGCAGCAGGTTTCCCAACGTCCGCGCATCGCCGGTCGGCAAGCGTTTCCCGCTCCAATCGGTCAGCCTCTTGAGCAGGGTCGCGTCGAGCTGCCGATAAAGCAAGCATCCGATCAGCGTCGGCGCGGGCGGGCCATAGGCGTACAAGACCGGCGGGCCCCTGGCAGGATCGACCGCTTGCAGATCCTGGGGGACTGATACCTTCTGCCTCGATTCCAGCCGCAGCGGCCTGTACAGGTCATTTGGGACCAGCAGCGAGAACGCAAGATCGTCGCCGAGCGCGAAGCACAACAGATCGCCAGCCTCGTCGGCCTCGATCGTCAGGCTGATCAGATCGCAGCGCCGGACCCTTTCGGGGGACGTGTCTTCGCAAATCTCGTAGATCGGCATGGCACCGCCGGCCACCTCCATCCGGAGCCACGCCGGGCTGTTACCGCCAAGAAGCGCGCGCACCGCAGAAAAGCCGCCGCCGCCGCCAAGTGCCCCGGGGTCGAGCGCGTCGCGAATGCTGGCGGGCAATCTCAGGATGGTGATGTCCACGATCTGCGACGCAAGACCCACGTCGCCCTCGCTGAGGTTCAGCACCAGCCGGGTGCGCTCCCGGTCGATCCGCCAGATCTGACCTGTCAACGCGATGCCGCCCAGCGCCTGGGTCTGCCGCAGAAGCTTCGGCGGCGACGCGTCGTTGATCGCCGCCGTCAGAGTGTTGGCAGCCTCCAGCCAGGCCTCTGCGACCATCGGGGAAAAGTAGCTCCCGGCCTCCACGTTCGGGATACCGGTCGACCCATCGGTAAAGGGCAGCATCACGATCTCCGGCCGCGCCTGAGGCGCGGCCTCCAGCAGCTTTGCAACCGCTGCAGCGATCCCGCCCTCAGGGTCGGCCGCCAGATTGTCGGGTGCGTCGATCGGAACTGCCTGCGTTTTGGCGAGCACCTCGCCGGTTCGCATCGACACCAGCGCCAGTTCAAGTGTCAGGTTGCCGCCCGAAAGACCGGCCGTCCCGATCAGGGCAAAATGCGCACTTTGCCGCACCAGATCGGACACCGCGTTTGTCCAGCCATCGAGACCTTCCCGGATCAGAATGTCTTCCAGCGCCCGCCGCACCTCGGTATTGGCGGCCTGCACATTTGGCTTTTGCGGCAGCAGTTCCGCGAAGCGCAGGGCCACCCGTGTCATGGTCGCCTCGAGCGTGGCAGAGCCGAAGGGGCTGGCATTCGCGGCCGGCGATACCAGAACGATGAGGTCGCCGGATCTGATCGCCTGTTGGGCGCTGTCTGTGAAGAGTTGCCGGGCGAGATCCTCTTCGCCGGCAGTGTCAGCAAAGGCAGGCACGCAGAGCGCAAGACAGAGTGCGACGGCCGCGATGCGAAGCTTCTTCAGTTTCTTCAGAAGAGCGAACATGATGATATTCCTGTGTCGAAGGTAAAAGTCATTGGCGCGTGAACGCTGCAACCAGCGCGTTGCCGCTGCCGCGCGACGAACACCTCGTCGGCAAAGCTGGCGCGGTTGTGGATATCGCTCTCGGGGACCGGTTCGGTGCCGAACGGCTGCGCCATACGGACTGAAATTGCGTCGTGAACCTCGGGCACGTTTTCTGGCAGCAACCCCAGCACGTCGCGGTACCAGTCCGCCATTGCCGTGGCATCCCGGTCGGCGAAGCGGACCTCTGGCGCATGGACATAGTTCTTGTTGCCGAAGACCACGGCCAGCACGTTCGACCGCGGCACACCCATGCGCCGCTCGACACTTTCTGCAGGCGGGGCGACGCTCTGCGGGGCCGACGCGGTGCCAACCGGGTTGGACCAGATCCGCACGGTTCCGTCATTGCTCGCCCTTGCGATCAGGCGACTGTCCGGGCTTAAGGCGACGCCCCGGATATTGTCCGCATGCCCGTCGAATCGCCACAGCTGCTCTGCAGTCTCCTTATCCGACAGACGGGCGGCGTGGTCCGAGCTCCCGGTCAGCACCGACCGCCCGTCCAGGCTGAAGGCGACGGAGCGAACCGAGTTCTTGTGTCCGACAAGCACTTTCAGCAAATCCGGCACCCCGCTTCAGCAAATCCGGCACCCCGTGTGCAGTCGGCGTGACGAATTTCGCCAATCCCAGAACAACCTGCCGCAGCCGCCACGAAATCTTCGCAACCCCGATCATCCATCGTCCTCATTCAATTCCCCCGGACAGAATCTCCGATCCGGAGGCCTTAGTGTAGTGAAGGCGGGGCTTTTCGCCAATCATCTGCTCGCCGCACTCCGGTGCGAAAGCATAGAAAATGGCCGCGAGGATAGCCAAGCAAACAGCCGTCCCCATAGCACCGCTGGTGCCGACGCAACCCAACTGCGCGATGTAGCCGCTTTGGCTACGGCGGGCACGATTGAATTCGGAGTCGGGATGGGTCATCTCCATCTTGTATTCGTACGCCAAGCGGCGGTGAGTTTCGGCCCAGTTTCTGGCATGCGACGAACTGCCGACCATCGCGGCCGCAACAACCGGGGCCGCCACGGCACGGCACGCAGCGCGGTGAGAGAGTTTGGTCGTGATCATCGGAACGTCTCCTCCGTTGGGCATCGCCTACGCTGCCAGAGCTTGCCGGTTTGCAGGGGAAGCGTCTTCGCCCCCCACTTGTTAGATGGAAAGGCCAAGGCGGTTTTCGCAGATTGGTTCCTGAAAAGCTGAGCCACTGCCCAATCCCTGAGATCGTGTCCCATGACGTGGTGGAGCTTCTGGTGCGGTGTGCCTTCATGTAGGTAGCATCGATCATCATCGTCTTTGGAATAGACGCCTCGGACGTCAGACCTTCCATGATCCCGGCGAAGATCCCCTTGTCGCCCCATCTCTTTCAGAGGTTGTAGTGGGTTTTCGCCGGGCCATACTCCTTGGGCGCATCGCACCACCGCAATGGATGCGCGCATTGCGGATGTAGGGTAACAGCCTGTCGGTCGGCATCATCTCAATCTGCATGGGCTTGGGTCTCCTGAACGAAAGCGCCCGGCGGAGTGCGCCGGGCTTAAGCAGAAGGGGTCTGGCAACCCGGCAACCCAAGAGTGGCAACCCGGGGCGGAAACCCAGAAAAAACGTTTGGCACTGGCGGCTTTCCGGGCCTCTGCCCCCCGCATACGAGCCAAACCAGGGTGGAACCAAGGCCGGGGGGGGGCCTGCCAAGGGCGCGACGTTGGGCGCGCTTCAGGTCTTCGGGTAAGCCGCTTGTTCGATGACGACTAGGCGGCGGTCCCGACGTCTGATCCTCTGAGTTCCGACGCCGCCACGTGCAGGGTGTTCAAATAGTAGACCTGCCTCGTGCACGTCGCTGATCTCCCCTCCCCCGGCCTTGGTTCCACCCTGGTTTGGCTCGTATGCGGGGGGCGGAGGCGCGGTAAGGCGCTAGTTTCAAACGATAATTCCGGGTGCGCAGTCCGGGTGCGCACTGCTGGGTGCGCAGGTGCGCACGCCCTTCAGACGCCGTGGTATGTTGCGGTGCAGCGCGGTGCGGGGCAATTCTTGCGGCTACAGGATGGTAGACCGAAAAGACGACATTCGCGGCGGTGAGCAAGGTGGAGGCCACCGGCCGGGGGTTCTCCCAGCCGGTGTGCGGATCGACGGCGAGGGTGCTTTTCTTGGGGCCGCTGACGGTCAGGCCTTTCTGACGCCGCGCGCTTCGAGGGCGGTGATGCAGAGGTCGCGGTAGCGGGCGAGGGCTTTGGGGCTGGAGGAGACCGGGTTGATCGTGACCGCGCGAAGGGCTTCGGCGTCGCCGCGCCCGGCGAGGGCGATCAGGCCTTCCAGCTTGGCGCGGAACCGGGCGTGCGTCAGGGCCGAGAAGTCCGGCGGGGGCGGCAGTTCACCCTGCCGGGCCTTGGCTTCGAGGTCGGCGTTGCGGGGGCGGCGCTGGGCGTTGGGTGCACTGGTGGACTCGGGCTTCGGTTCCGCCTTCGGCTTGGCGATCGCCACCGGCGCAGGATCGGCAGCTGGTGCGGGATCGCCCGCCATGTTCGGCGCGTCGCCTTTGATCTCCGCAACCAGACGTCCTTCGGCGCTCTCGAAGCCGGGGGCGGAGAGGATCGTCTTGGCTGCGTCGGCGGCGCGCGCCGGGCCGATCTTCGTGGCCAGCAGCCGTTGGAAGCGCTCGGCGGCGGCGGCGGCGCTGGCGCTGCGGCCCAAGGGGGGCTGGCTCAGGCGCTGGGCGAGGCGGTTGATCTCGGTGGCGGTGAGGATGGTGTGCATCGGGGTGTCCCTCAGGCGTTCTTGATATGGGCAGAGCGGCCTTCGGCGGTGACCGCGTAGATCATGGTGCGGCGGTCGCCGAAGGTGGTGGCGAAGGCCTCGGCCAGCTCGAGGGTGGCGAAGGTTTCGCGGCTGCGGTCCCGGGGCGTGCGGCCCCGGACGGCGACAAAGTGGTCGGCGGCGGCGAGGCAATTGGCCTCGTGGCCGGTCATGGTTGTGGCGCGTTGGGCGGTCATTGTCGGGCTCCTTTCAGGGCTGCGAACGGTGCAGACACTGGGGAAACGACCGCGAAGAGCAACTGCAACACGCTGGAAACGTGGAGAAAAGAGTTGAATTGGCGTCTCGTTGCGGCGGCGACAAGCAGCATCGCGGCGACAGGGTCGCCGCGATGCTGCATCGGCCATGGTTCCGGCCTTGATCTCGCCGAGCTCGTTCAGCTTTTCCAGTCGGGGCGCTTCGGCCCAAGAGAAACCACCGCTTTGCCGATCCTTCCCGATTGAAGCCCCTCAAGCCCGCGCAGGGGGCGCAGTGGATGACGCAAGAATGACGCAGGAATGACGGGTTTCGGGGCGTAAGTTCTTGATAGTGTTGAGATGACGCACCTGACCGGGGAACATTTTATATAGGGGGGTAATGGGTGTTCAGTATTGGGTGGTTTTCCCCTCTATCGAAAAAGGTTGGGGCCAAGTGCGTCATCTCAACACTTTCAAGGAGTTGGAGGTCATAGTCCGTCATTCTTGCGTCATCCTTGCGTCACTGCGATGCCGAGGAAGAACCGCCCGGCGCTGGTGCGCTTGTGCTGGATCCCCGCCACCTCGGCCTGGACGCGCTGGACGAAGCCGTTGATCGCGGGGATCTTCTCGGTCCTGAAGCCTTCGGCCAGCGCCCAGGTCTGAAACCGCAGATGGGCGTCGCGGGTGGCGAGCATCGGGCCGCCGTTCACGATGGGCTGCACACGCACGCAGGCGTCGATCCAGGCCAGCACCGGGTCTTCGCCCAGCACCCAGTCGATCAGCGCCGCTCGGCAGCTTTGCGGGATGGCGAAGCTGCGCTGGCGGATCAGTCGGGCCGCACCCTGCACCGCCCAGGCCAGCAGCAGGTCGGCTTCTTCGGAGGCGATGCGCTTGCCGATATCCTCGATCCGTTCCTCGAGGGGGATGGTGCGGGTGAAGGGGATCAGCAGCAGGCGGCGCTGCACGCCCCGGTCCACGCCGCCCTTGAAGCTGGGCAACTGGTTCGCGGCAAAGAGGTTCTGGGCCACCGAGCGGAACTCGACCCGGCTCTTGTAGACGTCGCGGCCCTCGATCGGCTCGCCGGTGACGACGGATTTGAAGATGTTGGACGCGATGGCCTCGGAAGACAATTCGTCGGAGGCGTTCAGGAGTTTGCCGACCAGCCCGATGACATGCCGTTCATCGCCCATCTTGGCGGCGGGGACGGAGCAGATGGCGCTGGGGGGCAGGAGGCCGCGCGCGAGATCGAGGATCTGGCTCTTGCCGTTCTCGGCGGTCTTGCCGTGCAGCACGACCGCGCGGGGTTGCAGCAGGCGCGTGGCATAGCCCAGCGCGGCTGATCCGCAGATCTCGGCCAGCAGATCGCATTTCGCCTGCGCTTCCGGGTCGCCCTTGAAACTGCCGGTCAGCAGGCGGCCAAGCAAGGACCCCTCGGGAGGGATGCCGGAGGCACCGGGCTGCCAGCGGCCGGGCAGGGTGTGGCGGAAGCGGTGCGCGCGATGGTGCGGTTCCAGATGGGGTGTGCCGCTGGCATCGAAGCGGATGAAGCCCGAGGTGCAGTTGATGCCCGGGGGCGGGGCATCGAAGAAGCCCGGCTCGGCGCACAGCGCAGCACATTCGTTCAGGACGGAGTTGACGCGTGCCTGGGTCAGCTTGACATTCGCAGGCTCGCTTGCAGGTGTCTCGAAGCCCGCCCCGTCATAGGCATGGACGGGCAGACGCAATTCGTGATCCGGGATTGCCGCCCAATAGCTGCCGCCATAGCGCCAGAACGCGCCTTCGGCATGAACGATGCGGCCATGGCGTTCGGTCAGATCCTCACGCACGCGTTTCGCCATCTCCACGTCCGATCCGATGGAGAGGCGCTTGCGGCCGGTGTCGGCCTGGTCGGGGCGGAAGGGCTCGGCACCGGCGATCCGGTTGCGAATGGCGTCCTCGCTCTCGCGCTGAAGCATATCGTTGAAGTCCTCGCCCTCGGGCGGGGTCGCGATCAACACCCTCAGCCCGCGCAGGGCAAGGGCGGTGGCGGCATGGATGATCTGCCCCTCGGCCCTGCTGCCGGGTGCGTCGCCATCGCGGGCGAGGATCACTGTCGCCTTGTCGGGGACGGGCGCGCGGGCGATGTTCGAGATGCCGAGGCAGGCCCAGACCTCCTGACCGGTCGCCTGCCAGACCGACAGCGCGGTTTCGACACCCTCGCAGAGCACCAGTGGTTCACGCCCGGGCAAACGGACGGCGGAGCGGTCTGCCCAGCCATCGACGGCCTTGTTGGTGCGCTTCACCGGATCGAGCGGGGCCTTTTTCCCTTCGGGCGTCAGATAGACCTGCTGGATCGCCAGCACCTCGCCTGCTGCATCGGTGGCCAGTGCCACCATCGCGCCATACCGGCCATAGGCGTTCCGGCGAAAGCGGATGCAGTCGGGCGGCGGGGCGGTGATCCCACGCCCGCGCAGATAGGCGAGGGCCGGTGTACCGTCCAGGCGTTCGGTCTGACGGACGATGTCCGCAACCTTGGTGGCGCGCTCGGCCTCGGACAGGTCACCAGGCCGGGCCGAGCCCGGGGCAGGGGAGGCGGCCAGTCTGGCGGTCCACGCGTACGGCAGGACCGGTTCGCCAAGCCAGTGCCGCGCCCTGTCCCATGCGGACGTCTCGTCCAGCCCGAAATGATGGCGGATCAGTTCCAGCCCTGCCCCACCGGTTCCGGCCTCGTGGTCATACCAGCGCCCGGCGTCCTTGCCCGCGATTTCTACCGCCACGCTGCCTTTGGTTCCGAAGCGCAACTGCTGCGCGGTGGACAGCTCGCGGTTCGGGGTGCCCAGCAGGGCGATGGCGAGATCGGCGATCCGGTCGTTCAGCAGGTCCGCCAGCCGGGCCCCGGACACGGCGGTGCTTGCGTGGGATCTGCGGGCAGGCGGAACGTCGGTGAACTCTGGCGGATGGCCACGCGCGGTCATCGGCGCGGCACCTTCCCGGTCCCGGAGGTTTCCGTGCGTTCCAGCATGGCACCGGACCAGCGCGCGTCATCATTCGGCATTTGCAGCGCCTTCCTGCGCCTCGATCCATGCGATGAGCTTGCTCTTGCGGGCACAGATGACGTTGCCGATCCGGAACACCGGCAACCGCACCTTGGCGTCGCCCGCATAGTGGTAGACCTTGCGGCGATGCTTCTCGTTGCCGAAGACGAAGACGGCGATCGCCTCCGCGCCGTGGAGCAGGTCGTCCCCGAGGGTGGCCGTCTCTGCGCCGGTCGTGTTGCCGAAGGGCTTCATGGATCAGTCTTTCGCTTTCGGGGTTGGATCAGGTCCTGAACGAAGTGGGCCGAGCGGCCCTGCAGCAGGTGCGAGGCCTTGCGGACCCGCATGCTGGCGTTGATCGTCGCTTTGCTTTCGAAGTTGCCCCGGGCGGCCATCGCGACCCGGTACAGCTCTCCGAGCTTCGCGTAGCGATCCGGTGCGAGGCCCTCTTTCAGGCTGGCCCGGCCCCGGGAAGAACCCAGCGCCCAGGGGATGGGCATGAAGCCCTCCTTCAGGGCCATCCCCAGCAGCTGATCGGTCTGGCCCAGGGCCGCCTCGGGCAGAGCCGCGGTCATGATCTCCGGAACCTTGAGGAACAGGAACTTCCGGTCCACCAGCTCCAGTTGCCAGTCCATGTCCGACGCCCGGATCAGGATCTTCCCGCTGGACGCTGGCGTTTCCAGCCTGAGAACCGCAGTCCCCACCAAAGCATCCCAGATGCCGCCACGTATCTTTCCCATCGCATCCGCCACAATCCGGATGTTCCAGGCGAAGTGCTCGCCCATCGCGGCGGCAATCGACGCCTTCAGGACGTCCTCTTCCGGCCATGTCCGGCGGAACCCGCCATGGTCCTTGGCCACCTTCTGCGCCCGGATCGCGCCTGCGGCCTGCAGGACGCGCAGGCTGGGGACCGGCATGCCCGAAGCCAGGGCGGCTTCCGCATCGCCGTACAGGACCGACGCATCGGCTGCCGGACCGTCCTGTTCCGTCTCTGGCATTGTCGAATTTTCCCATCATGGATGATGCCTTGCACAGGGTACATTCTGTTGCAAGTGCACTTGCGTGGCCTTATATCAACTTGTGACGGGCTTTGACAAGCCGTCCCAATCATTCCGGAAGTGAGGAGAGGCCATGGCGACCATCCGCAAACGCACGCTGCCTTCCGGGCTGATCCGCTGGCAGGTGGATTTCACCGACCAGACGGGCAAGCGGCGGTCCAAGCTCTTTCCGCGCCGCAAGGATGCCGATGTCTATCTGGTCAAGGTCCGCTCGCTGGTCGCCAACCACACCTATCTGGCCGATAGCGACAGCACGACGGTGGCCGGGGCCGCCAAAGGCTGGCTCGACCATTGCGAGGTGCGCTGCAGGACGGGGCGGCGGATGGAACGCTCGACCCTGCGCGGCTACAGCGACTACGTCCGGCTGCATCTGACAGCACCCGGTGTCGGCCTCGGCGACAAGCTGATCGCCCAGCTGACCCGCCGCCATGTCAACGAACTCCGCGACCGGCTGCTCCTGAAGGGCCGCTCCGAACACCTGACCCGCCGCGTCCTCTCGGTGCTGAAGCTCATCCTCGACCACGCCATCGACAACGGCCAACTGTTCACCAACCCCGCCCAGGGCGTCCGCATCATCAAATCCAGCCGGATCGACCACAAGGCCCCGGTGCCGTCGAAAGAGGCGATCCGCGCGCTGATCGAAGCCGCCGACGAGGACCTGAAACCGCACCTGATCGTCTCGGCCCTCGGCGGCCTGCGCGCCTCCGAACTGCGCGGCCTGCGCTGGCAGGACGTTGACTTCGACAGGGGCTTCCTCCACATCCGCCAGCGCGCCGACGCCTACAACCAGATCGGCGAGCCGAAATCCCGCGCAGGCTTCCGCGACATCCCCGCCGGACCCATGGTCCTGAATGCCCTGCGCCGCTGGAAACTCCGCTGCCCCAAAAGCGACCTGGGACTTGTCTTCCCCGCCCCCCAGGGCGGCATCCTCCAGCACACCCGCACCCAGAACCGCTTCCGCAAGCTGCAGGAACAGGTCGGGGTCACCCTGCGCTGGCACGACCTGCGCCACTTCGCCGTGTCGCTCTGGATCGAGCAGGGCTTCTCCATCAAGGAAATCATGACCTTCGCCGGCCACTCCTCCATCCAGATGACCATGGAACGCTACGGGCATCTGTTCCCGTCACCAGACCATCAGAAGGCCATGGCCATGGTCGAGGCGAGACTGATGGGGTAAACTGTAGCCATGACTTGGAATCCGGAACAGACCCTTGCGGACTTCGAAACCGTCGCACGACTGGCAGGTGTGACGTCGGTGTTCTCCACCGGGCAAAAGGATCTCAAATGGCCACTGCGAGCCAAAACAGCCATTCGACCTGACCATGGCGCGTTTGGCCACCCCTCCGGAGCATTGACGCGATCGGCCCTTTGCGGTCATCCAGTCGGTGGACCTGGATGACCGCAATGGCGGCCAAATTCAGTCGTGGCGATCGTCAGATCGCCTCGGGCTTCGTCGTGTCACCTGACGCGCCAAATAGAGTCCATGCTACCAGGAGCTCGTAAAATATGGCAAGGACAACAGGTCCGAGGAACAAGCCGATCATTCCGTGGCTGATGGTGCCTCCGATGACTCCCGCCAGCACCACGAGCGTAGGGGACTTGAGCCCACGCCGGATGACGATGGGTTTCAGCAGGTTGTCCATCAGGAGGATAACCACCGAAGCTGCCGTCACGATGAGGGCAAGCGACGTTGACTGCGTCATCCATGACCAAACCAGAAGCGGCAGCAACACCGGCAGGGGGCCGATCTGCACCAATGACAGGACCAGTATCCCGAAGGCGATAAGGCCGGCCATCGGGACGTCTGCCAGCAAGAGAACGACGCCTGCAATCAATGCCTCAAGGAAGGCCAGTCCGATCACGCCTTGCGACACCGACCTTATGGTTGCACCCGCCATCTCCACCAGAGCCGCCCCACGGGGCGCGACCAGACGGCTGGCGAACAGGCGTGCCGCCTCGACGATCTTCGGTCCCGGTTTGTAAAGGAACCCGGAAATCAGGATCGCCAGCAGGAACAGTGCCACATCGCCGCTGATGGACGTAAGCCGTGCGGCAAAGGCCGCTGCAGTTGCCCGCGGCTCGGTCCAGATGGTGCGCAATGCGGCTTCAAGATTGGTCGATGCAAGCGTCCAGAGGTTGGCGATCCCTTCATCGACGATAGGCCAGCCCGCAACCCCGGGTGGCGGGGGGGGAATGAGGAGCGTGCCTGCCTCGAATGCGTTGGCTATGCCAACAACGCTTTCGACCAAGTTGGTTGCCAGCAAGGCGATCGGGCCCGCGATGACTGAAAACAGGCCCAGGGTCAGGGCCGCCGCCGCAAGGCCCCGCCGCCCGCCGAAAAGCCTGACAAGCCGCACGTAAACGGGGTTCAGCGCGACCGCCAGGATCACGGACCAGATGGCGATCCCGACGAAGGGAAGGACTAGCCCGATGGACCAATAGGCAAACAGCCCCAAGAACGCGAGCCGGATGACCCGGTCTGTCACCCGGTTGTCTTCGACGTCGTGGGCGGCCTGTGGTGCTGCGATGGCAGGTTTCACGGCTCTCACCCTCCCAGAGCAAGGGCCACGGCCACCAGGACAAGGCCGACCCCGACCATCGAGACGCCCACCTGCCACGCCCGGCCCCAGTTACGGCCCAGCGACCAGCCGGCCAGGAACAGCAGCGCAATGGCGACGGCATGCGACGTCCAAAGCGCGATCTGCGGGTCACGGAACACGATGAAGGGAATGACAACCGGAAGGGTCCCGACGAAGACAAGAAGAAAGACCGCCAAGGCCGCCAGGTAGTCGTCTTTGCCAAGCCGTGCGGCTGGGCCCATATCGGGAAGCGAGGCCAGGTGGCCGCGGATACGGTCCAGATCATCGGCAGTCATAACCGGCACTATGACCTGGGGCAGGGCCCCTGCGATGACGGACCGCGCCTCTTCCTCGGTCCTCGCACTGCGAACCTCGGCCAGCGTCCGGGCACCAAGCGCCCGCTCTCCCCGGGTGGACAACAGGTACATGACGGCGTCGATCAGGCCCCAGGCAAGATTGCAGCCAAGCGCCGCAATCAGCATGACACGCACCTCGATCCGCCCCGCCTCTGCCGCGTTGAGCGAGGCGGTAAATGTCAGCACCATGATCAGACCGAAGAGAAGCTCGGTCGCCCGCGACACCGGGTCAAGCGCATGGCGCATCTTTTTTGGTTGCGCAGGTTCCTGAGTGAGGCTGACAGTGGTCATGTCGCGGGCGGCAGGATGTAAAGCGACACTGCAAAAATCGCGTAGACCATCAGGACGACCACCCCCAGAAACCAGGCCGACCGACCGCCCGTCGTCAGGATGGACGCGGTAAGTGCTGCGATCAGCATCATGATCATGGCCCCTGGCCAGAAATCCAGTGCCATCGGCTCTGGCCCGATCACATAGCTCAGCAGGACAAGGACAGGGGCGACGAACAGTGCGATCTGCGATGCGCTGCCAAGCGCGATCCCGACGCTCAGGTCAAGCCGGTCCTTACGCGCGGCCGAAAAGGCCGTGGCGATCTCTGCCGCTGCTCCGTAAGCGGCGGTTCCAACCCATTGAATTGATGTGTTCCTGACGCGTGGCGAGCCTGCGAGAAGGTCTGCGTTAGCAGATGGAGGTTTGGCATGGCGGATGGTGGCGATGGATTCGTGGGCCGTTGCGAGGTGGTTGAGC
>JADCEN010000081.1 GCA_020250175.1 Rhodobacter sp.
ATAGACAGTCGTCACGTTGCCGCCAGTGCCTGCCGGGCCGGGCCCATGCACCCAGGTCGAGCAAATGGCATAGCCCAGCGTCCGCAGCTCAGAAACACGCTTCGTGACACAGGGGGCGCCGCACTCGCGTTCCAGCTCGCCACGGCTCGCCGGTCCGCGTTTCAGCCGCGCCAGGATGCAGGCCCGTTGCCGGGCTGTGCCGTTGTAGGGCCGGCCGCCATCGTCCGCGCTGCCGATCGCATCAATCGGGCTTCGATGTAGGTGCGCCATCGGTCAGTGGCCCGGGCGGTGCCCGTGGTCCTCATTGGAAAAGGTCGCCCCACTGAACAGCGGGCGGGCATCGCCGGGTGCCGCGTAGACATCGAGGATCAGATTCAGGGCCGCAGACAGCCAGTAGGTCCGCCCCTCAAAGACCACGCGCTTCGGGATGCTCGCCTCGATGGCCTGCCGGCACGCTGTCATCAGGGCCGCGACCTCGGGGTATGTGTCGGCATCCGTCACTCCAGGCACAGGGGCACGCCGGAAGCCTTCGGCCGCTTCGCGGATACGTTCGTGAATGTTGCGGGCCTTGCGGCCTGGGCGCATGGAAGGTTTGCTCATCGCGCACCCCCTCGGCTTGCCTCGATGCGCGAACGGATGAAGGCGCGGACCTCGCTCTCGGGCCACACGCTGGCGCGGCCGACCTTGATCGGGCGGCCGACCTCTCCCCGCGAAACTAGGGTTAGCCAGGTGGTCCGCCCTACGCCAGTCAAGTCAAGGATTTGGGGAAGGCGCAGCAGGCGGTCGGCTTGTGCGCTGGCGCCGTGGGCGCCGTCGGGTACGGGTTGCATTCGTCAGTGCTCCGTCGGTTGTTGCGACAGGCACATTTCAGCCCGGCACCCCCTCGAACGGACCGGAAAAGCTCGCAACTCGTCCGGCGTCAGCTCTTCCGCTTCGGTATCCGCATGGACGTTTGATCCGGGGCGCGGCGGGTCAGCCGGGCGAGTCTTGATCCCGAAGGTAGGCCCGCCGCGCCTTGTCCACGGTCTCGGCGGTCATTGCATCGTCACCCGTGAAGACGTTGCACAGCTCTGCAATCTGGCGGGCCGTCAGCCACTGCACGGGGCTTTCGTTCTGGCTTCCCGTGGCGTAACGCTCGGTCAGCTTTTCCAGGCCAGCGAACAGCACTCGAAGCCGGGCCGCTGCCGCTTTTCCACCGCTGCCCGCACGGATTCGCAGAGCCTCGGCCGACAGCCTATCCGCCGCGACAACCTCGGGGGCATGAGTGCGCAACCATTGCTGCGTCTCGAAGTGCCGGACGGGGCTCGATATGCCGCCCCTCAGCATCCCGACGGACAGGGCGGACTCGATGGCATCGGTCATCTTCGGGCGGTCTGCCACCAACTCGCGCCACTCGCCCTCGATCAGCCTTGCCACCTCTCGGCCTTGCCCCCACCTCGGAAAGCGATGCGCCAGGTCTTCGAGGATGTCATCTAAATCCTGAACCCATGCAGGGCAGAGGACCTCCAACCGGTGCCGGTGGGCCAGGTCTTCCGCTTGGGCGATCAGGCTGCACAACTCTTCGGCCGCTCGTGCGATGCGATCCTGATATTCCGACAGGTCCGCCACCGCTTGCCGCACGTCCTTGACGCGGCCGGCATCTTCGGCGGCCCACCAGGCGAAGGACTCGAAGACTAGGGCCACATGGCGGGCCGCTTCCTCGCGGTCAACATCGGCGCCGGCTTGCTCCTCGCTTGGGTTCTCCAGGGCTCGGCTCCTGCCGTCGGCCAGTTCGTCAATGTCGGCGTCCGTCAGCTTTTCCAGCTCGGCCGGGGTCAGCTCTTCGACCAGGCGGGCGCGGGCTTTCGTTCGCAGCTCGTGGGCTTGACGGTACGGGGTGAACTTGTCGGCCAGGCCATCAAGGGCCAGCGCCACGGCATGCCAGCTCGCATTGATCCGGCGGACCATCGGGCGATAGTGGGCCCCCTTGTTCTTTACCCGCAGTCCGTACAGATAGGCCCGGGCGATGCGCAACCATCGCGGAACATCCGCAGGAACCGCCCGCAGTCCGGGCCGTGACAGTCGCCGATAAGCGGCCGGGCGGGGCGCCCCCTTGTCGCGCTTGGTTGCCATCGCATCCCCTCGAATGCGCCCCCATGAAGAGGGCCGCACCAGCCCGGGAGGGAACCGGGTTTTCGCCCTCAGGGATCAGCCTCGGGCTAGGTGCGGCCGAATCGGGATGCTACGCGGGCACGGGCTCGCACAGGGCCAGGGACAGGCGATCCGCTGCAAGGTCCATCAGCTCCGCCAGGCCGGCCAGGCTTTGGCGGTAGTCCTCCAGGCAGGCGGCCACGTCCTCGACGGCCCTGCGGGCTTGTCGGTCACGTGCCAGCCCGGCCAGCTCCGCGCCGCTCTTGGTCAGCAGGGCCAGCGCCGCCCGTCGGGTGCGGCCCGGGCCTGGGCCCGCCGGCCCGTTGCGCTCCACCGCCTCGACATCCTGCGCCGTCAGGTGCGGGGGCAGTGCCAGGAACTCGGCCCACAGGGCGTCGAGGGCTTGCGCATGGGCATGGGCAGGCACGTCGGCCGGGCGGGCAGGCGGGGCCGGGGGTTTGCTTCGCGCGGCCCTTCCCTGGGGTGCCTGGGTTTGCTCCAGGGCAGGGGGCAGGCCGGCCGCTGGGGGGCCGCCGCTGCGCTGCGCTGTCGAAGCGGAAGGCAGGGCCGAACCTTGACGGAAGGCAGCGGATGGAGTGTCCGGGGTTTGTCCGGGGTTTGTCCGGGGACCACATAGCCCCTTGTTTGAACGTCCCCGCCCCTTTGCGGCCTTCGGCGGCACTTCTGTCCGGGGTGCCGGGGTGTCCGGGGTCACTTTCACGCCGGCCGGCTTGTCGTTGCGGTTCATGCTGCGGCCCTCTTGGCTTGTCGGAAGGGGATCACCTGCCCGCCGCTGCGCACAGCGTCGAGGTAGTTCGCCCATGCGGTCATCATGTCGCGCCGCTCGTCCAGCCACTGCGCATGGTTGTATGCGGCCCGCACCTTGGACCCGTCAACGTGCGATAGCTGGGCCTCGATCACGTCGGGCCGATAGCCCATTTCGTTGAGGGCGGTCGAAGCGATGCCCCGGAACCCGTGCCCTGTCATCCGGCCGCCGTAGCCCATGCGCTTGAGGGCCGCGAGCATGGTCATGTTGGACAGGGGCCGCAGGATGTCGCGCTCGCCAGGGAAGACCAGCGCCGGGCCGGTGCAGCGGTCGGCCCCTCCACGGGCCAGGCGCAGGGTTTCCAGGACTTCCAGGGCCTGGGGCGACAGGGGGACGATGTGCGGGCGCCGCTTGCCGGCCGCCCCCTTGCGGCCCTCGCGCTCGGGCGGGATGGTCCAGGTTTTCGATGCCAGGTCGAATTCCTGCCACCGGGCGCCGATCAGCTCGGACGTGCGGACGAAGCTCAAGGTCATCAGCTTGAGGGCCATCCGGGTCAGCATCGAGCCCGCATAGCCTTCGATCTTGCGCAGCAGGTCGGGCAGCTCGTCGGCGCCGATACGGGCGAAGTTCTTTGTCGTCCGGGGCTTGAGGAAGTCCCCGGGCTTGATGTCGGCCACCGGGTTACGCACGGCCAGCCCGTGGGCCACCGCGTAGCGCATCACCAGCCCGCAGGTTTGCAGGATGCGCCGCGCCAGCTCGCCCGCGCCGCGCTTCTCGATGCGAAGGGTCATGTCGATCAGGTGTGCCGCCGTCAGGGTGTTGACCGGGCGCGATCCGATCACCGGGAAGGCGTCAGCCTCCAGGCGGGACAGCAGGTGGTCGGCATACCTGGGGGCCTTGTTGATGTGCCAGCCCGCCCACCAGCGCCGGGCCACGGCCTCGAAGGTGTCTTCTGCGCTGCCCTGCGCCGCCCGCTTGGCTTGCTTGCGGGCCTCTCCAGGGTCAACCCCGGTCAGCAGCAGGGCGCGGGCTTCGTCGCGCAACTGGCGGGCGCCCTTGACGGGCGGGGCAGAGTCCTTGCCCCCGGGGGCATTGCGGGGGCTTGCAAGGGGAACGTCCGGATACTGGCCCAGCGCCAGGCGCTTTTCCTTGCCCGCGATGCGGTACTTCCAGCGCCACAGCTTCGAGCCCGTGGCGGTCACTTCCAGGTAAAGCCCGCCGGAGTCGGCCAGGCGCACATAGGCGCGGCCCTCGGGGCATCGGGCATTGCGGCACTCGGTATCGGTCAGCATCGAGGGGCCTCCATTCGGCCGGCTTCCGGGGCATGCCCCCGGGGCATCCGGGCCGATGCCCCCCAATGTGCCCCCTGTCCGTTGTGGCTGTCAACGAACCCCCGCGAACGTGGGCGAACAAAAAAGCCCCTGGAATCAGGGGCTTAGGTGTTTTTCGTGGCCTTCAGTGGCCGGCTTTGACAGTCATTTGGCAGGGGAGGAAGGACTCGAACCCTCGCATGTCGGAATCAAAATCCGATGCCTTAACCAACTTGGCGACTCCCC
>JADCEN010000082.1 GCA_020250175.1 Rhodobacter sp.
TGGCATCGGCATTTCTATTTTTTGTACCAAGAGAGTTTCTGGAGTGGAAAAGTCGAGGGACCGGCGTTGATGCCGCAGCCCATGCGGGATACACATTTACAAACATTTCTGCACCAGCGCCTGCCGAATTCTATGTCGATTTTGGCTTTCTCGGATTAGCGATTTTATCGGTCGTCGCAGGTCGAACTGTTGCAGCGTTTGACCGTGCTTACATGCAGGCGGGATTTGAGAAGGATGTGTATTCCATTCTCATTCCCGTCGTAGCAGCGGGATACATCGCGATTGTTATGCGCGGCTCACTCGTTGCGGTGCTCGGGCCTGTTTGTATATCCTTGGCAATGGCAGCGATATGTGCGGCGATCATTGGCCGCGGACGGAGATTGTGAGTGTTTGCACTCATGATTTTCGTGCCATCCTTCTGAAGCTCGTTTTGTTTGGTTCGGGCGTTCAAGGTAGTTTTTCGTACGAGTTTTGACCGTAGGTTGCTGCATTTCTGGTGTGCCTCAACCTTGGTCCACTCGCGTTTCTGCACGGGCGTTGGGACTTTCGGGATGATCCGTGTTGGCTAAGATCAAGCTGGCCGTTATCGGCCACATGACGACCTTGGGCACCGGCGCCCCTGGCGCGAGCTCCCACGCGCCAACCCCTAGGCCTAGATCGTGCAGTGTTAGCCAAGCTACGCCCGCGTTAACGTCGACTTGGGCGAATACATCTCCATACTCACCCAAGCGAAAATGGGGTTTGCGGCCGTGGGCTCCCCGGGCGAGATCGGAGCAGACCCCTCCTAACCGGCGGACGCCATGTGCAAGCGGATAAGCGACCAAACGCTGAAGTGCATGGCGTGGACGCTGCAGGTCGTGCCACGTGAGGCGGCGGCAACAGTTAATGGGACGAGGATCGAGGCGCGCCACCAATGATGAAGTGGGGTGGTCTGCAAACCCAAACCGGCAGAAGAGTCGTTCTGGGGATCGGCGCCAACGCCATCGGCAAGGCTTGGGTTGCGATCATTCAGCTCGTGTCAATACCGGTTCTGGCCGAGGCTTGGGGCGCGGAACGGTTCGGCCTCTGGCTGATGATCATGACCGTACCGACCTACATCGCCCTGACCTCTACAGGCTTCAATGCTGTCGCCGGGGTCGACATCGCCCGAAGTCACCTTCAGGGGCGGATCGCAGACTGTCAGCGGACGTACCAAAGCGTTTGGGTCCTGATCTCGGCGATAACCGGAACCGTCGTATTGCTCGGCCTCTTCGCCCGTGTCGCACTTGCGGCTGCTGGGGGGGGGCATTGGGGGTTCGGAGCTTCGGAAGCGGCGGACACCGCAACAATCATCCTCGTCTATGCTTTCCTGGTGATCCAGAGCAGCATGGTGCTCGCTGTCTACCGCGGCGTGTCCCGTTACGCCGAAGGTACGCTGCTGTTCGATCTGATCGGCCTCGCCGAGGGACTGGCCGCAATCGCGGTAGCGGCGCTGGGCGGATCGCTTGTCGAGGCGGCAATTGCGATGACGCTGGTCCGCCTATTTGGTATGCTAGTTTTGCATGTGCTGATCGTGCAGCGGGAACCTTGGGCGCATGCGCGCCTCTCGGCCGCCAGCCGGGCGGAAATCCGTCGCCTTCTGCAGCCGGCGCTGGGCGCACTTAGTATCGCAGCGGCGAATGCCTTGGCGCTGCAAGGGGTCGTGGTCACCATTGGGCTAGCACTTGGCCCTGCGGCTGCGGCGGCTTTCGCCAGCGCGCGAACCGTGGCGCGCTTACCATTGCAACTGGCCGATCTGGTTGGGCGGGCAGTTCAACCCGAAATGGCGCGAGCATGGTTCGCGCCCGCACCCCAGAAGTTCTGGGCCCTTGGCCTCTCTGGCCTTGCGTTTTCGGCGATTGCGACGCTTCCCTTTGCTGTTTTTTCGATATTCTTTGGCGACGCGTTGATCGAAAGATTGTCAAATGGACACATCGAGTATGATGAAGGTCTATTCGCGCTGTTGTCATTTGTTGTTTTTGCTCAAGGCATATCTAATTCAATTTCACATATGATTTCCTCTCAAATGAGGCAGAATGAAGTAGGTTTATACGTTCTATTGATTGCAGCGCTTTGCACGATATCGCCTGTTATTGTAAACGGGCTTGGTTACGGGCAGTCGGAAGTAGCAATATGCCTGCTGATTTTTGAAGTCGCTGCAATATTCATTGCATCGAGGACAGTGCTGAGTGGAAATGCGTCTTATGCGTCGATGCCTTCAGATCAGAGTCGAGGCGAGATGAAAGCGGCGCAGGGTGATCAGGAACAGTTACCCAGATGAATCGCTCAATAGTCTTCGTGTGGGAAAACTTCGGCCCCCTTCACGCGGCCCGGGCCGAAGCGGTGGCGCTTGCCTTGGGGCACCGGGTGGTCGGGATTGAACTGTTCGGCCGCTCCCGGGTCTACGACTGGGAGACGGCCGACCCGACGGGCTTCGAGAAGATCACCCTGCGGCGCGACGCGGGGGCCGGCGGCGGGCTGCTGTGGCCGCTGCTGCGGGCGTTGGCGCGGATCCGCCCGGCGGCGGTGTTCTTCTGCCACTACGAACGGCCTGACGTCATGCTGACGGCCTCGGTGTGCCGCCTGTTCGGGGTCGCCACCTTCGTGATGAACGACTCCAAGTTCGACGACTATCCGCGCCACCTGTGGCGCGAGGTGATCAAGTCGGCCTTCTACCGGCCCTATCAGGGGGCGATCGCCGCCAGCGCCCGCAGCCGGGACTATCTGCGCTTCCTCGGGGTGCCGGCGGACCGGATCGAGATGCACTACGACTGTGTGCCGGTGGACGCGATCCGCAGCCTTGCCGGCGCGCCCCCGGCCCCGGACGGCGCGCCCTTTTCCGCCCGGCACTTCACAGTGGTGGCGCGGCATGTGCCCAAGAAGAACATCGGGCTTGCAATCGAGGCCTTCGCCCTGGCGCGGGCGGCCGGGAGCGGGCACCGGCTGGTGCTGTGCGGCTCGGGCCCGCTGGAGGGCCAGCTGCGGGCGCAGGCGGCGGCGCTGGGGATCGCCGACCACGTCGAGTTCCGCGGCTTCGTCCAGGCGGACGAGGTGGCCCGGGTGCTGGGGCAGACCCTCGCCCTGATCCTACCCAGCACCGAGGAGCAGTACGGCCAGGTGGTGGCCGAGGCCATGGCCATGGGAGTGCCGGCGCTGGTGTCGGATCGCTGCGGCGCGCGGGACGAACTGGTGCGCAGCCTCGTCAACGGCTTCGTCTTCGAGCCGGACACTGCGGCGGGTCTGGCGCGCATGATGGGTCTGCTGGACCGCGACGAGGCGCTCTGGCGGGACATGGCCGCGCGATGCGCCGGGGCTGCGGCGCAGGTCGATCTGGCCCCCTTCGTCGAGAGCGTCCGCCGCCTTCTGGCGCGCACCGGCAAGGGTCCGGCGGAGCCCGGGCACCCTACGCCTCTGCCGGCCGTTGTGGCGCCTGCACCGCAGGACGGCCACGAGCCTGGCCCGTCGGCAGGGAGGCCCTCCATTACCGCCCCGATCGCCGTCTTCGCCTATCGCCGCCCCGCGCACCTGCACCGCGCCCTGACCGCGCTGTCAGCCTGCCGCGAGTTCGCCGCGTCGCCGGTCTATATCTTCATCGATGGCCCGCGGCCGGGGGCCGAGGTGGCGGTGGCGGAAACGGCCGAGGTCGCCGCCCGCTTCGCCGGGCCGAACGTCACCGTGGTGCGGCAGCCGACCAACCGCGGGCTGGCCAACTCCATCATCGCCGAGGTCACCGCCCTGTGCGAACGGTACGGCCGGGTGATCGTCATTGAGGACGATCTAGTCGTGCACCCGACCACCCTCGCCTGGTTGAACCAGGGGCTGGACGCCTACGCCGACGATTCCCGGGTCATGCAGATCAGCGCCTACCAATATCGTGTGCCGGAGTTTGAGGGGCGGTCGCATGGGACCTTCCAGCGGTTCGCCACGACCTGGGGCTGGGCCACCTGGAAGCGGGCTTGGGAGCATTTCGATCCTGTGGCCACCGGTTGGGAAGCCATCGTCGCGCGCGGGCCGGCGCGGTCGTCCTTCGACGCCAATGGCACCTACCCGTTTTCCGACATGCTGGTCCGGCAGATGAAAGGCCAGATCGACAGCTGGGGCATCCGCTGGTCCTGGGCGGTGCACCGATCCGGGGGTCTTACCCTGATGCCGCCCCGGACCCTCGTTCGAAACGACGGCTTTATTGACGCCGCCACCCATAACACGCTGGGCTGGGCCAAGCGGTTCGCGCTGGGGGCCTCGCCGAGGCCGTGGACCGGCCAGGTTGCCCCCGGACTTCCGCCCGAAGTGAGCCGGAGTGACGCGGACGCGCGCGCCTTCCGGCGCGGCTTGCTACGGACCCAAGCAAGGCGGAACGCCCGCATCAAGGCCATCCTCGCAGCCCTCGGGCTGAAGCGCTTCGCATGACCGGGCACGTCGTCGCCATCGTCCAGCTGCCCCCGCCCGTCACCGGTCTGTCGGCGGTCAACCAGCGCATGGTCGAGGAACTGTCCCGCGCCGGGAAGCTGGCCGCCGTGGCGAATGTCGCCCCGCTCGAAGGCGCGAGGGGTCTGGGCAAACACCTCGGGCGGCTGGCCA
>JADCEN010000083.1 GCA_020250175.1 Rhodobacter sp.
CTGCATCGCCAAGCAGATCTTCAGGTCGCTTGCAGCCCTTCAGCAACTCGTCCAGCAGTTCGTTTGAAATCGTCATTGTCATTGCTCCTCTCAGGAAGCATGGACAAGATCACAGATACACAGAAGGCCGGACACTCTCCAATCTCGGGCGAGGAAACGGCACAACACCGACAAGCCACATGATCGCGCCGGTCATGCAGCGGCTGATGAAACTCCCCGGAACACATGCATCCTGCTGTGAAGGCCGAAACGGCTGTCGTGCCAGTCGCGTCACGGGGGCCTCAAACACGCGCGGATCTGTGCAGAGGTTACGCCCCGCCCCTCTCTATTTCTCCTAAGCGGTAGCGGAAAGTCGCCCGCCCTGTCAACACGGTCACAAACAATTCAGGAGTCGGCGCTTCAGGCCGACAGAAAAGGTCGCTCATCATGCCTCTGCGCACCTTCATTGCTGATGATCTGGGCGCGACCGCACAGATCAAGCAGAACCCATCGCGAAGCGGCACCAAAGCAATCGACCGGGAACTCTACAAGGAGCGTAACCTTGTTGAGCGGTTCTTCAATCAGATCAAACGCTTCCGCCGCATCGCCCTGCGCTGCGAGAAGACCATCGCCTCCTTCACCGGAGTCGTCGCGCTCGCATGCGCAATAGCGTGGCTCGCCCGCATGAAGACGCCGCCTAGCCCAGCCGGTCGACCAGGCCGACCAATGCCTCGGCAACTGCCGGCAGGGCCTCGGCCGCAAGGCTTGGCGCGTCGACGACCTGCGCCGGCTGCGCCCCGGTCAGGCTGCGCTGTTTGGTGTAGCGGGGATCGTAGTGCAGCGCCATCAGCTCTGCCGCGAGCGGCTCGAAGGCACCCGTGGCGGCCAGCGCCAGCCAGCGGTCGATGGTGGCTGCTGCCTGCATCGGGCGCAGGCGGTTGATCACCCCCGCCAGTTCCGTCGGGTCCGCCGTCAGGTCGGCATAGGCGCGGGCAAGATAGGCGGCGCGTGCGGCCAGCGGGGCCGACACGGCCAGCCGGGGGGCCGCAACCATCGCCCGCCACAGGCGCGGCGGCATCCGGCAGGTGCCGATCCGGCTGGATTCCGCCTCGACCACCACGGGCCGGGCGGGGTCAAGTGCCGCCAGCGCCATGGCCAGCCGCGACTCGAACCGCTTTTGCGACGGCTGCCCCCCGGCCCTGCCGCCAAACAGCGACCCGCGATGGTTGGCCAGACCTTCCAGATCGATCACCTGAACCCCGCGTGCGGCCATCAGCGCCAGAAGGTCGGTCTTTGCCGTGCCGGTATTGCCATCAAGGACAAGGACGCGCGTGGGGACCGGCGCATCATACAGCGCCTGCACCACCAGGCTGCGGTAGGTCTTGTAGCCCCCTGCAACAACCTCTACCCGCCAGCCGATCTGCGACAGGATCGACGCGAAAGACCCCGACCGTTGCCCGCCGCGCCAGCAATAGACCAGGGGCCGCCAGCCGCCGGGCTTGTCGGCAAGCGGCCCTTCCAGATGGGCGGCGGCATTCCTTGCCACCAGCGCCGCCCCCAGCTTGCGCGCCCGGAACGGGCTTTCGCGCTTGAAGATCGTGCCGACCCGCGCGCGTTCCGCGTCATCCAGCACCGGCAGGCTCATGGCACCCGGAATATGGTCTTCCGCCCATTCCGCCGGGGCGCGCACGTCAATGACATCGTCAAAGCCCAGGGCGGCAACCTGCGTCAGGCTGGTCAGGGTCACGGCCACAGCCCGGCCCCTCCGATGCGGCAAAGGGCCGTCACAGCCCCGCCTCCAGCCGGTCCAGCAGCGCGGCCAGCATCGCGTCGCAGCGTGCGATCTGCGCGACGCTGATCCATTCGTCGGGTTTGTGCCCCTGTGCCATGCTGCCCGGTCCGCAGATCACCGTGGGGATGCCGAGACGGGTGGAAAACAGCCCGCCTTCGGTGCCGAAGGCCACCTTCATCGTGCCGTTCGCCCCTGTCAGGCTTTTCACGAACTGCACCACCGGGGCAGAGGTGGGCGTGCCCAGCCCCGGATAATCCCACAGCCGGTCGATGGTGATCGCGGCCTCGGGGAAGGCCGCTTTCAGGGGGGCGGTGATCCTGTCCGCCTCGGCCCGCAGCCGGTCAATCAGCCGCTGCGGGTCATCCCCGGCCAGATTGCGGATCTCGAAATCCAGCGTGCAGCTGTTGGGCACGATGTTCACCTGCACCCCGCCCTGCATCTTGCCGACGTGCAGCGTGGTGTAGGGAACGTCGTAATCGCCATCTGTCAGGCCGCTGCGGGCCACCTCATCCTGCAACCGGCGAACTGCGCCCAGAAAATCCGCACCCAGATGCAGCGCGTTCAGCGCCATCGGGGCCAGGGCCGAATGGCCCTCGCGCCCGGTGCAGGTGGCGCGCAGCGCGATCTTGCCCTTGTGCCCGGTTGCCACCTGCATGCCGGTCGGTTCGCCCACGATGCACATTGCCGGGCGGTACGGGGCCTGCGCCAGCAGATCGATCAGCGAGGCTACGCCCAGGCAGCCTACCTCTTCATCATGGCTCAGCGCCAGATGCAGCGGCGTTGCCAGCGGGCGGCGGGCGGCCACCAGGGCGGTGGCCAGCGCAGAGGCGACGAACCCCTTCATGTCGGCGGCCCCGCGCCCGTAAAAGCGCCCCTCCGCTTCGGTCAGCACGAAGGGCGGACGTGTCCAGACCTGCCCGTCAACCGGCACGACATCGGTATGCCCCGACAGCATCACGCCAGACCGGTCCCCGGGGCCAATGGTGGCAAAAAGATTTGCCTTGCCGCCCGATGCATCCGGGATGATCTGCGCCAGGATCCCGGCACCGGCAAGAAGATGCTGCACCCAGTCCATCAGCGCCCGGTTGGGTTTTGAACTTGTGGTGTCGAACCCGATCAGTCGGGCCAGAATTTCAGCAGTCTGCATCGCGGGGATCCTTTGGTGCGCACAGAACCGCAAAACCCGGCAAGGCGAAAGCCCCGATCTGCCCCCGGCATGGGCGAAGCGGTGTCGCTGCTTTCCAGGGCAACGAGTCCAGGTTAACGTGGTGGATCATTCAGGATTGCCTTGAGGGTTTCGGTGTTCCAGCCTGCGGCTTTTCGGGCAGTCTTGATGGATCGGTTGCCCTTTCCGGCGCGGAGCATGTTGAAGGCGAGGCGGC
>JADCEN010000084.1 GCA_020250175.1 Rhodobacter sp.
AGGCTCAACCACCTCGCAACGGCCCACGAATCCATCGCCACCATCCGCCATGCCAAACCTCCATCTGCCAACGCAGACCTTCTCGCAGGCTCGCCACGCGTCAGGAACACATCAATTCAATGGGTTGGAACCGCCGCTTACAGGCTTCCTGCCGACCAACGAGGTGGTTTGCCCCCGCCCCGTCGCCTTCAACCACAACGCTACGTCCATTCTCGGCCAGCGCGGCACCCTGTTCCCCAAAACCGTCGCGCTCCGAGGGCTTGTCGCATAAGGAACCTGTCATGCCGAAGATCAAAGAAATCGCCTCCGGCCGTGAGATCGAAACCGCAATCTTGCCTTGGTACGATCCCGCGACCCGATGCTGGGAAGGGGGCAACCTTCGCTTCTCTGACTGGGCGGGCAATCAGTTCACGCCCATACCCGACGTGCCTGCGCCCCCGCCCCTGCAAGCGGCGGAAGAGCTGGCAGTCTGGCGCGCGGCCACCAAAGTTTCGGCCTTTCAGGCCAAGGGCGCGCTGCTGAACCGGGGCCTGCTGGATGAGGCCACCGCCGCCGCCACGGCAGCGGGCGGGCTGACCCTGCTGGCCTGGCAGACCGCCACCGAATACGACCGCCTGTCGACTGCCATCATCGCCCTGGCCCCGGCCATCGGCATCACCGACGCAGCTGATCTTGATGAGCTGTTCCGCGAAGCCGCCCTGATTTCCGCCTGACCCGAAAAGGACCACCCCATGCCTGACCAGTTTCTTCACGGGATCGAAGTCGTCCAGATCGACGACGGCATCCGCCCGATCCAGACCGTCAAATCGTCGATCATCGGCTTTGTCGGCACCGCACCTGCCGCCCAGGCCGATACCAAGGCCAGCGCGACGCTGGGGGTCAGCCCCGCCGCCCTGCTGGTCACCGCCAAGGCGGTGGGCGTGCTGGGCAACGCGATCAGCCTGCATCTGCGCAACCCCGGCACCGCCAGCGCCGCGCTGGGGGTGGTGGTGACCGGCAACGCGATCGTGGTCAACCTGGCCACCAGTGCCTCATCGGTGCCCACCTCGACCCTGACCCAGATCATCGCGGCCATCGTGGCCAGCAGCCCCGCCAATGCGCTGGTGACCGCCGCCGTGGCACCGGGCAGCACGGGCAGCAGCGTGGCCGTGGCCGGTGCCGCGCCCGTGGCCCTGACCGGGGGCGCGGACGAGCCGTTCCCGCTGAACACGCCGGTGCTGGTCACCGGCCCGCGCGCCGCCGCAGCGCTGGGGGCCAGCGGCACGCTGAAGGCGGCTTACGATGCGATCTACGCGCAAGGTGTTTCCACCGCCGTGGTGGTGCGCGTGACCGAAGGTGGCACCCCCGCCGCGACCCTGACCAATGTGCTGGGCGATCCCACCGCGCAGACCGGGGTCTACGCCCTGATGACGGCGGGCACCGTCACGGGGCAGGTGCCGCGCATCCTGGCCGCGCCCGGTTTCACCAGCACCCCCGCCGCCAGCCCTGCCTCGCCGGTGACGCTGGCGCTGATCACCGTGGCCACGCGCCTGCGCGGCGTGGTGATTGCCGACGGGCCGAACACCACCGAGGCCGACGCGATCACCGACCGCAACAAGTTCGGGTCGGACCGCCTTTATATCGTCGATCCCGCCGTCCGGGTGTTCGACGCCGCGACGCAGGGCTTCGTCACGCGGCCCGCCTCGGCTTATGTCGCGGGCATCCTGTCGAACATGGATGCGACCCGGGGCTTCTGGTGGTCGCCGTCCAACCAGATCGTGCAGGGCATCAGCGGCACCGCGCGGGCCATCAGCTTTGCAATCGGTTCGGCCGAGACCGAAGCCAACCGCCTGAACGAACAGGATGTGGCCACGATCATCCGCCAGGAAGGGTTCCGCCTGTGGGGCAACCGCAGCACCGCGTCTGACCCGCTGTGGACCTTCCTGCCGGTGCGGCGCACCGCCGACATGATCTATGAGTCCATCGAACAGGCGCTGCTCTGGGCGATGGACCGCCCGTTTTCTGCCCAGCTGCTGCTGGATATCCGCGATACGGTGCAAAGCTATCTCAACACGCTGAAGCGGCGCGGCGCGATCCTGGGTGGCAGGGTCTGGCTGGACCCGGAACTGAACAGCGCCACCGAACTGATGGCGGGCAAGCTCTACATCAACTTCGACATCGAGCCGCCCGCGCCGCTGGAGCATCTGACGTTCCGCGCCCACCGCGAGGGCGATTACTACACCGAACTCGTCAATGCCGTTGCGACGGCGCAATAAGGAGGCCCCCTGATGGCACTGCCGCGCAAGATCAAGAACTTCAACGCCTTCGTCGACGGGGTATCGTACTTCGGCATCGCGACCGAGGCCAAGCTGCCGCAGGTCAAGGTGATGACCGAGGGGCACCGGGGGGCGGGCATGGACGGCCCGGTGGGCATCGACATGGGGGTCGAGGCGATGACGGCCGAGATCACCTTCGGCGAATGGTCGCCCGCCCTGCTGAAAGAGCCGGGCCTGCAGCAGCGCTTCGTGCTGCGCCCGGCGGCGGCGGGCGACGCGGGCGACGGCGCTGACACGATCATCGCCACCATCGGCGGGCTGATCACCGCCGCCGAAACCGGCGACCTGAAGCCGGGCACCGACACCACGCTGAAGCTGATGATGGATGTCCGCTATTACCGGCTGGAGATCAACGGCGAGCAGATCTTCGAGATCGACCTGGTCAACGGGCTGCGCGTGATCGGCGGGGTCGACCAGCTGGCCGACATCCGCCGCGCAATGGGGCTTTAAGGAAGGTTGAACGATGATGAAATTGAGCCTGGAAACCCCCATCGAACGCAAAGGGGCTGACCCGATCACCGAAGTATCGCTGCGCAAGCCAAGCGTCGGCGACCTTCGCGGGATGAAGCTGACCGACGTGGGGCAGATGGATGTCAAGTCGATGGAGAAGCTGTTGCCTCGCATCACGGTGCCGCCCCTGCTGCCTGACGAGGTGGCGGCGCTGGACATTGCCGACCTGTTTGCGCTGGCGGGGATCGCCGCAAGTTTTTTCATGAAGAAGGCGGACAGGGAACAGGCCGGGATCACCGACTAGACCTGCCGCATGACGACATCGAGGAGACGATGGCGGACCTTGCCCTCGTCTTTCACTGGACGCCCCGCGACATGGACCCGATGACACCGCAGGAACTGGCGCGGTGGTGGCTGAAGGCGCGGGCACGGCACGAAGGCGAGGAAACCGATGGCTGATCTGAACATCGCCCTGATCCTGCGCCTGGTGGACCGGGCCACGGCCCCGGCACGGGCCGCGATGCGCGCCATCGAGCGGATCGGCGGCGAAAGCCTCATGCGCCAGGCCGAGCGGGTGAACGCCGGGGCGCGGCTGATGGGGGCGGGCCTGAACGACGTGGGCAATGCCGCGCTGCGCGGCGGGGCGATGGTGACCGCCTATGGCGCAGGCATGACGGCGCTTGCCGCCAGCTTCGTGCGCCCGGCAGCGCAGTTCGAACAGTTCAACGTGCAGCTGACCACCCTGGAAGGATCGGCCGAAGGGGCCGAACGCGCCATGGCCTGGATCGAGGGCTTCGCCACCCGCACGCCGCTGAGCGTCGAGGAAACCGTGCAGGCCTATGCCCGGCTGCGCGCCTTCGGCCTGGACCCGACCACGGGGTCGCTGCAGGCGATGGTCGACACGATGGCGGCCACCGGCGGCGGCGCGGAAAAGCTGGACGGGCTGACGCTGGCGCTGGGGCAGGCCTGGACCAAGGGCAAGCTGCAGGGCGAAGAGGCCATGCAGATGCTGGAACGCGGCGTGCCGGTATGGGACCTGCTGGCCGAAGCAATGGGCAAGAGCGCGGCGGAAGTGCAGAAGCTGTCCGAACAGGGCAGGCTGGGGCGCGAGGAAATCACCCTGCTGATGGAAGCGCTGGGCACGCGATATGAGGGTGCGGCGGACCGGGCATCGCAGACCTGGGATGGGATCATCTCGAACCTCTGGGATCAGTGGACGCGGTTCCAGCGGATGGTCATGGGATCGGGGCTGTTCGTCTGGATGAAGGGCCATCTGCAGCAGCTGCTGGATACGCTGAACCGGATGGCTGCAGACGGCAGCCTCAAGATTTGGGCGGAAACGGTAGGCGCGCAGATGATGGCCGTGCTGCAGGGCATCCGGGATTTGGGCGAGGGCATCTACAACGTCTGGAATACCGTCGTCCCGGCGCTGGACCGGTTTGCCGAGATCGTCGGCGGCTGGGACGTGCTGGGGTGGATCACGCTGGCGGCCCTGTTTTCGAACTCGCTGCTGCTGGTTGCGGGCGGAATCATCAAGATCGGCATAGGTCTGGCCGCAATCACCTCGGCCCCCATTGTCGCCCTGGCACTGGCCTTCACCGCCCTTGCCGCCGTGATCTACTTCAACTGGGACAGCATCGTCACCTATTTCACCGACAAGATCGAGGCGATCCGCAAGGCCTTTGACGAGGGTCTGCTGAACGGCATCTGGCAGGTGATCGCAGAATTCAATCCGTTCACCCTGGTCACCGAGGCTGCCATCGGGCTGGCTGCGCTGATCCTGTCGGCCTTTGACATTGACCTTTATGCCATCGGCGAGAAATGGATCACCGACCTGCGTGCAGGCATTGCCGCGCAGATCGACGCGATGATCGCCTGGGTGCGCGCCAAGTTCGACGCGATGATCCCCGACCTGCCCGACTGGCTGCGGTCGCCCGAGGCGGGCGGCACGGCGGGGATTGGCGGTGACAGCGGCTATGGCGGCATGGCCGGGGCGCTGGACGACATGGCGGCCTTTGCCGCCCCGGTGGCCCCGGTCGCGCCGCTGCGGATGCGCGCCGCGCCGAACGGACCGTCGACCAATGTCAACGTTGGCGGCATCACCGTCAACGCGGCCCCCGGCCAGTCGCCCGAGGCGGTCGCGCGCGAGGTGCGCCGCCAGCTGTCCGAGGCAGCGGCGATCAGGTCCTGGCTGGACGACAGGGGGCTGCATGCCGATTAGCCTGGGAACCATCATGATGGCGCTGGGCACCTTCCGCTTCGGCGTGAACCGCGCCAGCTACCAGATGTTCACCCGCGACGCCGCCTATCGCTGGGCCAAGCAGGACCGGCTGGGGCGCGACCCGGCGCTGCAATACCTTGGCCCGGACGCCGAGGAGATCACCCTTGAAGGGGTGATTTACCCGCATTTCAAGGGCGGGCTGCGCCAGATGGAACTGATGCGTGCGGTGGCCCGCCAGGGCGCGCCGATGATGCTGGTCGATGGCCTGGGCTTTGTCTGGCAGCGCTGGGTGATCACCCGCGTGTCCGAGACCAAATCGCTGTTCCTGGCCGACGGTGCGCCGCGCAGGATCGAGTTCAACGTGACCTTGCGCGCCTATGGGAGTGACCGGGCATGAGCACCTGGCGCACCACCGACGGCGACATGCTCGATGCGATCTGCCGGACGCATTACGGCACCGAGGCTCAGGTTCCGGCGGTGCTGGCCGCCAACCCCGGCCTGGCAGCGCTGGGGCCGGTCTATCCGGCGGGGGTGCTGATCACCCTGCCGCCGCTGCCCGCCCCGGTCGAGGCCGGGCAGGTCCGGCTGTGGGGGCGGACATGAGATTTCTGAGCAAGCAGACTGGTCTGCTCTGGATACTGTCCGATCTGGCGGAGTCGGGGCCGAGCAGGGCTGAGTGGTGGTGGCCCCCCTACCTGCGCAAGCTGCGCGAGGCTAACCTTGTCCGCCCCGCTTTCCAGCTGCACCGGGGGTGGGAGATCACCGACAAAGGCCGTGAAGCCCTGAAGGCGCGGGGGCGGACATGACCCCCGCCTTCCGCATCCTTGTGGCCGGGCAGGATGTGACCGGCACGCTGGCCGACCGGCTTTTGTCGCTGACCGTGACCGACAATGATGACGGCGCGGCGGATCAGGTGGTGATCGATCTGGATGACCGGGACGGGCGCATCGCCTCGCCGGACATGGAGGCGCGGCTGGATGTTTCCCTGGGCTGGAAGGGGCAGGCGCTGGCCTTCATGGGCCGCTTCGCAGTGGACGGCGTGGGCGGACAGGGGCCGGGCGCATCGCTGCGGATCACCGCCACCGCCGCCGACCTCAAAAGCCCGATCCGCGCCCCCCGCACCCGCGCCTGGGAAGGCAAGACCCTGTCGGACATCGTGCGCACCATCGCGGGCGAAGCCGGGCTGAAGCCGGTGGTGGGCGAAAGCCTGGCCGGGGCCGCCTGGGGGTACCTTGCGCAGACGGCGGAATCGAACCTGAACTTCCTGAGCCGGATCGCCGCCACGCTGGATGCCACCGCCAAACCGGCGGGGGGCGCGCTGATCGTGCAGCGGCGCGGCGAAGGCAAGACGGCGGCGGGCGATGTGCTGACCGCGCCGGTGATCCCCGACAGCCGCCTGACCAACTGGCGCTGGAAGCTGGAAGGGCGCGAGGTTTATGCGGCGGTCGAGGCGCTTTGGTCCGACACCGGCGGCGGCGTGATCAACAAGGTCACCGCCGGGTCCGGCACGCCGCTGCGCACGCTGCGCCATGTCCATGCCAGCGCCGCCGAGGCGCAGCGTGCCGCGCAGGCCGCGCTGGCCGGGGCGGCGCGGTCCGCCATGTCGATCTCGGCCGGGCTTTCGGGCTTTGAGCCGGGCCTGCTGGCCGGGGCCACCGCCGTGCTGGCCGGGCCGCGCCTGCGCCCCGCGCTGCAGGGCGAATGGCAGATCACCAGGGTCACCCACAGCCTGGACGGCGGCGGGCTGATCACAAGCTTTGAAGGCAAGAAAGGGGCGGCGTGAGGCCACCCCGCGAACAGGAGACGACCCATGTCCAAATCGGATGCTTTTGAAACCGCGCTGCTGCAAATGGCGTTCCAGAACGCCAACATCGCCAATATCGGCGATGCCACCGGCCTGCGCGGCTCGGTCGCGGCGGGGCAGCTGTTTCTGGCCCTGCACAGCGCCGACCCCGGCGAGGCCGGGACGCAGGCCACCAGCGAGGTAAGCTATACCGGCTATGCCCGGGTGGGCGTGGCGCGGTCGGCGGCAGGCTTTGCCGTGACCGGGAACAGCGTGTCCCCGGCGGCGGCGGTGGACTTTCCGGCCTGTACGGCAGGCTCTGTCACCGCCACCCATTTCTCGATCGGGGTTGCCGCCTCGGGCGCGGGCGTGGTGCTTTACAAGGGGGCGATCAGCCCGACCATCGCCATCGCCGCAGGCGTGACCCCGCGCCTGACCACCGGCACCACGGTGACGGAGGATTGAGGATGTCGGTCTGGTCCGCCTTCTGGCGTGAACTGATGACGCCCGAGCGGTTCGAAGGCAGGCCATACGAGGCCTTCATCAACCAGGTCGGGCACGTCGCGGCGGGCGTGGTGCTGGCCATGGCAGGCCTGGCGCTGGGCGATCAGATGCTTGGAAAGGCACCGAACCCCTGGCTGGTCTGGCCCGTTGTTGCCCTGGGATACGCCATCCTCATCGAGCTTTCCCGGCAGAAGTGGTTTGGGGCTGACACCGTGCTGGACAGCGCCTTTGTGTCGCTGGGCGCGGTGCTGATCCCGGCATCGATGACCATGACCCCCTCGGGCCGCTGGTTCCGGGTGGAGGATTGGTCCGCCGGTTTCCTGTTCTGGCTGGCCTGCACCACACTGGCGCTGGCCGCATATATCTACCCGCGACTGCGGCAAGCCTATGGAGGCACCAATGACCCTGCTGAGTGACCGGCTGCTTGAGCCGGATGTGGTGAATTTGGACGAAGCCGAAGCGGCGGCGGTGCTGAATGCGCCGGACCCGGATTTACCCTTGAAGCGGGTGGATGTGGCCACGGCGGATGCCCGCGAAGTCCTGCTTTCGACGGGCGAATGGGCGGAGGTGGTGCTGACCGCCGGAAACGAAACACTGCCCGAGGCCTTGCGGGGGGCGTGCATCATCCTGCGCGACACGATCATGGAGACGACCACGATCCGGGCGACCGACCCGGCGATCCATGACGCCACCAACACGCGTCTGGCCGGGCTGGTGGCGGCGGGTGTGCTGACGGCGGACACCAAGGGCCGTCTGATGGCGCTGGCGGATCGTCCGCAGTCCTGGGCGGAAGCGAACGACTTTCCCAATGGGGTGACGGCCCGCGATGTCGGGGTCGCAAGGGGGCATAGGTAATGGCTGTCGCAAAATGGGCTGCGTTCCAAACTGAATCCGCGAACCTGGCCGGAACAGCGCTGGATAATAGGGCCAACAGCAATCTCCCGGCCTTCGTTGTTGACATTGACAACACCGGCGACCGCGATCTTTACGCCAGCTTCTGGATTGAATTTGGGACAATCGGCCCGACTGCGCCGGGCTTTGTCACGCTGAGCCTGCGGCGCAAGCGCGGCTCGGTCTACGCAGAAAACCCGTGTGAACAGGTCATATCCGCCGTCACCGGCACGGGCGCGCGGGTTTTTGCGCTGGAGTTCCTCATGCGCCTGCCGGGGCCGGGGGTGTATGGCCTGTATTTCACCAATAACCTTGGCATCAGCACAGCGGCCAGCGGCAACGCCCTGTACCGGTCCGACTTCAACGAAGATGTGACCTGATGCCGCGCGCGATTGGGCTGGACCGGGCATACAGGGAGGCCTTCGAACAGCGGCGGCTCTGGACGCCTGCGCAGTCCGGTGGCCGCGAGCCGCTTCACTGGCTGGATTACCAGACCGATCCGCTTACCATGTCGGGGGCAACAATCACGGGGGCCTCGCCGCAGCGCGGGCGGAACCGGAACGCATGGGCGACAAAGCCCAGCGGAACAAACCCGTCTCTGGTAGATCGAAACGGCTTTCGGGCAGCGCGCTTCGACGGCTCAGGTGCCATGACGCATATCGTCACGACTGGCACGGGTTATGTGAACTGCACCTATATCATCGCCGGGAAGATGATCTCTGGTGGCGCAAATGAGGACGTTGTCTTCGGCTTTGGCCAATCGAATGCCAGCCCTTCCGGGTCCGGTCGCTGGATGTATCGCTCCCCGAGCAGTGACTTGATGGGGCTGGCCGGGTGGGGGATTGATATAGGAACAAGCGGAACGGCTTGGGATATTGCCGGGGCGCAGCCGCACGTTTTTGCTGTACGAAAGGCGGGCCTGACTACGATATTCGACAGGGACGGGTCGCTTGCTTTCAGCACCAGGTCGTGGCCTCAAAACCCACCGGCAACAAACGTGGGCGTGCTCTGCCTGGGCGGGATTACCCCTGCGACCAGTTATGGCACCAACATGGACTTCTTTGAGGTCATGGCTTGGGAATATGAACTGTCCAGTCATGAGTACCAGCGCGCCCAGGCGTACCTGTGCTGGAAATACCGCCTGCCCGTTAATGCCGGAAATCCCTTCTGCAACCGCCCGCCGCTGATCGGAGACTGACATGCTGCGCGTCCGCGTTCCAAGCATCGCGGCCATTTCGGGCGGGCCGGGGGGTGTCATCGCTGGCGCGGGTGCGGCGGCAGGCAGTGCGGCGGTGCAGGCGCAGGGCCTGTCCACCGCCGCTGCCAGCGGCACGGCGGCGGGTGCTGCGGCGGTGTCCGGGGCCGGCCGGTCCACCGCCGCTGCCAGCGGCACGGCGGCAGGTGCGGCGGCGGTATCCGGGGTCGGGTCGGTCGGCGGCTCGGTGGCGTCCGGGGCGGGTGCGGCGGCGGGTGCTGCCACCGCATCTGCGGGCGGCGCGTCGAGGGTGGCGGCCAGCGGGTCCGGCGCGGGTGCGGCCACGGCAACTGCGGGCGGCGCATCCACCGCCGCTGCCAGCGGCACGGCG
>JADCEN010000085.1 GCA_020250175.1 Rhodobacter sp.
ATCCTGCGCGGCCGTCTTGGCGAATGTCGCGCAGGATCGTGTTGCGTGCGGCCGCGGCCGGGCAATCCTCGCGCCAGCGCCGCCCGTTCTTGCGGATCGGGATGATGGCAGTCGCGTTGCGGTCGGGAGCGGCAACTTGACAAGGACCTTGACCGGCAGGCACAACCGGATCGCCGTTCCCGGCAGAACCACAGGCCTGCCATCTTGCCGGCAGACCCCGCGCGCCGCTGCCTCTGTGGATCGATCAGGATCAACATCGACCCTCGGCACCCAAGCGCGCGGTTCTACGCCGGCCAGTTGGTGGTACGGTGGCGGGGCGGTTGTGGCTTGCTCATGACGCCCGTCCAACCAACTGGACTGGCCAAGGGAGTCCTCCAACCAAAGACTTCTGCAACAACGCCCTGCTGGCGTGCCATGTCGCCTCTGTCCCGCAAAGCTGACCTTCGCAACTGTCGGCGTCTGTCGCACAGGAATGCCCTGTGGGGTGGCGAACACTGGGCCATTGCCCGCCCCGGCAGGCCCGGGGCGGGCAGGGTGTCAGGCGGTGGCCCTGGTCAGGGCCTGATCAAGGTCCGCGATCAGGTCATCGGCATCCTCGATCCCGATCGACAGGCGCACCACATTGGGCGCGGCCCCTGCCGCGACCTGCTGTTCGGGCGACAGCTGGCGGTGGGTGGTCGAGGCCGAGTGGATCACCAGGCTGCGCGTATCGCCCAGGTTGGCGACATGGCTGAACAGCTTCAGCCCGTCAACCAGCCTGACGCAGGCGTCATAGCCGCCCTTCACCGCAAAGGTGAACAGCGCACCGGCCCCCTTGGGACAGATCTTCGCCACGCGGGAATTGTAGGGCGAAGACGGCAGCCCGGCATAGGTCACGGCATCCACGCGCGGGTCCTTTTCCAGCCAGGCGGCAATCTTGCCCGCGTTGGCCACGTGCCGTTCCATCCGCAGCGACAGCGTCTCGATCCCCATGAGGGTGTAATGCGCCCCCTGCGGATTCATCGTCATCCCCAGATCGCGCAAGCCCACCGCGATGGAATGGAAGGTAAAGGCCATGCCGCCCAGGGCCGCATGGAAATTCAGCCCGTGATAGGCCGGCTCGGGTGCGGCCAGACTGGGGAACTTGCCCGAGGCCGACCAGTCGAACTTGCCTGAATCCACCACGATGCCACCGGTCACCGTGCCGTTGCCGGTCAGGTATTTCGTCGCCGAATGCACGACCAGCGTCGCGCCATGCTCGATCGGGCGGCACAGATAGGGTGTGGCCGTGGTATTGTCGACGATCAGCGGCAACCCCACCTTGTCGGCAAGCGCCGCAACGGCATCCAGATCGGTGATATAGCCGCCGGGGTTGGCGACGCTTTCGCAGAAGATCGCACGGGTGTTTTCATCCACCGCCGCCTCGACCGCCGCGAGATCGTCGAAATCCACGAACTTGGCTGACCAGCCGAACTTGCGGATCGTATTGCCGAACTGCTGGATCGTCCCGCCATAAAGCTTGGTCGCCGCCACCACATTGCAGCCCGGCTGCATCAGCGGGAACAGCGCCATGATCTGCGCCGCATGCCCCGAGGAACAGCACACCGCCCCTGCGCCGCCTTCCAGCGCCGCCACCCGTTCGGCCAGCGCCGACACGGTCGGGTTGGTCAGGCGCGAATAGATATATCCAACCTCCTGCAGGTTGAACAGCTTGGCGGCATGGTCCGCATCGCGGAACACATAGGCCGTGGTCTGATAGATCGGCACCTGCCGCGCCCCTGTCGCCGGATCGGGTTTTCCCCCGGCATGGATCTGCAGCGTGTCGAAAGCCAAGGTTCTGGTCATGGTTACAGCCTCCCGTTAGGTTGGGTGCAGACTAGGGCGCGTTCCGCAGCGAAACAAGCGCCGCCCATAGGACAAACAGGGCGATTTACCGGCCCGCCGGAGCGGTTTTCGCCACGGACGTCCCCCGCTCTGCGCGGGCCTTCAGCGCCTCGTTCATCGCGGTGAAATCCGCGCGGAACCGGTTGGTGTCGACCAAGCCGACAAGAAGGCCTCGGAACGTCTCGGCATGGATCAGCCGTGTACCTTCCCGTTCGGGCATCAGGCGGAAGCTGTGCTCGCCATCAAACAGCCCGGGAAAGACCAGCCGCCCAAGCCAGCGCAATTCCCGCGCCGGGTCAGCCACTAGCACCCTTGGGCGAAACGTCATCGCCCGCCCGCCTGCGGGATGCACGGCAATGGTAAGCCGCGCACCCGGTTCGACCGGACCGGACAGAGCCCGGATAAAGGGGTTCCACGCGCCATAGCGCGCGCCGTCTGTCAGCACAGCCCAGACTGCATCTGGCGGTGCGGCAATGAATATTTCGGTTTCAACGGTTCGGGTCGGTCCCATCAGGGTCTCCATTCTTCAGACCCGGCAGATATGGCGCAGGGACGGCTAAACCGGAATTGCATAAAGGCGAAGCTCTGCTATACAAGAACGTATGGACCTCAGTTGGGATCACTGGCGCAGCTTTCTGGCGGTGGTTGACGAGGGCAGCCTGTCCGGTGCTGCGCGTGTGCTGGGTCTGACGCAGCCCACACTGGGCCGTCACATTGCCCAAATGGAAACGGCCCTTGCGACGGGCCTGTTCCTGCGCAGCCCTTCCGGTCTGATCGCGACAGATGTTGCTTTGTCTCTGGTTCCGCAGGCGCGGGCGATGGCCGCCGCTGCCGCAACGCTGCGCCGGACCGCCTCGGGCGGGCAGGGGGCGGATACGGGCACGGTGCGCCTTGCCGCAAGCGAGGTGGTGGGGGCCGAGATACTGCCACCTTTTCTTGCAGCCTTTGCCGAAGACCACCCCGCGATTGCCGTTGAACTGGTGCTCAGCAACCGCAATGAAGACCTGCTGCGACACGATGCCGATATCGCGGTTCGCATGCAGCGCCCGACGCAGACCGCCTTGCTGGCCCGCAGGCTGGGGCCAGTGCCGCTCAGTCTGTACGCCCACAACCGCTATGCCGCCCGTCGCGGCCTGCCTGACCGGTTGGAGTCGTTGACAGAGCACGCCCTGATCGGCCCGGAAAGCCTGCGTGGCCTGGCAGGCCTGACCCTTGGCGACCGCCCCGTGACACCTGCCCTTTTCACCTACCGCAGTGACAGTGATCTTGCCCAGTTGGCACTCTTGCGCGCGGGTCTGGGCATTGGCATTTGCCAGGAGCTGATCGCAGCACGGGACCCGGCCCTGCTGCCGGTGCTGCCGGGACAGGTGCGCTTCACTTTGGACGCATGGCTGCTGATGCACGAAGACCTTCGTGCCAGCCGTCGCGTCCGATTGCTGCATAATGTCCTGGCGCAGGGCTTGGGGCAGATCTGGCGCTAGGCCCGCGCATCCTTTGACGACCCCATCACCACCATGGTTGAAATCGTGCCCACCCCTGGCACCATCCCCAGAACATCGGTGTGAAAATGCTTGTAGGCGGCCAGATCGGCCGTCTCCACGCGCAGCAGATATTCAATGGCCCCGGTCACATTGTGGCATTCGCGGACCTGGGGCGCATGGGCCATGGCCCGTTCGAACACCTCTTGTGCGGTCTTGGTGTGCCGGGACAGCCCGACAGTGACATAGGCCAGAAATCCGGTGCCCATCTTCGCCGGGTCCAGCACCGCGCGGTAGCCCGTGATCACGCCCGCGCGCTCCAGCTCCTGCACCCGGCGCAGACAGGCCGAGGGCGAAAGCCCGATCCGGTCCGCCAGATCAAGGTTGCTGATCCTGCCGTCCCGCGACAGCTCTCGCAATATCCGGTGGTTTATGGAGTCGATCTTCGTCATTTGTTGCAGGAATACTGAAAAACTGTCGATGTTCGCAATGTTTATCCGCGTGAATGCGGGAATTATTGCGCCATGATGCTGGAAACCCTGCCTGCGCTTGCGCTTTTTGCCTTTGTCACCTCGGTGACACCCGGCCCCAACAATCTGATGCTGATGGCGTCGGGGGCCAACTTCGGCTTTCGCCGCACGGTGCCGCATATGCTGGGCGTCAGCCTGGGCTTCGTGCTGATGGCCTTTCTGGTGGGCGCGGGCCTGGCTGGTCTGTTCCAGACCTACCCCGTGGCGGTGACGGCGCTGGAGGTGGTCAGCGTGGCCTATATGCTGTGGCTTGCCTGGAAGATCGCCCATGCCGCAGCGCCCAAAGACCGCCAGGCCGGGGGCACCCCGATGACCTTCCTGCAGGCGGCGGCGTTCCAATGGGTCAACCCGAAGGCCTGGGCCATGGCGCTGACCGCCGTCACCGTCTATGCGCCCGACCGCAGCCTGTGGACAGTGGCCCTTGTGGCGGCGATCTTCGGCGCAGTCAACCTGCCCTCGGTCAGCCTTTGGACATTGATCGGACAGCAGCTGCGCCGCGTGCTGACCAATGCGCGCCGCCTGACCATCTTCAACTGGACGATGGCCGGGCTTCTGGTGCTGTCGCTTGCCCCGGTGCTGTGGCACTGACGGGGTGCTGCGCCCTTCAGGCGCGCGGCGTGAAGCGCAGTGACAGGCAGGACATGCCGCCATCCAGCTTGGCGCATTCGCTGTTGCCGATCTGGCGCAGGTCATATCCGGCCGCCGCCAGCCGGTCGGCGGTGCGCGGAAACCCGTCGGGCATCAGCACCAGATCATTGAAGCGGATGGTGTTTGCCGCCGCCTCCTCGCCCTCGGCCACCGGGATCACCCGGTAGCCGCCAAAGCAGCCCGAGGCGGCAAGCCTTTCGGTCGCAAGCACCGTTTCGGCATCCAGAAGCGAACAGTCGGTCTTGAAATGCAGCACGCCAGGTGGCGTGATCACCTCGCGCACCCTGTGCCCCCAGGGTGCCACCAGACGGGTCAGTTCCGCGATGCCGGCGGCATCGGTCCGGGCCGAGCGTCCGACAAGGATCTCGCGCTCGGTCACCAGGATATCGCCGCCCTCGATAAAGCCCGGCCCGCCGATCTGCACCACTTCGGCATAAAGCGCGGCCAGATGCAGGGCCATCTGGGCCGCCTCGCCCAGACGCGATGGGGCACCGGGGCGCATCACCACCGCCCCTTCGGGCAGGCACAGCGCCGTATCCTCGACAAAGACACTGTCGGGAAAGGCCTCGAGCGGGTCCAGTTCCACCACGGTTGCGCCGGTTGCGCGCAGCGTTGCCACGTATTCGGCATGATCGACCAGCATCTGCGCCAGATCGGGGGCACCCGTGTCCACCGCGCGCAATCCGGCGGTGATGCTGTGCCCCGGACGGCGCGTGATCGCATGGGTGAATCGGAAGGAACGGTCGGTCATCGCACTCTCCGCACAGGACTTCGCGCTGATAAGGCGGCTTCTCTGCCGCGTCTGGGCGGACGCGAACCGCGCCACGTCTGTTCCGCGGTCAGCAGTGGCATCCGTGTCGTGCCTGTCGGTCGCATGCGCCGCTGCCCCGTGCGGCGGGCTGGTGGGCGACCCTGGAATCGAACCAGGCATGGGTCTCCCCGGCGGAGTTACAGTCCGCTGCCGCACCTTGCAGCTCGTCGCCCGATGCGGGGGTGGATAGCGAAGGGTCCAGGGGGCGTCAAGCGCGAAAGTCCTTTCCCCAGGGGAATCGCTTGAAGGTCATTGAGCAGTTCGCGTGATGAGGGCTTTGAGGTATTCTTGATCCCAAGCGGCAGTTTTTCTGCGGACTTTGAGGCTGTCCTTTCCGCCTGCGCCTCGGATCAGGTTCATAGCCATGTG
>JADCEN010000086.1 GCA_020250175.1 Rhodobacter sp.
GCAGATGGAGGTTTGGCATGGCGGATGGTGGCGATGGATTCGTGGGCCGTTGCGAGGTGGTTGAGCCTCGGCGGCGCGGCAAGCGGCGCTGGTCGAATGAGATGAAGTCGCGGATCGTCGCCGAAAGCCTTCAGCCAGGCGCCCGGGTCTTCGATGTGGCGGCGCGCTATGACATCCTGCCCCATCATCTGTCGGATTGGCGTCGCCATGCCCGGCAGGGGCGGCTGGCACTGCCGGGTGACCTGATGGACCCGCTGACCACTGCACCAAGCTCGGCGTCGGTGGAGCCTGCCTTTGTCCCGCTGTCCATTTTACCCGATCCTGTGGATCAGCCTGTGCCTTCGACAGCATTTGCCGCGCAGGGTAGTTCCGGGGTGATGACAATGGAGGTCGGGCCCGATCTGCTGCTGCGCATTCCCTGCGATGTTGCGGTGGAGCGGGCGGCCGCGCTGATCCTGGCGCTGCGCGGGGCGGCATGATCGTCGCGGGGCAACGGCTGCCGATCCTGATTGCGACGAAGCCGGTGGACTTCCGCTGCGGTCATCAGGCGCTGGCACTGATCGTGCAGACCGAGTTGAAGCTCGATCCGCATTCCGGGGTGACGGTTGTGTTCCGATCGAAACGTGGCGACCGGTTGAAGATCCTTGTGTGGGATGGAACCGGGATGGTGCTGATCTACAAGGTCCTGGAACAGGGCAGCTTCGCCTGGCCGAAGGTTCAGGACGGGGTCATGCGGCTGTCTCGTGCGCAATTTGAGGCGCTGTTCGAAGGTCTGGATTGGCGGCGGGTGGTTGCGCAACGGGTGCTGGCACCGACTGCGGCAGGATGACTCACTGAGGCGATTTACGCTTGGTTTTATTGGGATTTCGTCCCTGGATCGGGTAGAAAAGCGCATGTCGCAGCCCCTTGATCTCAGCCAGTTCCCGGACCTTCCGCCCGAGGTGGTGAGGGCCTTTGCCGCCCAGCAGACGGCGCTAGAAGCAGCCCGGTTTGAGGCCTCGGTGGAGCGCGCGGCGCGCCAGCACGAACAGGCGGTGGTGGCCGAGAAGGAGGCCTTCATCACCGAGTTGAAGGCGCTGATCGAGAAGCTGGAAGGTCAGGTTCAGGATTATCGGCGCACCAAGTTCGGGCCGAAATCGGAAAAGCTGGACCCGGCGCAGCTGGAACTGGCACTGGAGGATCTGGAAACGGCCATTGCCGAGACGCAGGCGCAAATTGCTGCCGTCGAGGACAGGATCGCTGCCAGTGAGCCGGACCCCGAGAAGCGCAAGCCGCGAGCGCCCCGCAAGGTGCGGGCCCTGCCGGAAGGCCTGCCGCACGTCGAGCGGGTGATCGAGCCCGACAGCGTCGTCTGCCCTTGCGGCTGTGGCAACATGGTCCGGATCGGCGAGGACCGGACCGAGCGGCTGGATTACATCCCCGCGTTCTATCAGGTGATTGTCACCGTCCGCCCAAGATATGCCTGCCGCAAGGGCCGGACGGGCGTCGTGCAGGCCAAGGCGCCTCCGCACCTGCTGGAAGGCAGCTGGCCGACCGAGGCGCTTCTGGCGCAGATTGCTGTCTCCAAGCACTCCGAGCACATGCCGCTGAACCGGCAGGCCGTGGTGATGGCACGTCATGGGGTGCCGATAGACAGGTCCGTGTTGGCGGACTGGATGGGTCGCACCGGCGGCCTGATCGCCCCCGTTGTCGACCACATGGCAAAACGGCTGATGGTGGACAGCACCCGGCTCTATGTCGACGAGACGGCCGCCCCGGTGCTGGACCCGGGGCGCGGCACCACGAAGACCGGCTACCTCTGGGCCGTCTTGCGAGATGACCGTGGTTGGAACGGCACCGCCCCACCGGGTGTCGTGTTCCATTATCGCCCCGGCCGGAAAGGCGAATACGCCGCCGAAATCCTGCACGGCTTCAACGGCACGATCCAGGTCGATGCCTATGGCGCTTATACCCATCTGGCCACGCCAAAGCGCACCGGTGGCGATCCGCTGCGACTGGCCTTCTGCTGGGCGCATGGGCGGCGCAAGCTGATCAAGGCCAAGCCCCAGAAGGGCTCGCCCATCGTGGACGAGGCGCTGCTGCGCATCGCTGCCCTCTACAAGGTCGAGGATGCCATCCGCAGTGCAGACCCCGATCATCGCCGGGCCATCCGACAGGACCTGTCCCGCCCGCTGGTGGACGTGTTCTTCGCCTGGCTGAAAGCTCAGGCTGCGCGCGTCTCGCGCAAATCCGACCTCGGCGAGGCCATGGCTTATATGTTGAAACGCCAGGACGGCTTCCGGCTGTTCCTGGACGATGGCCGCGTCGACATCGACTCCAACCTCGTCGAAAATGCCATCCGCAGCCCAGCCATGAACCGCCGCAACGCACTCTTCGCGGGTCATGATGAGGGCGGCCGGAACTGGGCCCGCTTCGCCAGCCTGATCGGAACCTGCAAGATGAACGGCGTCGAACCCTACGCCTATCTGCGCGATCTGTTCACAAAGCTGGCCAATGGTCATCTCGCCAGCGACATCGACGCCCTGATGCCATGGGCCTATGCCCAGCAGGCCGACGGCGAATAAGGACCTCGTCTCGTACTCCCTGACGAGCTACCGACAGCCCTCCGATTCATCACATCGCCGCAGCCCGCAAGCCGAAATTCAATGGGGCGTAGACGCCGAATAC
>JADCEN010000009.1 GCA_020250175.1 Rhodobacter sp.
CTGGTTCTGCGACCCGCACCAATCGGCGGGGAAACAGTCCCCCGGACCGTTTCCTGATCCGCCTCATACCTGGCAAAGAGGATCGAACGAGAACACCAACGGATTGCTGCGCCAGTTCTTCCCCAAGGGCACCGACCTGAGAGGAACCTCCGGGCGGCTGGCTACTTTCAAGTCGAATTTCGACCAGAAAATGATGTCTTGGTCGCGGCAAAAAGGCACAATGACAATTGAGGCCATCGCAGTTTTCTCCCGCGCCGATGGATCATTCGCTATAGCTGACCCGATTCGAACAATGTTCAACAAGGGTATTGGCGCGGAAGGGAACCTGAAGCCATCGGACGTTTGGAACGGAAAGCAACCGGTTATTGAAGGGCTTATCCGAAACTGGATAAGGTGGCAAAACTCTTCTGATCATAAGACATTCGACCAGTTCACGACAGTCCTGAAACGCTTATCGCCGGAAGACTTGGGAACACTTGTCCCCGGAGAAAATGTCCGCCTGCCAGGTGATCCGCGTGAAATCCCCACAATCCGCCATCGATATGGTTCGGTTCCAGTAACCCACGCGTCGTCGGGCGTGCAGCGCGTGCTTCTATTGGCATACTTGATTATCTGGTCGTGGCAAGAGCATGAGATCGCCGCAAAAGGCCTCGGTGTGCCTCCTCTGCGTAGAATGCTCGTAATAGTTGATGAGTTGGAAGCACATCTTCATCCAAAATGGCAACGAATTGTACTTCCAGCACTCCTCGGTACTGGAGACATTCTTAGTGGCGAGCTGGCGATGCAGGTGATAGCCGCCACCCATTCAACTATGATACTGGCGTCTATGGAAGCTTCATTTGATTCGTCGACGGACAATCTTTATCACCTGTTCGGATTTGGGCCGAATGTCCATTTGGAGGAGAGTCCGTTTGTCCGGTACGGCGATGCCTCCGGTTGGCTCACATCTCCGCTTTTTGGGCTCCGGCACGCACGGTCACGTGAGGCCGAAGCGGCAATCGAAGATGCTAAGGCCGTTCAACTGTTAGACAGCCCTGATCCGGCCAAAGTGAACGAGATTTCAGATCGACTGCGTCAATACCTTGCAAATGATGACCGTTTTTGGCCGCGCTGGTTGTACTTTGCTGAGCAAAAAGGCGTTCAAATTTGATCGGAATTGCACTCCGTCCCGAGTATCCTGATTTTGATAGGGACGTACGACGACCGGGTGCCGCATTTCTCGCTACATGCCCGAACCCAACTTCTAAGGAGTTCAAGAAGAAGAATTTTTGGCGCAAAGCCACTAAGGAATTGCATTCAGCTTACTCTGGCGTCTGTGCACATACGGCGATTTACATGCCTCATGGGGGTTCTGTTGATCACTTTCTTCCAAAAACATCTCATCCACCCTTGGCCCATGAGTGGAGAAATTATCGACTGCCCACGAAAAGATAAACAATATTAAAGGAGACAAGACAGGGATTCTCGATCCATTTGATGTGAAGGATGACTGGTTCTTTCTTGAGATTCCATCATGCTTGATCAAAGCGAATCTGATGCTTGACAAAGCTCTTCGATCAATGATCAATGTAGCGATAGATTCCTTGACCCTAAATTCCGATGATCGTTTCGTGCAGGAGCGATGCGATACCCTTATTGATTACGCTAAGGGCGAAATGAGCATGGAATTTTTGGGGAAACGGTATCCTTTTTTGGCAAAAGAGGTAAGACGCCAGGGCCTCGACCAGGCAAATCTCTGGGAATTGTTTAAGGTCTAATGTGTTGGAAACACCGTTGTGTTGATCAATCAGTTTCCTTGGCCTTCGGCCGGACGTCGTCCCGCGCCGGGCCGATCTGCGGCGTGTCGGCCAGACGGCTGGCGGCCTCTTCCAGCCGGTCAAGCACGCGGTCTGCGGCTTGCGGGTTGTCTTCGGCAATATGCGTCCAGATTGCGATCAGGTCCTCGCGGGCGGCCCGCGTGAAATACACCTGCACGCTATGGCTCAAACAGTGGTCCGGCGGCTCCGTGCCTCGCGCCGGATATCGGCCATAGCGGTGCAAGGCTCGCAGGGACCGCTCATCACCCCTTCGTCCCACAACTGCCCCAACGAACGCCGGACCCGCCATTCGCGCAGCGCCTCGCGGATCACTTCGCTGGTCGAGGCGTAGTCGCCACTGCCGACGGCCTCCTGCAGCAGGGCGGCATGTTCATCGGTGATGGAAATGCTGATCTTCCCGGCCATGTCGAACCCTCCTGCGACAAAAGTAGGAAAATATCACACCAACGGCAAGGTCAATAAAGGATGCCCCCTTGCTCTGTGGGGTGACCTACCCCTCCACCCCGGCCCCCCTCCCCGCCCCCTGAAACCACCGCACAATCGCCTCGCGCTCCTGCGGTTCGATATAGCTCAGGTTGGCGGGGGGCATGGCGTGGCTCACCCCCGCCTGCAGGTAAATCCGCCGCGCCTCATGCGCGATCTGGGCGGGGGTTTCCAGCACCACGCCCTTCGGCGGCCACAGCATGCCTGGCCAGCCCGGCTCTGCCGCGTGGCACATCGCACAGCGGCCCTGGACGATGCCCGTCACCTCGTCAAACCCTGGCGCCGAGGCATAGGTCAGTGCCGTCCCCTGCAGCCGCGCCTCCGGCTGCTGCACCCCCATGGGCGCGGTGGACAGCCAGGCGATGATCAGGAACAGCACCGCCGTCACTGCCCAGGTCCAGGTCGGGTTGCCCTTTCCGGCATGGCGGCTGTTGAAGTAATGCCGGATCGTTACCCCCATCAGGAAGACAAGGCTGGCGATGATCCAGTTGTACTGGGTCGCAAAGGCCAGCGGGTAATGGTTCGACAGCATCAGGAACAGCACCGGCAGCGTCAGATAGTTGTTATGCGTGCTGCGCTGCTTGGCGATGCGCCCGTATTTCGGGTCCGGCACCCGGCCCGCCTTGAGGTCGGCCACCACGATCCGCTGATTCGGCATGATGACCATGAACACATTGGCCGACATGATCGTGGCGGTGAAGGCCCCCAGATGCAGCAGCGCGGCCCGGCCCGAAAAGACCTGCGTATATCCCCAGGCCATCGCTACCAGGATCACATAAAGCAGCAGCATCAGCCGCGTGTTGTCGTCGCCGAAGCGGCTCTTGCAGATCGTGTCATAGGCCAGCCAGCCAAAGCCCAGCGACGCCAGCGAAACCAGCACCGCCTGCCAGACTGCAAGGTCTGCCACAGCCGGATCGACCAGATACAACTCCGCCCCCAGATAATAGACCAGCACCAGCAGGGCAAAGCCCGACAGCCAGGTTGCGTAGCTTTCCCATTTGAACCAGATCAGATGGTCAGGCAGCCGGTCCGGCGCGACCAGGTACTTCTGCACATGGTAAAACCCGCCGCCATGCACCTGCCATTCCTCGCCGTAAGCCCCTGGCGGCAGATCGGGCGATTTGCGCAGGCCAAGGTCCAGTGCGATGAAGTAGAACGATGATCCGATCCAGGCGACGGCGGTGATCACATGCGTCCAGCGCACCGCGAATTCGATCCACGCTTCCAGAACCGCCCAGTCGTACATTGCCTGCCCCCGCTGCCCAGTCAAAGGCTATACCGGGGCCGACTGTTCCGCTAATCCTGTTAATGCCGGATCACTTTCAAACCCTGCAGAAGAATGCCCCGCACAAGCCATGTCCTATGTCGCCACGCTCAAGATGTTCGTCCGTGTCTATGAACTGGGCAGCATGAGTGCGGCCGCGCGCGATCAGCGCACCTCGGCTGCGGTGGCCTCGTCACGGATCGCGGAACTGGAAAAGCATCTTGGCGTGCGCCTGTTCAACCGCACCACCCGCAGCCTGCAGCCCACCGAGAACGGGCGGCTGTTCTATGACGGCGCGCTCAAGGTGCTGGAGGCCATCGCCGAGGCCGAGGCCGCCGTGGGCGACATCGCCCAGAACCCGCGCGGCACGCTGTTTGTGGCCGCCCCCCTGGGCATCGGGCGGCGCGTCATCGCGCCCCATGTACCGGCATTCAAGTCCGCCTATCCGCAGGTCGATGTGCGGCTGCGCCTGTCCGACCGGGTGATCGATGTCACCGCCGAAGGGCTGGATCTGGCCTTTCACATGGGCCGACTGGAAGACAGCACGCTGAAGGTCCGCCTTGTGGCAGACTGCCCGCGCCTGCTCTGCGCCGCCCCCGCCTATCTGGCGCGGCGCGGCCTGCCGCAGGATGGCGATGCCCTGCTGGCCGACCGGCACGATTGCCTGAACCTGCGCTTTCCCGGCGCGAAAGAATTTCAGTGGACGCTGCAAACGCCGCAGGGGCTACGCCGGTTCGAAATCACCGGCCCCTTCGAATCGGATGATGGCGATGTGCTGACGCAATGGGCGCTGGACGGGCACGGCATCGTGCTGAAACCGGTGTTCGAGGTCTCCGGTCACCTGCGCAGCGGCGCGCTGGTTCCCGTGGCCACCGCCACCCCGCCGCTGCCCGTGCAACTGTCGGTCCTCAGCCAGCACCGCCGCTTGCGCGACCCCAAGGTCAACCTCTTTGCCGATTTCATGGTGGCCCGGATCAAAAGCGTCCTTGCCGATCAGGTCAGGGGCCTGACCCTGCCTGCGCCTTGACCGGACGCAGCGCGGCATCATCCAGCGCCAGCCACAGGGCACCGTCCACAAAGCCGCCCCGGATCAGCGCACCGGGACGGCCGGCCTCGGGGTGCTGATCCAGCCAGTCCCGGAAGCGGTCGTTGGAGACAACCCGCGCGCCGAGGTCGCGCGCCGTCGCCAGAATGGTTGCATCCGCAGGCGTGCCCTTGTCCACCACCATCACACGGTCCTCCGCCATGCCCAGCATCTTGCTGAAAGCCGCATGATCCAGATAACGCCCCGCAAGCAGATAGCCTGCATTGGCATCAAAGGCGACACCGGGGCTGAAGCCAAGGTCGGCAAGACGTTCAAGAACCTGGCGCACCGTTTCGATCTGCGGGGCATCGCCCTTCCAGTACATCACGTTGGACCCGTCAACGATCACCCACTTCGCGTCAGCGGCGGCGCGCGGTTCCAGCCGCAGAAGTGCCGCGCCGAACAGGATCGCACCCGCAAGGGCGCAAAGCCCCGCAAGCAGTGCCAGATCGGCCCAGCCCGGCACGCTCAGACCAACCGCGACACCGACGAGGGACACAAGAACAAGCAACAGCGGCACACGCATGATCGAAAACTATCCTGGCCAGGCGCGCGATCAAGTCGGATCACGGTGAAATTGCCGAAAGACTGTCGGCAGACCTGCGCTGCCGCCGCGCGCCGGTCCCCCGGTCAGCTTCCCCGGTAGGTCGAATAGCCGAAGGGCGACAGCAGCAGCGGCACATGGTACTGCGCGCCCGCATCAGGCACCCCGAAGCGCACCGGAATCTCGTCCAGAAACAGGATGCCATCAGCCCCCTGTGCCCGCAGATAGTCCCCCGCGCAAAAGACCAGCTCATACTGCCCTTCGGTCAGCGCCTTGCCCGCCAGCAGGGCGGCATCCGTGCGCCCGTCAGTATTGGTCACGGCCTCCGTGATCTTGCGGTGGCTGTTGCCGCTGACGCGGTACAGCAGAATCTTCAGCCCCGCCGCCGGATTGCCCCGCGCCGTATCCAGCACATGCGTTGTCAGACGACCCTCAGCCATGGCATTCCCCTTTTGCCGCTGCCGCCACTCTGCCGCCTTTCGCGCCCAAAGGCGATGCCCCCGCACCTGGAAAGGTCTTTCGCCAAGATTTTGATAAACTCTGTCGCGCGCACCGCCTAGAACGGACCTGCAGACGACCGGAGGCCCGATGACCCGCTATCCCCGCAACCTGCTTGGCTACGGTGCCACCCCCCCCGATGCGCATTGGCCCGGCGGGGCCAAGATCGCCATAAGCCTGGTGCTGAACTATGAAGAAGGTGGCGAAAACAGCATCCTGCATGGCGATGCCGCGTCCGAGGCCTTTCTCAGCGACATCGCCGGGGCGGTGCCCTGGCCGGGTCAGCGGCACTGGAACATGGAATCGCTTTACGATTATGGCGCGCGGGCGGGGTTCTGGCGGCTCTACCGGCTGTTCACCGGACGCGGCCTGCCGGTGACGGTCTATGGCGTGGCCACGGCACTGGCCCGCAACCCCGAACAGGTGGCGGCGATGCAATCCGCCGGCTGGGAGATTGCCAGCCACGGCCTGAAATGGGTCGATCACCGCGACATGGCCGAAGATCAGGAACGCGCCGCGATTGCCGAAGCCATCCGCCTGCACACCGAGGTGACAGGCCGCCGCCCGACCGGCTGGTACACGGGCCGCTGTTCGGTCAACACCCTGCGCCTGACCGCCGAACAGGGGTTCGACTGGATTTCCGACGCCTATGATGATGACCTGCCCTACTGGCTGGAGGCGGGCGGGCGCGACCAGCTGATCATCCCCTATACGCTGGAAGCCAACGACATGCGCTTTGCCACCGCGCCCGGCTATGCCGAGGGGCAGCAGTTCTTCCAGTATCTCAAGGACAGCTTTGATGTGCTGTATGCGGAAGGCGAGGCAGGGGCGGCAAAGATGTTTTCCATCGGCCTGCACTGCCGCCTGATCGGCCGCCCCGGCAAGATCGCGGGCCTGCAACGGTTCCTCGACTATGCCCAGGCCCATGATGCCGTATGGTTCCCGCGCCGCATCGACATTGCCCGCCACTGGGCCGCCACCCATCCGCCCAGCCGCCGGGAAAGGCCCAGCCTGATGGACCGGGCCGCGTTCGTGACACGCTTTGGCGGCGTGTTCGAACATTCGCCCTGGGTCGCCGAACGCGCCTTTGCACTGGAACTCGGCCCCGCGCATGACAGTGCCACGGGCCTGCACAATGCGCTGTGCCGCGTGTTCCGCAGTGCCCCGGCAGAGGAACGTCTGGGCGTGCTGACAGCGCACCCCGATCTTGCGGGCAAGCTGGCAGAGGCGAAACGGCTGACGCCGGACAGCAGCCGCGAACAGGCCGGCGCGGGCCTGGATGCCCTGACCGACGCCGAACGCGAGACCTTTCAGCGGCTGAACGCGGCCTATGTGGCCAGGCACGGCTTTCCCTTCATCATCGCCGTGCGGGACAATACCAAGGCATCGATCCTTGCCGCCTTTGAAACCCGGCTGGCCAATGACCGCGACAGCGAATTCGCCACTGCTTGTGCCCAGGTCGAACGCATCGCCGCCCTGCGGCTGAAGGACATGCTGCCATGACCCCCTATTACAGCCCGACCGGCGGCCTGCCGCCGCAGACCGCCCTGCACACCGGGCGTGCCGTCTTCACCGAAGCCTATGCGGTCATCCCCAAGGGCGTGTTTTCCGACATCGTCACCAGTTGCCTGCCGGGGTGGCGCAGGACGCGCCTGTGGCTGATCGCCCGCCCGATGACGGGTTTCAGCGAAACCTTCAGCCAGTATGTGATGGAGGTGGCCCCTGGCGGCGGCTCTGACGCGCCGGAAAATGACCCCGGCGCGCAATCGGTGATCTTCGTCACCGATGGCGTGATCGCGCTGACGCTTGGGGCAGAGACGCACGAACTGGATTCCGGCGGTTATGCCTATATTCCCGCCGGAACACCGTGGCGGCTGCATGCCGAAGGCGATGCGCCCGCCCGCTTTCACTGGATCCGCAAGATCTGGGAACCGGCTGCGGGCCTGGACAGGCCTGTGCCCTTCGTCACCAACGAACGCAGCATCGCCCCCGTTGCAATGCCGGAAACCGATGGCCGCTGGGCCACCACGCGCTTTGTCGATCCGGCCGATCCCGCGCATGACATGCATGTCAACATCGTCACCTTCCTGCCGGGCGGGGTCATTCCCTTCGAGGAAACCCATGTGATGGAGCATGGGCTTTATGTGTTGCAGGGCAAGGCCGTGTACCGGCTGAACCGCGACTGGGTCGAGGTGGAGGCGGGCGATTTCCTGTGGCTGCGCGCCTATTGCCCGCAGGCCTGCTATGCCGCCGGCCCCGGCCCGTTCCGCTACCTGCTTTACAAGGATGTGAACCGCCACGCCAGGCTGCGCGGCCCCGGTGCCTTTGCCCCGCTGCCATGACCATCCTCTTTCTGCCCGGACCCTGTCCATTATCTGTTCCCAAATATCCTCCGGGGGTGCGGGGGTGGAAACCCCCCGCCCCGTCCGCCCGGGCAGTGCAGCCGTCATGACGCAGATCCCCGCTGAACCGCTGACCGCCACCGCCTTCGCCCCCTTCGGCGATGTGCTGGACGCCCGCGGCACACCGGACCGGATGATCAACGCGGGCCTCTGCGCGCGCTATCATGACCGCGCCCGGATCGACATTGCCGGTGGCCGGGCGGGGCTTTCGGTATTCGACGCCGTGGCCCGGTCGCTGCCCTACGCCTTTGATCTGGTCGAACGCCACCCGCTGGGATCGCAGGCCTTTGTGCCGATGACCGAGGCCCCGTTCCTTGTGATCGTCGCCCCCGACGAACAGGGCACCCCCGGCACGCCCCGCGCCTTCCTGACCAATGGCGCGCAGGGGATCAACCTGCACCGGGGCACCTGGCATGGCGTTCTGACCCCGTTGCGGGCCCCCGGCCTTTTTGCCGTGCTGGACCGCATCGGCGCGGGCCCGAACCTGCAGGAATACCGCTATGCGCAGCCCTGGACGGTGGGGTGACCCCGTCCGCAGTCAGCCCATCAGCCGCGCCACATCCAGCATGCGGTTGGAAAACACCCATTCATTGTCATAGAAGCCGAAGACCCGCAGCATCCCCTGCGGTGTGACCCGGGTTTGCGGCAGGGCCATGACGATGCTTTCAGGCCGCGCCCGCAGGTCGCTGGACACCAGCGGGCGGTCCGTTGCGCCGATCACCCCGCCCGCGCCCGACAGCAGGTTGTTCACGCGCGTCACCGACACAGGCTGCTCTGTCATCACGCAAAGATCAACGGCGGAAACCGACGCCACCGGCACCCGCACCGCCGAGCCTTCGATCCGCCCCGCGATCTGCGGCAGCACGGTATCCAGCAGGCGCTGCGCCGAGTTAGTGGTAGGCACCATCGACAGGGCCGCCGCCCGGCTGCGTGCGAAATCCGCCGCCGGGGCATCCACCGTGGGCTGGCTGCCGGTGTAGCAGTGGATTGTCACCACCGACCCGGTGATGATGCAGAAGGTCTCGTGCAGCAGCCGTGCCAAAGGGGCCAGCGCATTGGTGGTGCAAGAGGCGTTCGACACGATCCGGTGCGTGCCAAGCTGCGCCTCGTTTGCGCCCAGCACCACCGTCACACCTCCCGCCGCCGAGGGGCCGGAGACCAGCACGCGGCGGGCGCTGCTGCGCTGCGATAGGCCATCTGGGTGCCGCAGCGGCTGCAAAAGCGCCGCTCTCCCGCAGGCGATGACCGGAACAGCGCCGGTTTCGCTGCGGTCCATCGCCAGAACCCGTCTGCAATTGCAAAGAAAGAGGTGAAGCCGGACGCCGTGGCACCCCGGCAGCTCTCGCAATGGCACTGCATCTGCCACAGGGGTGCTGCCTTGGCGCGGCAGGCAATGCGGCCGCACAGACAGCGCCCTTCCACGAAAGCAGCCCTCTTGATCCTTGCCTTTCCCGGTATCCGGACATGCCGGGGTGCAGCGGTCAAGCCCGGTATTCGGACCATATCTTGAGGAGTCGACGCTTGGGTGGGCCATATGCAGGGCGTCTTGGTTGACTCGCCGCCCGCAGGGCGCGACCATGCCATGCCACGGGGGAATCAACGGAACAGGCGGCGCAGTGCGCTTTTCGCGACTTCGGCTCAATGGGTTCAAAAGCTTCGTCGACCCCACGGATTTGGTGATCCACGAGGGGCTGACAGGCGTGGTCGGCCCCAATGGCTGCGGCAAGTCGAACCTGCTTGAGGCGCTGCGCTGGGTCATGGGCGAAAACCGGCCCACGGCAATGCGCGGCGGCGGCATGGAGGACGTGATCTTTGCCGGTGCCGCCACGCGGGGCGCGCGCAATTTCGCCGAAGTGTCGATCATCATCGACAATGCCGATCGTCTGGCCCCGTCCGGCTTCAACGATCAGGATCAGATCGAGATTGTCCGGCGGATCACGCGCGATGCCGGATCGGCCTACAAGGCCAATACCAGGGATGTGCGGGCGCGGGACGTGCAGATGCTGTTCGCCGATGCCTCGACCGGCGCACAATCGCCCGCGCTGGTGCGGCAGGGCCAGATTTCCGAACTGATCAACGCCAAGCCGAAGAACCGCCGCCGCATTCTGGAAGAGGCGGCGGGGATTTCCGGCCTGTATCAGCGCCGACACGAGGCCGAGCTGCGGCTGCAGGCAACCGAGACGAACCTGACCCGCGTCGATGACGTGATCGAGGCGCTGGCCCAGCAGCTTGTCACCCTGGCGCGCCAGGCCCGCCAGGCCGCCCGCTACCGCGAGATTGGCGAGGAATTGCGCCGCGCCGAAGGGATGCTGCTGTTCCGCCGCTGGCGCGAGGCCGATGAGGCGCGGGTCCTGGCAGAGACAGACCTGCGCGCGCGCATCCTGACAGCCTCGCAGGCAGAGGCCGCCGCCCGCGCTGCCGCCAAACTGCGCGGTCTTGCCGAAGACGCGCTGCCCGCACGGCGCGAGGAAGAGGCGATTGCCTCGGCCGTGCTGCAGCGCCTGACGGTGCAGCGCGACCAGCTTGCCGAGCAGGAAGCGCAGGCCACACAGCGGATTGCGACCCTGCGCGGGCGGATCGATCAGCTTGGCCGCGATATGGAACGTGAGGCCGGGCTGAACCGCGACGCCGTCGATACGATCGCCCGGCTGGACTGGGAGCAGGCCCAGATCGGCAAGGCGCAGGACGGCCATGACGGGCGGCTTGCCGAAGCGTCCGGGCTGGCCAGAGAGGCGGCTGCGAGTCTGTCAGAGCGGGAAGCCGCGCTGGCCGAAGCGACCGAAGACGTGGCGCGTCTTGCCGCCCGGCACCAGTCCGTCCAGCGGCTGTTGGCCGACAATCGCACGACCGTGCAAAAGGCGGAAACCGAAGCCGGCCGGTCACGTGCGGCAGTGATTTCGGCAAGCGGGGCGCTGGCCGCAGCAGAAACGGCCTTCGATGCTGCGGAAGCCGCGCAGGCTGATGCCGTGGCACTTGCCGCCGAAACCGAAGCGGCACTGGACGCCGCCGAAGAGGCCCGAAGCGAAGCCCAGCGGCGCGAGGCCGAAGCGCGCGCGGCCCGGTCCGAGGCCGAGGGCGAGGCCAACGCCCTGCGCGCCGAAGTTGCCGCCCTTGCCCGCATGGTGGACCGCGAAACGCAGGCAGGCGCGCAGCTGCTTGACCGGGTGACGGTGACGCCCGGCTACGAAAAGGCGCTGGGGGCCGCCCTTGCCGATGATCTGCGCGCCCCCGAAGTGGACCATGCGGCACGGTCGGGCTGGGCCGTTCTGCCCGACTTTGACGATCCGCAGCCCTTGCCCGAGGGGGCCGTCCCGCTGTCGCAGCAGGTGAATGTGCCGGCGGTGCTGCGGCGGCGCATCAGCCAGATCGGTTTGGTCGGGCGCGGGGCCGGCGCAGCGCTTCAGCCGCGCCTGCGGCCCGGCCAGCGCCTGGTCAGCCTTGAAGGCGATCTCTGGCGCTGGGACGGGTTTCGCGCCGCATCGGAAGATGCCCCGTCGGCCGCCGCCCTGCGCCTGCAGCAGCTGAACCGGCTGGTTGCGCTGAAGCGCGATCTTGAAGATGTGGCGGCCCGCGCCGAAGGGGCGCGTCAGGCGCATGAGGCGCTGCACCGGCGTCTGGCCGATCTGGCGCGGGCCGACCAGATGGCGCGCGACGCCCGCCGCGCCGCCGATCAGCGGGTGACCGAAGCCAGCCGTGCCCTGGCCCGGGCCGAGGCGGACCGGTCGATTGCCGCAGGCAAGCTGGACGCGGCCGGTCTGGCCGTGGCCCGCTTTGATGACGAGGCCAGCCTTGCCCGCGCGGCCGTGCGCGAGGCAGAGGCGGCAGCGGCGGCCCTGCCCGATCTTGCCACGGCCCGCAGCGCGGTCGAACAGGTGCGCACCGCCGTGGACGCCGCCCGCATCGCCATGATGACCCGCCGGTCGATGCAGGATGAATTGCGCCGCGAAGGCGAGGCCCGCGTGCGGCGCCGGCAGGAGATTGCCAGGGAAGTCTCTGGCTGGAAGCACCGGCTGGAAACGGCGGAAAAGCGCGGCACGGAACTGGCCGAGCGCCGCGCCGAGACCGAAGAGGCCCTGTCCGAGGCCATGGCGGCCCCCGCGGACATCGCGATCCGGCGCGATGCGTTGTCCGGGGCGATTGACCGGGCCGAGGCACGCCGCCGCGCCGGCGCGGATGCCCTTGCCCTTGCCGAAGCCGCCCTGCGGGCGGCGCAGACCGCCGAGCGCGATGCCGAACGCAGCGGCAGCGAAGCACGCGAGTCGCGTGCGCGCGCCGAGGCCCGCCTTGATGCGGCGCGGGGCACGGCCGATTTTGCCGCCGAACGCATCCGCGAGGAAACCGGGGCCTCGCCCGCCGGACTGCTGGAGAGGCTGAAGGCAGACCCAGGTGCGATGCCCGATGCCGCGGGCCTTGAGGCGGATGTGAACCGGCTGAAACGCCAGCGCGACGCGCTGGGGGCTGTGAACCTGCGGGCCGAAGAGGATGCAAAAGGCGTGCAGGCCGAACATGACACGCTGAAGGCCGAGAAGGACGATCTGGAAGAGGCGATCAAGCGGCTGCGCTCGGGCATCGCCGGGTTGAACCGCGAAGGGCGCGAACGGCTGTTGACCGCCTTCGAACAGGTGAACGCCAATTTTGCCACCCTGTTCACCCATCTGTTCGGCGGGGGCGAGGCGCGGCTGGTTCTGGTGGAAAGCGACGATCCGCTGGAGGCGGGCCTTGAGATCATGTGCCAGCCGCCGGGCAAGAAACTGGCCACCCTGTCGCTTTTGTCGGGGGGCGAACAGACGCTGACGGCGCTGGCGCTGATCTTTGGCGTGTTCCTGGCCAACCCCGCGCCGATCTGTGTGCTGGACGAGGTGGACGCCCCGCTGGACGACGCGAACGTCACCCGCTTCTGCGATCTGCTGGATGAAATGACGCGCCGCACCGAAACGCGGTTCCTGATCATCACCCACCACGCCGTCACCATGGCACGGATGGACCGGCTCTTTGGGGTGACGATGGTGGAACAGGGTGTCAGCCAGCTGGTCAGCGTTGACCTGAAAAAGGCCGAAGCGCTGGTGGCGTGACCCCCCCCTTACGGTTTGTTAACCATGCCTGCTTACCCCTGACCCCGTTGCGATCCCTCGCAACGAAAGGAGGTGAGTATCCTGAGAGAGGTAAGCTATCGAAGATGGATGGTGATCATCGCAGCCGCGATGCTTGTCATTTCCATCATCCGCCTTCTGATCGGGGCGTAAGTCCCGAAACGAAGGGGACCCTGCGGAGTAGCACCTCCGCAGGGTCTTTTGTTGGTGAGTTCTGAGAGAGTCAGCTATCGATGCGCAGAATGATGGGAATTGTTTAACGAAAAGTAAAGCCACCCGTTGGGCGGTATCGGCTACCGCAGGATGGAAAGACGGTCTCCGACTGCAACCTCGCCGTCCTGTTCAACGGCGCAGAGAAGGCCGCGCAGCCGCAGGCCGGCATGTGCGGGATCGATGACCCATTGCATTGCCGGCGCACCGAATCGCACTTTCCATTTCGCGCAGCCGTCGTTGGGCACATCCGACACCCGCAGCACCGCCGTGCCCGCGCGCAGCAAGGTCCCGGTCGGCAGGTTCGCCGCCGACAGATCAAGGTCGGCGGCAATCGTGTCACCGGGATGTGTCAGGCATGGGTCGCGCCAGACCAGATCCAGCACGCGCGCGGGCATGATGGCCACCTGAATGCGCGGATCGGGTGTTCCGTCTGCCTGGCGCAGCCAGGCCTGTGTCAGCCAGCGGTCGCCGGGCACGCCTTCGGCGCGGGTGAGGTGCAGGGACTGCGGGAACTGCCGCTGGTTCGGGGCGGGGCGGAAACACAGGCAGGTGATGCGCCCGGCATCGCGCGGGGCCGCCAGCACATGCGGCAGCGCTCGGGCCAGATCTTCCGCCGTCAGGGGATGCCGCGCGTCGGGCTGGGTCATCACAGCGCCGCCATCAGGTCAGGCGTGGGCCAGGCATCCGCCGGCAGACCCAGTCGCTGCTGTTCCTTCTGCACCGCCGCGCGGGTCAACTGCCCCAGAATGCCGTCGATCTTGCCAACGTCATGGCCGCGCGCCGCCAGCTTTTCTTGCAGCCGCTGCATCTCTTTGCCCGACAGCCCCGGCCCCGGATCACCTGCCGCATAGGGCGGGGCACCTTCCAGCCGGGTGGCGAAATAGGCGGCGGTCGTCACATAGACCATGCTCTTGTTCCAGCTGAACAGGACCGAAAGATTTGGAAAGGCCAGAAAGGCAGGCCCGCCCCGCCCCTGTGGCAGCAGCACCGAGGCGGGCAGGCTGCCCGCAGGCAGCGATCCATCGCGCGGGGCCGCCCCCAGGCGCGCCCAGTCGGCCACGCTCAGCCTCTTGTCCAGCCCGGTCAACGCCCAGTCGAAATCATCCGGCAGGGTCACCTCCTGCAGCCAGGGCTGGCCTGGTGCCCAGCCCAGCGCCGCCAGCTTGCGCGCCGCCGACAGCAGCGCATCGGGGGCCGAGGTTTTCAGCGTGATCCTGCCGTCGCCGTCGCCGTCCATCCCATCGGCAATGATGTCTGCGGGCAGCATCTGCACCATGCCAATCTCGCCTGCCCAGGCCCCGGTGGTCTTGGCGGGGTTGATCATGCCACGCTCATACAGCGTCAGGGCAGCCAGGATCTGCGGCTGGAACAGTTCCGGCCTGCGGCAATCATGGCCCAGCGTGACCAGGGCGTTCACCGTGTTGAAATCGCCCTGCACCTGCCCGAAATCGGTCTCGAAGGCCCAGAAGGCAAGAAGGATGCCGCGCGGCACGCCATAATCGCTCATTGCCGCATCGAAGACCGCGTCATATTCCTTGCCCTTGGCCAGCCCCGTCTGCAGGCGGCTTTTGCTGATCAGCGCCTGCGAGAACTCTAGAAACGGCTTTTGGAACACCGACTGTGACCGGTCCGCCTTCAGCACCCTGGGGTCTTGGCGGACCGAGGCGAAAAAGGCATCAATCCGGTCTTGCGGGTGCCCCTGCGCCGCCGCCTCTGCCTTCATGGCCACGACAAACTCTCCAAAGTCACCGCCGCAGGGGGCCGAAACTGCGGGGCTGGCAAGGGTGCAGATCAGCACCAGGGCGGCAAGACGCATCGGAAACTCCTTGGCAAAGACAGGTCAGACAAGCGCAATCAGACAGGCAAGCCCCAGCAGGCCCGCCCAGGCCCGCCACAGCGCGGAACAGGCGGCATCGATCTGATCCGGGCCGGGGTTGGCGCGGCCTTCGGGCCAGACCCAGGGAAAGTCGGTCATCACCCCGTTGTAGCTGCGCGGCCCCGACAGCGCGACATTCAGCACCACCGCCATCGCCGCCTCGGGCCAGCCCGCATTGGGCGACCGGTGCAGCGGCCCGTCGCGCAGGACCGGGGCCGGATCGAAGCGCCCGTGGCTCAGCAGGATCAGCGCCGCCGTCAGACGCGCCGGAACCCAGTTCAGCAGATCGTCGAACCGCGCCGCGGCCCAGCCGAACTGTTCATGCCGGGGCGTGCGGTGGCCGATCATGCTGTCGGCGGTGTTGGTGATCTTGTAGATCATCAGTCCGGGCAGGCCGAAGACCAGAAAGGCAAGCGCCGGGGCCACCACCCCGTCGCTGAGGTTTTCGGCCGCACTTTCAATGGCCGCGCGGGCCACCCCCGCCTCGTCCAGTGCTGTCGTGTCGCGCCCGACGATGCGCGCCACCATGCGCCGCCCGTCGGCCAGCGACAGGCGCAGCGCATCGGCCACGGCCTGCACATGGTCCACCAGACTGCGCTGCGCCAGAATGATCGCGGCGACCAGAACCTCCAGCAGGCCGCCGTCGGGAAGGGCCGCGATCACGGCCCCCGTCAGCCCCGCCCCGACCACCAGCACCAAAAGCGCAAGCACGCCCTTTGCCTTGCGGTTCTCGCCCCTGTTCAGCCTGGTATCCAGCCAACCCACGGCACGGCCCATGATCACTGCGGGGTGCGGCAGGCGGGACCAAAGCCAGTGCGGCTCGCCGAAGGCCGCATCCAGAAGCAGGGCCGGAACCAGCAGGGCGGCACTCATGACAGATCCTCCAGCGCTTTTGCCAGCCGGGACCACTGCACCTCGGACCCCGGCAGGCCCAGGCGCAGCCATTCGGTCGAATAGGGAAACATCCGGGTCCAGATGTGGCGGCGGGCCAGCGCCATGTGCCACAGCCGGGGGTTGGACAGGCGCACCAGCCGGAACAGGTCGGTCCCGCCCGCAATCTCGGCCCCCGCCGCCGTCAGCAGCGCATCCAGCCGCGCGGCATCCCGCACGAGGCGCGCCCGTGCGGCCACTGCCCAGGCGTCGTCCCGCAAGGCGGCGGTTCCCGCCGCCAGCGCCGGCCCGGAAACAGCCCAAGGCCCCAGCAGGACCGACAGGCGGCGGATCAGCGCCGGATCGCCGATGGCAAAGCCAAGCCGCAGCCCCGCCAGCCCCCAGAATTTCCCCAGCCCTTTCAGCACGACCGTTCCCGGGCGCGCTGCAAGGCGCACCAGGCTGACCGCAGGTGCGACATCGGCAAAGCTTTCGTCGATCACCACGAAGCCCGCTTCGGCATCTGTGCCCGCCCACACCCGCCCGTCCGGATTGTTCGGATTGACCAGCACAAGGGCCTCTGCCGCGCCGCTGCTTTCGGCCCAGCCATGGGCGGCAAAGGCGCGGGCATGTTCGTTATAGGTCGGGCCGGGAATGCGGACACGCCCCGCCGGGACGGTGCCGGGAAGCTGCGCAATCAGCGCCGATGTTCCAGGTGCGGCCACAATGGCCGCCCCGTCCGGCACCTGCCAGAACAGCCGGGCCGCCGCCAGAAGATCATCCTGCGCCCCCTGATCGGGCAGCGCCGTCCAGCAGTCGGCGGGCAGATCGGGCAGGGGGAAGGGCACCGGATTGATCCCGGTGGACAGATCGATCCAGTCAGACCGCGCGCCGCCAAAGCGCCTGCGCGCCGCATCAAGGCCGCCGCCGTGGTCGGCAGGGTCGCGGTGCGGCTGTGCGGCATCAAGGCTCATCGACGGCTCCGTCCTCGTTGCCCAGAAAGCGGAAAACGATCCCCCGTGCAAGGTCTTCTGCCGCCGACGCCGGGCAGAGGCCGCGGTTAGGGGTGCCCGTCGATGACGATGCCTTCGGGCCCCTCGATCCGGCCGGCAAGGCCCGCCCCGGCGATCACAAGCCCGCGCCACAGGCCGCAAGGTGCCGCCGTCGCCGCAGCATGATCCGGCGGGCAGTAAAGCTCGATCACAGAGGGGCCAAGACCAAGAAAGGCGACAGGCACGTTGCCCCCGGCCCGGATCAGCGTAGTCGCGGCGATGTCCTTGCAGCCCAGCGACCGGAAGAGGGCCTGCATCGCGGGCAGGTCGGCGCAGGGAATGCCGATATGGTCATGGCCCGGCAGGCCGGGCCGCGCCGACCCGACGCGGGCAGAAAGTTCGATCCGGGCACCTTCGGGACCCTTGAGGAAGACATAGCGGGTGCCTGCCGTCCAGAATTCCGGGATGAACAGCGGGCCGTCCGGTGTGACATCGCCGTCGGGCACCCCGCCCCGCGCCACGGCTGCGGCAAGGGCGGCATCAACATCCTTGACGGCCAGCGCCAGATGGTCGATCCGGCCATGTCCCGCCGCAGCCGGGTCCTGAAGCAGCTCGATCCGCTGGTCACCAAGGCGCAGGCGGTTCGGGCCGCCATCGGGGCAAAACCCGAAGACCTGCGCCAACAGGTCGGCGGCGGCGGCGGCATCGCGGACGCACAGGCGCGGGATGACCACCGGTGCCATCAGGCGAACAGGTCCGGATCGGGGCCCATGCGTTCGCCCGCGTCCAGCGTGGCCAGGGCCGCCAGATCGCCCGCAGTCAGCGCAAAGTCGGACAGCGCCAGGTTTTCCGCCAGACCGGCCAGGCGGGTGGACCGGGGAATGACCGAACAGCCGATGTCCAGATGCCAGCGCAGGATGACCTGCGCCGGGCTGCGGCCCAGCCGCGCCGCGATGTCCCGGATCACGGGGGCGTCAAAGCTGCGGCCCCGCCCCAGCGGCGACCAGCTTTGCGTGACGATGCCAAGGCGGCGGTTGCTGTCCCGCAGAGTGACCTGTTGCAGGCGCGGATGCAGTTCGATCTGGTTGACCGCCGGGGTGACGCCGGTTTCCGCCACCAGCCGCTGCAGATGCGCGGCGTGAAAGTTGGACACGCCGATGGATGTTACACGGCCTTCGTCACGCAGGCGGATCAAGGCGCGCCATGTGTCAACAAACAGGCCCTGCTGCGGACAGGGCCAGTGGATCAGATACAGATCGATCCGGTCCAGCCCTATGCGCGCCAGGCTGGCGTCGAAGGCGCGCAGGGCGGCATCAAAGCCCTGATCGGTGTTCCAGCATTTCGTGGTCACAAAGACCGCCTCGCGTGGCAGGCCGGACCGGCGCAGCCCCTCGCCCAGACCTTCCTCATTGCCATAGATCGCCGCCCCGTCGATCAGCCGGTAGCCAAGACCCAGCGCCTGTTCCACCACCCGGGCGGTGTCAGCACCGGGCACCTGCCACAGGCCAAAGCCCAGCGCGGGCAGGCTGTGGCCGTCATTCAGGGGCAGGCTGGGAATCTGGGGCATGGGTCCATCCGGTTGCTTCGGTGGCCGGGGTAGCACAGGCGGGCGCGGCAGGGAACCGCTACAGCGCCGGCCCCGGCGCAATGCGCGTGCCATCGCTGAACCGGGCCAGACGGAAGCGGTGCAGATCATGCCCAACCGGATTGCCCGCAACCAGATCGGCCACCACCCGACCCATGCCGGGGCCGATGCCAAAGCCGTGGCCGCTGAGGCCGGTGGCGATGGTCAGCCCTGCAATCGCCGCGACGCGGTCGATCACCGGCACGACATCGGGCATGGTGTCGATCATCCCGGCCCAGGCGTGGCGCAGCTGCGGGCGGCCCAGCGCCGGAAAGGCGCGGCCAAAGGCATCCTGCACGGCGGCAAGCGCGCGGCGGCTGGGGGCGGGGTTCAGGATGCGGATCGCCTCGAACGGGGATGGGCGGTCCGCAGACCAGCGACGCGGCGTGGTCCAGCCATCGGGAAAGCCCGCCGGGGCAAAGGCGCGCAGGCGGGTTGACCGCCAGTCCTTCTTCAGCACGGGCAGAAAGACGCGGGCGTGGCGCAGGGCATCGGGGCCGGGAAAGAAATCATGCGATGCGCCGGGGGCAAGGGAATAGCCGCCATCGGCGCGGCGGCGGAAGGCAAAGTGATTGTCTGCCGCCGCACCGGGGTAAATCTCGGGCATCGGACCTGTCGCCGCGACCGAGGCGAGCACCGCCAGCTGCGGCAGGTCCACCCCTTCGTTGCGCGCAAACAGCGAAGACCAGGCCCCGCCCGCCAGCACCACCTGATCGCAGGCGATGCGGCCCTGTTCGGTGTAGACCCCGGTGATGCGGCCTGCGGCACGGTCCAGCCTGCGCACCGCGCAGTGTTCCGCCACGCGGACCCCGCGCGCGATGGCCCCGGTGACCAGCATCGGCACTGCAACCCAGGGTTCGGCACGGGCATCCGAGGGGGTGAACAGGCCGCCCGGCCAGTCGGCCTGCGCGCCCTTCAGGGTGCGGGTGACTTCGGCGCGGCTCAGCATCCGGCTGTCCAGGCCATTGGTGCGGGCATGGGGCAGCCAGGCTTCGAACCCGTCCATATCCCTGGCGGTGTTGGCCAGATACATGACCCCGGTCTGGCGAAAGCCCAGCGCATCGCCGAATTCCTGTGCCAGGCTTTGCCAGATGCGCAGGCTTTCCACCATGATCGGCAATTCCGCCGGATCGCGTCCCTGCTGGCGAATCCAGCCCCAGTTGCGGCTGCTTTGTTCGCCCGCGATGCGGCCCTTTTCGCACAGCACCACCGACAGGCCGCGCTCTGCCAGATGCCAGGCGGTCATCACCCCGATGATCCCGCCGCCAATGATCACAACATCACAGGCGGCGGGCGGCGGGCCGGGAAAGCGCGGCGGGCTGTCCAGGGGGATCGGAAAGGTCATGTCAGCACGGCGACAAGGCGCTGCATGAAGGACCATCCGGTATTGAATTGCGAAAGCTCCAGATATTCATCCGGCTGATGTGCCTGCGCGATATCGCCCGGGCCGCAGACCACCGCGGAATAGCCTTCGGCCTGGAACTGCCCCGCTTCGGTGCCATAGCTGACAACATGGATGCCGTTGTCGCCGGTCAGACGGCGGACCAGCGCCTCGGCCGCGCCTTTGGCTTCGGGGCGCAGCGGCGGGACGCTGAAGAACCGTTCCAGCGTGATGCCGGTTTCCGGCCGGATGGCCTGCATGGTGCCGACGGCACGGGCCACCTGCCCTGCAAACTCTGCGACCCGGTCTTCGATATCCTCGCCGGGGACAACGCGGAACTCGATGCTGAAGCGGCAATCGGCGGCGGTGATGTTATGGGCGGTGCCACCCTCAACCATGCCGACATGCAGCGTCGTCCAGGGCGGATCGAACAGTTGCGCCAGGGCTGCCGGGGGCCTGGCCGCATTGGCCGCGTTGACGCGGTTGGCAAAATCGATCAGCGGGGCGGCGGCCATGATGGCGCTGACACCGGTGTGGATCAGCGAGGAATGCACCTCATGCCCCTTCACATGCACCTTGAACCCGGTGCCGCCCTTGTGGCCGGTGACCACGCTGAACCGCGACGGCTCGCCCACGATCACGGCGGCGGCGCGCGGCAGGCGGCGGGCCATTTCGGCGATCATCGCGGGCGCGCCGGTGCAGCCCACCTCCTCGTCATGGCTCAGCGCCAGTTGCAGCGGGCGCTTGATATCTGCGGCCAGCGCCAGTGGCACGGCCGCCAGCGCCAGGGCCACAAAGCCCTTCATGTCGCAGGTGCCGCGCCCATAAAGGCGACCGTCGCGTTCGGTCACCGTCCAGGGGTCGGACGACCAGGGCTGACGATCAACGGGCACCACATCGGTATGACCCGACAGGATGACGCCGCCCGCAACCGCCGGGCCGATCTGGGCGTAAAGGCTGGCCTTGGTGCGATCCGCGTTCCAGACCCGCTGCGCAGTGACGTCATGGCTGTCGAGATAATCCTCGACCCAGTCGATCAGCGGCAGGTTGCTGTCGCGGCTGACAGTGGGAAAGGCCACCAGACGATCCAGGATCTGGCGCGGGGACAGGCGGGCGGGCATGCAAAACTCCTCTTCAGCGGGCAGGGTGCGGCCCGAAAGCGGCAAGGTCAAGCCCGGGTCGGGGCCTGCCTTTGGAACCGGCGCTGCGGCATGGCGGCACGAAAGCATATTGCGGGATGGGCGAAACTGGCTAACACTCCGGTCCGGCACCGGACAGGCAATGCCCTGAGCCGGAAGAAGACCGATGCGGGGAGTAACGCATGCCCGATGGGGCCGAGCCCGTCCTTGATGTAAGGGGGCTGAAGACGGTGTTCAGGACCCGGGAAGGGAACGTTCACGCTGTCAATTCGGTCAGCTTCCACCTGCGCCCCGGCGAGTTGCTGGGGGTGGTCGGCGAAAGCGGCTCGGGCAAATCCGTCACCATGATGTCGCTGATCGGCCTGCTGCCGTCGCCCCCCGCCGAGGTGCAGGCAGGACAGGTCTTGCTGGATGGCAGGGACATCCTGCAGGTCAGCAGCACGCAATTGCAGTCGATCCGGGGGGCCAGGATCGGCTTCATCTTTCAGGACCCGATGACCAGCCTGAACCCGGTGTTCACCGTGGGCAGTCAGATCATGGAACCCCTGCGCAAACATATGGGCCTGACCAAGGCGCAGGCGCAGGTCCGCGCGGCGGAACTGCTGGACCTTGTCGGAATTCCGGATGCGAAGAAACGGCTGTCCGGCTATCCGCACCAGTTCTCGGGCGGGATGCGGCAAAGGGTGATGATTGCCATTGCCCTGGCCTGTGACCCGCGCGTGCTGATCGCGGACGAACCCACCACGGCGCTGGACGTGACCATTCAGGCGCAAATCCTGGAACTGGTGCGCGAGTTGCGGCAAAAGCTGGGCATGGCCATCATCTGGATCACCCATGACCTGGGCGTGATCGCGGGCATCGCCGACAGGGTGATGGTGATGTATGCGGGCCAAGTGGTGGAACAGGCCCCGGTGAAAGAGCTGTTCACCCGGCCGCAGCACCCCTATACCCGCGCGCTGCTGAAGACGATCCCGCATCTTGCCGGGCCGCGCAGCGACCGGCTGCAGGTGATCGAAGGGCAACCGCCGATCATGATGGCCGCCCCCGCCGCCTGCGCCTTTGCGCCGCGCTGCGCCCATGCCTTTGACCGCTGCCTGCGGGAAAACCCGCAACGCCGCCCGGTCGGCCAGGGCCATGACGTGGCCTGTCACTGGGAGGCGGGGGCGGCCCATGCGTGACGCATCCCCCCGCAAGCTGGTCGAGGTGAAGAACCTCAAGATGCATTTTGCGATCAACAGCGGGATCCTGCGGCGGCATACGGGCGATGTGAAGGCCGTCGATGGCGTGAGTTTCGACATCTATGAAGGCGAAACCCTGGGCCTGGTCGGGGAATCGGGCTGCGGCAAATCCACGGTGGGGCGGGCGCTTTTGCGCCTGTATGAGGCGACATCGGGCAGTGTGGTGATTGACGGCACCGATATCGGGCGGCTGGGCCAGAAAGCGCTGCGCCGCATCCGGCCGAAGATGCAGATGGTATTCCAGGACCCGCAGGCCAGCCTCAACCCGCGCATGACCGTGGCGGCGATCATCGGCGAGCCGCTGGTGGAGCATACCGATCTGCGCGGCAACGCCCGGCTGGCGCGGATTCACGAGCTGATGGATCAGGTCGGGCTGAACCGCGCCTTTGCCGGCCGGTTCCCGCACGAGTTTTCCGGCGGGCAGCGCCAGCGCATCGGCATTGCGCGCGCGCTGGCGCTGAACCCGCGCTTCATCGTCTGTGACGAGCCGATTGCGGCGCTGGATGTGTCGATCCAGGCGCAGGTGGTGAACCTGCTGGAAGACCTGCAGGACAGGCTGGGGCTGACCTATCTGTTCATCAGCCATGATCTGTCGATGGTGCGCCACATCGCCGACCGGGTGGCGGTGATGTATCTGGGCCAGATCGCCGAGTTAAGCCCGCGCGACGCGCTTTATGCCGATCCGCTGCATCCTTACGCCCAGGCGCTGCTGTCTGCCGTGCCGGAACCGGACCCGTCGGTGGAATCATCCCGCCGCCGCATCATCCTGAAGGGCGATGTGCCGTCACCTGCGAATCCGCCGAAGGGCTGCAACTTCTGCACGCGCTGCCCGCAGGCGCAGCCTGTGTGCAGCGACGTGAAGCCGCCCCTGCTTGAAGTGACGCCGGGCCGCCATGTGGCCTGCCATTTCGTTCCCCCCATAACAGCCGCCGCCGGATCAACCGGCGGTCCCGAGGCTTCTGAGCGCAACCGACAAGGAGAAGACCGATGAAACTGAAGACAGCCCTTCTGGGCGCTGCTGCCATGGCGATGACCGCCCCGGCAGCCTGGGCCGAACGCGGTGCCGATGGCGAGGTCAAGCTGACCTTCCCGCAGGCCGTGTCGATCCTCAACCCCTATCTTACCGACGGCACCAAGGACGTGCTCGCTGCCGGTTTCGTGATCGAACCGCTGGCAAGCTATGACGCCGAAGGCAATAGGGTCGCGCGGCTTGTGACCGAATTGCCGACGGTCGAGAACGGCGGCATCTCGGCCGATCTGACCTCCATCACCTGGAAGCTGATCCCGGGCCTGCTTTGGTCGGACGGCACGCCGGTGACTGCGGCCGACGTGGCCTTCACGGCGCAATACTGCATGGACCCCGCCGGCGGCTGCGCGCAGAGCGCCAAGTTTGCCAACATCGCATCAGTCGAGGCGGTCGATGACCTTACCGCGAAGGTCACCTTCAAGGGCCCGCAGTCGAACCCGTTCGTGGCCTTCGTTGGCGGCCAGACCCCGATCCTGCAGAAGGCACAGTTCGAGGCTTGCCTTGGTGCCGCAGCGCCAACCTGCACCGACCAGAATAGCGGCCCCATCGGCACTGGCCCCTTCCGGGTGACCGGCTTTACCGTGAACGACACGGTCCAGATGGAAGCCAACCCGAACTATCGCGATCCGGCTAAGCCTGCTTTCGCGAAAGCAACAATCAAGGGCGGCGGCGATGCCGAAAGTTCGGCCCGCGCCGTCATGGAAACCGGCGAATTCGATTATGCTTGGAACACCCAGATTCCGCCGGACAGCCAGGCAGCCATGACCGCCGCAGGCAAGGGCCAGTTCGTGGTGGCCTTCGGCACGCTGGTCGAACGGATCGAGACCAACCTGACCGACCCTTCGCCCGACCTGCCAGAAGGCGAGAGGTCCACCGCCAAGCACCCCCACCCTATCCTGACCGACGTGAACGTGCGCCTCGCGCTGAGCAAGGCGATCGACCGCAACACGCTGGTCGAGGTGGGCTATGGCGCGGGCGGTCAGCCGACCTGCAACCTGGTGCCCGCTCCGGCGATGTTCGCCAGCGACAACACTGAATGCCTGACCCAGGACCTGGAGGGCGCAAAGAAGCTGCTCGAGGACACGGGCTGGGTTGACAGCGACGGTGACGGCATCCGCGACAAGGACGGCAAGAAGCTGTCTCTGCTGTATCAGACCACGGTGAACCCGATCCGCCAGGACTTCCAGACGCTGATCAAGAGCTGGTGGAACGAGATCGGCGTCGAGGTGGAGCTGAAGGCGATTGATCCCGGCGTGTTCTTCGGCGGCGATGCCGGCTCGCCCGACACGTTCCAGAAGTTCTATGCCGATGTCGAGATGTATGCCAACAACTTCAGCGGCACCGACCCCGAGGCCTATCTGGCAGAGCATGCTTGCGACCAGGCGCCCAGCCCGGAAAACCAGTGGCAGGGGCCGAACATCAATCGCTTCTGTGACCCTGCCTATGACGCGCTGCTGAAGGAACTGACGGCGGCGACCGATCCGGCCAAGCGGGCCGAGATCGCGATCAAGCTGAACGACATGTTGACCAAGGACAGCAAGGTCATCATCCCGCTGGTCCATCGCGGCACCCTGTCGGCGCACTCCAACGCCCTGGGCGGTGTGGCGATCAATGCCTGGGACAACGAGATCACCAACATCGCGGACTGGTACCGCGTGAAGTGACGCAGCCGGGCGGGGCCGGATCACCGGCCCCGCCCCTTCCCTGGTTCCCGCAGCAGCCCAAAGGCGCACCGCGCATGCTTACGTTCACGCTTCGCAGACTGCTGCTGGCCATCCCGACGCTGCTGTTCATCAGTCTGGTGATTTTCCTGCTGGTCGATCTGGCCCCCGGATCGCCGATGTCGGAAATTCCGCTGACCGTGCCGCCCGAGGTGCGCCAGAAGATGATCGAGGCGATGGGGGCGGACCAGCCGGTTTTGGTGCGCTACGTCCTGTGGCTGCGCCAGTTCTTCTGGGTGGAACCGGCCACGCTGATTGACGGCTGGTTCGGCACAAGCCTTGCGGGCGGCGAGCAGCGCATCCTGTCCTGGCAGACGCGCAGCCCGGTGTTCACCATGATCGGGCAGCGGATTCCGCAGACCATCACCGTGGTCGGCACCGCCTATCTGCTGGGGGTGATGATTGCCCTGCCCATCGGCATCTATTCGGCTTACCGGCAGTATTCCCTGTTCGATCAGGCTGGCACCCTGTTTGCGATGATCGGCTTTTCGGTGCCGACATTCTTCACCGGCACGCTGCTGATCATTGTCTTTTCCGTCTGGCTGGGCTGGTTTCCCACCAAGTATGACACCACGCTTTCGGTCACGGACTGGAATTCGTTCGTGCAGCAGATCCGGCAGATGGCGCTGCCGGTGCTGACCCTGGCGCTGGCCAATGCGGCGGCGATCAGCCGCTACATGCGGTCTTCGATGCTGGACAACATGGGGCAGGATTACGTGCGCACCGCCCGCGCCAAGGGGATGAGCGAACGCACGGTGGTCCTGAAGCATGTGCTGCGCAATTCGCTGATCCCGGTGGTCACGGTGATTGCGCTGGGTATTCCGGCAATCTTCGGCGGGGCGATCATCACCGAAAACCTGTTCGGCGTGAACGGCATCGGGGCCGCCCTGATCCTGGCCATCCATGCCAATGACCTGCCCACGGTTCAGACGCTGGCCTTCATCTTTGCCGTGCTGATCGTGGTCTTCAACCTGATTGCCGATATCCTTTACGGCCTGCTTGACCCAAGGATCCGCTATGACTGACGCGCCTGCTGCCCCGGCACCCCGGCCCCGCAGCCAGAGCAGGGCGATCTGGGATCAGTTCCGCACCCATAAGGGGGCGCTGTTCGGGCTGATCGTGCTGTGCCTGCTGGTGCTGTTCGTTGTCATTGGCCCGCTGGTCTGGCAGCCCGAAAAGCTGCGGGTGGCCGAGGCGTTGAAGGTGCGCAACCTGGGCCCGTCCTGGCGCTTTCCGCTGGGCACCGATCAGCTGGGCCGCGACATGCTGTACCGGATGATGCAGGCCGGCAAGGTCTCACTCGCGGTGGGGTTCATCGCGATGATGATCGCCATTGTCGTGGGCACCACCATCGGGGTGCTGGCCGGCTATTTCCGGCGGCTGGACGGGCCGCTGATGCGCCTGACCGACATGTTCCTGGCGCTGCCGCTGGTGCCCTTGCTGCTGGTGCTGGTCATGCTGTTCCGCGACCGGATTGCAGGGTACCTTGGGCCGGAAATGGGGGCCTTTGTTCTGATCGTCTTTGCCATTGGCATCACCTCGTGGATGCAAGCGGCGCGGATCGTGCGGGGCGAGGTGCTGGCCCTGCGGGAACGGGAATATGTGCTGGCCGCGCGATCCATCGGGGCGGCACCGCGCCGGATCATCTTCCGGCATATCCTGCCCAACGTGATCTCGCCTGTCATGGTGGCGGCGACACTGGGCGTGGCGGAAGCGATCATCACCGAATCGGTGCTGAGTTTCCTGGGCCTTGGCTTTCCGCCGGACTTCCCCACCTGGGGGCGGCTTTTGAACGACGGGCTGCAGTATATGCAGCTTTATCCCGAACGGATGCTCTGGCCCGGTCTGGCGATTTCGCTGACCGTGCTGGCGGTGAACTACATCGGCGACGGGCTGCGCGATGCGCTTGACCCGCGGATCCGCGGGCGCTGAGCGGCAGCGCACCGCTCAGTCCATCTGGCGGCGGATGCGGCGGATGGCGGCCCAAACCAGCAAGATGACCAGCGGCGTAGCAATCGCCGTGGCCACGCCTTTCGAGATGTGCAGATGCTCGGTCAGCGGATAGGCGGCATAGGTGGCAAGGTTCACCGCATAATAGCTGATCGCCACCACTGACAGCCCTTCGACCGTGCGCTGCAGCCGCAGTTGCAGGTCTGCCCGCCTGTCCATGCTTTCCAGCAGCTTCTGGTTCTGCGCGCTGCGTTCCACATCGACGCGCGTGCGCAGCAACTCGGCGGCGCGCTGCGCCCGTTCGGCCATGCTGCGCAACCGCGCCTCAGCGGATTTCACGGTGCGCATGGCGGGGTCGTAGCGGCGCATCATGAATTCGCCAAAGGTCTGGCGGCCATGAATGCGCACCTCACGCAGCACTTCGATGCGCTGGTTGACAATCGCCTCATAGGCGGCGGTCGCACCGAAGCGAAAGGAAACCTGCACGGCCTGGCTTTCCAGTTCTGCCGAAATCGACAGCAGCTCGTGCAGGGTCGCCTCGGGGGTCTGTCCGGCACTGTCCAGGCCGCTGACAAGGGCCGACAGCTTTGGGTCGATCGCGTTCAGGTGGGTTGACATCTGGCGGGCGCGCATCAGGCCCAGCATCGACATGGCGCGATAGGTTTCAATCTCGCACAGGCGCTGCACGATCCGGCCCACCCGGCGCGCGCCGGTGCCGGGGCGGACGAAAACCGCAAAGCGCATGATCCCCGCCTGATCAATGCGGAAATCGCCCGCGACAATGGCCGCACCATCAACCACCCGCGAACAGGCCATGCTTTCGGGCACAAACCACTCTTCAAGCCGTGGCGTCACCCCGTCCTCATCCTCGGGCATCACCTCGACCCGGATCAGAACCGCGACCAGGCGCTTGCCGGGGGCGGTGGCCAGCCAGTTTTCCGGGAAGACGCGCATTTCTTCGGGGTCGAAGGCGCGCGGGCCGACACCGGGCGAAAAGGCGGAATAGGTGACAAACTCGGTATGGCTTTCCCATTTCAGCTCGTGACGGCCGACGGGGCCGGAAAAATGCGTGGCCTCGGGCTGCGGATGCGGGCTTCCATTGCGGTCCAAGAGGTCGATCAGATGGGCGCGGTCGCGGGCGCGGTCGCGATTGGCGGCATCGACCGGTTCCTTGAAGGCCAGAAACACGGCCGTACAGGGCACCTCCAGCGCCGGGAAGGGGCGCGCGTGCAGCTCGTTCGTCAGCGGATAGCGCAGCGGGTGGTCATCAATGGGCGGCATGGGGGCCTCGTGGCTTTTGCTGCACCCTAGCGGGCGGCGCGCGCATGTAAACGGCCTGATGGGCCTTCTGCGCGCCTGTCTCCGGCTGCGGGGCGGCGGCGGCCCGCAAGACGGGCCGCCGGGGCGGCTTACCGGGCGCGGCGCAAAGGCGGGATCACCCGATCATCGGCAGCAGCGCGTCGATGCTTTTCTTGGCATCGCCATAGAACATCCGCGTATTCTCCTTGTAGAACAGCGGGTTTTCGATGCCGGAATACCCTGTGCCCTGCCCGCGCTTGGAAACGAACACCTGTTTGGCCTTCCAGCATTCCAGCACCGGCATGCCGGCGATGGGGCTGTTGGGGTCTTCCTGCGCCGCCGGGTTCACGATGTCGTTGGACCCGATGACGATGGCCACGTCGGTGCTTGGGAAATCCTCGTTGATCTCGTCCATCTCCAGCACGATGTCGTAAGGAACCTTGGCCTCGGCCAGCAGCACATTCATATGGCCGGGCAGACGGCCTGCGACCGGGTGGATGGCAAAGCGCACCGTCTTGCCGCGCGCGCGCAGCCGCTTGGTCAGTTCCGACACCGATTGCTGCGCCTGTGCCACCGCCATGCCATAGCCGGGGATGATGATGACGCTGTCGGCATCGTTCAGCGCCGCCGCCACCCCTTCGGCATCAATGGCAATCTGTTCGCCCGCGATTTCCATCGTCGGACCCGTGGTATTGCCGAAACCGCCCAGAATGACGCTGATGAAACTGCGGTTCATCGCCTTGCACATGATGTAACTCAGGATCGCCCCCGATGACCCCACCAGCGCCCCGGTGACGATCAGAAGGTCATTGCCCAGGGTAAAGCCGATGGCCGCCGCCGCCCAGCCCGAATAGCTGTTGAGCATGGAGACGACCACAGGCATGTCCGCGCCGCCGATGCCCATGATCAGGTGATAGCCAATGAAGAAGGCCAGCAGCGTCATCAGGATCAGCGCCCAGATGCCCGCCCCGTTGAAATACAGCACCAGCAGCGCCAGCGATGCCAGCGCCGCCCCGGTATTCAGCAGATGCCCGCCGGGCAGTTTCTTTGCCTTGCCGTCCACCCTGCCCGCCAGCTTGCCAAAGGCAATGACCGACCCGGTGAAGGTGACAGCGCCGATGAACACGCCCAGGAACACCTCGACCCGCAGGATCGAGATTTCGACAGGTGACTTGTGCGCGAGCACACCGGCGAACCCCTGCAGCGCCTCTCGGGCCGCTGTGTCCATTGCCAGGACGCGGCCCAGCTCGATATCGGCATTGAAGCCGATGAATACCGCCGCCAGGCCGACAAAGCTGTGCAACGCTGCCACAAGCTGCGGCATTTCCGTCATCTGGACGCGCATGGCAACGACCCAGCCCAGAACGGCGCCGGCCAGCAGCATCAGGACCACCAGCCAAAGATGCGCCATGCCGGGACCGGACACGGTGGCCCCCACCGCCAGCACCATGCCCGCAATGCCGTACCAGACCGCGCGCTTGGCGCTTTCCTGCCCCGACAGCCCGCCCAGCGACAGGATGAACAACACAGCCGCTGCGATATAGGCGGCCCCGACGATACCCATGCTCATGGCCTGATCCTCACGACTTCTGGAACATGGCAAGCATCCGGCGTGTCACCAGGAAGCCGCCGACGATGTTGATGGTGGCGATCAGCACGGACAGCGCCGCCAGGATCACCACAAGCCAGTTGCCCGACCCGATCTGCAGAAGCGCGCCCAGAATGACGATGCCGGAAATGGCGTTGGTCACGGCCATCAGCGGCGTGTGCAGCGAATGGCTGACGTTCCAGATCACCTGGAAGCCGATGAAACAAGACAGCACGAAGACGATGAAATGCGCCATGAAGCTGGGCGGGGCGGAATATCCCACCAGCGCCAGCAAGAGCCCGCCGATCACCAGCAGGCCGACCTGGTTGCGCGTCTGCGTGCGGAACAGCGCCACTTCCTGCGCCCGCTTTTCCGCCGCCGTCAGTTCTTTCGGCTTTTCCTTGGGCTTGGCGGCGGCAATGGCGGCCACCTTGGGCGGCGGCGGCGGAAAGGTTATGGCCCCGGCATGGGCCACTGTCGCCCCCCGGATCACGTCATCTTCCATGTTCTGCACCAGAACGCCGTCTTTCCCCGGCGTCAGGTCCGCCAGCATGTGGCGGATGTTGGTGGCATAAAGCGTACTGGCCTGCGCCGCCATGCGGCTGGCGAAATCGGTATAGCCGACAATCGTCACGCCATTGTCGGTGACAATCTTCTGATCCGGCACCGTCAGGTCGCAGTTGCCGCCGCGTTCCGCCGCCAGATCGATGATGACCGAGCCGGGCTTCATGATCTTCACCATGTCTTCGGTCCACAGCTTTGGCGCGGGCCTGCCGGGGATCAGGGCGGTGGTGATGACGATGTCCATTTCGGGCGCAAGCTCGCGGAATTTCGCCAGCTGCTTTTCGCGGAACTCAGGGGACGACGGCGCGGCATAGCCCCCCGTGGCTGCCCCGTCCTGCGACGCCTCGAATTCCAGAAAGACGAAATTTGCACCCATCGATTCGATCTGTTCGGCCACTTCAGGCCGCACGTCGAAAGCATAGGTGATGGCCCCCAGGCTGGTGGCCGTGCCGATGGCGGCCAGACCGGCCACGCCCGCGCCCACGACCAGCACCTTGGCGGGGGGCACCTTGCCCGCCGCCGTCACCTGACCGGTGAAGAAGCGGCCAAAGTTGTTGCCCGCCTCGATCACCGCGCGATATCCGGCGATGTTGGCCATGGACGACAGCGCATCCATCTTCTGCGCGCGCGAGATGCGGGGCACCATGTCCATCGCAATGGCCGTTGCCCCACGGTCTTTCACCTGTTCCAGCAGTTCCGCGTTCTGCGCGGGCCAGAAGAACGAGATCAGCGTCTGCCCGTCCCGCAGCATCTGCGCCTCAGCCGGTTCCGGGCCGCGCACTTTCACGATGACATCGGCAAGGGTGAATACCGATTGCGCATCCGGCACCAGGGTGACGCCTGCGGCGGCATAGGCGGCATCGGAAAACCCGGCCTTGGCCCCTGCCCCGCTTTCGATCAGGCAGGCATGGCCCAGCTTCTGCAGCTGCAAGGCCGACTCTGGCGTCAGGGCGACGCGCGCCTCGCCTTCGAAAATCTCTTTCGGTGCGCCGATCTTCACAGTGATCCCCCCGTCTGAAGGCCGTCATGAGCGCCCGTCGGGCGGGCCGTACAGGTGTATCGGCGGTCTGCTGCATAGCGCAACAATGTTTCTTTTGGAACCCCGAAGCGTTGAAGCAAATATCGCGCGCTTTTGGCGCGATGCTACAGCCAGCGGCGGGTTTGGGCCGCATAGCGGTCAAATGCCGCGCCGAAAACAGCCCGCAGTACCGCCTCTTCTCCCAGGATGAAGCGGCGCGTGATGATCATGACAAACAGCGGCACCAGCAGCAGCGACGCCGCATCCCACCACAGGGCCGCGCCCGCCAGGAACAGGGCATCCGCCAGATAGATCGGGTTGCGGGAGAGGCGGTAGATGCCGCTGTCAATCATCGCAAACGGGGTTTCGCGCGGCAAGACCGTGGTGCGGTGCCGCCGGAACTCCCTCAGGGCAAGGCAGAAGATCGCAAGGCCCGACAGACCCAGCACACCCCCGGCAATCCGGCCCGGCCACCCTGCGTCGACAAGCGGCAAGTGGCGCGCCTGCACCAAGGCAAGGGCGAGGAACAGCACAAGCCAGGTCGGCGGGCTTTCCCACTGGCGCAAAAGGCGGTGACGGAGGGGTTGGCGGTGCATGCGAGACAGTCTTGCACGGCGGCACAAAGCCGGCAAGCCGCCGCCACGTGCCTTTCAAATCCCGCGCAAGGGCGATAGCCTGCGCAGCGGAGGCAGCATGATGACCGATTTTGCCGCGACCCGCGCCCAGTTCCATCTGCCCGACGGGATCATCTATCTTGACGGAAACTCGCTTGGCCCCCTGCCGAAGGCGGCGGCTTCGCGGGTGGCCCATGCTGTGACCGAAGAATGGGGCAAGCTGCTGATCACCGGCTGGAACAAGGCGGGCTGGATGGACCAGCCCATCCGCCTGGGCAACCGCATTGCCCGGCTGATCGGGGCAGCGCCGGGAACGGTCGTGCTGGGCGACACGCTGTCGGTCAAGGTCTATCAGGCGCTGGCCTCGGCGCTTGAAATGAACCCCGCGCGCCGGGTGATCCTGTCGGACACCGGCAATTTCCCGTCAGACCTTTACATGGCCGAAGGGCTGTGCCGGACGCTGGGCAATGGCTATGTGCTGAAAACCGTGGCCCCGGAAGAGGTGGAGGCTGCGATTGACGGCACGGTCGCGGTCACACTGATCACCGAGGTGGATTACCGCACCGGGCGCAGGCATGACATGGCGGCGATCACCGCAAAGGCCCATGCGACGGGCGCGCTGACAGTGTGGGATCTGGCGCATTCGGCGGGCGCGCTGCCGGTCGATCTTGCCGGGACGGGGGCCGATTTCGCGGTGGGCTGCACCTACAAATACCTCAACTCCGGCCCCGGTGGCCCCGCTTTCATCTATCTGGCCCCCCGCCACGCCGATGTGGCGCGCCCGGCGCTGTCGGGCTGGCTGGGGCATGAGGCACCCTTTGCCTTTGACCTGACCTACCGCCCCGGCGGCGGCATTGAACGGATGCGCGTCGGCACGCCGCCGGTGCTGCAACTGGCGGCACTGGAGGCATCGCTGGATATCTGGGACGGCGTATCGATGGCCGATGTGCGCACCCGGTCGATCGAGTTGACCGAACAGTTCGTGCGCGAGGTGGAAGCGGCCTGCCCGGCGCTGGTGCTGGCCAGCCCGCGCGACCCGGCCCGGCGCGGCAGCCAGATCAGCTTTCGCCACCCCGAAGGCTATGCGATCATGCAGGCGCTGATCGCGCGCGGCGTGATCGGCGATTTCCGCGCGCCGGACATCCTGCGCTTCGGTTTCACCCCGCTTTACACCACCCATGCCGATGTGACCGGCGCGGCGCGGGCGCTGGCCGAGGTGATGGCCAACACCCTGTGGGAGCGGCCCGAATACAAGATGCGCGCGCGCGTGACCTGAAAGGGACACCAATGCTGACATGCTGTGCGCGGACAGGGCAAGCCGGAGGTTTCGAAACCTTCTGTCAGGACTGCCCAAAGAGTCTTGGTTTTGACCCATGACCGAACCCTATGATCCTTCGGGCGAAGGTGCGCAGATGGCCTTTGACGGGCGCATGTCCTATGGCGATTATCTGCGCCTCGACAGCATTCTGGGCGCGCAGCATCTTCTGACCGGCGCGCATGACGAGATGCTGTTCATCATCCAGCACCAGACATCGGAACTGTGGATGCGGCTGGCCCTGCACGAGATTGACGCGGCACGGGCGGCCATTGCTGAAGACCGGCTGCGCCCGGCGTTCAAGCTTCTGTCGCGCGTCGCACGGGTTTTCGAACAGCTGAACAGTGCCTGGGATGTGCTGCGCACGATGACCCCGTCGGATTACACGCGGTTTCGCGACGGGCTGGGGCAATCGTCCGGCTTCCAGTCCTGGCAGTACCGGCTGATCGAATACGCGGTGGGTAACCGCAACGTCGCAATGCTGCGCCCGCATGCGCACCGCCCCGACCTGCTGGCAAAGCTTCAGGCGGAACTTGCCCGACCGTCACTTTATGACGAAGCCCTGCGTCATCTGGCCCGTGCCGGGTTGCCGGTACCCGGGGCGGTGCTGACGCGCGATGTCTCGCACCCCTGGGAGCATAACGCAGAGGTGCAGGCGGTCTGGACCGCGATCTACCGCGATCCGGAGACGCATTGGGAAGCCTATGAGCTGGCGGAAAAACTGATGGATTTCGAGGATTACTTCCGCCGCTGGCGTTTCAATCACGTCACCACGGTGGAACGCGTGATCGGGCTGAAGCGTGGCACGGGGGGGACGGGGGGCGTCAGCTATCTGCGGCGCATGCTGGAGGTGGAGCTTTTCCCCGAACTCTGGCGGCTGCGCACCGGATTGTAACAGAAGGCCGGTGGCGCGGGGCTTTGACCGAGTGTATACTAAGAGCAGAAGAAATGGGTGGGCACCCCCCGCCCCGTGGGGCGCAGCAGGATGACAGGACGAAGAGACTGCCCATGACGCGGTGGATGTTCCGGCTTCTTGCCGCTGTGGCGGCGACGGCATTGCTGGCGGGCTGCGTGAGTGATCACGCGCTGATCGAGGCCGGGCTGGCCCGGCCCCCCGCGCCGAAGATCGACGATGCGGCCTACGTGGCCCGGCAGGACGGCAGCTTTACCCTGCCTGCGATCCCGCTTGAAAAACTTCCCGCGGAATACCGGCGCCAGACCATCTACTTCCCGTCGGAAGAGGTACCGGGCACGGTCATCGTGAACCCCGCCGCACGGCACCTTTATCTGATCACCGGCAACAATACCGCCGTGCGCTATGGCATATCGGTGGGCAAGTCCGGCTTTGAATGGTCGGGCGTTGCCAATGTGACCGGCCGCAGGGCCTGGCCCACATGGACACCGCCGCCCGAGATGATCGAGCGCAAGCCGGAACTGGCCAAATGGGAAAAGGGCCAGCCGGGCGGGCCGACGAATCCGCTGGGCGCACGCGCGCTGTATCTGACGACGGATGGCATCGATTACGGCTACCGCATCCACGGCACGCCGGAATGGCAATCGATCGGCAGCAACGCCTCGTCGGGCTGCATCCGGATGATCAACCAGGACATCATCGATCTGTACAGCCGGGTGCCGGCCGGCGCGAAGGTGATCGTCCTGACACGGAACGGGCAGATGCCCACAGGGCTGACCCTGCCCCCGCCCCCGCCGAAGAAACCGGTGACTGCGACCGAGGCGGACGTTGCGCCGCCCCTTGAGCGGCCAACCCCGGTGTCAGGCCCGGTCTGACATCTGTCAGGGGCGTGCAGTTGCAATCGCCAGACCTGTCGCCACGACGGGCGGCGGCCTTGCGTCAGGCGCTTTTGCGGGCCGGGATTGCGCGTTTGGACCATGCCATGACGGCATCGCCGAAAGCCCTGAACAGCGGGCGCGATACGGGATCGTCCGCAGCATTCCACTCCGGATGCCACTGGACGGACAGGGTGAAGCCGGGCGCATCGCGGATATGCAGCGCCTCTGCCGTACCATCGGGGGCGATACCATCGACCACGATGCGCGGTCCAGGGCGGTTTATGCCCTGTCCATGCAGCGAATTGGTCATCACCTCCTGCGCGCCCATCAGGCGGTGAAACACGCCTCCGGGGGTAAAGCGCACCGTGTGGCGCAGGGCGAACTTTTCTTCCAGCGTGCCGTCGGGCGGCATCCGGTGATTCATCCGGCCCGGAAGATCGCGAATCTCCGGATGCAGGGTGCCGCCCATGGCAACATTCACTTCCTGAAAGCCCCGGCATATCCCAAGAAAGGGCTGGCCCCGCTCCACGCAGGCGCGCACCAGCGGCAGGGTTATGGCATCGCGGCTGCGGTCGAAACAGCCATGGGCTTCGGTCTCTGCCTCGCCGTATTCCGCCGGATGCACGTTGGGGCGCCCCCCGGTCAGAAGAAAGCCGTCACACAGGTCAAGAAGGTCCGACAGTGACACCAGGCGCGGGTCGGACGGAATGATGATCGGCAGACAGCCCGCCACCTCGGCCACGGCATGGCTGTTCATCGTGCCGCCCGCGTGAACCGGGTAGCTTTCATTCAACAGGTTCATGTTGCCGATAATGCCGACAACAGGGCGTTTCATGGCCGGTTCCTTTCGCGACGCCCAAGTGTAACAGGTAATCTGGCGGGGTGAAGGCCTGTGGACAAGGTTGCAGACGGTGTATGTGGCAAATGCCGGTCAAATCACCCCTGCCCTTCTGCCGGGGCCGTGATCGGGACGGCCCTGCATCCTTGCGGCAACGGCGTGCTGCGCAAAAGCCAGCGCATGGCTTGCACGCGGTGGCACACCGCCCGGCGCGGGCCGGGTACCCGCGCAAGACCCTGCGCAGCCCGGCACCGGGCGGACGGGCGGGCGACGGCGGTTCCCTGCCCGGAAACGCGCCGGCCATTGTCCCAACCCCAATGACGCACCCGGCACATGGCAGGTGCCGCAGGCGACATTCCCCAAGCACGCCGGATAAAGCCCGTGACATCCGGGACAGGCAAGATGAAACTGGCGCAGCACGGGGCCGGGGCAGGACGGGCAGGCAAGCGGCTGCGCCGGAACGGCCCCCCCGAACCCGGCCTGCGCGGCAGGGCGGGCCTTTTCGGCAGCCCAGCGGGGGGGGGCCGCAGAGACGGCAGGACGGTACTACGGTTCAGGACAGGACAGGCGCATGACCCCCACAAAACCCCCCGCTGCAGACCCTTCGAAATATGACCGGCTGATCGCTGCGGCCCAGGCCGAGGAAGCCCCCGTTACACTTGTCGTGCATCCCTGTGACGAGCCGTCCCTGCGCGGGGCGGTGGAGGCCGGGCGGGCAAAGCTGATCGCGCCCGTCCTGGTGGGACCGCAGGCAAAGATCCGGGCGGTGGCCGCGACCTTCGGCATCGATCTGACCGGATGCGGGATTGTCGATGCCCCGCACAGCCATGCGGCAGCAGACACCGCTGTGGCGATGATCCGCGCGGGCCGGGGCGAGCTTTTGATGAAGGGCAGCCTGCACACTGACGAGCTGATGCATGCCGTGGCCGACAAGCTGACCGGCCTGCAAACCGAACGCCGGATCAGCCATGTCTATGTGATGGATGTGCCCGGCCACGCCGAGACCCTGTTCATCACCGATGCGGCGATCAACATCTTTCCCGACCTGACTGCAAAACGCGACATCGTGCAGAATGCCATTGATCTGTTCGATGCCATTGGCCTTGGCACGCCGCGCGTGGCGATCCTTTCGGCGGTCGAGACGGTGACGCCCAAGATCCCCTCCACCATCGAGGCGGCGGCCCTGTGCAAGATGGCGGAACGCGGTCAGATCACCGGCGGCGTGCTGGATGGCCCGCTGGCCTTTGACAACGCAATCGATCCCGAGGCGGCGCGGATCAAGGGCATCAGCCCGGCAGTCGCCGGTCGGGCGCAGATTCTTGTGGTGCCGGATCTCGAGGCTGGCAACATGCTGGCCAAGAATCTGATCTTTCTGACCCATGCGGATGCCGCCGGGCTGGTCCTGGGGGCGCGGGTTCCGATTGTGCTGACATCGCGCGCCGACCCGGTCCGGGTCCGTCTGGCCTCTTGCGCCATTGCAGCACTTTACGCGGCGGCGCGGCGCAAGACCGTGACACGTGCCGCGCCGTCACAGACCGGCGCAACAGCCCCCCCGGCAGGCGAAGACGGCGCGGACCGGGTCCCGGAATCCTGACCTGTCGGTCTCCGCAACGGATCAGGAACCGGCTTGATCCTGTGTGAATCATGTCTCTGCTGGTGCCGACACGCGGTCGCGCCGGTGCCGGCAGCAGTCAGGATCGCCGGATGGCCGCAGTGTGTGCGCAGCGATGACAATCCCGCCGCAAGGCATGTGGCGCACCCGGACCCGTACTGGGCGTGTCCGGTGATCCTGCAGAAAGCGGGCGGATGGCCGGGCGGGGCAACGGCGCTGTCCGAAGGGATGATCCGGGTGCCGAACAATCCCACGGCGGCACATCGGGCCGCAGGGCGCGACAGGGCCATGCAGAGACGGCGCGGCTGGTGCCTGCACTGTGGGGATGATGCGGTGTCGGGCTGTGTCACCGGGCAGGCGCGGCTGACGGATGGCATCGGCGCCGCAGAATTCGCGCAGCACCTGCTGGCCCCGCCCTATCGCACCTTCCTGTTGCCCGGCACCGCCCATGACCGGCCCGCGCCTATCCGTCTGGGGGTGGGCGGGGCGACGGAGCTGACCTTGAGACCGGTCTTTCCCGCGTAGCCCATCTGCTGGCCGCCTGGAACTGAAGCCGGCGTGCCATCAGTCCGAAACCGACGGAGCCCGTGGCATTTTCCTGTTTCAGGTCAGGCATGGCCCCGGTCAGGGACCACGCCCCGCGTCCCGCCGGCGATCAGCAGTGCGGCATCCGCCAGCGGCACCATGGGCGGGCGCGACGAAGGCACGGCCAGATAGCGCGGCTCCCAATGCGGATCGAACTTTGCCTTGAAGGCGCGCAGGCCGGAGAAATTGTAGAAATGCCCGCCATGCTGGAAGATGGCCGCGCCGAACCGGTTCCAAAGCCGCACGCCTTTGCGGGAGTCAAGGCCGGACAGGGGTGCCATCCCCATGGAAAAGCGGTCAATCCCCTGCGCTTTCATCCGCAGCATCAGGTCGGTGAACAGGAAATCCATGACGCCGGAGGGGACATCGGACCGGTGGCGCATCAGATCGACCGTCGCTTCGGACTGGCATTCGGTCAGCATCAGATTTGCAAATGCGACGATCCTGCCCTGATGCCGGACCAGGGCAACGGGCCAGCGCTGCATCCAGCCCGGATCGAACCGGCCCACCGAAAAACGCTTCTCGCGCGTTTTCTTTGCGGCCAGCCATTCGTCTGAAATCTGGCGAAGTTCGGCAATCAGGGCAGGCTCATGCGGCGGCTGGACGATCTCCAGCGTCAGGCCGTCGCGCCCGGCCCTTGCATGGGCGGCGCGCAGTTTCTTGTGCGCCGCCCCCTCCAGCCCAAAGGCGTGCAGATCGACAACACCGCGTTCGCCAAGCTTGTGCAGGCTGAGCCCCAGATCCAGCATCAGCGGCAGATCGCCTTCGCCCACCTCGTAGAAGACCGGGCGCGCACCGGCGCGCCGCGCCGCGTCACAAAAGGCCCAGCCCAGTTCCAGGCCGGTTTCGGGGGGGCCGACCGGCCCGCCAAGCGCAATCCACGACCGGCCATGCACGCCGTACATGATGAAGCCGCGCCCGTCGTCGGAAAACAGCAGCGATTTGTCCCCTGTCAGCGCCAGGGCTGCATCGGGGTTGGCCTGTGACGCCACGATACGCGCAGCCCTGGCCAGATCGGCATCGGTCGGCGGGGCGGGATGCAGGCGCGGAACCCGCAGCAGCAGCGCCAGCGCGGCCACTGCCACCAGCAGGGCAAGCACAAGGCCCGCCCGCAGGGCGCGGGGTGCCTGCTGGTCGGTGGCAAACTGCCACCACAATTCGTGTGAATAGGGCGTGCCCTTGTGCGCAAAGACCAGCACGAACCCGACCGACAGCATCAGTCCAAGCACCAGAACAAACCAGACCGGTGACAGCGCACCGTGAATCAGGCTGGTGCGGCGATGGAATTCACGCCGGAACGGCAGCAGGATCAGCATGCCGATGCCCAATGTGATCACGCTTTCAATGTCGAAGGCGTGTATCAGGGCAACGACGATGCCCACCGCCATCGCACCCAGCGTCAGCCAATAGGCCCCAAGGCTGCGACGCGCCACGCCCAGCGCCAGCACGATCAGCACAGCGCCCAAGACGCTGGACATCAGCGCCCCGCCTTCCAGCAGGACCAGCGGGAACACGCGTTCCAGCGCCTTGCCCGCTTCGGTGGTGTAGGGGACCAGCGCCGCGAAGGACATCCACAGTCCGGAACCAAAGATCATGACCGAAAGCACCACCGGCGCCATTGGACTGATCGCGCCCAGCGTCGGTGCCATGGCCGCCATGCGCCGGCCCAGTCGGAACAGCGGTTGCCGGCCCTTGGCACGGCGCACCACGACCAGCGCCTCGTAAAGCGCAAGAACGACAAGGGCCAGGAAGAAGGGGACCAGGAAATAGATGATCCGGAACATCAGCAGGGCAGCCGCCGCCTTTTCGACGGGGATGGTGCCGGGCAGGGCCGCAAGCACGACCGTTTCGAACACCCCCACCCCGCCGGGGACATGGCTGATGATGCCTGCCATCGTTGCGGTGGCGAAAATGCCCAGAAAGGCGCTGAACCCGATGTCACTGGCGGGCAGCAGAAGATACAGCGTCAGCGCCGCAAAGGTGATGTCGCCCAGGCTGAACAGCGCCTGTCCCAGCAAAACCGGCAGCGACGGCGCGCGCAGGGTAAAGCGCCCAAGTCGCAGGCTGCCGTTGCAGGCGCCCGCCACCGCCAGCGGCAGGGTCAGGGCAAGGATCAGCCCGATCGCCAGCCAGCGCATCTCAGGCGGGGAAAGGGGCGCAAGCGACCCCAAAAGATCAGGATAGAAGGCCAGGGCCCCAAGCCCCACGACCGTTGCCGCAATACCGTAGGATACCGAGGTAAAGGTGGAAACCGCCGCCACGTCATAGGCATCAAGACCCTGCCCCGAATAGATGCGGTACCGCACCGCGCCGCCCGACAGGGCGCTGAGGCCGATGGTATTGCCAAAGGCATAGGCCATCAGCCCGCCTGTCAGGGTCACCGGCAGTGGCAGAGGCTTGCCGATATAGCGCAGGCCCGACCAGTCATAGCCGACCAGAAACAGATACCCCGCCAGCGCCGTCAGATGAGCCAGCACCAGAATCAGGACGGGCGTGCTGCGCACCTGTGCGATCACATCCGCCAGTTTCACATCGCCCAAAAGGTGCAGAACCGCATAAAGACCCAAGGCAAACAAGGCCATGGTCAGGGCATAGGGGAAAACGGCCCGTGCCGTTTGCCAGATGCCGGCGGCCTTGTCGGATAAGGGCATGGTTCTCTCGCCAGGGTGTATTCGGATGCAGCTTTTGCAGTCTTGCTGAAAGCGCGGCTGCGGGCAATCCTACGCGCGGGCGGACCGGACAGATCACTCGGGTCGGCGCAGGCGGAACCTTTGGATCTTGCCGGTCTGGGTCTTGGGCAGTGCGGAGGTGAACAGGATGCGGCGGGGATACTTGTAGGGCGCGATCACCGCCTTCACATGGGCCTGAAGCTCTGCCACCAGGGCGTCGTCCGGGGTCAGTCCCGGTGCCACAACCACATGCGCCTCGACGATCTGGCCGCGGTCGCCGTCTGCGGCACCGATGACCGCGCATTCCAGCACGGCGGGATGCGCCAAGAGGGCCGCCTCCACCTCGGGTCCGGCAATGTTGTAACCGGCGGAAATGATCATGTCGTCGCTGCGGGCGGCAAAGTGGAACACGCCGTCCCCGTCCTGCCAGAAACTGTCGCCGGTCAGGTTCCAGCCGTTCTGCACATAGTCCCTCTGGCGGCTGTCGGCCAGATAGCGGCAGCCGGTGGGGCCACGCACGGCCAGGCGGCCGACGGTGCCTCGCGGCAGGTCGTTGCCTGCATCATCGACGATCTTCGCCTCATACCCGGTCACGGGTCGCCCCGTGCAGGCGGGGCGGTGATCGTCAAAACGGTTGGTGATGAAGATATGCAGCAGTTCGGTGGCACCGATACCGTCCAGAATCGGCTTGCCGGTGCGCCTGATCCACTCGTCATGGACCGGTGCGGGCAGGGTTTCGCCCGCGCTGACGGCGGCACGCAGCGACGACAGATCGGCCCCGTCCGCCATCGCCTTCAGCATGACACGGTAGGCGGTGGGGGCGGTGAAACAAACGGTGGCGCGGCAGCGCTCAATGATCTCGATCATGTTGGGCGGGGTTGCCTGTTCCAAAAGCGCCGCCGATGCGCCGAACCGCAGCGGAAAGATCGCAAGCCCGCCCAGGCCGAAGGTAAAGGCCAGCGGCGGCGAGCCGACGAAGACATCCCCGGGCGTGACCTGCAGCACCTCTTTCGCGTAGCCGTCTGCGATGATCAGCAGATCGCGGTGGAAATGCATCGTTGCCTTCGGCTCGCCCGTGGTGCCGCTGGTAAAGCCCAGCAGTGCCACATCATCGCGGCCCGTGGGCGGCGGGGTGAAGCGGACCGGCTTGGACAGCGCCACCCGGTCCAGTTCGGCATCATGGGTGGCGGTACCGTCAAAGGCCACGACCCGCTTCAGCCAGGCCGAGTCCCCGGCGCAAGCGACCAGCTCGTCCAGCAGGCGTGTGTCGCACAGCGCCAGGCCAATCTGCGCCTTGTCGACGATCTTGGCCAACTCGCCCGCGCGCAGCATCGGCATGGTATTGACCACAACCGCCCCGGCCTTGGTCGCGGCCAGCCAGCAGGCCACCATCGCCGGCGTGTTGGCTGACCGGATCAGCACGCGGTTGCCCGGCTTGACGCCATACTCCCCGACCAGCGCATGGGCGATGCGGTTGGACCAATCGGTCAGTTCCCGGTAGGTGCGCCGCCGCCCGTTGCCGATCAGCGCGGTATGGTCGCCAAAACCGCGCTCCACCATCCGGTCGGTCAGTTCCACCGCGGCATTGAGCCATTCGGGATACACAAAGCCCGCCTGCGGCAGGTCCGGCCACTGTTCGGGCGGCGGCAGGGCGGCGCGGGCGAAGCCATCGGTATGTCCTGTGGGGCCAAGCCGGTGCATGATGCGCTTTCCCCCGTTCAGTCTTTGCCCGGCTGCGGGATCACCGCTGTCGCCTCGATTTCCACCTTGGCGCGGTCCTCGACAAGGGCAACGACCTGCACCAGGGCCATCGCCGGATAATGGCGCCCCAGCACCTCGCGGTAGGCGCGGCCAAGGTCCTTCAGCCGCGAAAGGTAATCATGCCTGTCGGTGACATACCAGGTCAGGCGCACGATATGCTCCGGCCCCGCCCCGCCTTCGGCCAGGACGGCGACGATGTTGCGCAGCGCCTGACGGACCTGATCGACGAAGTCATCGCTGTCGAAGGTCTGATCAGCCGTCCAGCCGACCATCCCGCCGGTGAAGATCATCCGGCCTTCGGCGGCGACGCCGCTGGAATAGCCCAGGGCGGGTTTCCAGGATTTCGGATGCAGGAATTCATGCGGCGAAGTCATGGGGCACCCCTTTCCAGATGGGCGGCAAGACGGCTGCGCAGGGCCTCCGGCCAGGCGGCGGGCCGCCCCGCCTCGACCCAGACCAGCGTGAGATTTGCCGTGATCCGAAGCTCCTGCGCACAGCGCGCCGTCAGCATCAGGCTGACAGAGGCACCGCCAATGCGCGTGACCGCCAGCGTGAACTCCAGCCGGTCGCCCAGGCGGGACGGGGCGTGGAAATCCGTTTCCAGCCGTGCCGTCGGCACGCCCTGGCCTGCGGCCATCATCCGGGCAAAGGACAGGCCCGCCTCGTCGGCGAAGAAGTTCTCGACCACCGAATTGGTCATCTCGAAGTAGCGGGGGTAAAAGACGATGCCGGCCGGATCGCAATGGTTGAATTCGACGGGGATGCAGCGTGTGTAGCTCATGCCAGAACCGATCGCGCGATGATAAGCTTCTGCACATCGCTGGCCCCTTCATAGATGCGCAGCGCCCGGATTTCGCGGTACAGGCGCTCCACCGCGACCCCGCTGCGCAGGCCATCGCCGCCATGCAGCTGCAGTGCGGTGTCGATAACGCGCTGCGCGGCTTCGGTGGCCGACAGCTTGGCCATCGCCGCCTCGCGGCTGATGCGCGGCGCGCCGGTATCCCTGGCCCAGGCAGCCCGGTAGACCAGCAGGGCGGCCGCATCGATCTCCAGCGCCATGTCGGCGATGTGACCCTGCACCATCTGCAGCGCTGCCAGCGGCTGGCCGCCGATTTTGCGCGATTGCACACGCGCCAGCGCCTCGTCAAAGGCGCGGCGCGCGAATCCCAGCGCCGCCGCCCCGACCGTGGGGCGGAAGACGTCAAGCACCGACATCGCAATGCGAAAACCGGCACCGGCCTCGCCGATCAGGGCCGTCTCCGGCAGCAGGCAGTCGGTCAGCACCAGCCGCGCCAGCGGATGGGGCGCCATGACGTCGATGCGTTCGGCCACCCGCAGGCCGGGCGTATCGGCAGGCAAGAGAAAGGCCGACAGCCCCCTGGTGCCCGGCCCCTCGCCGGTGCGGGCGATGATCACATAGACATCGGCGATGCCGCCGTTGGAGATATAGGTCTTCTCGCCGGTCAGCACCCAGCCGCCCTGCGCCCGCACCGCCGTCGTGGCCGTGCTGGCCACATCCGATCCGGATGCCGGTTCGGTCAGCGCGAAACCGGCCAGGGCGGTGCCGCTGCGGGTCCGGTTCAGCCAGCGGCGCTGATCGACCGAGCCGAACAGGCTGACGGCCCCCATGCCCAGACCCTGCATGGCAAAGGCGAAATCGGCCAGGCCATCGTGCCGCGCCAGCGTTTCGCGGGTCAGGCACAGGCCGCGCAGATCCAGCGTTTCGCCCTCGGCCGCCCCGGTCTGGCGCAGCCAGCCGCCCTGCCCCAGCATCACCACCAGCGAACGGCAGGCGGCATCGACATCCCCATGATCGACCGGCAGGTGCTCAGCGCACCAGGCGTCCAGCGCCAGCGCCAGGTCGCGGTGCCGCGCCTCGAAAAAGGGCCAGTCCAGAAAGCTGCGATCCGCCATGGCTATTATCTGTTCCCAAATATCCCGGGGGTCGGGGGGCTGGCCCCCCGTCCTGCCTCTGTCAAGTGGACTGCCGCAAGCATTGCGCGCACCCTTCCCTCAGTTCCCTTCGAACACGGGCTTCTCCTTGGCCACAAAGGCGCGGTAGGCCCGTTCGAAATCCCCTGTCTGCATGCAGATCGCCTGGGCCTGGGCTTCGGCCTCGATCGCCTGATCCAGGCTCATGTCCCATTCCTGTGCAAGCTGGGTCTTGGTGATGCCATGGGCAAAGGTCGGCCCGGCGGCAAGGCGCGCGGCCAGGGCCTGTGCCTCGGCCTCCAGCGTGTCAGCGGGGTGCAGGGCGTTCCAGAAGCCCCAGGCGGCGCCTTCGGCGGCGGTCATGGTGCGCCCGGTGTACAGAAGTTCGGCCGCGCGCCCCTGGCCGATCAGGCGCGGCAGCATCGCACAGGCCCCCATGTCGCAGCCCGCCAGCCCGACGCGGGTGAACAGAAAGGCGCATTTCGCCTCCGGTGTCGCCAGGCGCAGGTCAGCGGCCATGGCCAGGATCGCCCCCGCACCGACGCAAATGCCATCGACCGCCGCGATCACCGGCTTGCCGCAGGTGATCATCGCCCTGACCAGATCACCGGTCATCCGGGTAAAGGCCAGAAGGTCCTGCATCGGCAGGCCGATCAGCGGGCCGATGATCTCATGCACATCCCCGCCGGAACAGAAATTGCCGCCGTTCGAGGCAAAGACCACAACATCGACATCGCGGGCCTGGGGCAGCTTGCGGAAGGTGTCGCGCAGTTCGGCGTAGCTTTCAAAGGTCAGCGGGTTCTTCCGCGCGGGCCGGTTCAGCCGGATCGTGGCCACGCGGTTTTCGACCTGCCACAGGAAATGATCGGGCCTCAGCCCGGCAAGCGTGGTCATGCCGCCCCTCCCATGCGTTTGAGGATCTCTGTCAGGTGGTCAAGGTCTGCTTCCGACAGCCCCTTGAACAGCCGTCCGATTTCACGTTCATGCGCTTCGGCCAGACGTTCGAAACATGCCAGCCCCGAAGGTGTCAGCGCCACGAAGACGGTGCGCCGATCAACTTCCGACGGGGTCCGGCGCACAAGGCCGTCGGACTCCAGCCGGTCCACGACCGTGGTGGCATTGCCGTTCGACACCAGCAGCATCCGTGACAGTTCCGACATCGTCACCCCGTCACGGCGGCGGTACAGCGCCGCCAGCACATCAAAGCGGGGCAGCGTGGTGTCATGGATCACCCGCAGGAATTCCCGCAGGTGCGATTCCGCCCCGCGCGTGACGCCCAGAAGGCGGATCCACATTTTCAGGCGGCGCTTGGACAGGGGATCGGGCGCTGAAAGCTCGGTCACGTCTCGCCCCCGGAAATGGCAATCGCCTGACCGTTGATGCCCTCCGCGCCGGGGCCGCACAGCCAGAGTGCTGCGGCAGTGACCTCGGCCGGGTCGATCAGGCGGTTCTGCGGGTTGATGCCTTCCAATGCGGCACGGGCGGCGTCGGGCGTGCGACCGGTCTTCTCGACAATCACGGCAATGCTGCGCTCCGTCATCTCGGTGTCGAGAAAGCCGGGGCACAGGGCATTGACCGTGATGGGCCGACGGGCGACTTCCAGCGCAAGGCAGCGGGTCAGGCCGATCACACCATGCTTGGCAACGGCATAGGGGGCAATCTTGGCATAGCCCTTCAGCCCGGCAGTCGAGGCCACGCAGATCAGGCGGCCCCAGCCGGGCATCTGGTTCAGCCCGTCGCGCAGGGTCAGGAAGGTGCCGGTCAGGTTGACGGCCAGCATGGCATTCCACTGGTCCAGCGTCGTCCGGCCAAAGGGGGCGGAATCTGCGGCCCCCGCATTGGCGATGACAATGTCGCAGGAACCTGCGGCGGCGAACATCGCCTGCACGCTGGCCTCGTCGGTCACATCCGCCGGAACCGTCCGCATGCCGGGAAAGCGGGATGCGACCCGTGCCAGCGCCTCGGCGCGGCGCCCGGCGATCACCACCTCGGCCCCGGCTTCGGCAAAGCCGCGCGCCAGATCGGCCCCCGCGCCGGACCCGCCGCCGGTGATCAGCACCCGTTTGCCGCCCAGGGTCATGCCCGGATCGCCTCCTGCGCGCGTTCGGCCAGCCGCCGAGCCTGTTCGGCACCGGCCAGGTAGGGCAGCGGCCAGACTGTGCCGCTGTCGCCCATCCGCGTTGCGGCATGCAGCGTCCAGTAGGGGTCGGCAAGATGCGGGCGGGCCAGGCAGACAAGGTCGGCCCGGCCCGCCAGCAGGATGGAATTCACCTGGTCAGGTTCGGTGATGTTGCCCACCGCCATGGTCGCCAGGCCAGCCTCGTTGCGGATGCGGTCGGAAAACGGCGTCTGGAACATCCGGCCATAGACGGGCCTCGCGTCAAGGCTGGTCTGTCCGGCAGAGACATCGATGATATCGGCCCCGGCGGCGGCGAACATCTGTGCGATCTGCACCGCTTCGGAGGGTGTGACCCCATCGGACCCCACCCAGTCGGTGGCCGAAATACGGACCGACAGCGGCTTTTCGGGTGGCCAGACGGCGCGCATCGCGCGGAACACCTCAAGCGGATAGCGCATGCGATTGTCCAGCGACCCGCCGTAATCATCGGTGCGGATATTCGATTTTGGCGAGATGAACGACGAAATCAGATAGCCATGGGCGGCATGAAGTTCGATCATGTCAAAACCGGCCCGGGCGGCCATTAGCGTGGCGGCGACGAATTGTGCCGTCACCGCATCCATGTTGGCCCGGTCCATCGCCTTCGGCACCTGGCTGCGCGGCCCCCAGGGCAGGGCCGAGGCGGACATCAGCGGCCAGTTGCCATGTTCCAGCGGCGCGTCACCCTGTTCCCAGCCCAGTTGGGTGGACCCCTTGCGCCCGGAATGGCCGATCTGGCAGCACAGCCTGGCCCCGGTTTCGGCATGGGCGAAGGTCACGATGCGCCTCCAGGCTGCCTCATGCTCGGGCGCGTACAGGCCGGGACAGCCGGGGGTGATGCGCCCTTCGGGCGACACGCAGGTCATTTCCGTGCAGACAAGACCTGCCCCGCCCTTGGCACGTTCGGCGTAATGGACGAAGTGCCAGTCGGTCGGGCAGCCCCCTGTGGCGCGGTACTGGGCCATGGGCGACACGACGATGCGGTTCTGCAGGGTCATGCCGCGCAGGCGAAAGGGCGCGAACATCGGCGCACGGCCCTTTTGCCCGCCCGCCCGTTCCTGAAACCAGTCCTCGGCGGCGCTGAGCCAGGCGGGATCGCGCAGGCGCAGGTTTTCATGGCTGATCCGCTGGCTGCGGGTCAGCAGGGAATAGGCAAACTGCATGGGCGGCATGCCCAGGTACCGCTCGACCTGTTCGAACCATTCCAGCGAGTTGCGCGCCGCCGATTGCAGGCGCAGCACCTCGACCCGGCGTTCGGCCTGATAGCGCTGGAAGGCGGCTTCCATCGTGGGTTCCGAATGCAGATATTCCGCCAGTGCGATGGCGGAATCAAACGCAAGCCGAGAGCCGGAGCCGATCGAGAAATGCCCCGTTGCCGCCGCGTCCCCCATCAGCACGACATTCTTGTTATACCAGGTTTCGCAGATCACGCGCGGGAAGTTCATCCACACGGCAGAGCCGCGCAGATGGGCCGCGTTGGACATCAGCGCGTGACCGCCCAGATGCCGGGCGAAGATCCGTTCGCAGGTGGCGACCGTTTCTTCCTTTTCCATCTGTGCAAAGCCCCAGCGATCCCAGGTGTCCTGGGTGCATTCAACGATGAAGGTCGCTGTGGTGTCATCGAATTGATAGGCATGGGCCCAGACCCAGCCATGTCCGGTCTTCTCGAAGATGAAGGTGAAGGCATCGTCAAACTTCTGATGCGTGCCCAGCCAGACGAATTTGCACAGGCGCATGTCGATATCGGGCTTGAACACGGCGGCATATTCGCGGCGCACGGCGGAATTGATCCCGTCGCAGGCGACGACAAGGTCATTGTCGCTGCGGTACTCTTCCGCCGTCCTGAACTCTGTCTCGAACTGCAGGTTGACGCCCAATTCCCGCGCCCGCTCCTGCAGCAGCACCAGGATGCGTTTACGCCCGATCCCGGCAAAGCCATGCCCGCCCGAGACCGAACGCACGCCATCATGCACCACCGCGATATCGTCCCAATAGGCAAAATCCGCCTTGATCGCCGCCGTGCTGACCGGATCGTTGCGGGCCATGTTGGACAGGGCATCATCAGACAGCACCACCCCCCAGCCGAAGGTGTCATTTGCCTTGTTGCGCTCGAGCACGGTGATCTGATGCGACGGATCACGCAGCTTCATCGAGATTGCGAAATAAAGCCCGGCGGGGCCGCCCCCAAGGCAGAGAACCTTCACCTGTCGATCCTTCCGATGCAATCCGGCTGGAAGGGTGCCATCAGGATTAAACCATTTCAAGCTTGAAATTTCAGACTTGAAGTTTTCCGCCCGTGGCGCATTGTGCCCATGCAGGCAAGGGATGGGACGGCATGGCAGAGCGGCCCGTGATCGGCGTTGTGGGGCTGGGTACGATGGGCCTCGGCATCGCACAGGTGTTTGCGCAGTCCGGCTTTTGCGTGCTGGCAACGGATGCGTCCGAGGCTGTGCGCAGCACGGCGGCGTCGCGCCTTGCCGGGGCGCTTGAAGCCCGCGTTGCGGCCGGCAAGCTGACCGGGGCGGACCGGAATGCTGCAATTGAGCGGGCGCAGATCATAGGGTCGATCAGCGATTTTGCGCCAGCAGGCTTGGTGATTGAGGCGATTGCCGAACGTCTGGAAGCAAAGCGCGGCCTGTTTGCCACGCTGGAAGGCGTCGTGGGGCCGGATACGGTTCTGGCCACCAATACCTCGTCGCTGTCGGTTGCGGCCATGGCACGGGGCCTGAAGCATCCGGGCCGGGTTCTGGGCCTGCATTTCTTCAACCCCGCCCCGGCGATGCGGCTGGTGGAACTGATCGCCCCGCAAGGGTGTGACCGGGCAGCCGTTGATCTGGCGCGGCGCACCGCAGAGGCAACCGGGAAGACCGTGATCCCCTGCCCGGACCGGCCCGGCTTCATCGTGAACCGCTGTGCCAGGCCGTTCTACGGCGAGGCGCTGGCCCTGCTGGAAGAAGGCCGCGCGGCGGCAGAGATTGACGCCGCGATGCTGTCGGCGGGCTACAGGATCGGGCCTTTCGCGCTGATCGACCTGATCGGGGCCGATATCAACCTGGCCGCAACCGAAAGCCTGTCGGCAGCGATGGGCGGGCATCCGCGCTATCATATCTTCAAGGCGCTGCGCGCGCAGGTGGCGCGGGGTGATCTGGGCCGCAAGACCGGGCGGGGCTTTGTCTATCCGGCCGAAGGCGCTGACCCGCCGGGCGATGCCGAGGCGATTGTCCTGCGGATCGAGGCGGTGCTGGCCAACGAGGCCGCCTGGCTGCTGGCGGAAGGCGGCACAACGGCCGAGGGCATCAACCAGGCGATGATGCTGGGGCTGAACTTTCCGCGCGGGCCGCTGGACGGCTTGCGCAGGCATGGGCTGGCGCGCATTCTTGACACGCTGGCGAAGCTGGAAGCCCAGGCCCCGCCCCATCTTCCGGGGCGCTATGCGCCATCGCCCGCCCTTTCGGAGGCGATATGACCGAGGTTTTCCTTTGCGCCACGCGTCGCACGCCCATCGGGCGGTATGGCGGGGCGCTGGCGATGGTGCGGCCCGATGATATGGCGGCGCTTGTGATCGACGGGCTCGTGAACCTGCATCCGGGCCTTGCGGTGGATGAGGTGATCTTCGGCTGTGCCAATCAGGCAGGCGAAGACAACCGCAACGTGGCGCGCATGGCCGTGCTGCTGTCGCGCCTTGGGCCAGAGGTTCCGGCGCTGACGGTGAACCGGCTTTGTGCCAGCGGGCTGGATGCGGTCATTCTGGGCGCGCGGGCGGTGCGCGACGGGGCCGGGGTGGTGATTGCGGGGGGTGTGGAAAGCATGACCCGCGCGCCGATGGTGATCGGCAAGGCGGAAACCGCCTTTGCGCGGCAGGCGGAAGTTTACGACACGACCATCGGCTGGCGCTTTGTCAATGACCGCATCGCAGCCGCCTACGGGACCGAGTCGATGCCCGAAACTGCAGAGAACGTGGCAGCCGGGCATGGCATTTCCCGCGCCGATCAGGATGCCTATGCGCTGCGCAGCCAGCAGCGCTATGACGCAGTCTGGCACGCGGCAGACATTCTGCCGGTCCCGGTTCCGCCAAAGCGGGGGCCACCCGAAACGGTAACGCGGGACGAACATCCGCGCGCCACATCGGCAGACCGGCTGGCGGCCCTGCCCGCGCCCTTCCGCCCGGGCGGGACCGTGACGGCGGGCAATGCCGCCGGGATCAACGACGGGGCGGCGGCGGTGTTGCTGGCCGATGCCGGTGCCGTCCGGCGGTACGGTTTGCAGCCGCTGGCCCGGATCGGCTTGGCGGCAGCCGCCGGGGTTGCGCCGCGCGTGATGGGCCTGGGGCCGCTGGCGGCGGTGGACCGGCTGCAACGGCGCAACGGACTGATGGCGGCAGACTATGATGTGATCGAGCTGAACGAGGCTTTCGCGGCGCAGGTGCTGGCCTGTACGCGCGGCTGGGGGCTGCCCGATGACGCAGGCCAAGTCAACGCCAGGGGCGGCGGCATTGCCATGGGTCATCCGCTGGGCATGTCCGGCGCGCGCATCGCGGGGGCGGCGGCCCGGCGGCTGGCGGAATCCGGCGGGCGGGCGGCACTTGTCACGCTCTGCGTCGGCGTGGGGCAAGGCGTGGCGCTGGCGTTGCACGCCGCATGACATCTCTGGAAAACACCATGATATCCGAAGCTTCCGGCTACTTTCTTTATCATTCCATCGGGCAGTATCCCGGCAAGGCCCAGGCCCTGGCCCAGGCCATGGCGGAATTCGCGCAGGTCTGGGGCGCCCCGGATGATGCGCAATGGGCCTATGCCCTTGGCGTCCGCGCGCGTTTCCTGGACCGCTGGCGCGCAATCATCGGCGCGCCCGAGGGTACCGTCACAACCTGCGAGAATGTGACGCAAGGGTTGCACATGCTGGTCACCGCCCTGCCGCAGGGCTGCCTGCGCGGCAAGCGGGTGCTGGTGGCGGGCGACTGCTTTCCATCGAACCACTTCCTGCTGACGGGGTTGCAGGACCGGTTTGGTTTCACACTGGACACCGTGCCCTTGCGGCAGGGGGCCGCCTGGGTCGAGGATGAGGATTTTGCAGCCGCCTGGGGGCCGGATGTGGGGCTGGCGCTGATCACCTGGGTCAGTTCCACCTCGTCCCACCGGGTGGACCTGGGGGCGCTGGTTGCCCATGGGCGGGCCATGGGATCGCTGATCGGGGTGGATATCACCCAGGCGGCGGGGCTTTTGCCGTTCAGCGTCGCGGACCCGGCGGTGGATTTCACCCTGTCCACCAGCCTGAAATGGATGTGCGGCACGCCGGGGGCGGGCATCCTGCAGGTGGCCGCCGACCTCACCGCCAGATGCCGGCCCGAATTGCGCGGCTGGTTCAGCCAGGAAAACCCCTTTTCCTGGGATCTGGACAAGTTCGCCTATGCGCCCGACATCCGGCGCTTTGACAATGGCACGCCCGGCGTCATGGCCGCCGCTGCATCGCTGCCCGCGCTGGACTGGCATGCAGGCCAGGATATGGCGGCGATGGCCGCGCATAACCGGGCGCTTACAGCGCGGCTGATCGCGGCGGGCGATGAGATGGGGCTGACGCTGGCAACCCCCCGGCCCGAGGCGCAGCGCGGCGGCAGCGTGATGCTGCGTCTGGCCGATGCAGGCCGGGCGCGGGCCGTGCTGGCCGGGTTGCGGACAGGCGGGCTGCATGCCGATGCACGGGGCGCGGTGCTGCGCCTGTCGCCGGGGAACATGACGACGGACGAGGGTACGGCGGCGCTGATCGCGGCGCTGGAAGATCTGGCCCGATAGACTGTGATGAGGCTCCGATGACTCGGTCGGCGCATGGCGCGCCCTTTTCTTCTTGTCGGATTTGACCCGCGTCAAATCCGACCGCGCCTGCCGTCCAGCCGCGCCACGGGCGCGGCGTTCTTCGCGGAAATCGTCAACAGGACGATTTCTGATCGCTCATCACCCCCTGGGCAGGCGCGAAGAGCGCCAGCCCCAGGCAGGCGCGGTCGGATTATCGCCGTCAGGCTTGGGGCACGCCCCTTGCCTGCGGGCTAAAGCCCTCCGGCAATCGGACTGTGAAAACGCTCCACAGGAGCGTTTTCATTCAGTCCTCTGGGCGCGCAGTTTCCAGCCTGGCCGCGCTGTTTCCCGAGAGATTTTCGCCCATCGTCTTCGACTTGCACCCGGTTATGCCGACACCTGCGCGGCACAAGACTGCGATGCGATGTTTCCACCAATCATCATCTTGTTCTAGAGCCGGGTCCTCCGGTTGACCGTCAGACAAAGCTGCGGATCGTGGCCAATGCGCCGTCCAGCGCCTTGCCGTCTTCGTCCTTCAGCGCCGCCTCGCGCAGGCGGCGGGCCCAGTCGGCGGCGTCCGCGCGCCCCGCGACCAGGGCGATGCCCGCCAGCACGCGGTCGAACTTCGACAGGCCGCGCGCATGGGTGTCGGAATAGCCCTTGATCAGGCGGCGGCAGCGGATGACCTCGACCGCCAGGTCATAATCCGCAGCCAGATAGCCCAGAGCGGCAGCGAGCCAGCGGTCCAGATGCGCCGTCTCCACCCTGTGCCGCAGGGTGCGGCGGCGGTAGCCGCGTAGCGCACCCAGGGCGTGCAGCATCAGGAAGGCGGGCAGCGTATCGCTGCGCAGGCGTCGGCCCTTGCCGAACCAGCGGTCCAGCCGGGCCATCCATGCCGGGCTGGCCTCAACCCTGGCACCAAGGCGGGCGGGCAGCATCCCTGCGATTTCCTCGGCACGGGGGTGCATGAATTCGGTCAGCCGGATCAGATTGGCGTCCGTGGCCCCCATTTCGGATGTGATCCGGCGAAAGCGCGCGCCCCGCGTCTTGAGGTCGGCCACGCGGATGACATCGTCATAGGCCATGGCATTGGCGATGTATTTCGCGGCCTCGCGCGTCAGCGCATGGTCCTTGTCGGCGCGGTCCTGCGGCAGAAGGGCGGCCAGCCGGTCAAGATATTCCATGCCATAGGCGATATCCTGAAACTCGACCACCTTGCGCAACCCTGCCAGCACCATGTCCCGGACCGGGGCGGGCCAGGCGGCAACACGGGCCGTCAGGGCATGCCATTGCGCAACCAGCGGCGCGGGGCCGCTTGGCTGCGGCGCGGCGGCGGGTCCGGTCGCCGGAAGGCTTTCGATCTGCGCTGCGGCCCCCGCCTGCGCTGCGGCGAAGGCCGCGTCAAAGGCCCGCAGCGACCCCGCAACCCCCTTGCCCGAGGTGCGGATCGCCGCTTCGAAAGCCGCGCGGGGAAAGGGCAGCACCCCTGCCCCGGCAAGGGCACCGAACAGGCTGGCAGAGATCACCGAGCCTGCGTCGATGGCGATGCGGTCGAAATCGGCGGCGATGAGGTGGCGCGATGCAATCCCGGCCGCTGCCAGCGCCTCGTCGGAACTGGCGATGCCGTCTCCGGGCACCATCTTTTCCGACACGGCCAGCACGCGATGGGTCGAGGTGATCAGCACCGTGCGGTCCGGCGTGACGAAGCCGCGCAGAATGGCGCGGCCCGCCTCCATCATTTCGGCGGCAATCAGGATATCCACATCCCCCGCCGCCGGCAGCAGCGAAAACACCGGCGGGCGGCCCGTGTCCGGGCACATCTCGAGGTAATAGATCGTGGCACCGGTGCGCTGCGCCACGCCGGCGACGGACGTGGCCTGGCAGGCGAACCCGCAGGCGCGGGCCACATCCTCGATCCACGCGGCAAGCACGCCACCGCCCTGTCCGCCCACGGCCATCACCGCCAGCTTGATGATGCCCCCCAGGGCCGGGTCGGGCGCGCGCGGCGACAGGGCGGGATGCGCCGTCATGCCGCCCCGCCAAAATCAAGGCGGCGGGCCTGACGGCGGGTTTGCAGCCAGCCGATGATCCGGGCGCGGATACCGGCCCGGCGGCGTTCCCAGCGCGTCGGATTGTGCACCACATCGGCGCGGTAGAAGGATGGGCACAGCACGGCGGCATCGGCCACCTCGCCACAGTTGCCGCAACCGACACAGCTTTGGTCGATGCTGGCCACCGGATCGTCGCGCAGCGGGTCATCCAGCCGTTTCAGGCTGAGCGACGGGCAACCGGACAGGCGGATGCAGGCGTGATCGCCGGTGCAGATCGCCTCGTCCACGCCGAAGCGCGGGGCTTCCACCCGGCGTCCGTCGCGGATCGCCTGCTGTCGCAGCGGCTTTTCCCGGCGCTGCCGGTTGAGCATGCATTCGGATGAGGCGACGATCACTTTCGGGCCGGGGGCGTCCGTGGTCAGCGCCTCGCGCAATACATCGCGGACATGGCCCACGTCATAGGTATTGCTGACCTCGCGCACCCAATTGATACCGATCCCCTTCACCGCCTTGGAAATGGGGTTTTTCGTGGCCTTGGCGGCATTGTCGGCGCGCGATGACATCACATCCTGCCCGCCGGTCGCGGCGGAATAGTAATTGTCCACCACCACCGCCAGCCCGTCGGACTTGTTGAAGACCATATTGGTGAAGGACGACGACAGGCCATTGTGCCAGAATCCGCCATCCCCGATGATGGAAATGGGCCGCCGTTCGCCGCCGCCGTCAAAAGCACCGTTGGCGGCGGGGCCAAGGCCGTAGCCCATGGTGGCCCCGCCGACTTCGAAGGGGGGCAGCGCGCCGAACAGATGGCAGCCGATATCGGCGCTGATCTGGTGCTTGCCCAATTCCTTTTGCACCAGTTTCAGCGCGGCAAAGATCGGGCGTTCCGGGCAGCCGGTACAAAAGCCCGGCGGGCGGACCGGCACGGTTTTCGACAGGTCCGGAATGGCGGGCGCATTCCGGTTCGGCGCGCGCACCTGCGCGGGCAGAAGATGGGGGGCGGCCTGTTTCAGAAAGGCCGTCACACCGTCCAGCAGGACCTGCCCGGTATATTCGCCCGCCATCGGCAGCATATCCTTGCCATGCAGCCGCACCGTGCTTTGCGCGCGGTACAGGAAGGTGGACAGGGTCTGCTCGATAAACTCGGGCTGGCCTTCCTCGACCACAAGAAGCGACTCCTTGCCTTGCGCAAAATCGAGGAACTCCGGCGCAACCAGCGGATAGGTGACGTTCAGCACATAAAGCGGCACTTGGGTTTCGCCGTAGATGTCGGCCAGCCCAAGGCGTTGCAGGGCGCGCACAACCCCGTTGTACATGCCGCCCTGCACAACGATGCCGACGGGGGCCTGCTGCGGGCCGAACTGTTCGTTCAGGCGGTGCTCCAGCACATAACGCTCTGCCGCGGGCCAGCGGTTCTTCACCTTGTCCTGTTCATGGACATAGGACATCGGCGGCAGGACCACACGGGCGAAATCGCTGCGCGGGGCTGACAGGGCGTCGCGCACCGACAGGGCGGGGCGCCGGTTGTCGCGGGTGGTGAAGCTGCCGGTCACATGGCAGGACCGGATGCGCACCGTCAGCATGACCGGGGAATTCGACGCCTCGGACAGGGCAAAGCCATGGTCCACCGCCCTGACGATGCTGGGCAGGTTGGGGCGCGGGTCCAGCAGCCAGAACTGCGATTTCATTGCAAAGGCGTGGCTGCGTTCCTGCATGATGGACGAGCCTTCGCCATAATCCTCGCCCAGGATGATCAGCGCCCCGCCGGTGACACCGGAGGACGACAGGTTCGCCAGCGCGTCCGATGCAACGTTGACACCGACCGGCCCCTTGAAGGTCACGGCCCCCCGGATCGGGTAATGTACCGAAGCCGCCAGCATGGCCGCCGCTGCCGCCTCGTTCGCGTTCGCCTCGAACCGCACGCCAAGCTCTGCCAGCAGGTCCTGCGCATCGGCCAGCACATCCATCAGATGGCTGATCGGCGCGCCCTGATAGCCACCGACATAGCCGACGCCGTTTTCCAGCAGGGCCTTGGTCAGCGCCAGAATGCCTTCGCCGGTAAAGGTTTGGCCCGCCCGCAGACGCAGGTCTTCGACTTCTGCCTTGAACGACCGTTCCGCCATGCCCGCCCCCTTCAGAAATCGTGTTTACGGATATTGCCCAGCATCGTTTGCAGCGTGGCGACGAAGGCGCGGCGTTCATCTTCGGGAATGCCCTGAAACATCCGCGCGTAAGCGGCGGCCATCTTTGGCCACATCGCCTCGAAGGCGGCGCGACCGGTTTCGGTGATGTGAACGCGGGTCGCCCGACTGTCACCGGCATCGGTTTCGCGCTGGATCAGGCCTTCGCCTGCCAGTTGATCGAGGGCGCGCGACAGGGTGGATTGTTCAACCACGGCATAGACCGCCAGTTCCCGGATCAAGGGCGCGTCGATCACCGACAGGACCGCCAGCGCCCGCATCTTCGGCGTGCTCAGCCCAAGCCCGGCCAAATCGGCCCGCAGGCTGGCGTTGTAGCGGCCCATGATGCGGTTCATCAGATAGGGCGCGAAATTGCCCAGGCCGATCTCGCCCAAACCGGGCAGGCCCGCGATGCGGCGCTGATCCGTCATGCACCCAGCGCCTTTGCCGCCAGATAGCCCGATCCGCCGCCCAGACCCGGACCGGGATGGGTCGAGGCACCGATGTGGCGCAGCCCGCGCAGGGCGAAGGTGCCGTTGGTCGAGTGGCTGAACGGCCGCCAGAGGAAGAACTGGTCAATGGCGCAGGCCCCGCCATAGGGATCGCCCCCGACAAGGTTGATGTTCATCGCCGCCAGATCGGCCGGGGAACAGGCGCGGCGCGCCCGCTTGATGCGGTCAAACCCCTTGATATGCCGCGACAGGATGCGCTCGATCCGGTCGGCAAAGGCCTCTCGCGTGGCGTCGGTCCAGTCGGGGGTGGTTTCAATCTCGTCCGCCGCATCGCCCTTGATGACGCGCGGGGCATCGGGGATCTGCAGCCAGAGCACCGCCTTGCCGTCCGGGGCGCGGGTGGGGTCCAGCCGGTGGGGCTGGCCCACGCAGATCGTCGGCGTGACGGGCAGCAGGCCGCGTTCCGCCTCGTTGGCGGATTTCGACACGCTGTCAATGCCGTCGGCCAGGTGGATCAGGGCGACATCGTCCAGACCCGGTGTCAGCCATTCCGGGGACCGGTCCAGCGCATAGTGCAATTGGAAGTTGCCGCGCCCGTGGCGGAAGGTGGCGGCTGCGGCGCGGTCTTCGGGCAGGTTCACGTCGCGCAGAAGCCGGTGCATCAACTGCCCCGGCGCAACCGAGGCAAGCACGGATTTCGCCGCGATGGTTTCACCGCCGGCAAGCACCACGCCGGTCACGCGCCCGTCGCGCTGCGTGATCCGGTCCACATCCGCGCGGGTGCGGATTGCGCCGCCCTGCGCCTCGATCAGGCGGCGGAAGGCGGCGGCGGCCTGCCCTGCCCCGCCCTTGACCACCGGCGCCCCAGCGGCTTCCAGCGCAAAGGCAATGACCCGGCCCATCTTGCCGGAATAGGCGCTTTCCGGGGTCAGCCCGGTATGCAGGACCCAGGGTGCCCACAGCGCCTGTGCCAGCGGGCTGTGATAGGTTCCCAGCCAGCCGCGCGCCGGGGCCAGTGCCGCGCCGAACCAGGCCAGCAATCCGCGCGCCCCGCGCTGGCGCATCTGGCGCAACAGCAGCTTCGCCGTCCCCCAGGACCAGAGCGACCCGCCCAGTAACGCAAACAGAAAGGGCGCTTCGGCCTCGATCGCGCCGACGTCGGCGGCGTGCCTGTCGCCATCGCCCGCAGCCAGCGCGTTCAGCGCCGCCATGTTGCGTGCCCGATCGGTGGTCAGCACAAGGGCCGATCCGTCCGGGCGCAGCACGGCGGTCGGCTGTGCCGTATGGCAGAATTCCAGCCCGTGACGCGCCAGGTCTTCGGCCAGCGCCGCATAGGCGGGCGAGGTCAGGAACAGGACAAAAGTTGCCGCCATCACGTCATGCCGGAAGCCGGGCAGGGTCACCTCATCGGTGATCATGCAGCCGCCGATCCGGTCTTCCCGTTCCAGCACCAGCACGCGGTCGCCCTTTCGGGCCAGCAGCGCCGCCGCGACCAGCGCGTTGATGCCGGACCCGATGATGACGTGATCGACGGCCACCCGTCAGCCCTTCGGAACCAGCGCCAGCGCCCGGATGGGAGAGCCGGTGCCGCGTTCGATCTTCAGGGGGGCCGCAATCAGGATCGCCCCCTTGGGCGGCAGCCTGTCCAGATTGGCCAGGCTGGCCAGGCCATAGCGGTTGGCCTTGTGCAGCAGGTTGTGCGCCGGGAAGGGCGGGGTCATGCCACCGGCCTGGCCTGCGTCAGTGCCGATGCACTGGCTGCCCCAGCCGACAATGCCCTTGCCGATCAGATAATCGATCACCTCGGCGGTCGGCCCCGGAGTGTGCGGGCCGGTCTCGTCCGCGTTCAGGAACAGGTTTTCGTCATGCGCACGCTTGTCCCAGTCGGACCGCAGCACGACCCATTCGCCCGCATTGATCGTGCCATGCCGGGCTTCCCACGCCTTCACATGGTCGATGGTCAGCAGGAAATCGGGGTTGGCGGCACAGTCGGCGGCAAAATCCAGCACATTGACCGGGGCCACAAGGCGCTGCACCGGCAGCGTGTCGGTAGAGCCATCGGCATGGTCCTTGCCGGTGATCCAGTGGCGCGGCGCATCGAAATGGGTGCCGGAATGCTCGCCAAGCTTCAGCCAGTTCCAGGCCCAGAACGGACCGTCCTGATCATATTCGCTGATCCGGTGAATCTCGATCTTCGGCGTGTCCCTGGCGAAATCCGGCGGCAGTTTCAGAAGCGGTGTCGACGGGCCAAGCGTGCCCGAGCAATCCACCACCTCGATCCCGCCCGACAGAAGCATCACGCCAAGGCTTTCAAGAACATTCGCTGCGGTCATCACACTCTCCCTGATCTGTCCGGGTCTGCGGCCCGGTGCGTGAATCATGCTAGACAGAATTAAATGCGTTTGCAAATATCCCGGCATGAACAGCGGTGGGGCGGAATGACCGGGGCCTATGACGCGATCCTGATCGGGGCGGGCCACAACACGCTTGCCGCGGCGCTGCATCTGTCGGCCAAGGGCTGGCGGGTGGCCCTGTTCGAACAGGCCCCGGTGGCGGGCGGTGCGGTAAAGACCTGTGACTGTACCCTTCCCGGATTTCGGCATGACTGGGCGGCGATGAACCTGTCGCTGTTTGCCGGGTCGCCGTTTTTCAAGGCATACGGGCCGGAATTGCAGCGGCACGGCCTGGAATTCGTACCGGTTTCCGCCCCTTTCGCCTCGGTCTTTGCGGATGGAAGCTGGCTGGGCGTGACCACCGATCTGGCCGAAACCACGGCGCGGCTGGCAACGGCGTCCCCTGCCGATGCCGAAACCTGGGCGCGGCTGGCCGCCGCCTTTCCCGGCGAGGCCCCGCATCTGTTCGGGCTTCTGGGCAGCCCGATGCACAGGCGGGCGCTGGGATTTTTCATGCTCAGGACATTGCGCGCCAAGGGTCTGGGCGGCACGCTTGATTTTATCCGTTTCCTGCTGTCATCCCCGCGCGGCTGGCTGACAGAGACCTTCGAGGATGACAGGGTGCGCGCCCTGCTGGCCGCCTGGGGAATGCATCTGGATTTTGCGCCCGATGTCGCGGGCGGGGCGATGTTCCCCTATCTGGAGGGGATGGCGAACCAAAGCTTCGGCATGGTGCTGGGCAAGGGCGGGGCAGACACGGTCGTCCGGGCCCTGGTGGCCGCCATCACCGCACGGGGCGGCACGGTGGAATGCAACGCGCCGGTGGTGCGGATTGTCCATTCGGGCGGGCGGGCCACGGGGGTTGAACTGGCCGACGGGCGGCAGATGACGGCCTCGCGCGTCGTGATTGCCGGGGTGGCCCCCGGCGCGCTGGCGCGGCTGGCGGGGCCGACCGGCGAGGCGCGGTTTGACGCCGGCATGGCGCGGTTCGCCCATGCGCCCGGAACCATGATGATCCATCTGGCGATGGCGAGTCTGCCTAACTGGACGGCGGGGCAGGAACTGCAGCGCTTTGCTTACGTTCATCTGGCCCCGTCGATGGACCAGATGGCGCGGACCTATGCCCAGGCCAAGGCGGGGCTGCTGCCGGACGAGCCAGTCATCGTTGTCGGGCAGCCCACCGTGGCCGACCCGTCGCGTGCGCCGGAAGGACAACATGTGCTGTGGCTGCAGGTGCGCATGGCCCCCGGCACGATCACGGGCGATGCGGCGGGGGAAATCGGGGCAACCGACTGGGCCGAAGCCGCCACGCCCTTTGCCGACCGGGCGCTGGCGTTGCTTGACCGCTATGCGCCGGGGTCACGGGCGAAAATCCTGGGGCAGCGCATCGTGACACCGGCAGAGCTGGAAGCAGAGAACCCCAATCTTGTCGGCGGGGACCAGCTGTGCGGCAGCCACCATCTGGCGCAGCATTTTCTGTTCCGCCCGCTGCGGGGCCGGGCCGACGGTTCTACCCCGATCAAGGACCTGCACCTGACCGGCGCCGCCGTCTGGCCCGGGGCCGGAACCGGCGCCGGACCCGGCTTTCTTCTTGCCCGCAAACTGGCGGGTGTGTGAGCATGCAAAAAAGAAACTTCAATAGGGATACCATCATGAACCTGAACCGCCGCAGTCTGCTGCAACTTTCCGCCGCTTCCGTCGCCCTTGGGTTTGCGGGCCTGCCCGCCCGCGCCCAGGCGATTGACGAGCTGGTCATCGCCTATAACGTCACCCTGCCCAGCTGGGACCCGACCGTTGGCCCCAGCGCCGTCAACCCGACGATCCAGGGCATCTACCAGTCGGTTTTCGACATGTTCATTGCCCAGAACCCGGACCTGAGCTTTGCGCCCGGTCTGATCACCGAATGGGGCTGGAACGAGGACCGCACCAAGATCAGCATGACGGTGCGCGAGGGCGTCACCTGGCATGACGGATCGCCCTTCACCCCCGAGGATGTGGTCTGGTCGCTGGAACGCGCCGCCAATCCTGACACAGGCAACCCCATTCAGTTCGTCTGGTCCACGATCGGCAATTTCAGCATCGACGGCAACACCATCACCGCCGATGTGCTGCGCTTTGACCCGACGCTGTTCAAATGGATGAGCTTCCTGACCGGCTATGTCCTGCCCAAGGCCTATTACGAAAAGGTCGGTGCCGAAGGGTTCGAGGCCGCCCCCATCGGCACCGGCCCCTATATGGTCGAGAAGTTCGAGCGCAACGCCTTTGTCCGGCTGAAGGCCAATCCGAATTACTGGGGCGGCAAGCCCGAGTTCGAAACGGTGACCATCAAATTCGTGACCGACGCGGCCTCGCGCGTGGCCGAGATCGAAAGCGGCAATGCCCATGTCACGCTGGAAATGCCCTATGAGGAATATGACCGGCTGAAGGCGGGCGGCACGCTGAGCGGTACGGCTGTTCCGATTTCGGACATCGGCATGATCTTCCTGAACGATATCGACGTGATGACCGACCCGAATGTGCGCATGGCCGCCGCACTGGCCATCGACAAGCAGCTGATCGTGGACCGGCTGCTGTCGGGCTATGGCGTGCCGATCGACACGCTGCAGACGCCGGACTATGTTGCCTTCGACCCCTCGATCAAGGTGCCCTATAACGAGGCGAAAGCCATCGAGCTTCTGGCGGCATCGGGTTACGGCCCCGACAACCCGGTGAAGTTCAAGATCCAGACGACCAAGGGCTTCAAGCCCAAGGATTACGAGATGATCCAGGCCATTGTCGGCCTGTGGCGCAAGGTGGGCATCGAAGCCGAGATCGAGGTCTACGAGATTGCCAAGCATTTCGAGTTGCGCGGGGCGGATCAGCTGGCCCCTGCGGCCTTCTACAACTGGGGCAATGCGGTGGGCGACCCCACCACCTCGACCGGGTTTGCGATGTTCGGCCCCTCGCCGCATTCGGTCTGGGATGGTGAAGACCTGATCGCAATGATCGGCCCCCTGTGGGGCGAGACGGACGAGGCCAAGCGCATCGAAGGCTGGAAGGCGGTGGACAGATACATCGCCGACAACGCGCTGGTGATTCCGCTGATCCAGTATGTGCAGCCGATCCTTGTGGCCCCCGGCGTGGTGGTGACGCCGCATGCCTCGGGCGCGCTGCTGCCGGCACTGATGAAGCGGGCCTGAGGTTGACGGGGGCCGTCCCAAGGCGGGCGGCCCCTGCCCCGTGATGCAGCTTTTTCGTGCCGTCATCCTGCGTTTGCTGACCACTGCGGTCACGCTGCTGGGCGTGGCCGTGATTGTCTTTGTCGTGATCCGCGTCGTACCGGGCAACCCGATTGCGATGATGCTTCCCCCCGGTGCCACGGATGAGGACGTGGCGCGTCTGACGGCGCTGTACGGGTTGGACAAATCGATCTTCCGGCAGTTCCTGATCTGGGCGGGCGGCGTGCTGCAGGGGGATTTCGGCACCTCGATCACCACGCGCCAGCCGGTGCTGGGGCTGGTGCTGGGTCGGCTTCCGGCCACGCTGGAACTGTCGGTCATGGCGCTGGTCATCGCCACCCTCATCGGCGGATTTGCCGCCCTGACCGGTACGCGCCTGCGCGGCACCCGCAGCGAGGCGGCCATCGACGTGGCCAATGGCATGGCGCTTTCGGTGCCCGATTTCCTGTGGGGGCTGGTGCTGATCCTGCTGTTCGGGGTGCTTTGGCCGGTGTTCCATATCTCGGGCCGGGTGACCCCGTCGATCGAGTTGCCGTTCACGACGGATTTCTACCTGTTTGAAAGCCTTGTGCGCCTGCGCTTCGACCTGTGGCGGGACATCGTCTCGCACATGCTGTTGCCCGCTTTGGCGCTGGCAATCCCGCTGGCGGCGATCATCGGGCAGGTGCTGAAGCAGTCGCTGAAGGAAACCATGCATCTGGACTATGTCACGCTGAGCCGCACCAAGGGCTACAGCGAAACCCACGTCATCACCCGCGAGGCGCTGCCGAACGCGATCCTGCCCACGCTGACGCTGGTGGGGGTGCAGTTCACCTTCCTGATCGGCGGCACCGTGATCATCGAGCGGATGTTTTCCTATGAGGGCCTGGGCAACATGGCAATCGACGCGGTGATCAACCGCGACCTGCCGCTGATCCAGGGCATCGTGATCCTGTTTGCGGTGATCTTCACAGGCGTGAATCTGGTCGTCGATCTGGCCTATGCCGCCCTGAATCCCCGGCTGCGCCATGGCTGACGGGCGCGGACAGATGCGGCACAGGGTGGGGCTGCGGCTGTGGCTTTCGGCGGGATGGCTGACGCTGCTGTGTCTGGCGGCGCTGCTGGCCCCCTGGATCAGCCCGAAGGACCCGCTGGCGCAGGACCTGTTTCTGGGCCGCCTGCCGCCCTTCTGGATGGAGGGGGCCGAACCCGGCTACTGGCTGGGCACCGACAGTCTGGGGCGTGACGTGCTCAGCCGCATTCTGCACGGGGCGCGGGTGGCGATGACGGTGGCGCTGGTTGCGGGCACGGTCACCTGCTTGATCGGGGCCGCTTTGGGCCTGCTGGCGGGCGTCCTGCACGGCTGGGTGGATATCGTGATTTCACGCCTGATCGACATCTGGATGGCCTTTCCGCCGGTGCTGTTTTCGATCCTGCTGATTGCGGTGATCGGACCGGGACTGGGCGCGATCATCCTTGCCATCGTGGTCATCGACTGGACGCGGTTTGCCCGCGTGGTACGGGCCGAAGCAATGGCCCAGGCGGCAATGGACTACGTCGCCTCGGCACAGGTGGCAGGGCGTGGACGGTTGGGTACGATGCTGGTCGAAATCCTGCCCAATGTGCTGCCGATGATCGTGGTTCTGCTGACGCTGGAAATGGGGATCGCCGTGATTGTCGAGGCGATCCTGAGTTTTGTGAACCTGTCGATTTCCACCGATGATCCGACCTGGGGCGGGATGATCGCCGAAGGGCGGACAAGCGTACATCAGGCCTGGTGGGTGCTGGTGTTTCCGCTGATCACGCTGTTTCTGACGGTCCTGAGCTTCAGCCAGCTTGGCGAAGGGTTGAAGGACCGCTTCGATCCGGTGCTGCGGTGAGTTTCCTTGAGGTGCGCAACCTGTCGGCCCGTGTGCGGGGCGCACCCGGCCGTCTGCTGCGCGATGTGTCGCTGTCGGTGGCTGCGGGCGAGGTGCGCGGGCTGGTTGGCGAAAGCGGTGCCGGAAAATCGATGATCGGCAAGGCGGTGCTGGGCATTCTGCCGCGCGCGGTCGAGGTGCTGTCGGGCGAGATCCTGCTGGACGGGACCGACCTGTTGCGCCTTGCCCCGGACGACCGGCGGCGGCGCATCGGCGCAAGCTGCGCGCTGATCCCGCAGGACCCGCTGACGGCGCTGAACCCGTCGCGCCGGATCGGGCCGCAGATCACCGACCGGCTGGTCGACATCCTGGGCTGGAGCCGCACGAAGGCGCAGTCCCGCGCGCGCGACCTGCTGGCCGAAGTGCAGATCACCGACCCCGACCGGGTGCTGCGCCAGTATCCGCACGAGCTGTCCGGCGGAATGCGCCAGCGCGTGCTGATCGCCTCGGCCTTTGCTGCCGAACCGAAGCTGATCGTCGCGGACGAGCCGACAACCGCGCTGGACGTGACCGTGCAGAAAGAGGTGCTGCGGCTGATTGCGGGCATGCAGGCGCGGCACGGCACCGCGCTCTTGTTTGTCACGCATGATCTGGGGGTTGTGTCCAAGGTCTGCCAAAGCCTGACGGTGCTTTATGGCGGGCTGGTGGTAGAGGATACGGCCGTGCGTGATTTCTTCCCCGCCCCCGCGCATCCCTATGCGCGTGCCCTGCTGGCGGCGACGCCGAAGTATACGGACCCCGGCAGTTCCCTTGTTCCGGTGCCCCGACAGGTGCTGGACGGCATTCAGGCGCAGGTCGATGCCGCCGACCGGGGGTGGCGGCATGGCTGATCTTTATCAGGTGCGCGATCTGCGGCTGTCCTTGCCGGACCTTGGCCGCAAGCCGCTGCTGGGGGCGGCGCCGCAGATCGGGATTCTGCGGGGCCTCAGCTTTGACATCGCCCGGGGCGAGGTGCTGGGCATTGTCGGCGGATCGGGGTCGGGCAAGTCCACCCTGGGGCGCGCGCTGGTGCGCCTGCTGGAACCCACCGGGGGCCGCATCATTTTCGACGGCACCGAGATCACGCATCTGGGCCAGGATGGTCTGCGCCCCTTGCGGCGGCGATTCCAGATGATCTTTCAGGACCCGATGTCATCGCTCAATCCGCGCCACCGGATCGGCACCATCATCGGCGCGCCGCTGGCGCTGCACGGGTTTGACGGCATCGCGGGGCGGGTGGCACAGGCCCTGGATCAGGTCGGCCTGCCCGCAGATTGTCGCACCCGCTATCCGCACGAATTGTCGGGCGGCCAGCGCCAGCGCGTCGGCATCGCGCGGGCCATCGCGATGGAGCCGGAGTTCATCCTGGCGGATGAGATCGTCTCGGGGCTGGATGTGTCCAGCCAGGCCCAGGTGCTGAGGCTGCTGGAACGGCTGGTGGCCGATCTTGGGCTGACGCTTGCCTTCATCAGCCATGATCTTTCGGTGATCCGCCGGCTGTGCTCGCGGGTTCTGGTCCTGCAGCACGGGGCCATCGCGGAACAGGCGGCCACCGACCGGCTGTTTGCCGCGCCACAAGCGGCCTATACGCGCGAGCTGCTTGATGCCATTCCCCTGCCCGACCCCGGTCAGGTCTGGGTCTGATCCCTGGCCCGGCCCCGCATCCGGATCATGACGCGGCATGGCGGTGGCGTGGCATGGGCCCACAGCCCCCGGACGTGATGCGCCCGCTGCTGCTGAGCCCGGCCGCATCGGACGGGCATGGCGCGATGTTCGTGCGATCTGACTGCCAGGGCGGCTTTGGCCGCGCCCGGACCATTCCCGCCACGGACCCAGGGCAGCGACCCCGGCAAGTGCGGGCACATCCGCCCGGAGCGTTTCAGTTCCGTGGGGGATGGCTTTTGCGGCCAGACCGGGGTTTCTGGCAGGGGAATCGCATTTGAAGATTTGGGGTAGCGCTTGGGTCTGAATTGGATTCTGCTTGTGGTTCCTAAGGGAGGAACCCATGCCGTCATTGATCACGATCCTTCGCCAAGTTCCCGACCCTCGGACGGGGAATGCGCA